>CAMAZF010000009.1 GCA_945862985.1 Bordetella parapertussis | reverse complement strand
ACGCGCTCTGAGAGCGCGCCTTCAAATTTCTTAAAGAAATCTTCCGCCAGTGATTTGGCTGCACCATCAACCAAGCGCTGACCCAGCTGTGCGAGCTTTCCGCCAATCTGTGAATGGACGGAATAGCGCATCAGGGTCCCGTCCTCAAGCGCCTCCAAGGTGACGCGAGACTCGCCCTTCCCAAAGCCCGCAACGCCACCCTGAGCTTCAAAGACGAGGGTATAGGCATTGGGGGCATCGACATCTTTCAACGTCACGGTGCCCTTAAACTTCGCGGCCACTGGGCCAATACGAATGGCAACCGTAAAGGCATACCCATTCTCTAGAGGCTCGAGGGTCTCGCAACCAGGAATGCATTGCTTCAGAATGGCAGCATCATTCAGGGCATTCCAGGCCTGAGCCTGGGTGGCGCTGAGTCGTCTCTCTCCAGTCATTTGCATGGCGTGATCTCGCTTATGAGGCTTGCCGCATCAGCCGCTGAATAGAACTGGCCAGTGCTTCAAGGTGAGTCAAATTATGGATCGGAAGGCTAGCATGAACCTTCTTATTCAGGACCTGTGCGCCTGCTGCGAGGGGCTCATAGCCCTCGTAGCGGAGCAGTGGATTCAGCCAGAGAATTCGTCGCGTCTGGGCCTTCAGCCAGTCGAGCTCTCGCTCGAGCCGCTCAGGCTTTCCCATATCAAGTCCATCCGTCACCATGAGCACCACCGTCCGTCGACCCACAAGCTGGCGTCGATGCTCCTCCCGCAGGGTCTCTAGGGAGGCCGCGAGACGAGTTCCGCTAGCGTAGTCACGAATGATGACATTGGCCTGCTCAAACATCAGGTCTGCGTCACGAAGCCGAAAGGCCTCGTTGAGATCTGATAAGCGCGAGCCGAAACAATAGACCGCCCGGGGAACATCGGCAGTGGCGTGATGAAGAAAGGCCAGCAAGAGCCGCGCGTAGCGCTCCATCGATCCGGAGATATCCACCAGCAAAAGCAACGGTAACGGAACCTGCCTTCTCTTTCTCCAGCGAAGGTCTACCCACTCTCCTCCACAGGTCATCGCGTGATGGGTGCTTCCTGGCCAGTCAAGGCGCCCGCCTCGCCCTCCGGACCGAGTGCGACGAGACTGCGTCGTGGGCATGCGCATGGGGATGCGGCGAACCAGTTGCTCCACAAGCTTGAGTTCGCTGGCCGACAATGATGAGAAGTCAGCATTCTTTAGGCGCTCCCCTGCCCCCATGCTCATGGCAGCATCCCACTTCACCTCGTGCTCTTGTGCCTTCTTCTGTTGAGCCGACGCCGGAGGGGGGACCGTCAGCGCCTCTTGGGCCCTCGGCTTTCTCGCTGTGGGCGGGCTTTCCCCCTGAGCCTTTGGCAAGAGCTGCGCCATGAGCTGCTTGGCCACCTCAGGATTCCTAAAGAGCGCTTCGAAAAGCTGATCAAACACCTCTCGGTCTTGGCTTCGCGACACAAAGACAGACTCCAAAGCCGCCTTCAGGTCTTCGCGTCGCTCAACGCCGACCAGCTGAGCGGCTTGAACCGCAAGAATGAGACGACTGGCATCGACGGGAAGCCCTGCTCGACGGAGCATTCGACCAAAGCCAAGCATGTTCTCGCTGAGCTTGCCGGAGCGCGCATCACCGAGCATGGAGAACCTAGAGCGCGGGCTCTGGGGCGAGCAGTTTATCCAGCATGGGGGTGAGTGCAGCAACATCCTCACGATGCTTAAAGAGCACTCCCGCCGTGGTTTGAACCACCTCTGGGTCCAGTACGAGGGTGTCGAGCGCGACCAAAGCCTTGGCCCACTCCACACTCTCTGCGAGCCCTGGCTTTCGCTGAAAGGCATCGGCAAAAGGTTGGCTGCGCAAGCGCGAGACAAACAGTGCCACCTGCTCAGTGAGACCTTCCGGCGCCTCAGGCACCTTGGACTTCAGAATGGTGAGCTCTCGATCACGATCGGGAAAGTCGAGCCAATGGAAGAGGCATCGACGTTTGACAGCCTCGTTGAGATCCCGTGTGCGATTGCTGGTGAGCAGCGTCAGTGGCGTAGCACGCGCTCGAATGGTTCCTAGCTCTGGAATGGTGACCTGATACTCGCCCAGGTACTCCAGCAGAAAGGCTTCAAAAGGCTCATCGGCTCGGTCCACCTCATCAATGAGTAAGACCGCACCAGGCCGAGGGGTTTCAATGGCTTGAAGCAAAGGCCTGCGCACCAGGTACTTTGCCTGATAGACCTCCTTCTCCAGTTCGTCACTCGAGACTCGGCTCTGCGCCGCTCGCATGTGGATCAGCTGGGCGGCATGATTCCACTCGTAGAGAGCCTCCCGTAGCTCGAGCCCGTCATAGCACTGAAGCCGAATGAGCGCTCGCCCTAACAACTGACTCAGGGCTTTGGCCAGCTCGGTCTTACCGACCCCAGGGTCTCCCTCCAGCAGGAGGGGGCGCCCTAATTTGAGGGCCAGAAACACCGCTGTTGCCAATCGGCGATCGGCAAAGTACCCCACCGACTGCAATCCCTCAAGGACTGCATCGGTGGAGTCTAGGCTGGGGCGCTCATGGGCAAACCGAAACGCGCTGGAGGGAGGAGAGCTATCCAATCGCCTGCTCGACTGCCCTCTGAGTCTGGACCAGAATCAGCTGTGCCCGATATTCGGCCGAGGCATGAAGGTCGCCATTGAGCTCGGAGGCATCCACCTGCACTCCGTCCACTGCCGCTGGCGTAAACGACTTCGAGAGGGCCGCCTCCAGTCCGGCGTGCCGAAATACGCCGTTGCCCGCACCAGTAATGGCCACCCGAACCTCAGACCCCATGTCGGCGACAAACACACCAACAATGGCGTAGCGCGAGGCGGGCTGCTTGAATTTCGCGTAGGCCGCGCGCTTCGGAATGGGGAAGCGGACGGCAGTGATCAACTCGCCCGGCTCCAGAGCAGTGGCGTACATGCCCTGAAAGTAGTCGGCCGCGGGGATGGAGCGTCGATCCGTGACGATGGTGGCGCCCAGCGCCAAAGCAGCGCTCGGGTAGCAGGCAGAAGGGTCGTTGTTGGCCAATGACCCGCCGATCGTCCCCATGGCACGAACCTGACGATCCCCGATGCCCCCAGCAAGCTGCGCAAGCGCGGGGACTTTTGACCTCACCAGCTCACTCGATGCCACAGCGGAGTGACGTGTCATGGCACCGATCTGAATCTCGCCAGCCCCTTCCGAAATGCCCGACAGCCCAGCAATCGAGGACAGGTCCGCCAGCACCTCCGGCTGGATCAACCGCTGCTTCATGGATGCCAACAAGGTCTGGCCTCCAGCAAGAGCTTGAGCCCCTGAGGCCAAGAGGGAGGCGGCTTTGGCCAGATCTGCAGGCTTTTGATAATCGAATCGATACATGGTCTTATCCTTTCGCCATTCTAATGGCTTCCCACACCCGGTGAGAGGTGGCGGGCATGTCCAAGTCCTTCACTCCCAAGGGAGCAAGCGCATCGAGCACCGCATTGATCACAGCCGGCGGGGACCCGATGGCACCAGCCTCTCCACAGCCCTTGGTTCCCAGTGGGTTCGTGGTGCAGGGGGTACAGACATGACCAATCTCGAAATGAGGAAAGTCATCCGCGCGAGGCATGGCGTAGTCCATGAATGAGCCGGTGAGGAGCTGACCAGTCTCTCGGTCATAGACGCAGTTCTCGAGCAAGGCTTGCCCAATCCCTTGAGCCAAGCCGCCGTGAACCTGACCCTCCACAATCATGGGGTTGATGATCACGCCGAAATCATCCACGGCAGTGAAGCGATCCACCCTCACCTCGCCGGTCTTGGGATTGATTTCTACCTCACAGATATAGGTGCCAGCGGGGTAGGTGAAGTTGGTGGGATCGTAAAACGCCGTCTCATTCAAACCCGGTTCGAGCTTGTCCAGCGGATAGTTGTGGGGCACGTAGGCTGTGAGCGCCACCTGAGCAAAGGGAATCTTTTTGTCGGTTCCCTTCACTACAAACTCCCCACCGCTGAAGTCGATGTCGGTGTCGTTGGCCTCCAACAAATGGGCAGCGATTTTCTTTGCTTTTGCCTCGATCTTATCGAGTGCACGCATCAGCGCAGCACCCCCCACAGAAATAGACCGGGAGCCATAGGTGCCCATACCGAAGGGCACGCGTCCGGTGTCGCCGTGAACGATATCCACGTTCTCAACTGGAATCCCAAGGCGGGCCGCCACCACCTGAGCAAAGGTGGTCTCGTGGCCCTGACCGTGACTGTGCGAACCGGTGAAGACGGTCACGCTTCCCGTGGGGTGCACCCGCACCTCACCGCACTCAAAGAGCCCCGCCCGTGCGCCCAGAGCGCCCGCAATGTTGGACGGTGCAAGGCCGCAGGCCTCAATGTAGCTTGAGTAACCAATGCCTCGAAGCATTCCTTTGGCCTCACTCGCAGCGCGACGGGCAGCGAAACCCGCAACATCCGCGAGCTGATTGGCCTTGTCCATACACTGGTGATAGTCACCAATGTCGTACTGAAGCGCCACCGGCGTTTGATAAGGAAACTGAGTGATGAAGTTGCGCTTACGAATCTCGTCCTGAGAGAGTCCCAGCTCCCAGCCCGCGCGAGACACGATGCGCTCCAGCAGATAAGTCGCCTCTGGCCGCCCGGCTCCTCGATACGCATCCACCGGTGCGGTGTTGGTAAACCAGGCATCAACCTCCACATAGATCTGAGGCGTCGTGTACTGACCCGCCAGTAAGGTGGCGTAGAGGATGGTGGGGATCGCGGTCGAAAAAGTCGATAAGTAGGCACCGAGGTTCGCATCGGTATGCACGCGGAACGCCAAGAACCGACCGTCCTTGTCCATGGCCAACTCAGCGTGAGTCACATGGTCGCGACCATGTGCATCTGAGAGAAACGCCTCATTCCGGTCCGCAGTCCACTTCACCGTGCGATTGAGCTTCTTGGCCGCCCAAGTCACACACACGTCCTCTGCATAGAGATAGATTTTCGATCCAAAACCGCCACCGACGTCAGGGGCAATCACACGGACCTTGTGTTCCGGCAGACCCATCACGAACGCAGTCAAAAGCAGACGCTCCACGTGGGGGTTCTGATTCGCCACATAGAGCGTGTACTCATCGTTAGCGCGGTTGTAGCAGCCAATCGCTGCGCGAGGCTCAAGTGCGTTGGGCACCAGGCGATTGTTCACCAAGTCAAGTTTGGTGATGTGTGCCGCATGCTCGAATGCGGCATCGACCTGGCCCTTGTCACCAATCGCCCACTTGTAGCAATGATTGTCCGGGGCCTGATCATGCACCGTGGGCGCTCCAGAGGCCTTCGCATCTCGCACATCGACGACTGCATCGAGCGCCTCGTAATCAACCTCCACCAATTCCGCGGCATTGCGTGCATGCTCAAGGCTATCTGCAATCACCATGGCCACATGGTCGCCCACATAGCGAACCTTCCCTTGCGCCAAGATCGGATGCGGAGGCTCCTTCATGGGCTCTCCGTTCGTGCTGGTGATCAGCCAGCCACAAGGCAGGCCACCCACTTTGTCCGCCGCCACATCCTCTCCGTCAAACACTGCAATGACGCCTGGCGCAGCAAGCGCTGCAGTCTTTTGAATGCTGCGAATCCGGGCATGAGCATGCGGCGAGCGGACGAAGATGGCGTAGGTCATATCAGCCAGCTTGACGTCGTCGGTGTACTGACCTGCACCGGTGAGGAATCGCAGATCTTCCTTGCGAAGCACAGACTCCCCAATGTGGGGAAGCGAAGCGAAATCTTGAGCACCCATATTCAATCTCCTCAGTTAGGCCGAAGCCATGGCCTTCGCACCCTGCGAGATGGCCCTTACGATGTTTTGGTAGCCGGTGCAGCGGCAGATATTTCCCTCTAAGAGGTCGCGAATTTCGGCCTCACTGGCACCTGGGTTTTTCTGACAGAGGTCAATCGCGCTCATCACCATGCCGGGAGTGCAGAACCCGCACTGAAGGCCATGACACTCCTTGAAGGCAGTCTGCATGGGGTGAAGGGTGCCGTCCGCCGAAGCAAGTCCTTCGATGGTGGTCACTGCCGCACCATCGGCCTGAGCCAGAAGCATGTTGCAGCTCTTCACCGCGTTGCCATTGACGAGCACTGTGCATGCACCGCACTGGGCCGTGTCACAGCCCACGTGCGCGCCGGTTAGGCTCAGGTGCTCGCGAAGGGCTTGAATCAGAAGGGTATGGGGTTCTGCCTGAAGGGTCACGGCTTTGCCGTTGACAGTGAGTGAGACCTGCATGAGAGGCTGCCTCCTATGGAAGATGGGGTCACGACTTCATGACCATAGGATGCCGCTGAAAGATCACCTACTGGGGAAAGCCCGGGGTTTCCATTCGTCGACGTGCATGGGTGGCCACGCCGTCTTTGAGCGCCTCCCGAATGGGGAGCGCCATGCCCTTGATGGCCAGCTCTAGCCCCATGGACTCAACCAGGGTCACAGGAGCGAGGCCCATCAGGTGTCGCGCCCAGGCAGGAAGGTCTGCCCGGGCGGCTTGGTAGAAGACTCGTAGGATGGGCCTCTGGGCCCATGGAGCGGGGAAGGACTCCAATAGGGCTACCACCGTGCGGGCTCGCTCTCCGTACGCGAGCTCTGGCTCGTACGCCCTGAGCCCTTCCTCGACGGCTGACCGTGTCGTCGGAAGCGCCTGAGCGCCCAGTAATGCTCCCAGGGCAGCCATCTCAGAAAAGTACTGGTCCTGCTGCGCACGCGAAAAGCCAGGGTTGACGAAGCGAACATAGGCCGTCAGAAAGCTCCAGCATTCGGTGAGGTGAACCCAGGCGAGTAAATGGGGATCCCTTGCATGGTAGGGGCGCCCTCGCTCATCGATTCCAGCCACCCCAGCATGAATCCGGTTGACCCGATCGATAGAAGCGAGCGCCATATCCCGCCCGCCGTAGGTGGTGGAGGCCACGAAGCCAGCCGTTCGAGCCAACCTTCCATGAAGGTCTTCCCGAAAAGAGGAGTGATCCCAGACCCCGGCCAAGGCCCCAGGATGAAGCGCCTGAAGGAGCAATGCTCGAACACCGCCCACCATCATGCTCGTAAAGTCAGCATGGACCAGCCATGCAGAGGAGTCTGGACCGAAGAGCCCCGGGTCTCCACGAGGTTCAAGGTAGGCCACCGGCGGCCCCTTGCTGCCCACCATCCGGCGAATCGTGCTTCTCAGTGGGGCCCAGGGATCGAGGAGCACTCGAGGACCTATTTCTTTTTCTTCTCTTCGTCCTCACTGCTGCCTGGGATGACCGCGTCAACGACCGCACCCGTCGCCTTCACCCCGACCCCAACCACCGTCGCCGTCACCGTGACAGCGGCATCGGCCACTGCAATGACCGCACACCCCTGGAGCAGAAATGAGAAACAGAGGGACAGAACCAACCACGCACGTGTATTTTTCACCCGATCGTCTCCAAGTCCTGTAGCATGTCGTGCAGCGCACAACGATGCGTTATCTTAATCCTGCTGCCCTCTGTTCGGAAGTTGGTACCGACAGCAACATCAGATCCATCGGGCGGCTCTTACTGAAAGCCCCCCTTGACGACATTTACTGATCTCGGGCTCGCAGAGCCCATTCTGAAATCCATTGCAACCGAGGGTTACGATACCCCCACCCCCATCCAGGCGCAGGTCATTCCTCTGATGCTTGCAGGCCAGGATGTGCTTGGCATTGCCCAAACCGGAACCGGGAAGACGGCGGCCTTCGTGCTACCCCTTCTTCACAAGCTCGAATCTCAACGCAAAACCCCACTGCAGCCTCGCATGCCCAAAAGCTGCAAGGCACTGATCCTCGCGCCAACCCGTGAACTCGCGAACCAGATTCTCGAGAGTGTCCGAACCTACGGCCGTCATCTGCACCTCACCAGCGCTCTGGTCGTCGGAGGCGCCAATCCGTCCCCACAAATTCGTGCGCTCTCGCAAGGCCTCGATATTCTGGTGGCCACCCCTGGTCGGCTGCTCGATCATCTGCAAGCGAAGCATGCTCGTCTGGACCAGACCCACACCATCGTGCTCGACGAGGCCGACCAAATGATGGACCTGGGCTTTATGCCCGCCATTCGAGACCTTCTGGCCAGGCTTCCTAAGTCCCGCCAGACACTCCTGCTCTCGGCCACCATGCCCGCAGATATTCGCCGACTCGCGGATGAGTTCCTCCAGAATCCGGCTGAGGTCTCGGTCGCTCAACATTCAAAGCCCATTGAGCGAATTGCTCAGCACCTGATCATGGTTGATCCGGGGAAAAAGCCCGAAGCCCTTCTCGACCTCCTTGCTGCCCCAGACGTGGAGCAAGCCATTGTCTTTACGCGAACCAAGCATGGCGCCGAGCGCGTTCAAAAACACATCCGCGATCACGGCCACTTCTCCGTCTCCATCCATGGAGACAAAACCCAGGGGCAGCGGGACCGCGCCTTGGCAGCCTTTCGGTCAGGCAAGATGCGCGTACTGGTCGCAACCGATGTCGCAGCGCGCGGCATTGATATCGATACGGTCACCCATGTGGTGAACTACGACATGCCCATCATTCCTGAGGCTTATGTCCACCGCATTGGACGCACAGGTCGCGCAGGCCGCAGCGGTACCGCCTATTCGCTCTGCGAGCCCAGCGAAGTGGGCCTCGCCATTCAGATTGAACGCCTGACAGGGCAGACGCTCCTTCCCGAGGGCGTTCGACGTCAGCGCCCAGGCGGGCCTCGTCCGGGCTTTAAGCCTGGCGGCAAACCTGGCGGTAAGTCCAGTCATAAGCCGAGCGCAAAGCCTGCTCAGCGTGCCAGCGGGCCGCGCCCCCCCAGAGCGGAGGGGCAGGCACAGGCGCCCAAGCCCTATGCGGCCAAGCCCACAGGTCCCAAGTCATACTCCGCAAAGCCCTCCGGTTCAGGGCCTGTCGGGGCCAAGCCTGCGCCCCCCAGACCTGCAGGTGCGAAGCCAGCCTCAAAGGCCTCAAAATACAGTCATGGAAAGCGTCCCACATCCCCCCAGCGCTGAACTCCAATCAGCGCTCCCACTCTTTCCTTTGCAACATGGGCTCTTCCCTGACGGGCTCATGTCGCTGCAGATTTTCGAGGTCCGTTACCTCGACATGGTGAAGCGTGCGGTCGCAGAGAAGACCCCGTTCGGCATCATCGGCCTGGAGTCTGGTCATGAGGTGAATCGGCCAGGTGAATCGATTCGCCTTCGCCCGTCGGGTTGTCTGGCCGAGATTATCGAACACGACATGCTCCAGCCTGCGCTCTACTTCATTCGCGTTCGTGGGTTGCAGCGTTTCCGTTTGCTCGATGCACAGCAGGGGCGGTATGGCTTGTGGGTTGGACAGATTGAGACCCTGGAGCAAGACCCAGTTGTCGCCATACCCCCGGAGTTGCAACCCCTAGCGAATCGACTCGGCCGTCTCATTGCAGACCTCCAGCGCAAGCGGGTGCCCGCCGCTCAAATGCCTGTTCTCGCCCCCTATCGTCTTGATGAGTGCGGCTGGGTCGCGAATCGATGGGCAGAACTCATGCCCCTTACGCCTGAAGAGCGTTACGCCCTTCTCGACTGTGAAGACCCTCTCGAGCGCCTGACCAGCCTGGGTAAACTCGCACCCGGGCTCTTTGAATCCTTCGATCAGTAAAGCCTTATGTCGCTCTTGGTTCTGGCCGACGCCCAGCTAGCCTTTGGGCACCTTCCCTTACTCGACCACACCGGCTTTGCCCTAGAGACCGGTGAGCGCCTGGGCCTCATCGGACGGAATGGCACCGGCAAGTCAAGCCTGCTCAAGATTCTTGCGGGGCTCTCGCAACTAGATGACGGAAGCCTCCAGGTCCAGCAGGGACTGCGCATGACCTATGTGGCTCAAGAGCCGGTCCTCAACCCGGAGCACAGCGTGTTCGAAGCAGTGGCCTTGGGACTATCCGACATCCAATCGCTGAGGGAAAAATACGAGGCGCTCGCCATCGACCCCGAGGCTCATGATGCGCTCGATGCCATTCAGAGCGAGCTAGACGCTCGCGGCGGATGGTCTTGGGAACAGCGGGTTCAAGAGACACTGGATCGGCTTGGACTAGAAGGTGACGCCCTCGTAGGGCGCCTTTCAGGTGGGCAGAGAAAGCGAGTATCTCTTGCTCAGGCGCTCGTCACTCAGCCCGATGTGCTTCTGCTGGATGAGCCCACGAACCACCTCGACATCCAGTCGATTGAATGGCTGGAATCTCTGCTCTGTAGCCACAAAGGGGCCATGGTCATGATCACCCACGACCGTCGCTTTCTCGATGCGGTGTGCACGGGCATCCTAGAGCTGGATCGCGGGCAGCTACAACGCTATCCCGGGCGCTTCAGAGAATTTCTGGTGCAAAAGGAGCAAGCCCTCGACTCCGAGGCCCTCGCCAATGCCCGAGCCGACAAGCTGCTTGCACAAGAAGAGGTTTGGTCCCGCAAGGGCGTTGAAGCCAGGCGCACCAAGTCTGTGGGCCGACTGGCTAGGCTAGAGCAGCTGAGAGCCGCACGCGCCGCAAGGCGTGAGGTGATGGGCCAGGTTCAGCTCTCTGTTGCAAGTGGAGAACGAAGCGGAAAGATTGTTGCCCGACTCTCTCATGTCGAGAAATCCTTCGGCGCCAAGACCATCCTGAAAGACCTGAGCCTGACCGTCCTGCGGGGCGACAAGATCGGGCTCATTGGGCCCAACGGGGTTGGAAAGTCCACGCTCCTGAAGATCATCCTCGGTAGCCTAGCGCCTGACGCCGGCCAAGTCGAAATCGGCACCAAGATTCAAGTGGCGTACTTTGACCAAATGCGTGAGGGCCTCAACCTCGAGGCCTCACTGGCCGACACCATCAGCCCGGGAAGCGAATGGATTGAAATCGGAGACTCCCGCCAACACGTTCGCAGCTATCTGGGGCAATTCCTCTTCCCGGCTGAACGGGCCCAGTCTCCGGTCAGTAGCCTCTCTGGAGGAGAAAGAAACCGGCTGTTGCTTGCGCGTCTCTTCGCCCGCCCGGCCAATGTTCTGGTGCTGGATGAGCCCACCAATGATCTAGATATTGAAACGCTGGAGCTGCTTGAGCAGTTGCTGCAGGACTACGCTGGAACCGTCTTCCTGGTCAGCCATGACCGCGACTTCGTCGACCATGTGGTCACCAGTATTCTCGCTTACGAATCACCGGGTCATTGGCGTGAATACGAGGGTGGCTATGACGACTACATGCTTCAGAAGTCTCGTAGCCTTCAAAAAACTGTGGCCTCCACTGCCCCGCCCAGCCCCTCAACTCGAGCTGCTTCTAAACCGACCCAGACCACCTCATCACTCAAGCCCCCGCTCAAGCTCAATAGCAAAGAAAAGAGAGAGCTTGAGGACCTACCCGCCAAGATCGAGGAACTTGAAGTCTCCCTCGATCTCGTTCATCGCGCTCTCGCCGATCCTGAGATCTACAAATCACGTCCTCAAGACATTCCCTCACTACAAGCCAAACAGACTCAGCTTGAGGGGGATATCGGGAAAGCCATGACTCGCTGGGAAGCGCTCCTGGCCAGAGAGGGGCAATAATGACCAAATGGAAAACCTGGACCTCGTCGTTCTCAAAACGCTGCGCGACTGGCGACAGGCTGGGAAGCGTGCACTCCTAGCGACAGTCGTTCGAACCTGGGGATCCTCGCCCCGGCCCATCGGGTCCACCATGGCGCTGGAGGCTACGGGTGCTGTGGTGGGAAGTGTCTCGGGTGGATGTATCGAGGACGATCTCATCAAGAAGTTCTCTCTGGCCCGAAGGTCAGCAGACGTCTCTCTCAACGCATCGTCGGTGATCCCTGATGCTCCTCCACAGCGCGTCACATATGGCATTTCAGCCGATGAGGCGCACCGGTTCGGCCTTCCCTGCGGTGGAACCCTAGAGCTGCTGCTTGAATTCAACCCAGACCCGGCATGCCTCAGTCAACTCGTGCAACGGTTAGAGCAGGGGGAGCTCGTCCGAAGGACCACCAACCTGGAGACTGGAGCCGTGGTTCTGGCCTCAACTGACCAGCCCAGCGAACTCAGTCTCAGTGCATCTGAACTGGTGAATTGCTTTGGACCGGCTTATCGCATGCTGCTCATTGGCGCGGGTCAGCTGACGGAGTATCTCGCCACCATGGCCAGTTTCTCAGGGTTTCAGGTCACGGTCTGCGACCCTCGGCCCGAGTACCGTTTTGGCTGGAGCCTTCCCCAAGTCACCCTGGTCACTGACTGGCCTGACGACGTCGTCCAGTCCTTTCAGTTGGACCGGCGAAGCTGTGTGATTGCCCTGACTCATGACCCCAAGCTCGACGACCTTGCCCTACTCGAGGCGCTCGGATCCCCAGCGTTTTACGTCGGCGCGATCGGGTCTCGGCGAAACAACCAGCAGCGGCATACTCGGCTCATCGAGCACTTCGGCCACAGCGAGGAGAGCCTGAAAGACCTTCGTGGGCCAATTGGGATCTACATTGGCAGCAAGACGCCAGCAGAGATCGCCGTCAGCGTGATGGCAGAGGTCCTGGCGGTCAAAAATGGGGTTGCACTGCCGCGCGATCTGGAAGTGGCCGTGGCAAAGGCACAAGCGGGAGTGGCGCTCAGTGACGCAGGCGATCCCCATGCCTGCGAAGTGAATGTATGAGGGTACACCCTTACCTCGAAAGTACTAGGTAGACGCCTCCCTGCATCAGGCAGACGATGTCTTGGACAAATCAATGATGTCCAACCCCCATCTGAGGAGTTTGCCTTGATTCCCCCACGCTTCGAATACCACGCGCCCAAAACCGTCGCAGAGGCGGTTGGGCTACTCACCTCGCTCGGCTCTGAAGCCAAGCTGCTTGCAGGCGGCCACAGCCTGCTCCCCATGATGAAGCTGCGCTTTGCACAGCCGGAACATCTGATTGATATCAACCGAATTCCCGAACTCAAGGGCATTCGAGTCGAGAACGGCATGGTCGTGATTGGCGCCATGACCAGTGAGAATGAGCTCATCAACAGCCCGATCATTCAACAACATCTCCCCCTGCTGTCAGACGCGGCCAAACTGATTGCCGACCCTCAGGTTCGTAACCGAGGGACCATTGGAGGCGACATTGCCCACGGAGACCCTGGCAATGACCATCCTGCGTTGTCTATGGCAATTGAAGCGTCCTTTGTGCTTCAGGGGCCCAATGGCAAACGCACGGTTGCTGCGTCCGACTTCTTCTTTGGCACCTACATGACGGCACTCGAGGAGAACGAGGTTTTGGTTGAAATACACGCCAAACCATTTGCAGCCGGAACGGGTTACGCATATGAAAAGCTCAAGCGCAAGACCGGTGACTGGGCCACGGCTGCATGCGCCGCCGTGCTCAAGATGCAAGGTGGGGTCGTCACCTTCGCACGCCTGACGCTCACCAACCTCGCCCCTACCGCCCTTCGCGCTGAAGCAGCAGAGGCCGCCCTGATGGGACAACCGATCCATGAAGCATCACTCACGGCCGCAGCAGACGCCGCCATGGCGATCTGCGATCCCGCTGAGGACCTTCGAGGGGATCCCGAATACAAGACGGCCATGGCAGGTGCCATGGTCAAGCGAGCAATTCAGAACGCCGCTTCACGCTGCGCATAAACCCTTCGAGAGGCAAACAGACATGTCCAAGAAATTGATCAAAATGACCCTCAACGGCAAGGAGATTGAAGAGGCCGTCGAGCCGCGAACACTCCTCGTGCATTTTCTTCGAGAGAAAATGAACCTAACGGGCGCTCACATTGGGTGTGAGACCAGCCACTGTGGAACCTGCACCGTCGACATCGACGGCCAATCCGTAAAGGCCTGTACTCATCTGGCAGTGCAGTGCGATGGCTCGGATGTTTTGACTGTCGAAGGTCTTGCCCAGGGCGGCGTGCTGCATGCGGTTCAGGAGGGGTTCTACAAAGAGCATGGCCTTCAATGCGGCTATTGCACCCCCGGCATGCTGATGCGAGCCTACCGGCTTCTTCAAGAGAACCCCAGTCCAACCGAGGAAGAGATTCGTGTGGGTATCAGCGGAAATCTCTGCCGCTGTACGGGCTATCAGAACATCATCAAGGCTGTTCAGTACGCGGCCAACAAGCTCAAAGAATCCGCTGCAGCTGCGGCCTAAGTTCCGACTCCGGAGACCACAACATGAACGCACCTGTTGAAAACGCCGAATCACGCGCACTCGCCCTTGCAGGAATGGGCGCATCTCGTCTGCGCAAGGAAGATGCCCGATTCATCCAAGGTAAAGGAAATTACGTTGACGACCTGAAGCTGCCAGGCATGCTTCACATGGACATTGTCAGAGCCCCGGTGGCTCATGCTCGAATCAAAAAGATCCATAAAGAAGCGGCGCTCGCCATGCCTGGCGTCCACGCAGTCCTGACCGCGGACGACCTCAAGCCCCTCAAGCTGCATTGGATGCCTACGCTTGCAGGTGACGTTGCAGCCGTCCTGGCAGATGAGAAGGTCCATTTCCAGATGCAGGAAGTGGCCATTGTGATTGCAGATGATCGATACATTGCCGCTGACGCAGTCGAGGCGGTCGAGGTGGAATACGACGAGCTGCCTGTCGTCATGGACCCCTATGCCGCCCTCGCTCCGGATGCGCCCGTGCTCCGTGAAGATTTGGCCGGAAAGACCGAAGGGGCGCATGGAAAGCGCGAGCACCATAACCACATTTTTACTTGGGATGCTGGAGATAAGGACGCGGCAGACGCAGCCTTCGCGAGTGCACCGGTTACGGTCTCACAGCATATGTACTACCCCCGAGTGCACCCATGCCCATTGGAGACCTGCGGGGCAGTTGCCAGCTTTGATCCCGTGCGCGGTGAGCTCACGACCTGGATGACCTCTCAAGCGCCGCACGTGGTTCGTACAGTCGTGTCACTGCTATCGGGAATCCCAGAGTCCAAGGTTCGAATCATCTCCCCAGATATTGGCGGCGGATTTGGAAACAAGGTCGGTGTGTATCCCGGATATGTCTGTGCCATCGTGGCCTCCATTGTTCTCGGGCGCCCAGTCAAATGGGTGGAGGATCGAATTGAGAACATCTCCACAACCGCTTTTGCGCGGGACTACCACATGGATGGTGAACTCGCCGCCACCCAAGACGGAAAGATTTTGGGGCTTCGTGTCAACGTGGTTGCAGACCACGGTGCCTTTGATGCCTGTGCAGATCCAACCAAGTTTCCGGCAGGACTCTTTCACATTTGTTCGGGAAGCTACGACATTGCGGCTGCACATTGCAGTGTCAAGGGCGTGTATACCAACAAAGCCCCAGGAGGGGTGGCCTACCGCTGCTCGTTCCGCGTGACCGAGGCGGTCTACCTGATTGAGCGAATGGTTGACGTACTTGCACAGAAGCTCGGGATGGACAAAGCCGAGATTCGCGAGAAGAACTTCATTCGCAAAGAGCAGTTTCCCTACACCAGTGCGTTTGGTTTCGAGTACGACTCCGGCGACTATCATACTGCGCTCAAAAAGGTTCTCGACGCGGTGGACTACAAGGCGCTGCGAGCCGAGCAGGCCGCCAAGCGTGCCGACCCAAACTCGCCAACCCTGATGGGTATTGGGCTGGTCACCTTCACGGAAGTGGTGGGCGCTGGACCTAGCAAGATGTGCGACATCCTCGGCGCTGGTATGTTTGATTCCTGCGAAATCCGCATTCACCCCACCGGCAGCGGTATCGCCCGGATGGGAACCATCACACAAGGGCAAGGCCACCAGACCACCTACGCCCAAATCATCGCGACCGAACTGGGCATTCCCAGCGAAGTCATTCAGGTTGAAGAGGGCGACACCAGTACGGCACCTTACGGGCTGGGCACCTATGGATCGCGCTCAACCCCGGTTGCGGGGGCAGCCATTGCACTGGCTGCGAGAAAGATCCACGCGAAGGCGCGCAAAATTGCAGCCCACCTTCTCGAAGTGGCCGAGGGTGACCTCGATTGGGAGGTCGATCGCTTCAAGGTAAAGGGCGACGACAGCAAGTTCAAGACCATGAAGGATATTGCTTGGGCGGCCTATAACCAGCCCCCCGCAGGGCTTGAGCCTGGCTTAGAAGCCGTCCACTACTACGACCCACCCAACTTCACGTATCCCTTCGGTATTTACCTCTGCGTGGTCGATATTGACCGCACCACCGGTGAGACCAAGATTCGTCGGTTCTATGCACTCGATGACTGCGGTACTCGCATCAACCCCATGATCATTGAAGGTCAGATCCATGGGGGCCTGACTGAAGGATTTGCCGTCGCAATGGGACAGCAAATGCCTTTTGATGCACAGGGGAACCTCATGGGCAATACGCTCATGGACTACTTTCTCCCAACGGCGGTCGAGACCCCGAAGTGGGAGACTGATCACACGGTGACGCCCTCCCCTCACCACCCGATTGGTGCAAAAGGGGTTGCCGAGTCGCCGCATGTGGGTTCCATTCCCACCTTTACCTCTGCGGTCGTGGATGCGTTCTCACATGTCGGTGTGACCCACCTAGACATGCCTCACACATCCTTCCGTGTTTGGAAGGCGCTCAAAGAGAACAACCTCGCTCTATAAGGACTCACTGTGGAAGTCAGTCTCTCGAAGCAGTACCCGCTTGACGTCCATGTCGACCAGGCCTGGACCATCCTACGAGATCTCAAGGCAGTCGCGTCCTGCATGCCCGGGGCCGACCTGACCGAGCAGGTCGATGCCCAGTCTTACAAGGGAACGGTCAAGGTGAAGGTCGGCCCTGCCAGCGCTCAGTTCGGTGGCCTTGTAGAGGTGCTTGAGATTGACGAGGCCGCCAAGCGCATGGTTCTTCGTGGAAAGGGGGCTGATAAGGGCGGATCGTCAGCTTCGATGGATTTAACAGCGACGATTGAATCGACGCCCGATGGAAAAAGTGTCCTCTTGGGTGATGCGAAAGTCATCGTGAACGGAAAGTTCGCTCAATTTGGGGGCCGCATGATGGTTCAGGTCTCTGATGTCATCCTTGGGCAATTTGTTGATCATTTCCGTGCAAGCGCATCATCGGTCGTGCTTGAGGGAGCCCCTTCGAAAGCGTCCGAAGGCGAGGCAGCAGCCCCTGCATCGCCCCACCGACAGACTGAACTCAACGGCCTGGCCATCCTCTGGAGCCTCATCAAGGGTTGGTTTGGGGGTCTCTTTGGAAGTCGCGCTGGCAAGTCATGAACGCGCCCTCGGTGCCGTTGGCCGCCAGTTCTGGCGCATCCGCATCAGCTTTGCGCGAGCGACTCGCACATGAGGGCTATTTTGCAGATGAGGCGCTTGCCTCCGTCGCTTGGCTCTCTGAGCATCTCGAGCGTCCGATTCTCCTGGAGGGAGAGGCTGGGGTGGGTAAGACCGCCCTGGCTGCTGCACTTGCGAGGGCGCTTGATCGCCCGCTGATTCGACTTCAATGTTTTGAGGGACTCGATCTCGCAGATGCGGCCTACGAATGGAATGTCGCAAAGCAGTTGTTGTCGGTCCGTCTGAGGCCAGATCTCCAGGAGGCCAACCTCTACACCCGAGACTATCTCCTAGCCAAGCCTCTTCTCTCTGCCATCACTCAGCCGGAGGGGGCCGTTCTACTCATCGATGAAGTAGATCGTGCAGATGAAGCCTTTGAGGCCTTTCTGCTCGAGGTCCTCTCCGAGTTCCAGATGAGTATTCCCGAGCTGGGCACGGTGAAAGCAACCGTCATTCCGCGAGTCATTCTGACGAGCAACGGCACGCGTGGCCTTTCAGATGCGCTTCGGCGTCGCTGCCTGTTCCACGTCCTTGACTATCCTGACGCTTTTCGAGAAAGAAGCATTCTTCAGAGTGCGGTCCCGAACGCAGACATCAGACTGGTTGAGGCGGTCGTGCAGATCGTTCAAGGACTGCGAAAGGAAGACCTTCAGAAACGCCCCGGGTTAGCAGAGAGTCTTGATTGGCTTCGAGCCCTTCATCACTGTGGGCACCGGGAACTCCCGGACGATTTTGAGGTGGTTCAAAGCACCCTCGGCTGCCTACTCAAAACGCGGGAGGACCGCTTTTTGATGGACGCGGGCAGCTTTCGGCGTCTTCAAGAACGTTATGGCCACTAGTCTCAGCTGGCCTACCGAGCGAGTGCGCTGTTTTGGCACTTTTCTTCGTGAGTCTGGATTGAGAGTGGGAACTCAAGAAGTCGCTGATTTCCTGCGCGTGCTTCACCTCCGTCCCATGGCAACCCTGCGAGAAGTCGAAAGCCTCTGGCGTCCCATCGCGTGTCAGTCGAAGCGCGATTCACTTGCCTGGCCAGACCTCTTTCAGCGTTTTTGGGAACCTCATCGCGTTCGCGGCTCCAGCAAGGTCTCGGGCCAGACAAGGCCCAGCCCAAGCCTCCAACAGCGCGTAGACGCCTCACAGGCACACGGCCAAGAAATGCCCGGGTCGCCCTCTCATCGCCCCTCCGGAGCAGACTCAGACGTAGCAGGCACACACCAGATGCAAGAGAACCTGGACTCGGCTCAGCAGGCAATGGGAGGGGCCAGTCAGCTCGATGCCTTACATGACCGAAGAGGCCAGATGTGGATGCCCTCCGACCTCATATCGCTAGAGCGACTCGCACGGCAGATGCAAAGACAGCTCCCACAGACCCCAACCCGTCGTTGGCGTTCGAGTGTGAGGGGGTCACGTATCGATGGGCGGCAGACCCTCAGACAGAGTGCAGCGCTCCTGGGTGAGTCGCTCATCCCATGCTGGAAGACCCCGCGACATGAGCCTGTCGAGATCATCATTCTCAACGACGTCTCTCGATCCATGGAATCACATGCAGCACTCGCGCTCAGAGCCTCAAGGGCCTTTCATCGGGTGATGAACGCTCGCGTATTTGTATTTCACGTTCGAATGATCGAAGTCACCGACCTGATGAAAAGAGATACGCCAGCTGTCCAGGAGAGAATCAACGCAGTAACAGCGGGGTTTCAGTCAGGAACGCGAATCGCAGCGAGCATTCGTGCGCTTCGTCTGGCCACCCCGACGATCAAACTGGGCCGACGCACCCGAGTCTGGATTTTTTCTGATGGCTTTGACACCGATCCCGCTGAGAACTTGGGCAGTTCGCTCGAGTGGCTCTCGAGCAAAGGGGTCAGAATGGACTGGTTTTATCCCACCCGTGAGAAGCCGGTTTCTGAAGCCGCGCATGCCGCGAGGCCCTATGTTCAGCGCTGGCTGCCTGCCTACGACTTTCCGAGCCTACGATCATCCCTTCAGAGCGCATTCGCTTAAGGACATCTCCCATGCAAGATCTTCGCCCCGCCCCAAGCATTGCTGCCAAAGACTGGCTCACAGCCCTCAATCAGTTTGAAACCCAAGGCCTTCCCTATGCACTGGTCACTGTTCTCAGGGTGGAACCTCCTGCGTCTGCTCGGGCGGGCGACAAGGCGGTCGTCACCTCCGACGGTGCTTTCTATGGATGGATCGGAGGGGGCTGTGCCCAGCCGGTGGTCAAGCGCGCCATCGAGGAGACACTCCAAACCGGCCTTCCGATGACCATCCGGATCACCCCTCAGGTGACAGAGGGAGCGGAGGATGGGATCCGCCAGGTCCCCATGGCCTGCCACTCCGGGGGCAGTGTCGAGCTCTTTATCGAGCCGCATCGACCGGCTGCACCCCTCCATGTCTATGGCCAAGCGCCTGTCGCCCGGGTTCTGAGTGATCTGGCGAGCCGCGTGGGTATCCCGGTCATCTCAATCCCTCAGGTGTCGACCCCTCAGGATCAGGTGCGATGGGCGGTGATCGCGACTCAAGGTCAGGGTGACGTCCAGGCCATCAGAGATGCCCTGGGGAGCCCCGACGCCCAGATCTGGTTCATCGCAAGTGCACGTAAGTGGGCCAAGATTCAACAAGAGCTGATGGATGTCGGCATCCCTCGCAGCGATCTCAATCGAATCATTTCCCCCGCCGGGGTCCCGATCGGCGCGAAAACACCAGAGGAGATCGCGCTCAGCGTCCTGGCGGCTGTGGTTGGGGCCAGGCGAGGCGTGCCCTCTCTCGCTCAGGACCCGCCAGTACTCATCAATCCCCAACCCGTTCCGCCTGCCCCCGCTCGATCTTGCTGCGGGGGAACTGGCTGATGGGTTGCATTCTGAAGGGAGGCGGTGGCCTCTACAGCCGGCTGGTTGTAGGCGCCGTGTTGCTCGCGGCAGGCTCTGCCAGTCGAATGGGGCATCGTCCCAAGTGTCTGCTTCAACTGGGTGGAGTGCCGCTCATACGAAGACAGCTCATCGCGCTCTCAGGCGCTGGCGTAGATGAGGTTGTGGTCGTACTGGGCCACCATAAGGCACTGATTGAACCCATGGTTCAAGACTTTCCCGTCACGCTTGCGATCAATCCCAGTCCAGATGACGGTCAAAACAGCTCCTTACGGCTCGGGCTACACCGACTCAACGGTAAGCTCGATGCCGTCATCGTCGCACTGGCTGACCAACCCCTCTTGAATCAACAAGACATGGTGGACCTCATCAGTGCGTTTAAGAAGCGCCCTCACGGGGCGAGAGTGGTGGTCCCCATGGTCGAGGGTTTGCCCGGCAACCCGGTGATCTTTGAGGAGTCTCTCTGCCTCGAGATACTCTCAGGCGATGCTCAATTCGGCTGTAAACAGTGGCAGAAGATGCATCCCGATCAAGTCTTTCATTGGGAGACGCCTAACCGACGATACCGACAAGACGTCGACACACCTGAAGACATCGAGTCACTTGCTGCAGCCACTGGTCATCGACTCGTATGGCCTGAGCCCATCGACCAGCCGGTATGAATCCAAGCCTGCAAGCAGCTCAGCACGAGACCATGAAGCTCTGGGCCTGTCCTGTCGGGGTGCATGTTTTCGAGCAGGCCTCCGAGTTCAACCCGCTGCTGACACGCGTGCTCAAAAGTATGCGTGCCCTTGATCCTCAGGCCGATCAGAGTGCTCCGTTCTACGCAAGCAATGACGATCTCCTGACCAGGATACGCATACCCGAGTGGCAGAAATGGGTCGAGTTTCTGGTGAACTCGATTGGTCTGACCGCACGTGAGGCCAATGCGGGAACCTGGCCCGCTGATTCTGAGGACCTTGCAGTCCAGATTCGCGGACTCTGGTGTCAGATCAGCAGTGATGGGGTTCATCACGACATCCACAGCCACGGTAATTGCTCATGGTCGGGCGTATACGTGGTCCAAGTAGATCTAGATACCGAGCGAGAGTCTCACCGCGTCTATGGGAAGCGAAATGGAGTCACCCGTTTCTATGGGCCCTATTTCGACCGATTAGCTGGAGCCTCGATGGACTATGGCAATGCCTATCTCCAGCAATCGCACCTCGACTTTGCCCCGCAAGAGGGGCGTCTCATCATTTTCCCGTCGTGGCTAAACCATCAAGCCATGCCCTACCAAGGGAGCAAGGATCGAATCATTCTCTCCTTCAATGCCAGCATTCATCGCTCAGGGGGGGACCAATGGGCCAATTACGCCGCGTCCTAGCGCTGACACCCTGGCTCAAAAGACATGGATGCGTCATCGTGTGGTGTTTTGCGCTGGTCCTTCTTGGTACTCCAGGCCCAGACCCTGCACCTGGATTGCTTCTGCTCACAGGACTGTGGCTTCTGTTCACGCTGATTCGACCACAGCTCACTGGCTTGCCCTCTGAGGGTGGGAATCAGGCTGCGGGTCAGATGAGTATGGGTATCGCGATGAGCTTATGCTGGGCATCGCAGTCCCTTTGCCTGAGCAACGGAACTCCTCACATCCTTCTGCATGCCCTTCTGATGCTGACCCTGCCCCCCATGGTTGCCCGGGCGACTTCGTCGCTGCGAGGATCGATGATCCAAGTCCTCGGTCTGACGAGCCTTGCCATCGCTTTTGGGCTCGCACAACTCGACCACATGAGTTCGGCGATCATCGCTTCCCTTTTTGCCTGGTCCATACTGATTCGGACCCCTGCGCCCATGCAGCGTCACGCATTCATCCTTCCCCTCTTAGGTCCCATCTCGCTCGGCCTATTGACCCTCAACGGAGTTGACCCGACCCAGGGGATGGTGATCGGACTTGGCCTTAGCTTTGTTCTTGGGATAGCCAGTCTAAAACCAGCCGAGGAAAAGCGCGCTGACCCCCACGACCAAAGCCCACATGCCCTCCGTCCCTAGGGCGCCACAGGGTGATGGAGGACGCGCAGTCATTGAAGCCAGGTAAAGAGCCGGCTGGTACCAATGGATCATTCAGCGCGTTCACGATCAGGCACCGATGCCGGATCGCTCGAAGCCGCGGACCACTCGAAGCCCGGGACCAATAGTCTTCGACGCTCTTAAATCCATGAACCGGTGCAGTGAAATGATCGTCGAACTCGCGCAACGTCGTAGCGCGCTCGATCGCGTCAAGCGCGAAAAGCCCCGGGAACTGGGATGCCTTCTGCCGAGCCTTTTCCTTCATGGTTCCCAAGAAGTATCGGCCATAGATTCGCTGGTTGAGTCCACGGTCAATCGCATCTCCGCAAGCGGCAAGATCAAGAGGCGCAGACACGGCACAGAGTGCGCGCACGCCGAACGCCTGGGCGCTCGACTCTCCCGCGTCAGCCGCCCAATTGAGTAAGGCATTCCCCCCCAGACTCACCCCCACCACATAAACAGGCCCAGCGTGCCCTGTGGCAAGTTGAGCGATCAACCAGCCCACCTCTGCGGCATCGCCAGCGTGATAAGCGCGTGGAGCACGATTGATCTCACCCGAGCAGCCCCGAAAGTGTGGCACAGCCGCGGACCAGCCTCTCGAGGCGGCCTCAGCAGCAAACGCCCGCGCGTAGTGACTCGAGGAGGACCCCTCCAGGCCATGAAAGAGGATCAGTCTCGGCTCAGACTGCCCCTCTGACCTATGGATCCAATCGACATCGATGAAGTCTTGATCGGGAGTCTCCATCCGCTGCCGCATCCATGGCAACTGCAGCGGCTGGAGATATCGCCCGAGGATGGTGGGAACCAGCGTTTGGAGCTGCCCACCCGGTGTCCACCAATCTGCGGTGTGGATCGGCGGACTCATCCCCGGCCCACCATCCCCATGGATTGTGGATCCTCTCGACCGAGCCAGAGGGCAAAACCAAGGCTCAAGGCAGTCACCCCAATCAACATACCGGAATAGGCTGCTGCCAGGCCAAAGTCACCCCCAACAGCCTGCTGAAATGCCGCAATCGGAAGGGTTCGCGTAGCGCCTGTGTACAGAACGATGGTGGCTGAGAGTTCATTGAAGATCTCCAGCCAAGCAATCACCACACCTGCCAAGATGCCTGGGCGCATCAAGGGCACCATCACCCGCCAGAATCCTCTCAACGGAGGCTCCCCCAGGCTGCTCGACGCTTCCTCCAGGGACCGGTCAATCTGCGAGACGATGCTCGAGGAGGATCTCACCACATAAGGCAGACGCCTCACCAGCAACACCAGCACCAGAATGGCACTGGTCCCCGTGAGCAACAATGGCGGGCTATTAAAGACCTGCGCATAACCAATCCCGAGCACAGTGCCTGGCACGACAAAGGGAACCATCACCAAAAGATCCAATGCTCGGGTCAGCCCGTCCTTTCGTCGGCTCACAACATACCCAACCAGCGCGCCCAAAACGGTTGCTACGAGCAGCGCCATGCCAGCATATTGCAAGCTGTTGGTCAGCGCATGGCCCATCATCTGCCAAGCCTGAACATAATTCTCGGTGGTAAAGACGGGCAGGAACATGGCTCCCCGCACCTCCATAAAGGAAGATGCCATCACCACCAATAAGGGAAGATTGGCAAGACACACGGTCAGGACCGCAAACGCCACCCACACTCTAGGCCACGACCCATGTAAGGGTTTGACCGCCAGTGGGCGGCCACCGTCATGCCCCACCTGAACCCTTTGAGTGACCCATTGGCCAAGTCCCACCGCAGCGAAGGCCACCAGCACCAGCACCACACTCGTGGTCGCTGCCATACCCGGCTCCGCGCCAATCTCGCTCAGGTAGAGGCTGTAGGCGAGGGTCGCGAGCACTGGGTAGCGCTCCCCCTCCCCGAGAATACTCGGGAGCCCAAAGTCCGCCATCACCCCCAAGAACACCAACATGGCTGAGGTGACCATCGCAGGACGCATGAGGGGCAGGGTCACTTCAAAGAACACCTGATGTGGCCGTCTTCCCAGACTGGCGGATGCCTCTTCCAGGCTGCCATCGAGACGCGCCAATGCACTGCTCATCACGAGAAAGACGATGGGGTAAAGGCTGAGTGCGCTTGCCAGAATGATGCCGCCTGGCCCATAGATCGTTGGCAGGCTCAAGCCCAAGGAGGCTCCCCACTCGGTCACCAGTCCGGAGCGACCAAACAGCACAATCCAGGCGTAGGCTCCAATAAACGGCGGCGACATCATCGACAAGAGCACGAGGACACGCAAGAGACCCCTTCCCCTAAATTCAAATCGAGTGAAGGCCATTGCGAGTGGAACACCCAATAGAAGCGCAAGCAACGTGGCCCCAAGGGAAACCATGAGGCTATTGAATAAGGCTCGGGTGTAATAGCCCGAGCCGAAGAAGGTCGCGAAGTTCTCTAGGCCGACGCGACCTGAGACCTGCCCCACCAGACTCTGGTGAACAAGCTCACCCAGCGGCCATGCCACCGCGCCCAGAAGCAGAGCCAAGCTGAGCCCAACCACCCAAGACCATGGATCTGAGCGCACAGAGCGCCAATGCATGATCAGTCCTGCAGTCGCCATCCCGTATCCGGATGGAAGTGGCGAGCGCGAAGCGGGTCGTAGCGCACCCCGATACGACGGCCCAACTCAGGGACAGCCTCCTGGGCAGGCAGATCAAGCACCATAGAGAGGCCCTCGCCTTTGACGAGCAGCCTTTGTCGAGGCCCCAGGAAAGAACGATGCGCCACAGTGAGCTGGTCCCACCCCGGCCAGTCTGATCGAGTGCTGACTTGCAGGTCGTCAGCCCGGAGCCCGGTCCTGCATCCATCGGGTCCAGGTACCCACTGGCACCCACCCACGAAGTCCATGACAAAGGCGTGAGCGGGCTGATCGTAGAGCACCTCAGGGGCGGCAATCTGCAGGATGTGGCCCCCCTGCATCACGGCCACTCGATCAGATACGGCCAGTGCCTCCTCTTGATCGTGCGTGACATACAGGGTCGTCATGCCCAGTTCAGTCTGCAGCATGCGAATCTCATCGCGCATCTCAATGCGCAGCTTTGCATCGAGGTTCGAGAGCGGCTCATCCATGAGCAGAAGCTCGGGCTCAATGACAATCGCTCGAGCGAGTCCGACGCGTTGCTTTTGCCCGCCCGAGAGCTGGCTCGGCATGCGCTCAGCAAGGGCCTCTAGCTTGACGCGACGCAGTGCGCGCTCGACTCGCTTGGCGCGCTCCGGATCCGACACGCGCCGGGCTTTGAGGCCGTATGCCACATTCTCCGCCACACTCAGGTGAGGAAAAATGGCATAGCTCTGGAAGACCATGCCCACATTCCTTGCGAATGGAGGTCTATTCAACACACTCTCACCGCGTACTCGAATATCGCCCTGGTCGGGCTGATCAAAGCCGGCAATCGCGCGCAGGAGCGTGGTCTTTCCGCAGCCAGATGGCCCCAATAAAGTGACGAGTTCTCCGGCGTGCAGCGTCAGCGACACGCCATCTAGGACAGTTGTCGAACCAAAGGCCTTCTTCAGGCCCTCGATCTGAACCATCTATTTGCGAACCAGTTGCTGATAGCGAGCGAGGTAGGCCTTCTGCTGAGCATTGGCCCAGTCCTGAGGATAGGTCTTCACGTTCAGCTTGCTGAGGTCAGGCCCATTGCCGGCCGCTTTTACGTCTGTGCGGACCGGGCGTCGGCCAGAGGCCTTCACCATGAGCGCCTGCCCCTCTGCAGAGGCAATGTAATCCAACACGGCCTTACCGCCCGCAGCATTCGGCGCACCCTTCACGAGGGCCATGGCATCGGCGGAAGAATTGATACCGTCTGCAGGGTAAACAATCTTCACCGGAGCACCACCCTCAATAAACTTGAGGCCATAGTCCTCGAGAGTGAGCGCCATGGCGTATTCGCCCTGTGCGGTGCCTCGCGCCACAGCAGAAGAGCTGCCTGTCACCACAAAGTTCTTGAACATGGCCTCAAAGAGTGCCCACCCCTTCTGTTCACCCTCGTTGTGAATGATCTGCAGCATCTGAGTGAGCGCGGAGCTCGACTTGTCAGAGCCTGCAAATGCAATCTTTCCCTTCCATTTCGGATCAGCCAGATCCGACCAACGGGAGGGAATCTCCGCCGCGGGCACCAGTTTGGTGTTCACCAGCAATACGGTGGGAATCGTGACCGTAAACGGCGTCCAATTTGGGCTGATTCGATAGGCCTTCAGAAGCTTGTCTGCGTCCTTCACCGTGTAGGGTTCAAAGAGGTCTGGATTGGCATCCACGACATCCCCACCGGTTGAGACCACGATGTCGGCCAAGGGGCGAGCCTTCTCCGCTCGCAGTCGCTTCATGAGTTCACCCCCGCCGGCGGAGACCAGTTGGACGTCCAGCCCAAGCTTGGCCTTGACCGCGGGCACGAGGGCCTTCTGGATGTCAGAGGGTGCACTCGTGTAGATGGTCACCGTCTGCGCTGACGTCTGAGCCATTGAGAGCCCAGAGAGGCTCAGGAAGCTGAGCCCAAGAACCGATTGAATCAACTGACGACGCGAGATCGACATTTCAAACTCCCTCAAGACAGTGGCGGACGGACTGAAGAAAATGCGGCAGATCAGGGGTTGCTGCGCCTGAAACCTTGGCGCGCTCATCCCATTTGCGAAGCGAGATGGCCTCGCGGGCATAAGGGACTTGCAGAAAATCACGGGCCTGGTCGTCGGAGAAGACGCCACCCTGAAGCGCGAGACTCTTCTTTGAAACATCCGAGAGCCCGTCGTAGTAGTCAGGGTCTGCCCAACAGAGATAACGCTTGGCCTGCACATGAAGCGCCACGGGCTGAGTGACCGCTGGGCCAAAAAACTGCGCAAGCCATTCCGCCCCCAACTGCTCATGGGTGTCGTCTTGACTCTGCTCGAGGGCCAAAGCAGCATCGGGATGCACCATATGGCCGACATCGTGAAGGAGACTCGCCAGGATAAGCGCATGAGAGGCACCCTCCTCCTCGGCGAGCGCAGCAGTCTGAAGGGCGTGTGCGCTCTGGGTGACATCCTCACCATAAGAGACGTCCCCAGCCTGCTGAAACAGCTGCTCAATGGCGGCCGAAACGGCCCGAATCTGCTCATTCATGAGGGCTGAATATACCGCGAGCAGGTGACCGTGGTTCAATTGCGGGCATGACTCGACAAATTCTTGCCATTGGCGGAGCGGCGCTCCCCATGAATGATCAGGGCAGCCTCAAGCTGATCGAACACTTCCTCAGCCTGACGCGCGCCCGCAAGCCAAAGGTCTGCTTCATCGGCACCGCCCACGGGGACGCGGAGGCCGGCCGACTTCGGTATTACGCCGCCCTCAGCCAGTTCAACACCAAACCCACCCACCTCCCCCTCTTTGCCAGAACGCCTCAGGATATTGAGGGCCTTCTCTGTGAGCAGGACGCCATTCTCGTGGGCGGCGGAAATACTCGCAGCATGCTCACGGTATGGCGGGACTGGGGCGTGGATCTCGCCCTTCGAAAGGCCTACGACCAGGGGGTTGTCCTGGGCGGCTGGAGCGCGGGATCCATCTGCTGGTTCGAACAGGGCGTCACTGACAGCATTGCAGGGCCATTGACGGTTCTGCCATGCCTGGGCTTTCTGGAGGGAAGCAACTGCCCCCACTACGACAGCGAGAGAGACAGACGCCCCACCTATGAAAAGCTCATCGGCAAGGGGCTGATCCTGCCCGGGCTTGCAGCGGACGATGGCGTGGGCCTTCACTTCATCAATGAAGAACTGATCGAAGTCGTCAGTCAAGCGCCCAAAGCGAGGGGCTGGCGGGTGAAGGCCCAAGGGAAAGCTGCCACCTCAAAGGCCATCAAAACCCGCGCGCTCTAAAGGGACTGCAGCACATTCTCCCTGACCCACTGGGGTGGATCCTGCAGGCAGACCGGTCTCAGAAATCGCATGAGGGCGTCGGGCCCTACCGACGTCGTTGCAGGCATGGTCGACGATGGAAAGGGGCCGCCATGTTGCATACCCGCTGAAACCGCCACGCCTGTCGGTACCCCCGAAAACAAGACTCTGCCAGCCAATCTGCGCGCCGCCGTCAGGAGGCGACGGTTTTGCTCTGTGTCCTCCTCTAATCCCCAGAGGGTGCAGGTGAGGCTGCCCTCTACAGTCGCCAATACCTGCTCGATCTCATCAATCCCCCGCACCCGAACCAGAAGGCAAGCTGAGCCAAAGATCTCGTCGTGAAGCGCCGCCTGAGAGATGAACTGCGCGGCCGAGAGCTCAGCCAAGAAAACCTGGCAGCCCGCCTTTGGCTCGACGAGGGGGCTGAGATCGCATTGTCGTGCTGCCCACACACGCTTTTGGAAATTCTGCTCCATGGAGGCGTTGAGCATGGGATGAGTGGATGCCCGAGAGAGCTTTTGAGCAAGATCCGACCGAAAGGCGTTTCCAAGTGCCCCCTCTGGTAGCAAGACGATGCCGGGGCTGGTGCAGAATTGCCCGCATCCCATGGTGATTGAAGTCGAGAGCGCCTCAGCCAGGGCTGGTCCCTTGGAGGCCAGAGCAGACTCCAGCACCACAATCGGGTTGACAGAGCCCAGCTCGCCGAAGAATGGGATGGGTCGGGGACGCTGCTGGCAGGCCTTCCAGAGCGCTACGCCCCCCTGTACAGAACCTGTAAATGCCACTGCAGCAGTGAGTGGATGTTGACAGAGCGCAACCCCGAGTTCATGCCCGTCTGCCATCACCAGCTGGAGAACATCCTCTGGAAGCTGCTGCTCTCTGGCGACGCCACGGGCGAGCTCTGCAGTTGCAGCTGAGAGCCTAGGGTGGCCAGGATGTCCCTTCACGACCACCGGACAGCCGGCCGCAAGCGCCGAGGCCGTGTCTCCTCCAAGCACTGAAAAAGCAAAAGGAAAATTACTGGCTGAGAACATCCCCACCGGACCTAATGGTTCGAAGTCACGCAACAAAGGAGGATGCCCAGCAGGCGGGGGCCCCTCGACAGAGTCAACCCAGAGCGGGCTGCTCTGCGAGCGGTCAGCAGACACCTGAGCAAGCAGTCTCAGTTGAAAGCTGGTGCGGGCCACCTCCCCCGTCAGTCTTGCGGTTCCCAGGTGGGTCTCCTGATCCGCAATGGGAATCAGTGAAGAAGCCTTGGCATCCAGTGCATCTGCGAGGCCCTCTAAGAGCCGGCGGCGGACATCAAGACTCTGAAGCGCACCGGAGAGAAAGACCGCCCAAGCCGACTCCAAGGCGCTGTCGAGCTGGTCTAAGGAAGAGCTGTGGTGCATGGATGAGGAACTCCTATTCGAAGTACTGCGGATGGGAAGACAAAAGGCTCTCGAGGTTACGACGAGCCCCAGACAGATGGCCACGAACCGCAGCCACTGCTGCGGGTGCATCCTTTCTTCTGAGCGCATCCAGAATGGTCTTATGCTCGGAAACGATGGCCCTGCGCTTTCCGCTTAAAGGCAGCTGCAGACGCCTGACTCGGTCGAGATGCACACTCTTGAGCACCACCAAATGGTGAAGATCGCGCTGGCCTGCGAGCCGAAACAGAGTGGCGTGAAACGCCTGGTCCAGGCCCATGAAGCGATCAAGCGCGTCATCGTTGCTGATGAGGGCACGCTGAGCCTTGAGAACTCCTTCGAGCTCCACCAAACCCTCGTGCTCAAGGCACTCGCAGAGCCTTTGGACCACCTCCACCTCAAGCGCTCTGCGCAGAAACTGCACCTCGTGTACTTTCGCAACCTCAATCGGCGCGACCTCGGTTCTTGACTGCGGAAAAATACGCACAAGGCCCTCGGCCTCAAGCTTCAGCAAGGCATCACGGACTGGAGTCTGACTCACTCCGTAATGAGCGGCCAGGGCAGATCGAGAGAGTAAGACCCCAGGCTCTAATTCCAGCGCGAGTACGCGGCCTCGAAGACGCTCATAGATGGACTGAGCAACGCCCATGGCCTAGCCCAGCACTCCAATCTGCCATGGGCAGAACTCCTCCTCGCCCACCCCGAGGGCTTCACTCTTGGACTGCTCACCCGATGCGATTCGAAGCATGAGTTCAAAGATCTCTTCGCCCATGTCGTCAAGAGACCTGGTGCCATCAATCACCTGACCGCAATTGATGTCCATATCGGACTTCATGCGCTGAAACATGGGCGTATTGGAAGCCAGTTTGATGGTGGGTGATGGATACGAGCCAAAGCAGGATCCCCGCCCCGTGGTAAAGCAGATGAGATTCGCCCCGCCTGCGATCTGCCCTGTTGCAGACACTGGGTCGTAGCCCGGCGTATCCATAAACACAAAGCCATGGGTACGAACCTGCTCAGCGTATCGATACACCTCCATGAGTCCAGTTGAACCGCCCTTCTTCGCACCGCCTAGGCTCTTCTCCAGAATATTGGCGAGTCCACCCGCCTGATTCCCAGGAGAAACAATGCCATTGATCTGCGTGTTGCGGCCCTTGCTGTACTCAAGCCACCAGTTCATCCGTTCCACCAATTTCTGCCCAACTTCTGGAGAGACTGCACGTGCCGTGAGGGTCTGTTCGACTCCATAGATCTCAGGCGTCTCGGACAGAATCGCAGTCCCTCCGTTGCGCACCAGAATGTCTACCGCTTTGCCGAGTGCCGGATTGGCCGACAGACCCGAGAACCCATCTGAACCCCCACACTGAAGCCCGACCATGAGGTGCTCGGCCGAGCAAGGCGAACGCTCCGAGCGATTGGCCTCTGGCAACATCTCCTTGATCGCATCAATGCCGAGCTTGACCGCATTCTGGGTCCCACCGGCCTCTTGCATGGTGATCGTTCGCAGCATCTTCCCAGTCTCTAGGCCCTCCTGCTCAAAGAAGCGCTGGAGGTTGTTACGCTCGCAGCCAAGGGACACCACCAAAGCGCCCGCAATGTTGGGGTGCCGGATCATGCCTGAGAGGGTTCGGCGCAGCAGATCCATGGGCTCGCCCGTCATCTCCATCCCACAGCCCTGCTCGTGTACGAAAGCGACAACATCGCTGACGTTGGGGTAGGCCTCCAACCGCTCTGAGTCGAAGTAGGCCGAGATCTTCTTGGCCACTGTCGCCGAGCAGTTCACGGTGATGAAGATGCCAATTGTGTTCCGAGTCCCGACTCGCCCATCGGGGCGTGAAAACCCCATGAATGTGCGTCTCTGGCTGGGCGGAATGAGGGCCGTCGGGACATACCGCTGTGAAAACGCGTAGTCTTTCTCGACGTCATCGAAGGTCACGTTGTGACTGTGCAGGTAGCTCCCTGCAGCGAGGTCGCACGCCGCATACCCAATCACAGTGTTGTATTTAAGGATGGGCTCACCGGCCCGAATGAGGCGTGATGCAAGCTTATGCCCAGCCTCAACAGCCTCGCAAACCACCAAGCCCTCGTCTTCAATCGAGTCACCCACTGCAAGCGCGACCCGGGCAATCACGACGTTATCGGCCGCGTCGAGCCGAATGATCTTGGAAATGTTCCCAGGCATCAATGAATCTCCGGCTCTGATACGGGGCCACCAAACTCTGTCTTTAGAAAATCGAAGTCACAGCCCTTATCGGCCTGCTCAATGTGTTGCGAGAACATGAAGCCGTATCCCCGTTCATACCGCCGGGGCGGCGGAGTCCAGTTTCGCCTGCGCTGCTCGAGCTCCTCCTCGCTCACCAACACATTCAAGCTTCGCTTGGGGATATTGAGCTCAATGAGATCACCGTTTTGTACCCATGCGAGCGGACCACCGACATACGCCTCTGGGGCGATGTGAAGGACACAGGCGCCATAAGAAGTGCCGCTCATTCGAGCGTCTGACATTCGGACCATATCGCGGATTCCACGCTTCAGCAGCGCCTTCGGCATGGGGATCATGCCCCACTCTGGCATGCCTGGACCTCCCTGAGGACCTGCATTGCGCAGAATGAGAACCGTCTCGGGTGATATCTCGAGATCTTCGTTCTCAATGATCGAGATGAGCTCATCGTAGTGATCGGCGACCAGCGCTGGGCCCACATGCTGATAAAACCGCGGATCGCAGGCTGCAGGTTTGATGACTGCCCCATCGGGTGCCAGGTTACCTTTCAGCACGGCCAACGAACCCTCGTGATAAACGGGGTTGTCCAGGCTGCGGATCACGTCGTCGTTATAGACCTTCGCTCCAGACAGAGCCTCTCCAAGGGTGATTCCAGAAACCGTCATCACGGACAAATCAAGTCGATCAGACAGATTCGCCATGAGGGCACGAAGGCCACCGGCGTAAAAGAAGTCCTCCATCAGGGCGGTCTTTCCCACTGGCCGAACATTGGCGATGACTGGTGTCACACGCCCAATGGCATCCAGATCATCGAGGCTCAATGCAACACCCGCGCGTTTAGACATGGCCAGGAGGTGAATCACCGCATTGGTCGAGCAGCCCAGCGCCATGGCAACGGTGGCGGCATTCTTGACTGCAGCCGCCGTCAGAATCTCTGAAGGACGTAGGTCTTCCCAGACCATCTCGACAATTCTTCTGCCGCACTCAGCCGCCATACGTGGATGGTTTGCATCAGCAGCGAGGATCGAGCTTGCACCTGCAAGCGTGAGCCCCAATGCCTCTGCGATGGAGGTCATCGTGGACGCGGTTCCCATCGTCATGCAGTGGCCATAGGAGCGAGCAATGCCAGCCTCAACCGCCACCCACTCATCCTTCGAGATCAACCCTGCACGGCGCTCATCCCAGTACTTGAAGCTGTCTGTTCCTGAACCAAGCACATCCCCACGATAGTTCCCCCGCAGCATGGGTCCAGCAGGCATGTAAATGAACGGCAGCCCCATGGATGTCGCTCCCATCACCAGTCCGGGGGTGGTCTTATCACACCCCCCCATCAAAACCGCGCCATCTACCGGATGAGATCGCAGCAGTTCTTCTGTCTCCATCGCCAGCATATTTCGATAGAGCATGGTGGTCGGCTTCACATACATCTCACTCAGTGAGAGCGCAGGCAGCTCCAGTGGGAAGCCTCCTGCCTGGAAAATTCCTCGCTTGATGTCTTCGACCCGATGCTTGAAATGCGCGTGGCAGGGCTGAGCATCCGACCAGGTGTTGACGATCGCGATCACGGGCTTATCCACCCAATCGATGGGAGCGTAGCCCATCTGCATGGTTCTAGAACGATGGCCGAATGACCTGAAATCGTCTGGTGCAAACCAACGAGCGCTTCTCAGATCGGAGGGTTTAAGTTTGTGAGGTCTGGTCATGGCTTGTACACTAATACATCAGTTTTCAGGAGGCAACCCATGATCACCGAAGAGGCACGCCGTAAGCTGAGATCCATCAGCACCGCCACGCTCACCACCCTTCTGTTCAAGCGGGGGCTCAATAAGCAATTCATCCAAGACGTTCGTCCCCTTGGACCTCTCAAAGAGAGCATGGTGGGAGAGGCCTTCACGCTTCGCTACATTCCAGCACGCGAGGATCTGAACCCCATCAGCGCCTTCCGTGACCCCTCCCACCCCCAACGCTTGGCGATTGAGACTTGCCCAGCTGGGCATGTGATGGTGATAGACAGCAGAAAGGACGCACGTGCTGCCTCGGCCGGTGCCATCCTGATCTCTCGCCTGATGATGCGCGGTGTGGCAGGTATCGTGACCGACGGCGGCTTTAGGGACTCAGGTGAGATTGCTGCGCTCAGCATTCCAGCTTTTCATCACCGGCCCTCGGCACCCACCAACCTCACCCTTCATCATGCGATTGACATCAATGTGCCCATCGGCTGCGGCGATGCGCCTGTCTTCCCCGGCGATATCCTGGTGGGTGATGCTGACGGGGTGGTGGTGCTCCCCAAAGAGCTGGCCGAAGAACTGGCCCATGAGGCCTTTGACATGACCGCCTTTGAGGACTTCGTCATGGAGCGTGTACGCGAGGGGGCGAGTATTCGAGGGCTATATCCACCCACTGATCCCACGACGGAAACCGCCTTTCAGGCCTGGCGGGCGAGGACCGGCCGGTAAACTACGCGTATGAGCATCCCTACCTTTCGACACACCCAAGACGCACCCGTCCCTGACGACCTAGAGGTCAATCAATCCAAAAGAGTGCTCACACTCCGTTATGAGGATGGGTCTTCGATCGCCCTTTCCTTCGAGCTCCTGAGGGTGTATTCGCCCTCAGCGGAGGTGGTGGGCCATGGGCCGGGTCAGGAGATCTTGCAGACCGGCAAGAAGAACGTTGGACTGATTGGCTTGGAACCCGTTGGAAACTATGCGGTGCAGCCACAGTTCTCTGACGGCCATGATTCAGGGCTCTTTACCTGGGCCTATCTCAAGTGGCTCGGAGAGCACCAAGACGTCCTCTGGGCTGACTATCTTCGACGGCTCGAAGAGGCTGGCGGCTCGCGCGAGGCCTGAACAAACAGAGGCCTTAGTCATAAAGTTTCACACGCGACAGCATAGAATCTCGCGTATGGACTCTCGTGACATTCTCAAAAATGTAGTTGACCTCAGCCTCTCAACGGTCGAGGTCAGCGTTTCTACGGCGCATATTCTCTCTGGCACCCGAGAGGTGCAGATGGCTGCAGCCTCCATGGCCTCTGCCCTAGAAGAGCTCTCAGCCTCCATCGGCGACATCAGTCGCACGTCCACTCGCACCAGCAGCGCCGTCGAGGAATCCTCTCGCCTCACAGAAGATGGCATGCGTGAGATGACCGCACTTGCGGAACAGATCAGCCTGACGGGCCAAACGTTCGAATCCGTCTCGACACGAGCCAGCGAGCTTCAGGGCGTCGTGCGTGAACTCTCGAAGGTGGTCGATCTGATTGCAAAGATTGCAGACCACACAGACATCCTTGCCCTCAATGCTGGAATCGAGGCTGCACGGGCCGGTGTTCATGGAAAGGGATTCGCTGTGGTGGCAGAGGAGGTGAAGTCTCTCTCTCGACAGACCAGTGAGGCGACTGGCACCATTCGAAGTCAGATTAAGCAACTCACCCAGAGTTTCGGAGAGGTCATCCACACAGTCTCTGATGCGCGAGCCCAGGTGAGCCAGGTTGTCGTCAAATCCAGAGAGGTGCATGACGACTTCCAGCAGATCAATCAGAATGCGGGCTCAATCTCAGGCCAGGTTCGCGAGCTATCCATCATTATTTCCCAGCAGCGCGAGGCCATCGACCTGATGGCCAGCAACATGGCAACGGTCAAGGACAAGGGAGACGTCAACTTAGAGGCCGTGAATCAACTGGCGAGCCAAACCGACCACAGTGTGAGGCTCATTGAAGACTGGCGTGGAAAACTGGCCTTGGAGGATATTCCTGGGAAGGTCATTCTCCTTGCACAGGCTGACCACCTGCTCTGGAAGAAGCGTCTTCTCGACATGGCAGTGGGGAGATCCTCGCTCAAGTCTTCAGACCTGACCGACCATCGCCAATGCCGTCTCGGTAAGTGGTACTACAGCGTAAATGACACCACGCTCGCCGCGTGCAGCGACTTCCGGGAGATCGAGGCTCCGCACCAGCGTGTTCATGAATGCGGAATACGAGCAGCCCGCTTATTTGAAATGGGGCAAATCGAGGATGGCATGAGGGCCTATCAGGACCTCGATGATGCGTCTCAGTCCGTCATTTCAAAGCTTCAAGCGCTCGAAAGAAGCCCAGCCTAGCCCAAACCTTTCATCGCCAGCGCAATCTCACTCGCCGGATTTGCGATTGCCTCCAGCAGCGTAAAGTGATCATGCCCAGCCACGAGTGCATGGTGAGCATGACTGAGCCCCTGCTGATGCAGGTGACGTTGATAGGTGGTTCCTTGCTCACACCAACGCTCTGGTTCTCGCCGCCCCGCAAAAATATATGTCTCCGTTGGGCTGGGGCTGCAGTGCTTCAGAGGACAGCTCTCCAGGGCATCGGCTGGCGTCAGTCCAATCTTCGCGCTGACCGGAGCCGCTGCACGCTCCATCAGTTCATAGACCCCGCTCACCAAGACCAGGCGGCTTGGTCGAATACTCAGCACATGAGTCTTTTGCTGACCGCGGGCAGTGTGAAAGGCCATCGCAACCAAGTGTGCACCAGCGGAATGGCCGGTCACGACCACCTCAGAGACCCCAAGCGCAGATGCCTCTGTCTGGATCAGTTCAGTCAGCCCCGCAGCGGTCTGATCGATGAGATCAGGCAGACGAATGTCCGGCATGAGCGGATAGGTCATGATGGCGACCGCCCAGCCCTCATACAAAAACCCTGGCGCCAGGGCACTAAACTGATCCTTGTGCCTACTCGACCAAAACCCCCCATGGACAAAGACTTGCAGCCCGCGAACCGCCCTTCCCTCTGGGGGAAGGAAGAGGTCGTACTGCTGCCGTGGCCCGGGGCCATAGGCACAGTTGAGACGAGCGTTCAGCCAGCGTGCCCGAAATCGTCGGCTCGCCGTATCCAATCGCTCCATGATGGCCTCGCTGTCCGGCGTGGCTTGGCGTGGATTAAACCAGTCAGTCATGGCCCAAGTGTAAGGGTTTCGACTTGATTGCCCATGGGGAGAAACTCCAAGAGCAGCTTGCCTCAGCCATGAGCTGGGATGAGCTGGTCGCACTTCGGCTCCGCGTGCTCGAGCTCTCCATTCACGGAAGCCTCCCCCAGGCAGAGGCGCAATCCCTGTTTCCAGAGATTCACCAAAAGGGACTCTCACTCTGGCCCATCCCTGAGGCAGCGGCTGGGGACCTTCCTAGTGTCTCAATCATGAAGTGTATGCAGGCCCAGCAGCCTGTCCGAGTCATCATTGACGGACACAACCTTCTCTTCCGGCTCGGATTCTTGTATGGACCTGGTGGACGAGACCGCTTGATCGAGCACGTTCGAGAGATGGTTGAGACATGGACCACTCTGAGCGTGATGCTCTGGTTTGATGGAGATGTCTCAGAGACCCTCGTCACGCATCCCCGTTTCGAGACTCATTTTGCGGGCGGAAAAGGCAGAGACAAGGCCGATAAGGCCATACTGAATCATCTCAGGGAGCGGCGAGTACAAGGGCTTGAAGCAAGCTTTGTCGTCAGTGATGACAAAGGCGTCTGGCGACGCGCCTTAGGAATGGGCGGCGTGAGGGTCTGCTGCGCCGAATTTAGATGCCTCTTGAGCATGACAAGACCAGGCACAGAGCCCGAGCACGGCGGAATTTAAGAGATGCCAAAGCCAGTGTGTCCCCAGAGGAAACACCTCGCACAGAGGACCATCGAGGTCTCGAGCAGAAAGGGAAAGCGGAAAAACGAAGGCTGCTGTCAGCATCCATTTTGAAGCGTGATAACACCCCTTAAGCCAAGAGATGAGCCCATAGACCAGTAGGCTCAGCCAAGCACCCACATAAAAGCCGGGGGGGAAACTTCCGAGCATTTCACGCAACTCTGTGGCCATCAGGTTGATTTGCCAGATCAAGACCAGCACAGTCCCCGCTGCTGCAGCTGCTATTGGGCGAGCGACACTCCAGAGCGCACGGGGCACCACGTAGGCAAAAGCCAAAATAAACACACCGATGAATCCCACATCGAGTGCGGCCGCCCAAGGCGTCGCAAAGGTATGAAAGGCCAGGCTTCCCAACCCCACCATGATCTCAACGACGCCCAGCACTCGGCCCGCGAAACTCGGGCCGCGCAGCATGAGCAGCCCCACCAACACAAATGCGAGATTGGTGATCGCATTGACGGGCTCCGCCCAAAAGGACGGATCCAGACGTTCGCAATACAGATCAATTGACTCACTCATGGATTATTGAAATCCACCAAAGCAACGATTGGCTTCTTGCGCCCAGTCAATATCCTTTTGAGTGAGGCCACCCGCATCATGTGTGGTGAGCTGAATCTCTACCCTGTTATAGACGTTGACCCACTCGGGGTGGTGCTGAACGCGCTCGCTGAATTCGGCCATCTGCGTCATAAAGGCAAATGCCCTCTCGAAGTTAGCAAACCGAAAAGATCGTTGTAAAAGGCCTCCACGGTCCTCGCTCCGGGCCCACCCGTCGGGAACATTCATCAGCGCAACTCCTGTTGATAGCGACGAAAGAGATCCAGGGCATGGGTCAATCCAGCCAGAGCAAGAAAGATGAGCGCCAGTGGCTCGAACGAGTCCGAACTGACCACCCGAGCAGCAACCAGGAGAAAGAGGCCCGGCAGCAGCATGAGCAGAAGCGGCACCGGCGCAAAGCTCCGCAAGAGCCCATTGGCGCGGGCCCCTCTCGTGAGCCAGAGCAGCAAAGGCCACTCCAGAAGGGTCACCAAGATAACGAAGTCGATGAACAAGGAGCTGTTCATGGCAGCGGACTACTGGTCCTCCGCAAACACCTCTTTTGCGTTTCGAAACGCATCGATGGCGGCGGGCACGCCGCAATAAATGGCAGCCTGAAGAAAGACCTCCTTGATTTCGTCCTTCGTCACACCGTTGTTTAGAGCACCGCGCACGTGGAGCTTGAGCTCATGCGGCCGATTGAGGGCAGTGAGCATGGCCAAATTCAGAAGGCTGCGGGTCTTGCGATCAATACCCGGCCGATTCCAGACATCACCCCAGCAATACTGAGTGACCAACTCCTGCATGTCCCGATTGAAGTCATCTGCGTTGGCGATGGCCTTATCGACATAAGCTGAACCCAACACCTCTCGGCGGGTTTTGAGTCCTTGTTCGAAGAGATCTTGGTTCATGCGTAACTTCCTTTCAGCGTGGGACGCGGTGGGAACAGTGTAGCCGCCTAAAACTCCGAATGCTGCGGAAGGGAATCTAGAATCTCGTACCACGAGGCCTTTGAGCCGACAAAAATATGTGCCGTAGGGAGAAGCGATGGCGGATCGATAAGGGTGCCAAGCGTGACGTGAACATACTCACCGCCACGAACCACAGAGTAAAGAAGTGATCCACAGGTCCGGCAACGGGCGTCGTGGTTTTGATCCTCGAGACCAAACAGCATCAGCGAAGTCTCCCGGGCGATGTGAAACTTTGACCGCTCAATCCCAGCAAAGGCCTTGAATGCGGATCCCGTTGCGCGGCGACATTGTCCACAGTGACAATTCAATGCATACCGAAAGGCATCCTCGACCCGATAGCGAGCCTTTCCGCAGAGGCAACTTCCATGAAGCATTGTGGGCTGAGCAGATGCCCCGCTCACACGGTCTCCGCTACCAAGCGATAGGGAGCACACAGCTGATGTACATAGGACTGGTGAGCAGGCAACGCGGTGACGAGCCGCTTGACTCGCATCTGTATGTCGGTCAAGAAACGCTGTAACTCCTCTCGTCCCATCAGGTCTGCTACAGGGTGATAGCTTTTGGGAAGAATGCCCTGCCCCATCATGACTTGGACCCACGAGTTTTCCGCAAACAGCTCATCGCTGGGCCGAAAAACCCTCGCGCTCTCTTTGAATAGATCAATCCGATGACGCAGGCTAGGAAGAATCGACATTTCCCTCACATGCTTCCATAGCGCCGAATCGGTTCGCTCGTTCACGTGATAGTGCAGCACAATAAAATCGCGAATATGCTCGAGCTCCCGTTTGGACTGCAGATTAAATTCATCAATGTCCGCTTGTTGAATGCCTGTTCTTGGGAAAAGCTGCATAAGCCGTATGGCTGATCGTTGAATCAGGTGAATGCTCGTCGACTCCAATGGCTCAACAAATCCACTAGCCAACCCAACCGCGATGCAATTCCGCTCCCACACCTTTTCTCGCTGACCGGGTGTAAATTTAATCAGGCGAGGCTTGGTGATGAGTTCCCCCTCCACGTTTCGAGCCAACATATCTGGCGCATCTGCATCGCTTAACTCACGACTGCTATAGACCATCCCATTTCCGACTCGATGCTGAAGCGGAATTCTCCATTGCCAACCGAAAGGATGTGCAATGGAACGGGTATAAGGCCAAGCCTCCCGCACAGAGGTCGTCTGAACAGCTACAGCACGATCACAGGGTAGCCAGTAGGACCAGTCCTCATAACCCACTCCAAGCGCTTGACCTAGGAGCAAGGAACGAAAACCGGTGCAGTCAACGAATAAGTCCCCCTCAATTCGGCTGCCATCTTCCATTTGCAGAGCGCAGATATCTCCGACTTTATTGGGTTCAGCCTGGTTCTCGTGCTTGAGAACCTGGGCGATCTTTCCCTCCACACGTCGAACGCCATGCGACTCACTCATCCTTCTCAAGTAAGCGGCATAACGACCTGCGTCCAGGTGGTAGGCATAGTTCAGTCCATTGTTCTGAACGTGGGCAAATCGGTTTGAAAAAGCCGCGACCGTCTCCGGGTTGTAGTCGGTGTAGGTCTGCGCCAACCCCGATGCTCTGCCTTTGAGCCAGAAGTGCTGAAACCCAGCACTCCAGTGATCGTTTCCGGTGGACCCGAATGAATGGAAGTAATCTTCCCCCACATTCTTCCATCCCTCGAAATTAATCCCGAGCTTGAAGGTTGCATTGGTCTCGGCCATGAACTCTGCCTCATTGATGCCGAGCAGATTGTGAAAGGTCAGCAAGGCTGGGATCGTGGCCTCGCCAACGCCAACCGTACCAAGCTCCTCTGACTCAACCAAGGTGATTGACAAGCCGTTTCCAAGCAGCTTGCTCATCAGCGCAGCCATCATCCAGCCTGCCGTTCCACCGCCCGCGATTACCACACGATTGATTGCGTTCATAGTCCTCGATCACCGATTCAGTTTATTTAAAAGATCCAGCCTGCCCTGCCTCAAAACCGTCTCATCCAATGCACCCAACAGACCCCTCGCGCGCTCTGGAATGTGCTCCCACTGGGAATCTGCTCCCTCAAATACAAAATATTGGAAGTGCCGACTCCAAATTTCGCGCTCGTGGTCTGGTAGATGGCGCAGGGTCATCAGCGCCAATCGCAGTGCACTCAGGGGTGAATCAACGTAAGCTGGCAAACGACGCCACCATGCATTGATCAAAAGATTCACCGCGCCTAAGGCCTCTATGTGGTGAAACCACATACTCGGAATGAAGATCGCATCTCCCGGCTCGAGTTCGACCTGCTCAGCAGCAGACCACGCCTGCTCAAACCGAGGGAATCGCTTGAGATCGGGATTCACAAAATCCACCAGACTGATCGGCTGGCCAGCGGGCGTTGGATCGAGGGGTCCCATGTAGAGGTTGTGAATCTGCTCTGGGGCGAACAGCGTGAACCGACGTCGACCACTGGCCACAACTGCAAGGTTGTCAGGCAAATCATAGTGCGCCGCGATACGCGTTCGATTTCCCAACCATAAACTCACCAAGGCGTCGCGCGTTCCAAGGCCAAACGGATTGGCATTCAGGAAACCTGGCAGAACCGCCTCAACGGTGGTGGACCCCACATAAAGTGCCGGCCCTTCTTGGCTGGTCTCGGCTAAACCGAGCAGACCCGAAAGCACCTGGTCAAGCGTTGCCGCATGCCGGGTGAAATTGAATCCTGTGAGAGATTCGTCTGAATAGAAAACCCGTCCGTGTTCTGTGGGAGGTAATTCAAAAAGCGTGACACGAATGCCGTTGTAAAAGCTCATCAGGTATTGCGCCAAGGCAAGATCTGACTGACGGGCGGCCTGGACCACAGCCCAGGAGGAGAAGGCACCGCGAAGCACATACGGCCTCTGAGCCGAGAGCAACGCATGCGGCAGGTCTGTGACGTCGACCTCCCCAGACCACACCGGTACGTCACGCATGATCTGATTAACGCCTTACATGGCGATGTAGAAGGCCAGGTAGCTGCGCGAGCGAGGCCATCTGCATATAAATGGGGAGGAGGTGCCCCTCTTTCGAGAGGGTCTCAAGGTCTGCTCCCGAGAGGCTAGCCAGACGATCTTCATTCACCGTAAACAGGCCAGTCATGCGGGAATGCTCACCACTGGGCATTTCAATGTCGAGCACAAAAGGTTCCAACAGCTGATGCCGCTTGAGTGCCTCAATGAAAAATGGCAATTGCTGAGCCTGTGCATGGAGTTCCTCCATGAGCTTCACGACCTGCTCAAGGTACTCGCTAAATCCACCATGTGGCAAAAAAAGCGCCGTGCCCTCCTCACCCCCCTCCGTTTGAACGACACGCGGACTCTGAAGGTCGATGTGCAGCTGTAGCGAGTCATCAGGGGCTCGGCCAATGGCGAAGGGCTCGCGCTGAAGCGCCATGGGAACGACCGTGGCATCCCACCCCCCCTCGGTCAAATAGAGGTTCTGTCCCTCCTCCAAACCGAACAAAGCAATGGGCTGAAAGCCCGACTCACCCTCCACATGCTGAAACACAATTGGAAAATGGGCTTGCAAGTGACGGAACTCGCCAGGCAGCGCGAGGCTGAAATGACGGGCATCGCCGAGCGAGGCAGATCTCTCCGTTCGAATACGAATGTCTCGGTGTCGGACGTTATCCAGCTGGGTGTACTGAGTCATGAGGGTGTCTGCGTCAATAAATGAATGAGGCTGCGGTGACCGGGCAATCCTGCAAGGAGCCGTTGGGCCACCCTCGCAGACTCCTGCAAGCAAGCCTCGGCCTTCGCCAGCTCGCCCGGGCTGAGCGCAGTCACCTCGGGCCGAAAACCCATGCCATAGAGAACATATTGGTAACTGGCCGAAGGAAACACTTCGTCGATTCTGCCGAAATCGTGGCGCGCCGGGGAGCGTAGTTTCCAGAGGGGAAGTAGCTCTTTAAGCCGATCAGTCCAACTGGCAGGATCTCGATGCCGCATCCAGTATTCGCTGTCCTGCCTCTGAGAAAGGATGTAATGCAACTTGAGAAAGTCAATCACGCGGGACCATCGATAGCTAAAGTCCTCGTTAAAGCGCCGCGAAACTGTGTCCATCCCGCTTCGGGTCATGGGTAGCTCGTCAGACACACGCTGAGCAGACATCTCCACCAGGGCGAGTGCGGAGGCCTCTAATGGCTCAATGAACCCCGCCGAGAGCCCAATCGCTACACAATTTCGCACCCAAAACCGCTCGCGATAGCCTGGATCGAATCGAATCAATCTTGGTGCTCCTCTCTCGCTGGGAGCACCCGTAGCCTCGAGGTAAGTGACGAGCGCTGCATGCGCCTCATCTTCGCTGGCGTGATCGAGAGAGAATACGCAACCAACACCCCGCCTGCCCTGCAGTCCAATATCCCACAACCAGCCCTTTGACCAAGCTGTGGCAATGGTGCAAGTGGCCAATGGCGCATCGCGGTGCTGATACGGCACCTGAATTGCCAATGCTGCGTTATTGAACAAACACGCTGCCTGACTCTTCAGAGGAACTGCGAAGTGCTGGCCAATCAGCCGTGCGGCCAGGCCCGAGCAGTCTACAAATAAATCTGCACCAAGAAGACCGTGGACTCGAGTTCGAAGTGCAGCGATGTCGCCGGAGCCTGAAGTCACGACCTCTTCAACGTGATCCACCACATGCCGGACCTGTAGCACCTGACAGGCGTGCTCACGCAGCATCTGCCCAAATTGCACGGCATCGAAGTGGTAACCATAGTTCGCCACGGATGCAAACTCTGGGGTCTGAAGCTGCTTTGGCGCTCGTCCCGCTTCGCACAACCGAACCGAGGGGCAGACGACGTCGGCAAATGGCCGATCTCCTTGCAGTCTCATCCACGCCTGCACCCAATCTATATCGTCCCCATCGGTGGGGAGCATAAAGGGGTGGTAGTAGCGGTCACCCCCCGCGCCCGGCTCGCCTAACATCCATGAATCAAATCGGGAGCCCTGCTTGAAGGTGGCCTGACAACGCTGGATGAAAGCCGTCTCAGAGAGCCCAATGCGCCTCAGCGTGTCTCGCATGGAGGGCCAGGTACCCTCGCCCACGCCAATGATGGGAGTCTCATCAGACTCGACGAGCGTAATCGAGAGTTCTGGGTGATCCGCCGCAAGGAGGCTTGCGACGAGCCAACCCGATGAACCACCTCCCATCACGAGAATGTCGGTGATTCGTTGATCCAACGCGAAAACCTCCAATCAGACTTAAGACGGGTCGCTTGGGGACTGGCCACTCGAGCCAATCCCCAGAACCACTTAAAACTTCCAGCGTCCTCCGAACACGAATCGACGACCCAACTGCGTCACCGAGCCAATCTGATTCTCGTTTCGCATGTGGGTGCGCACGTATGAATCGGTGAGGTTAATTGCATCAAAAGTCAGCCGAAGGTTCTTGTTGATGTTATAGCCAACACCCAGATCAACCTGCCCATAGGGCTCCACATAGAGAGGCTGTGCGCCCTCGAGGCCACCGAAATTCGCCACGAGGTATTTACCTCTCCAGTTGTAAGCGACACGAGTGCTGAAATCTGCTTGCTCATAGAAGCCCACAAGGTTCCCGGAATCTCCAAGCCCGACCAACACATCTGACTGTGCCCCAGCCTTGTTGTTGTCATAGCTCAGGTCAGACCGCACCTTTGTGAAATTCGCCGCCACACCGTAGCCGGTGTTCCCAAAGATGTGCTGGAGATTGAACTCTAGACCGCGAATCTTGCTGGTGCGCTCATTGTTCTGGAACGTGCCAAGCTGAAACACCAACAGCGGGTCGCCAGGCTGCCCGGTAATGGTTCGAGCAGCTACGTCTACCCCAGGCGCACCGGCCAAGTTCGCGAAGATGTATTGGCGAATACAGCCAGAATCATTTGCCGCACATCCACCCATCTGGATGGCCTGCTGATAATACGCACCACCAATCGGCGTTGTCAGGCCAGGAACGGTCTGCGGGGCAATAATGGGCGCGTTGTAATTCTCGATTGATTTGGTGAAGTAGCTCGCCGCGACGTAGCTGCTCTTCGCGTAGTAATGCTCCAAGGCCAAATCCCAGTTCTTCGACTCAAGAGGATCAAGATCCGGATTTCCCACGGAGCCAGTTCCGCCATCGATTCGCGCCAGTCCATTGAGGGTTCGACCTCCCTGAATGGCACTCCAACCTGGCCGACCAATCGTCTTTCCATGGCTCACTCGAAGCTTGGTGTCTCGATTGAGATCTGCGCTCCAGTCGATAGAGGGTAGTAAGTAGGAGTATTGCCCTTTCCGAGATGCGGAGGTCGTGCCACTGAAAATCACAGGAAGCTCGTTGTCTGCAACCCAGCGCACCTCCGTTGGAACCGACTCCACGCTGGGCGAAACGACACGCGTTCTCTCGTAGCGCACGCCAACCGAGATATCCATCGGAACTTCCCACTCCCATGAATGGTTAACCTGCCCATAGAGAGACTGAGATTTTTCGGTGGTGCGGTAGTCATCCTTAAAATCGAACGAGGCTTTCAAGAGCTCGTCGGAGCCAAGGATCTGGATGGCCGCATCACGAGCATCCTCAAACTTGAATCCAAAATACTGGTTGAATAGACGCGGATCACTTGACCCAGGGATGCTACTGAAATAGCGGCCAATCGAATCTGCACGCCAGATGTTGTCCGGCATTGCCGCGGGACCGCCCGCTGCTCCACCACCCCACGTGTCACGCTGCACATTGGCAAATGCAGAGCGGTTATCCACCTCGGTCAAGGAGAGTCCAAAATCAAGGCTTGAGTCTGGACTGAACTTCCAGGTGCCCTTGGCCTGGGCCTGGCTGACTTCGTTTCTCTGATAGCTGTTGCTAAACACTGAGCCCTGTAGCTCTTGCAGAGCTGGATCAAGCGTTCCGCCTTTGATATTCAGAACCGGGAACTTGTTGCTGAAGTCCACATAGGTATCTCCACGGTTGAGGGAGGCTGTGCCCAAAACGACGCTCGTCCCCAAAGGACCGTCCGCACCAGAGGTGGCAGAAGATCGGTGCATATCAAAGTCAAAGTTCAATGCATTACTGGGCTTCCACTTCAGGTTCAGACCAATCTGCTGGTTTCGAACCTTCGTCTGAATCGAGGAGCCACCCATGGCCACGTCTGAATTCGACATGGTCTCACCGTAAATGACGGGCGACGAGGGTGAACCAGTCTGGTACTCACCAAACTGGCCGCCGTAGTTAAACCATGCAGAAATGTCGTTTCTGCGCTGGCGGAACCGCTGCTCAGACATCACGAAGTCGAGTGTTGCCACCATATCGTTGGTTGGCTTGAGCTGAAGAACCGCCTGACCGTTCAGGCGTTCACGATGCACCCCTGTGAACGAGTAGTTCAAATTCTGGGGCACGCTGTAAATTGAGTCTGGCGCAGGGCGATTCTTGATCGCATTCCAAGATGCGGGAGGCAGGCCACCCCATGCGGGGTTGGGACCGCCCCAATCGTTATCGGTCACGCCGCTGAAGGTTTTCCAGCCGCTGGTGACAGCGGCCTGAGAGTAACCCGAGTCCCGAACCTGATAAGTACCCATGAGCGATATGCCAAAGGTGCCATCGTTAGACTGGGTGCTGTAGATACCGCTTAGTTCGGGCGTGAGAGCCTTGCCCTGCTGTTCGAGCGGAACATTACGGGCGGTCTCGTCGTTTACCATCTTCACACCGAACTGAGCAACGGTCTCCTTGATATCAAAGGGCCGCTGGGTGCGCACATTCACAGTTGCGCCCATTCCCCCAGTAGGACTGTCTGCGCGGCTGGTTTTGTAGACCTCCAGCGCAGCCACACCGTCAGCCGCAAGGTTTGAAAAGTCAAACGAGCGAGAGCTGGGCGCCCCGCCATCGAAGCTTGATCCCGGCATCTGGCGCCCGTTGAGCAGGACCAAGTTGAAGTCCGGACCCATGCCACGAACCGTGATGCGCGTCCCCTCGCCGTTGTTACGTTCGACAGAAACACCACTCACCCGACTGAGCGATTCGGCCAGGTTCGTGTCTGGAAACTTACCAATATCCTCGGCCACAATTCCATCAACAAGACCCCGAGCGTCCCGTTTGAGATTCAGCGAGGTGTCAAGGCTGCTTTTGATCCCGATCACGGTCACTGAGGCCGCTGGGGGTGGCTCCTCTTTCTTCGCCTCTTGCGCCATAACGGACATTGAGCCGAAGAGAAGACCACAGGCAGCAACGAGCGGCTTCAGTTTGAAGCGACGTGTGCCGGGGTTTGGGACTGATCGCATGGGGGTTCTCCCAGAAAGTGATGCATTGGTTAAAAGAATCTGAAAGCGCTTTCAAAAAATTCAGGACTTGTTTGTGAAAACGCTTTCACGATGGAGAATAAGAAATAAATCTGTTCCCGACAAGGACCTATGCCGCCCGTAGAAACCCTAGATCTAATTCCCCCATGTCGAACAAAATGGCCGGAACCAGCGCCAGCCGGTCAAGGTTTAGGACCAAGCGACATTGCGCTCTGGTTTACCCCTAAACTCCTCATCACAGCCACTGCTCCATTCAAAGCCATGCCCAATCGTCGTGCGTCCGCTCCTCGCCCTGCCCCGTCATCCAAAGACACCGGCCCGGTCACACTCTCCATGGTGGCGAAAGCGGCAGGGGTCTCTTCCAGCACTGTCTCGCGAATCCTCAACGGCACGGCAGCGGTCCATGAAAGCAAAAGTAAAGCGGTTCATGAGGCCATCGCCAAGCTCGGGTTTGTGCCCAATCCCATGGCGCGCGGCTTGGCCGGTGGCCGCACACTCAGCATTGGTGTGGTCACCCAGGCAATCGACAGTCCGTTCTACGGTGTCGCACTTCGAGGAATTGAAGACGAACTCGATCGAGCCGGATACAGCCCTCTTTTTGTCAGCGGACACTGGAATGCCTCGGAGGAGGCTCGCTGCATAGACATGCTCCGGTCTCGGCGCGTCGACGGAATTATTGTGCTGACAGGCCGGCTGAGTGATGCCGCACTCAAGGCCACGGCCAAGCAGCTTCCGGTGGTTGCCACAGGACGATCGCTGAAGGCACCAAACCTTTTTAGCTTGCACTTTGACAACCAGCTCGGTGCAAGGTTAGCGACACAACACCTCATTTCACTTGGGCATCGGCGCATCGCCTTTATCGCCGGCAACGCAGAGCACCCCGATGCAAACGAGCGGCTGAAGGGCTACCAGTCCGCGCTGGCGGAGGCTGGTATTGCCTTCGACCCAGAACTCATTGGGCAGGGGTTGTTTCACGAGGAAAGCGGCCTACTCGCGACTGAGCGGCTGCTCGATACACGCCGGCGATTCACTGCTCTGTTTGCAGCCAATGATCAGATGGCGCTTGGCGCCTGCCTTGCACTCCACCGTCGGGGCCTTCTGATTCCCGGGGACGTTGCTGTCATGGGCTTTGACGACCTTTCGATCTCTCGCTACAGCACCCCGCCCCTCAGCACCATTCACCACCCTGCATATGAGCTTGGCCAATGCGCAGCCTCTGCCATTCTCGGGCTTCTTCGCGGAGAGAAACCCAGCCTTCAACTGCCTGGTCCCAAGGTCATCGCACGCGAATCGACCTCCGCCTGAGGTAAGGCAATCCCTTATTTGACAGTGACGGCGAGCGGTCAGCATAATTTGAAACCGCTTTCATAAATCGTCTTGCACGGGCCTAAATGACGCACACCCCACACGGACAGCGACGTCAACTCTTGATGGGCCTGACCAGTTCAGCCGGGCTTGGTCTGGCATCACAGGCCTGGCCACAGGGGTCTACCAGCAGACGCATCACCGTTGCAGCATTTCCTTTGGTGGACGAGATTGTCAGATCTGCGCTACCCCGATTCCGTGAGGCCTTTCCGCAGGTTCAGGTTGACTTGGTCAGTCGTCAATATGCCGATCATCACACCGCGATGACCACCGCGCTCTCGACGAGTGTGCGACTCCCGGATGTGATGGCGCTAGAGGCAAGCTACGTGGGGCGCTTCTCCCACGGCTTTGGACTTGAAGACCTCTCGAAGCCCCCCTACAACATCGATGCGCTTGCGGAGCGGTTTGTGCCGTACGCCTACGGACAGACCCTGAATCAACGCAATGAACGGATTGCCGTTCCCACAGATATTGGCCCCGGCACCATGCTCTACAGACAGGACCTGCTCAGAAGATCAGGCCTCACACCTGCCGATCTCTCAAACACATGGGAGGGCTATGTAGCCGCTGGCCGACGGATCAAGGGGTCCACAGGCGCCTTTTTGGTCGGCAACGCGCGAACGGTCAAGGACATTCTCATCAGGGTTGGCCTTCAGCCCGGCGACGGGCTGTATTTTGACGCTCAGTCTCAAGCCAACGTCGAGTCCCCTCGGTTTCGGCGGGCCTTTGAGCTCGCTCGAGAGGTACGCCGCCTCGGGCTGGACGCCCGCGTCAATTCATGGTCAAACGAGTGGGCAGAGGGGTTTCGAAGAGGCACCATTGCGACCGACCTCACGGGAGCGTGGATGGTCGGCCAGATGTCGAACTGGGTTGCGCCCTCTACAAAGGGACTCTGGCGAGTGGGGCACCTGCCCGAACGCACTTTCGTGGACTATGGCGGCACCTTCTATGCCATCCCCAGACGGGCCCAAGAACAGAATAAGCTGCTTGCCTGGGCCTTTATTCAAATGCTGACCTTGGATGCGCAGCTGCAGCTCGAGGCCTTTAAGTCTCAAGACGCTTTTCCCGCGCTGGCTGAAACCCACCGAGACCCTTTCTTCGAAGCGCCGATTGATTTTCTGGGCGGCCAGCCAGCCCGACTCCTCTGGCGGGATGCGGCCCGCCAAATCACAGCAACTCAAGTCCACAAGCAGTCGAAGTTTGCAGAGGAAGTCATCAACATTGAGCTCGACAACGTGTTGGGGAATCGCAAGAGCATTGACAGGGCTCTGGCCGATGCGCAAAGACTGATTGAGCGAAGGGCAAGGCGCTAGACATGAATATCACCCGACGCCAGATTCGACTGTCTCCGAGGGTAGCCCCGTACGTATTTATCAGCCCCTTTCTGATTCTGTTTATGGTTTTTGGGCTGTTTCCGCTTCTGTTCTCGCTCTACTTAGCTTTCCAGTCGTGGGAGCCCACCAGCGGCCTCGCCTATATGGAGTTTGTCGGCTGGGAGAACTTCCTGTTCTCCATCCAAGACGAATGGTTCTGGAAGTCACTCGGAAATACTGCCTGGCTCGCGGTCGCTTCGGGGGTTCCACAGCACCTGGTGGCGATCCCATTAGCCGTCTTCATTCACTCCGCTTTTCGACGACTTCGAAATGGTGTCATGGCGGCCTACTTCGTGCCCTACATCACCTCCACGGTCGCCATCTCCATCATGTTCAGCGCTCTCTTTTCGACTGAATTCGGCATGATCAATAGCGCCCTGCGGTCGGTGATGGGAATCCTGCCTATCGACTGGTTGAATGACCCGAGCACCATCAAGCCCGCAATCGCCTTTGTGGTGTTCTGGCGATTTGTCGGCTTCAACGTAGTGCTTTACTTGGCTGCACTTCAGTCCATCCCTCGAGATCTCTACGAGGCAGCGACCATTGATGGTGCATCGTCGTGGCAACAGTTCTGGTACATCACCATCCCGAGCCTAAAGCCAATGATGTTCTTCGGTTTAACCTTGAGCCTCATCGGCGGATTGCAGCTCTTTGAGGAGCCCTTCATTTTGACAGGTGGCAGTGGCGGCTCAGACCAAGCCGGAATGACTGCCGCTTTGTACCTCTATCGCATGGCCTTTGACTTCAATGACTTTGGTGGAGCCAGTGCCATGTCTTGGTTGCTCTTCTTGGTGGTGGCGGGGTTGACCTACCTGATGAGTCGCGCGTTTCGCGACCGAGACGATCAGCCCGCACGAGGAGCCCACTAGGTGAACATTCAAACCATGTCCAAAGCCGGCGCCTACAGCACGGTTGGGGTTGGATGCTTGGTCATGCTTGCGCCCTTTTACTTCATGTTTGTTTTCGCCACTCACTCTCGAGCCGATATTTTTGATCTCCCTCCTCCGTACTGGTTTGGCACACACTTTCTGACGAATCTCGAGATCCTCACAGAGCGTCTTCCTTTCTGGCGGAACCTTGGCTGGAGTATTTACGTCGCGTTGGCTTCTACCGCATTGACGCTGCTGTTTTGCTCCATGGCAGGGTACGCCTTTGCGCTCATGGAGTTTCGCTACAAGAAGGCACTGTTCGCGCTGGTCATGTCCACCATGTTGTTGCCCACCTTCATGAACATGATTCCCACTTTTATGATCATGGACGCCTTCGGCTGGATTGACGAACACCGGGCCCTTTACATCCCAGGTGCAGCGAGCGCCTTTGGGATCTTCCTCATGCGCCAGTTCGCGATCTCCTCGATACCTCGTGAACTCATTGAGGCTGCCCGTATGGATGGCTGCGGAGAATTCGGAATCTTCTGGCGGATTGTGATCCCCCTGCTCAGACCTGCCTTGGGAACCCTCGGCCTGGTGACGTTCATTGCGTCATGGAATAACTTCATGAGCCCGCTGGTGGTGATGCGCAGCGTAGAGAATTACACCCTGCCGCTGGCGTTAAGAAGCCTCCAATCGCCCGTGAATACCGAGTGGGGCGCCCTTATGGCGGGTTCAGCGATTGCCACTATCCCGCTGCTGATCTTGTTCGTCATTTTCTCTCGCCAATTGATTGCCGGCTTAACCTCGGGCGCCGTGAAGTGAAGCCCTTTTTCCTGAAAGCAGACTATGTTTGAAGATCTCAAGCTCTCTACCCAATTTCCGCCTGAGTTCATTTGGGGCGTCGCAACCAGTGCGTTTCAAATTGAGGGCGCAGCAAAGGAATCCGGCAAAGGAGAGTCCATTTGGGATCGTTTCTGTCGCAAACCCGGGGCCATTGCAGACCACAGCAATGGTGACATCGCATGCGACCACTATCACCGCTTGGATGAGGACCTTGACCTCATCGCCTCACTTGGCGTGAATGCCTATCGCTTCTCCATTTCCTGGCCACGTGTGCAGCCACTGGGTGTGGGGGACTGGAACGAATCAGGCCTCTCCTTCTACGAGCGCCTCGTCGACGGGCTTCGTGCACGCGGCATTGAACCCCACCTCACCCTGAACCATTGGGACCTCCCTCAACACTTGCAGGATCGTGGCGGCTGGGCGTCTCGCGATACCGTGGATCACTTTGTGGGATATGCGCTCGGGGTCTATGCAAGGCTGGGCAGCCGAGTCGCTGCCATCACCACCCACAATGAGCCCTGGGTGATGGCCGTGCTCGGGCATGAGACTGGTATCTTCGCCCCGGGTATTCAGGATCGTCGTGTGGCCATACAGGTGTCTCATCACCTGCTGTTGAGCCATGGTATGGCCGTGCGTGCACTCCGTGAGGCTGGCTGTCGCTTGCCTCTTGGCATCGTATTAAACCTCTCGCCGATTGAGCCGGCATCGAATGACTCTGCCGATGTGGCAAGTGCCCATATGGGTGACGCCAAGGGGCGCCGCTGGTATGCGGACCCCCTGTTCAAAGGCCACTACCCCCAGGAGGTGCTCGATGAATTGGGTGATGACGCACCCGTCATCCAGGCGGGAGATATGGCGATCATTGCCACCCCCATCGACTATCTCGGCGTGAACTACTACACCCGCCAGGTATCGAGCGCGAGTGGTCCCGTCGATCTAAAATCCCTCGGGCTGCCTCTCACCGAGATGGGCTGGGAGGTATACCCCAAGGGCCTCACCGATCTATTGCTCTTACTTCATCGAGATTACAACCTGCCAGACATCATCATCACGGAGAACGGTGGTGCATTCAAAGATCCGCAGGTCAACGGACAAGTGCACGATCTCGACAGGCTTGACTACCTGCGTACCCATATTCAAGCCGTCGCTCACGCCATGGAGCAAGGCGTTCGTGTCACTGGCTATATGGTCTGGAGCCTCATGGACAACTTTGAGTGGGCCAGTGGCTATGAAAAGCGATTCGGAATTGTCCACGTGGACTACAACACACTGAAGCGCACCCCTAAGACCAGCGCTATTTGGTACCGGGACTTTCTTGAGTCCGCCCGGGTGTTTCATCAGTCCAAGCGAAGCGCCTAACGTGATGGGCCAGCTGAGTCTTCGCGGCCTGGTGAAGCGTTACGGCCAACAGGAGGTCATCCGAGGGATTGATCTCGATATCCACCAAGGGGAGTTCTTGATTCTGGTGGGACCTTCAGGATGTGGAAAGTCCACGCTGCTTCGCATGATTGCGGGGCTTGAGGACATCAGCGGCGGCGATCTTTTCATCGATGACGAGCGGATGAACGACGTTCACCCCGCTGATCGCGGTGCAGCGATGGTCTTTCAGAACTACGCGCTCTACCCCCACATGACCGTGTTTGAGAACATGGGTTTTGCATTGAAGATGGCCGGCGTGGCGCGCAAGGAACGGGAACAGGCAGTTCACGAAGCTGCTCAGGCCCTTCGAATCTCCGAGTTACTGGGTCGCTACCCTAAACATCTATCTGGAGGTCAGCGACAGCGGGTTGCGATTGGGCGAGCCATTGTCAGAAAGCCCCGCGTTTTCCTCTTCGACGAGCCACTCTCCAACTTGGATGCTTCACTTCGAACCGACATGCGAATTGAGCTGGCTAGACTGCACCAGGAACTCAAAACCACGATGGTCTATGTCACCCATGACCAGGTAGAAGCCATGACGCTTGGCGACCGAATTGCTGTGATGCGAGACGGTCGTATTGAGCAACTGGGATCTCCACTGGACCTCTACAACCGCCCCAACAGCCTTTTCGTGGCTGAATTTTTGGGCACCCCAAAGATCAATGTGGTGCGCTCCCCCGACCAGGGTGCATCGTCAGCCCACCAGCAGCTATGGGCCTCCCTCATTCAGGGACTCAAGACGAAGCCATCGGAGCAGCTCGCCGCTGTCCGCGCTGAGCATGTAACGGTGAACCCCAAGGGGGGCGGAATACCAGCTCGGGTGGCAATGGCCGAGCACCTGGGAGAGTCAAGCATTCTGCACCTTCAGATCGACGGGCTCACCGAGTTGTTCCGGGTGAGGACCACGGAGAACGATGCTTCACTCTCCTCCGGCGCCCAATTGACTCTCGGGTTGAATCCCGGACATACCCTTTTGTTTGATCCCCCATCGCAAGGAGACCACTGACATGAGCGTTCTTACAACAGCCCTTCAGAGGGCTGGTTTGGCTCTGAGCCTCTTCTGCCTTGTTCACTCCACTGCATCCGCTGGCCCATTTGAGCCCCCCGGTCATTACCGGCTCGTATGGGCAGACGAGTTCGATCAGCCTGGCCTGCCGGATCCCACCCGATGGACGTATGACACCCACCGAAACAAGGAGGGCTGGTACAACAATGAGCGTCAGTACTACACGCAATCTCGGCTAGAGAATGCGGTCGTGCGCGATGGAAAGCTCACGATTCATGCCCGGAAAGAGGCACTTAAATCAGCTGCGGACTGGGGGGGACAGCCCTACACCTCCGCGCGCCTACTGACGCGTGGATTGGCGCAGTGGACGTATGGCTTTTTTGAGGTGAGTGCAAAGATGCCTTGCGGTAAGGGTACCTGGCCGGCCATCTGGACTCTGGGAGTTGGGGGGCGCTGGCCAGACGACGGCGAGCTGGACATCATGGAACATGTCGGAAGCAATCCGGAGCACACTTCCAGCGCCGTGCACGTTGCGATGGGACATGCGGGTCAGGCCTTTAGCGGCTCAACGCGGGTGCCAGACGCGTGCCAGCGCTTCCACCGCTACCAGATGCACTGGACACCCAATGGCGTGACTTTCGGCGTGGATGGCCAATCCTTCATGCGTTATCCAAAGACCGACGTGGGACCAAGGGGGTGGCCATTTGACGCCCCTCAGTTTCTCATCCTGAACATCGCGATTGGGGGAGACCTGGGCGGACCGGTTGACGATTCGATCTTTCCGGTTGCCATGGAAGTGGAATACGTGCGGGTGTATCAACACCAGGCCGGAAGCCAACAGAAATAACAAGAGAACTGGCGGAGGCGGTGAGATTCGAACTCACGGAGGGCGCGAACCCTCGCCGGTTTTCAAGACCGGTGCATTAAACCGCTCTGCCACACCTCCAAGCCGTGGCATATTGTACCAATGCACACAACCATTCGATTTCTTGCTCTTGTTGTTCCCCTTGCCACTTGCTTCCTCCCACCGCAGGTAGCACTCGCCTCTGAGCCCACGCTCTATCAAGAAGAGGTCGTTACCCTCAAGGGAGTCAAGAAAGTCGTGATGGATATTGCCGTAGCGGAGCTCCGAATCAAGCAACATGCGGAATCTGATCTCTCGCTCAGAGCTGAGCTGAAGGTAAAAGAGGTCGATGTCCCGCTGCTCGATCGCAAGCCGGCCGAACTCAAGGTCAGCGTGGAGCGAGACGGAGAGGTGGTGAGACTGAAGCTCACCAAAAAGCTTGTGAGGGCCTTGCTGGATGTGGCTCTTCCCTCGGGTCAGGCCCTGGCAATTGAAGTGTCTCAAGGGGTAGGCAGCATCAATGCTGAGCTCCCCCTAGGGGCCAGTGCCTTCTCCCTGGGCGTTGGCGACATCAAACTCAAGGGACGACGCGCCCACCTTGGCCCCATTACTGCTCAGGTTGGCGTGGGTGACATCAACGTTTCAGGTCTCAGCACAGAGCCCTCTCGCGCCCTGGTCAGCAGTTCTCTGCAGGCAAACGGCGATGGTTCTCACCCATTGGCCGCGCAAATCGGCGTGGGTAGCCTGTCCCTTCGCCTGGAGCCTTGATGCCCGCCGCCCTCTCAGCTGCGCGTTACAAACGCGAGCTCACGGCACTGCAGCTCGACCTGGTGAGACTGCAGGAGTGGGTCAAGCAGACACAATCGCGTGTCGTGGTGGTGTTTGAGGGTCGCGACGCGGCCGGCAAGGGCGGTGTGATCAAAAGCATCACCGAACCGCTCAGCCCACGAGTCTGTCGAGTGGCGGCTTTGGGCACACCCACGGAAAAAGAACGCTCTCAGTGGTACTTCCAACGCTATGCTGCCCACCTGCCCTCCGGAGGTGAGATGGTGCTCTTCGATCGGAGCTGGTACAACCGAGCGGGCGTCGAGCGTGTGATGGGGTTTTGCACAGATCGCGAGTATCAAGACTTCCTGCACGCGTGCCCGAAGTTTGAGGAACTCCTCGTTCACTCCGGAATTCTGCTCCTGAAGTATTGGTTCAGCGTGAGCGAAGACGAGCAAGAGCGTCGTTTCCAAGAGCGAGCCAACAACCCGATGAAGCGATGGAAGTTAAGCCCCATCGATATTGCTGCACGCGACCACTGGCTGGAATACTCACGGGCGAGAGACATCATGATCGCCCACACTGACACCGCCATCTCGCCCTGGTACATCGTGGAGGCCGAGGTGAAGGAGCGTGCACGACTGAGTTGCATTGCACACCTCCTCTCACAGATTCCCTACCAGTCAGTCAAGCTGCCGAGCATTCGGCTGAGAGCAAGAAAGAAGACGACTGCTCAATATGTGCGGCCACCCAAGTCTCAGCTTCACATCGTTCCCGACTACTTCAGCCGTTCCGCCACCCCCAAGCAAACAGATCTCTGACCATCTGCTGCATCGAGTTTTCGACACACGTCGTCAAGCTGCTCCTTCACGGCCCGCATAGAACTGCCCTGAGAGACCATCTTGTTCCATTCAGCCAGGCTTCTGGCGAGCCTCTGCATGGATCGACCGCTTCTCTCCTGAAAGGCCGCTGGATCTTGTGCCGCCTCTCGAATCAGCGCGATTGCCAATGACTCAATGCGCTTGGCGTCCTCCGGCGCAAGCTCAGTCAGTGCTGTGAGGTAGCCCACGCCCCACTGGAGGCGCGTGGCAGGGCCAACGCTCTTTTCGTACGACTGCTGGTACCACTGGAGCGCCTCCTGAGTCTTCCCTTGCTTCTTGGCATTGCTGCCCAGCTGGCTCATCAGGTAATAGTCTGAGTGGCTTTTAGCGAGCCCATCTTTGAGCAGCTGGTCACTCTCGGACCAAAGGCCGGCAAGACCCAAGGCGTAACCGAGACTGGGGATCACAGCCTGTCGTTCATATCCATCCATGGGCGTAGAGGCGATGCGTTTCACCTGGCTACGAAGCTCAGTCAGAAAGGGCGCCGGCAGGCGTGGGTGATGATCGTCCTTGGAAAGGCCCATGCGCTCCAGGCGAACCTGTTCAATCAATAGGCCCGCCTGGTCAGGCAGCGCGAGCTTGCCCTGCTTCAGAAGCGCGCGCATGGCTGCCCGCATTCGATGGGCGTCGAGGGAGAGCGCCTCTGTGAGCACAGCGCCATCTGACAGAATCGCATCGGCATGCTTTCGAATCAGATCCGGTTGCCCCAATACCTGCTTCATGCGCTTTCGAGCGTCTCCTAAAACCAGGGCCTCACGGTTGCCAGCAGCTGCCGCCTTGAACAGAAGGCGAGTGTGAACCTCCAGTGGGGCGCTGCGCGCTCGCGTCGCCAGTCTTCCCAGCGTGGGGGCAATCTCCTCTTCTGGCAGGACCATCGTGCCGTCCTGTCCCCACGAGTAGAAGGCCAGCATGCGCCAGCCTGCTGAGCTGACAGCTCGACCCTCAAGCGCATCGGCTAGGGTGGCTCGAATAGGCTTTCCGTCACCCAGACCACTTGCGAGGGCCTGCAGAATTTGCTGCGGTGTCCCTCCGCTCGGCAGTCGAAACAGCTCCTCTCCCTTGGCGGAAAAGACCACCACCGTTGGATACCCCCGAACCTTGAAACGCTGGCCCAAGGCCTGCGCTCCCCGCTGATCTCCGTCTATATAGGCCGCCACAAATCCTTGTGCGAGCTGCGCAAAAGCCTCGGTCTGAAACACTGTCTTTTTGAGCTGGTTACAAGGCGGACACCAGGTGGCACCCCAGTACAACAGAAGCGGTTTCTGCAGCTGAGCGGACTCAACAAAAGCCTGCTCCAGGCGTTCAGGGGTGGTTGTCTCACGCCAGGAGAGATTGGTTGAGGGCGGGGCAGCCGCTGCAACCATTGACAGAGATAAGAGCGCAGCCGCGCAGACTCGCTTGATCCAGGAGGCACCATGCTTCATACCCTCACTATTGCATCGCGCGAAGGACTTGTCATCCCAAGCTCGGTAACATTCATCCTTCAGTGGTGAAATTTGGAGTCCTCGGCATGCTGCTTTCGGCCTTATTTTCTCCGTATACAAAGTCTGCCCTCGCCTGGCAGCATGCGGCCATAACCGCGATCGGTTATGCGCTGCTGGCGGCCCTTGGGCTCGCGCTGGTGTCCGGAAGCCAGTACGCCAGCCCCATATTTCCTGCGGCAGGATTCGGACTTGCAGCGGTGCTGGTTTACGGTCCTAGCGCCCTTCCCGCCCTGTTCGTAGGTTCCATGTTGGTGAATGTCTCTAATGGCCTGCTCCTCGGGCAAGGAGTCGTCGATGCGCTGAGCGTAGGTTCTGCGGTTGCGTTTGGCGCCGCCCTGCAGGCGCAAATGGGCAGCGTCCTGATTCACTGGAAGCTCTCCGATCGTTGGCAACGCCTTGAAGACGAGCGAGATGCAGCGCTTTTTCTGCTCTGGGGCGGGATGGCCGCAGGGCTGATCTCCGCCAGTGTGGGAAACCTTACCCTCTGGGCAGCCGGAGTGGTGACAGGCTCGGGACTGCTCGAGAGCTGGCTCACCTGGTACGTAGGCGACACGCTCGGAATCTGGGTGGCCGCTCCCATTGCCCTGGCCATCTGGGCCAGAGACAGTGAACTCTGGCAGTCCCGGCTGCGCACCATGCTTTTTCCCTCAGCGCTGTTGATCGCCATGGCTCTGACCGCCTTCTGGGTCATGGGTCAGCTAGAAGCTGCATCTCAGCAAAAGGCACTCGATCGAAGCAGCGAGGAGATTGCTCAACGGGTCAATGATCGCCTCAGCGCAAGGCTGGCAGCTCATCGGGAGGCACTGACCTCTCTTCGACAATTTGCGGAGGAACAGCCCACGGCAAGCTACGAGGCCTTCTCCACCTTTGCCCAGCAGATCCTCGCTACGAACCCCGATCTCTTTGCCGTGAGTATCAACGACAGGGTGCTCAACGTAGATCGGCCCGCCTACGAGGCAAACATTTCCCGCCAACTTCAGCAGCAGGGATTTGTCATTCAGCATCGCATCGAGGGCAAGCTGCAGCCTGCTCCCAGCCGTCCTGAATACGTGCCGGTGAGAATGATCGCCCCACTGGAAGGGAACAAACCGGCCTTGGGCTTTGACATCTTTTCTGAGCCCATCCGGCGGGACGCGATCGAGCGGGCCTTTGCCAGTCGGGCTTTCGCCGTCACAGCCCCCATCCAACTGGTCCAAGAGGACAAACGACGAATCGGTCTTCTCGCCCTGATGCCCTACTTCAGCCGACAGGCTGGATCGTCTCGGCCGGTGGTCGCTGGATTCGCGGTGGCCGTGATCAAACTCGACGAAATGATCAACCTAAAGGGCTGGAATGCAGAGGACTCTCAGTTGATCTTCCAGCTCACGGATCCCCTCGGAACTTCAGGCAAACAGCTGCTGTTTCGATCGAATGCCCCAATGGGCGATTTCACAGCACTACCGAGTGATCAAAGCGCATGGTCACAGACCATTCCAGTCGCAGATCGGCAGTGGCAGCTGAGTGTTTACATCCCCGAGGGGGGAGCGGCGGCCTCTGGTGTGCCTGCGTCCTGGTGGGTGGGCATCGCTGGATTCCTCCTTGCGGCGTTGATCCAGCTCATGATGCTTGGGATCACAGGGCGATCCGCGCAGCTCAAGGCTGCACACGAAGAACTCAGCCGCTTGGCACTCTACGACCCGCTCACAGGCCTTCCAAACAGAACCCTCTTTTTCGATCGACTTCACATGGACCTTCGACACACCAGTCGTGAGGCCAAACGGCATGCACTTTTGTTTATCGACCTCGATCGGTTCAAAGAGATCAATGACGCCTTCGGTCACTCGGCGGGAGACCAAGTCCTCAGAGAGGCAGCACGTCGGATGCAGAATCTGGTTCGAGAGAACGATACGGTCGCGCGGATGGGGGGAGATGAGTTTCTGGTGCTGCTCCATGACGTCGGGGAGGCCAGTGCGGCTCTGCGGGTAGCGGAAAAGCTGCTGGAGTCACTCTGCCAGCCCATTTATTGGCGCGGTGAGGCTTTACCCATGAACTGCAGCATCGGTCTGGCGGTGTTCCCCGATCATGCCATCGACCAAGAGGGCCTGATCCGCGCTGCCGATGCAGCCATGTATCGCGCCAAGGCGGAGGGACGCGGACAGATCCGCGTCGCGTCTAAGTAATCGCCTTATTGGACGCCGAGTAATTCGACCTCAAAAATTAGCGTGGCGTTCGGAGGAATCACGCCTCCGGCGCCTCGACTGCCGTAACCCATCGCAGCTGGAATAATCAGCACGCGCTGACCTCCCACCTTCATTCCTGCAACACCCTGGTCCCACCCCTTAATGACTCGCCCGGCTCCCAGCGGGAAAACAAAGGGCCGACCACTCTCCTTCGAGCTGTCAAATTTCTGGCCCCGACCGTTCTCCTGCCCAGGGCTGTAGAGCCATCCGGTGTAGTGAACTTGAACCCGCTGACCCGATTGAGCCTGCGGGCCTGAGCCCACTACACGGTCAATCGTGACCAGTGCGGAAACCGGCTCAGGTGGCAGATTCTGTAGGGGTGGTGCGGCTGTGGCACTCGACGCAACAGCCAGTGCAGGCGCTGCAAACAGGGTGGTGATTCGTGACCAGATTCCCATACTGCCTCCATGAAAAACCGAATAGACGAAACGAAGTAAGCTGGCGAGAGTCTAGCCTTTTGTTGATCTGATGACATGGAGCTCCTGCATGCAGCGTAAGCCTTTGATGGTTGCCTTGGCCATTGCCTTTTCAACCTCCTCGGTCTGGGCCAGCCCAGACACCACCAATGCCGCCAAACAGGCAGGGCCTGAAAAAGCGCCTGCGACAGCACCAGCCAAGCCTCCAGCGGCAAAGCCCGGAGAGCCCAAGCCCTTCTCGGAAATCATCAAAGACTTCAAGTCTTCTGAGGGCCTGTTCCCCATCTGGACCAAAGACGCAAAGACCTACATTGAGATTCCAGAATCGTGGCTCAACAAGCCCTTCCTCTTCACCATCAACGTAGCGGAATCCATTGGCGAGCGGGGTCTGTATGCCAGTCAGATGGGCATGAAGCAGATGGTGCAATGGGAAAAACACGGAGAGCAGATTCAACTCGTTGCGCTCAACACCAAGTTTCGTGCCCAAGGTGAAGGACGCTTAGCCGCCTCGCAGGCTTTCTCCCCTAGCCTGCTGGCCTACGGCAAGCTAGCGAGCGCGCCTCACCCTGAGCGCAAGAGCCTCTTGATCGATGCCAACGGTCTTCTCATGCGAGACATCCTTGGCCTCTCCACCCGGCTCGAAATGTCCTTCCGTCTGCCCTTCTCCCTCGACGCAGGCAATTCCCGTTTTGCTGCGACCCGCTCCGATGCTCAGCTCTCCACGCTCACCGCCCGGATGCACTATGCAACTCCAAGAATTCCTGCGCCCCCTCCGGTATTCACGCCAGGTGCGCCGCGTCCCTCCCCTCCTGAGGCCACACCAGACCCTCGAAGCATGTTCTTTTCTCTGGTCTACAGCTTTCGTGCACTGCCCGAGCAGGCCATGCGTCCGCGCCTGGCGGACCCCCGCCTAGGTCACTTTGCCGAGTCGTTCACAGATCTCACAGACGACACCCGCCCAAACACCCGGGTTCATCACATCAAGCGATGGAGGCTGGAGAAAGCCGACCCAGCCGCCGCCTTATCTGAGCCCAAGCAGCCCATCGTCTTCTGGCTAGACAAGAACATCCCCGCGAAGGTTCGTCCGGCAGTCAGAGACGGCATTCTGGAGTGGAATAAGGCCTTCGAGCGGATCGGCTATAAAAATGCCGTGGTCGTCAAACAGCAGCCCGACGACGCCACGTGGGACAACATGGATGCAGGTCATGCATCTGTTCGGTGGTTTGTGGGGTCTGATGTGGGCTTCGCGATTGGCCCCAGCCATGCAGACCCGCGGACGGGTGAGATTCTGGATGCCGATATGGGCATGAGCGATGTCTTCGGTCGAGGCATTCGACGACTCGTGAGCGACGACGTGGCGAAGGATGACACCATCGGTTCGCCCTTCACACAGACGGTCTTTGACCTGAGCAGCCTGCACACCCATCACGAGGCCTGCACCTACGCCCATGAGGCTGCTCATGAGATGAGCTTTGCCCTCGATCTGCTGGAGGCTCGTGGCCTTGATCCCAATGGACCCGAGGCTGATCGCCTCGTCTTCGAAGCCATCAAGGACACCATGATGCATGAGACAGGCCACGTCCTGGGCCTCAAGCACAACTTTAAAGCCAGTACCACCGTGACCCAGGCCCAGCTGAAGGATGGAGCCTTCACGCTCGCCAAAGGGGCCTCCGGCTCCGTAATGGACTACAACGCGCTGAATCTTCCGCTCGATCAGGAGAGCAAGAGCACCTTCAGCAATCTCACCCTGGGTCCCTACGACTACTGGGCGATTGAATATGCGTACACCTCGGTGGATCCCTCCAAAGAGGCAGAGACGCTCTCCAAAATTGCCTCCCGGAGCCAAGAACCTGGTCTGGCCTACTCAGACGATATGGACGCAGGTCGTGGTCCGAACGGTGGTTTCGATCCCATGAGCAATCTGTTTGACCTGGGGGAGGACCCCCTTGCCTGGTATCAGCGGCGACTCCAACTCTCCAAGGAGCTCTGGCAACGGGTTCAGAATCAGCCGGTTCAGGCTGGGGAAGACCCGCTCAAGCGTCGTCGTAGCCTCATGTCGGGCTTCCGGCTGCTTCGGTCCCTGCCGACCGATGCTGCGAAGTATGTGGGAGGCGTCTATGCCCTTCGCGACCTGCCCGGTAGCACGCGTCCCAACTTCAAGCCCGTCGAGTCCGCTAAGCAGCGAGAGGCGCTGGAGTTCCTGACGCGCGAGATCTTCAGTGCGCGAAGCTTTGACTTCAAGCCCCAGTTCCTGGCCAACCTGGCACCCGATTACAACGAATGGGATCGCGGTGGACCCGTCGATATTCCGAGTATGGTGTTGAGCCTTCAGACACGATCACTGGATCGACTGATGTCCGGAGACACCGCCAAACGGGTTTTGGATCTTCCGCTTCTGGTGTCCACCGCAGAGCGAAAAGACATCATCAGCCTTCCCGAAGTCTACGGGAGCCTGCGTCAAGCCATTTGGAGTGAACTCAAGACAGGAAGCTCCATCAGCAGCATGCGCCGAAACCTTCAGCGCGAGCACATCAAGCGCCTCCAGCTGATCTTGACCCGTGGAATGTCGCCAGGGGGAGGCAGTATGACGGTGGCGAGAGGCTATTCGGTGAGCATGCCCCCTTCGCCCATGCCTGCAGACGCCATCAGCCTCACCCGTGTCCAGGCCAAACGTCTTCAGCGAGACATCCGTTCTGCCCTGGGCAAGCCCGGACTAGACTTCGAGAGCAGGGCTCACCTGGCTGAGACTCTGGACAGCCTCACGGCCATGCTCAATGCGCAGATGTCTCGAAGCTAAAGCGTGATCGGCTAAGGCGCAACGGGTATCAGGATCTCGTTGCGCCGATTCCAGGGAAGGGTGAAGGGATCGTTGTAGCGGGCAACCTGCGCATTCCCCATGCGTTGCCAGCCTCTTTCTGTGACCCACGCCTCAAGTTCTGCTGTCTTCTCCGCCACCGCCGTCTCAGTGGTGAACCCACTGAATCGAATGGCGGCCATGTGGTGCTCTCCGACCGCTCGGATGCGAACAGAGGGGTCTGTGGGCTTGGGCAGCGTGTTGAGATCCATGCCCGAGGGCATCACAAAGTGGAGACGCCAGCCCTCTGGCTTGGGCTCGACGGTCACGGGCGCGGTCATGGCAATTTTCTGCGACTCACCTGAGCCAGACTGATTGCCACCAAAAATGTACCCCGCCACCCGACGGAACCCTGAGCGACTCGCCTCATCAAAACCTCCAGTGACCTCTGTCTCGGCCACCACGAAGCCTGGATACCGACGCAGCTCAAGGCGGCCGGATGGGTGCTGTTGGACCACTTCAAATCGTGGCTCCTCAATCGCCATAGCCCCTCCTCCCACCGTGAGACCCCCTGAAACCAGGAGGGCCGAAAATCCAGAGATGAATGTGCGTCGGTTCATGCTGCGCTACTGAGGAAAAATATGAGTAAAGCGCTGGCCTTGGTATTCAAAGACCACGGTCCAGCCTCGCTGCATGGTGACGGGCACCATGCGACAGACCGTTCTGCGCTGAGCCTGCACATTGGGCGTGGAGCCCACTTGGCTTCCAATGATGGCACCTGCGACAGCTGCTGCTGTCTTGCCACTTCCCTCTCCCACCTGACTTCCAAGGAGCCCGCCAATGATGCCGCCCGCAATCGCTCCGTCATTGGTTTGGGTCTCGACGATCTCCTCGGTGCACTGGCGCTCCTGAAGCGTGACGTAGCGGGGCGTCTTGCTGATCACCACCGCCACCTCTTGAACCTGAGGAGCGGGGCTGGTGCTGTTGATCATGGGAGCCTGAGCCATGGCAGCAGCGCTCAGACCTGAAAGCATGCTGAAGGAAATGATGAGGGGAATGAATCTCATGGTGAACCTCCTGAGTGAGTGTTTTTACTGAGACCGTCATTTTCGCGCTTTGTTCAGCGCTGCACTACTATCCTTTTCATGATGAATCCAAACCCCCTGCGGCAGCTTTGGGCGAAGAACCGCGCCGCGATCAATGGCTGGCTGGCCATTTCCAACTCATTCTCCGCAGAGGTCATGGCCCGCCAAGGCTGGGATAGCCTGACCATCGACCTTCAACATGGTCTGATTGAGGCGGCTCAGCTCACTCCCCTGCTCCAGGCCATCTCCCAAACCCCAACCGTTCCGCTCGTGAGGGTGCCCTGGAATGACCCAGGTGTCATCATGAAATCTCTTGACGCTGGTGCGATGGGAATCATCTGCCCCATGATCAACACGCGGGAGGAGGCACAACGGTTTGTGTCCACCAGCAGCTATGCCCCGCGGGGAACCCGCAGTTTTGGGCCAGTCCGAGCGCTCCATGTGTACGGGGCTGACTACCCCCAGTGGGCCAATTCAGAGATCGTTCGATTCGCAATGATCGAAACCCGCCAGGCACTCGACAATCTTGAGTCTATTCTCAGCGTCGAGGGGCTCGATGCGGTCTACGTTGGCCCCTCAGACCTCTCCCTTTCCATGGGATGCACCCCCACTTTTGATGATGTCGATCCACCTGCGGCCCAGGCCATTGCTCACATCGTGGAGCGGGCCCAGGCCCATGGCCTTGTTGCCGGAATTCACAACGGAAGAGCCGAGATCGCGCGCGCCCGTATTCAAATGGGCTATCGGCTCACCACCATCTCCTCGGATGCGCGCCTCATTGCCGCAGGGGCTCAAGCCATCCTGAAAGCGATGAGAGACTGACTCATCCTGCGCAGTCAGTCCTTCTTCTCCCGCACCTCAACATCAATCACATCATCGTCGTCGTTTGATGGGGGGGACCGGTCCCTCCCTGACTTCACGGCGACCTGTGCTCGGCGTTGGCCGGTTGCAAGTGAGATGGCCAGGCTGATGAATGAAAAAGTCAAAGCCGCCAACACTGCCATCCAGTAGCCTGAGAGATGAAAGCCCTCAATCAGCTCCGCGATGATCAGCAGAAAGAGCCCATTCATCAGTGGGATGGCGAGCCCAGCGCTGAGAACGATAAAAGGGAGGCTCAAAAGCAATAGGACAGGCTTGAGGGTGAGATTGAACAGGGTCAGAACCAAACTTGATAAAAGCAAACTCTCCAGGCTATCGAACCAGAGCGACTCAAAGAAGTGGTCAACGACCCAGAGCGCAAGGCTGGCACTCAGCCAGCCCACCAACGCCCGGGCAAACCAGGGCCAGCTGCGGTCAGCTGGATTGGAGGGGGAACCAAGCGGGGACATAGTGTCCAGATTGCATTCGAGTCAGCCAATAGGCGCACGCCAAAGTCTTGGCATCCGTCACCAGACCCGCTGAGATCGAGGCAAAGAATGCATCAAGGGGCATCCTCACCAGATCAAGGCACTCACCGCCCTCCCTCTGGGCCACCCCTTCAGTCAGCTGTCGGGCGAGAAAGAGGTGAATGACCTCAGTGGAGTAGGAGATCACGGGATGCATGGGGCCTAAGACCGCCCACTCTCTGGCCGAGTATCCGGTCTCCTCAGCCAGTTCTCGCGCAGCGGTCTGAAGGGGCGTCTCTCCTGGGTCGAGCTTGCCTGCAGGGAATTCGAGGAAGCTTCGATTGAGTGGATAGCGCCATTGCCGCTCCAGGAGCACGCTTCCGTCCTCGAAGATCGGCACCATGGCCGCTGCACCTGGATGCAGGGTGTATTCGCGAAAACACCTTGTGCCGTCGGAGGCGACCGCCTCATCTCGATAGATTTTGAGCAGTCGCCCGTCGAGCAGCAGTTCCCCGTCCACGCGATGCTCGGCCAGGTGCGCAGCAGGCTCCCCGGTCAAACCGACTGGGCGAGGGTCTGGAGTCTTTGAATCAGCCGTCGGCAACTTGTCCGCCCCTGCGCCGCAGGAGGTGCCGATAGACGAAGCCGGGATACGCCATGACCAGAAACAGAAGTGCCGCCATGGCGTAGAAATTCCAGGTCTGGCTCTGGATTGCGCCCAAACGGCCCTCCAGCAGAAGGCCAAACCCCAGCGTGAGAAAGTAGCCAAGGAGGAGCTCAAGCAGACGAAAGGCAAAGGGCTTAGGCCCCTTTAGAAATCCGAGGCGACGCTGGACCAAGAAGGGGAAGTTGGCCAGCAAAAAGCCAACGGAGAGCCAGAGGAGGGTTGCGACCGTGACACTCATGCGGCGAGTGAGGCTCGAACCACTTGAATGCACCAAGCCATGATGGGTCCGGGCAAAATGCCAAGAATCAGAACCGCCACACTATTGAGCGAGAGCACAGACTGCTGAAAGGCACAGAGCGGGTGGGACTGATTGGCGGCGACAGGCTCGTCGAAGAACATCACTTTCACGATGCGCAGATAAAAGAACGCACCAATGAGTGAGGCCAATACGGCCAGCACGGCAAGCCAGATATAGCCAGCAGAGACCACCGACTCCAAAACCACCAGCTTCGCGTAGAAACCAACTGTCGGGGGAATCCCAGCAAGAGAAAACACCAGCACGAGCATGGCCCAGGCCAGCATGGGGCGGCTCCGTCCAAGCCCCTTGAAGTCGTCCAAGCTATCCATGTCGAAGCCCCTCGACGAGGCCAACAGGATGACACCAAAGCTTCCGAGGGCCGTCAGTGCATACGTGACCACATAGAACATAGAGGCGGCATAAGCTTGCACCGCAAGTCCCATCGCGCCACCACCCGCCTGCTCCACGGCCTGCGTTCCCGCTGCTGCGGAGCCTGTTGGAACCTCAAGCACGCCAGAGGCGAGCGCCAAGAGCATGAATCCCATGTGGGCAATGGTGGAGTAAGCGAGGACGCGCTTGAGACTGGTCTGGGCAATGGCCACCACATTGCCAACGATGAGCGAGAGCACACAGAGCACCAGCAGCATTTGCTGCCAATCCACTGCGACGCCGATCAAGCCCGACACCAACAGACGGATCACTACGGCAAACGCTGCAAACTTTGGGGCCGCACCAATCAGGAGCGTGGTGGCAGTGGGTGCGCCCTGATACACATCGGGGACCCACATGTGAAATGGAACCACACCCAGCTTAAAGGCGAGGCCAGCGACAATAAATACGGTGCCGAACACCATCACCAGGCGATCTGCACCCGGTGCACCAAGTGACCCTGCTGCAATTCGATCGTGAATCTCGGGGATCGACAGCGTTCCGGTTGCACCGTAGACCATCGAGAGGCCATAGAGCAGAAAGCCAGACGCCAGAGCGCCCAACACAAAATACTTCATGGCGGCCTCAACAGAGAGGCTGTGGTCTCTGCGAAGGGCCACCGCCGCATAGAGTGAGAGCGTCAGCAGCTCAATGCCGAGGTAGACCACCAGCAAATGGTTGGCAGAAATCATGACGAAGCCACCCAAGAGTGCGAACAGCGAGAAGTGGTGAAACTCACCAAACCCCATCCCCTGCTCCTGCACATAACGCCGACCATAGATCAGCGTTGCCACGGTGGCGAAGGCCGCACCGGATTTGAGCAGACTGCCCATGGGGTCTGAAATGACCAGACCATTGAGCCCAACTTGCGGCACACCCTCCATGGCTTCTAGGCCCAACCATCCACCAATCAGCACCAACCCAAACAAGGTGGTCATGTGGACTGCAGAGGCGGCACGCCCGCGCGAGAGCACGTCGAGCATGAGGACAAAGGCGAGGAGCGCAAACAGCGCGATATCAGCGGAGATGGTCTGAAGCTGAAGTTGAGCGAGGGTCATGCGGGTGTCCCTTGAATACGGTTATTGGACAGGGAGCTTGGAAACACTGACATGCCGAAGCAGGCCGTCCACCGATGTCGACATGAGGTCGGTAAAGGGTGCTGGCCAGACCCCCATGAGCAACACCAGGAAAGCCATCACCATCAACATCCAGAACTCACGCGAACTGACATCATTCAGAGCGGCCACATGATCATTTGCGACGTCTCCGAAGATGACTCGTTTGACCATCCAAAGGGTGTAGGCGGCCCCAAAGATGAGGGTGGTTGCAGCCAGAAGTCCAATCCAGAAATTGAACTTCACCGCGGCCAAGATCACCATGAATTCACCCACGAATCCGCTGGTCGCCGGTAGCCCTGCGTTGGCCATGGCAAAGAAAACGAACAAGGCCGCAAACTTGGGCATGCGGTTCACTACGCCGCCATAGTCGGCGATTCGACGGGTATGCATACGGTCATAGAGCACACCAATGCACAGGAACATGGCGCCCGAGACGAATCCGTGAGAGACCATCTGAACAATGCCTCCCTGCACGCCAAGTCCAGAGAACATAAAGAAGCCCAGAGTGACAAACCCCATATGGGCAATGGATGAATAGGCCACCAGCTTCTTCATATCCTCCTGCACCAGAGCGACGAGGCCAATGTAGACCACGGCAACCAGCGACAACCCAATCATGAGAGGCGCCAATTCATGCGAGGCATCTGGAGCGATGGGCAGCGAGAATCTCAAGAAGCCATAAGCTCCCAGCTTGAGCATGATGGCGGCCAGCACCACCGATCCGCCGGTGGGAGCCTCCACGTGAGCATCCGGGAGCCAGGTGTGCACGGGCCACATCGGAACCTTGACCGCAAAGGCCAACAGAAAGGCCAGGAAAATCAGGATCTGCTCATCGAGGCCGAGCGGCAGGGCATGCCAGGCCAGGATGCTGAAGCTGCCGCTCTTGATGTAGAGATAGACCAGTGCCACCAGAGTGAGCAGCGAGCCCAACAGGGTGTACAAGAAAAACTTGAAGGCCGCGTAGACGCGGCGTGGCCCGCCCCAAATTCCGATGATGAGATACATCGGGATCAGGGTGGCCTCAAAAAAGATATAAAACAGCAGGCCATCGAGCGCACTGAAAACGCCCACCATCAGTCCTGACAGCACGAGGAACGAACCCATGTACTGGTGGACTCGATCCTCCACCACATCCCAACCCGCAATGACCACGAAGATGGTGATCACCGCTGTGAGCGGCACAAACCAGACTGAGAGGCCATCGACCCCCAGAAAATAATCTACCGAGAAAGGAGTGATCCAGGGAGACTTTTCGACGAATTGAAAGCCCTGATGCGTTGGATCAAAACCGGCAATGAGTGGAAGGGTGACCAGGAAACTCAAGACCGCTGCGATCAACGACAGGCGCTTGGCGACCGTGGCCTGACCCGGTTGCGAGCGCTGCGAACCCCACAGCACAATGGCAACCCCCAGCACGATGGGAAGCCAGATGGAGAGCGTGAGCCAAGGAATGGAGGCTTGAATCATGGGTCAGACCTTATTGAGCAACCGGAAGTGAGGCCTCGAGCAGAGGCGCAAACCACCAAAGCATCAGGGCAACGCCCAGGATCATGGCAATGGCGTAGTGATAAAGGAACCCGGTCTGTCCCAGTCGCATGAGTCCTGCAAAGACGCCAACCAAGCGTGCAGTGCCATTCACCAGGAAACCATCAATGAGACCTTGATCTGCTCTTGTCCAGAGTCCAGAGCCGATCTTGCGGGCCCCTCCAGCAAAAACCACCTCATTGAAGCGGTCCAGGAAGTACTTCTCTTCCAGCACTCGATGCACAGCAGAGAAGGCCCTCTGGAGGGCGGCAGGAATTCCCGGAGCCGCCAGATAGAACACGGCCGCCAGGATCACACCGCCCAAGGCCAGCCAGAACGCTGGGGTGAACGGGGCATGCAGCGCAAGGGCAAGGGGCCCGTGGTAATGCGACGCGAGCTCCGCCATCGCCGGATGCGACGGATCTACCAAGATGGCTCCATCAAAGTAACCCTCAAAGAGGAAGGGTCCAATCGCAATAGCGCCCAACACGACCGAGGGCAAGGCCAAAGCGATGAGAGGCCCGGTGACCACCCAGGGAGACTCATGCGGCTCATGGTGGTGGGCGTCATAGCGTGCCTGGCCGTGGAAGACCAGGAAGAACATCCGAAAGCTGTAGAAGGCAGTGATGAATACGCCTGCGAGGAGCATGTAGTAGATGGTCTCCGCCGCGAGGAGGTTAGACGCTTTCACAGCCTCAATGATCATGTCCTTCGAATAGAAACCTGAGAAGAATGGAGCCCCAATCAGCGCCAACGACCCCAGGAGCGACACGGCGTAAGTGATGGGCATCTTCTTCCACAGCCCGCCCATGTGCCGCATATCCTGTTGGTGGTGCATGCCAATGATGACTGAGCCTGCGGCCAAGAACAGAAGTGCCTTGAAAAACGCGTGGGTGATGAGGTGGAAGACTGCCACGGAGTATGCGGAGGCGCCCAGAGCGACCGTCATATAGCCCAACTGAGACAGGGTGGAGTAGGCCACGACTCGCTTGATGTCATTCTGCACGATGCCCAGGATGCCCATGAAGAGCGCCGTGATAGAGCCAACAATCATCACGAACGAGAGCGCGATGTCGGACAACTCAAAGAGGGGTGACATGCGAGCAACCATGAAGATCCCGGCGGTCACCATGGTGGCAGCGTGAATCAGCGCCGAGATGGGGGTGGGACCCTCCATCGAATCAGGCAGCCAGACATGCAACGGAAACTGAGCGCTCTTGCCCATGGCACCAATGAAAAGACAGATGCAGGCGACAGCCAGGTAGGGCCAAGACTCACCAGGAATGAGCTCGATCGACATGGCTCCCATCTGTGAAGCGGAGTCGAAAGCAGCCTGATAGCTCAGGCTTCCCGTCACAGCGAGGACCAGTCCAATTCCCAGGATGAAGCCGAAGTCCCCCACCCGATTCACCAGAAAGGCCTTGAGATTGGCGTGAATGGCAGTGGGCTTCTTGTACCAAAAGCCAATGAGGAGATAGGAGACCAAACCCACTGCCTCCCAGCCAAAAAAGAGCTGCAGGAAGTTGTTGCTCATGACGAGCATGAGCATGGAGAAAGTGAAGAGCGAGATGTAACTGAAAAAGCGCTGGTACCCGTCGTCCTCTTCCATGTATCCAATGGTGTAGATGTGCACCATCAGAGAGACAAAGGTCACCACCACCATCATGGAGGCGCTGAGGCTATCGATGAGAAATCCGACTTCCATGGTGATTCCACCGGCCACCGCCCAGGTGTACACCGACCCGTTAAACACATTCCCAGAGAGCACGTCAGCAAGCGTGATGACGGAGCAGATCAGAGAGATGGCCACCCCTGCAATGGTGATGCGATGGGAGAGGACTCGGCCAAGACTGCGTCCAAAGAAACCTGCCAAGGCTGCACCCACAAGAGGTGCGAGCGCGGCGGTGAGATAAACACCCGTCATAAGGACCTATCCCTTCAACTCATCAAGACGCTCGACCTCAACCGTTTTCAGGCTTCGGAACAGCACCACCAGAATCGCCAGACCAATCGCAGACTCCGCTGCAGCCACGGTCAGGATGAAAAACACGAAGACCTGACCAGCGAGATCTCCGAGGTAATGAGAGAACGCAATGAAGTTCATGTTGACAGCCAAGAGCATGAGCTCGATGGCCATCAGCAGCACGATGAGGTTCTTACGGTTCATGAAGATGCCAATCACGCTCAAGGTAAAGAGCGCGGCACCCACAATCAAGAAATGCGAGAGCGTCACTGACCACCCTCCTTCGGAAATGAAACCATGCGGAGGCGATCCTGCTTACGCACCTGGACCTGCTCCCCAGGATTCTGGTGGTGAGAGTCTTTACGTCCACGCAGCGTGAGTGCAATGGCTGCAACCATCGCCACCAACAGAATGATGGCTGCGACGATGAAGGCGTAGACGTAATCGGTGTAAAGCACCATGCCCAGCGCCTCTGTGTTGCTGAGCTCTGGCTTGGCCATGGGTTTTGGCTCGGAGACCTGAAAACTGCGAATCAAGACGGCGGCCATTTCAAACAGGATCAGAGCGCCAACCGGCACTGCCACCTTGAGGTGATTCCAGAAGCCCTGACGGAGTCGATCGAGGTCGAAGTCGATCATCATGACCACAAAGAGGAAGAGAACCATCACCGCACCCACGTAGACCAACACGAGGGTAATGGCCAAAAACTCTGCAGCCAGGAGAATCCAGAGGCCCGACGCGCTGAAAAACGACAGGACAAGAAACATGGCTGCATGCACGGGGTTTCGGGCAGTAATGACACGCAGCGCCGCAAAGAGAAGGATGCCAGCGAAGGCATAGAAGAGTGCGAGATTAGTATCCATTCAGGGTCCTTGTCGGGGGCTTAGCGGTAAGGCGCGTCGGCCTCACGCGCCTTTGCAATATCCGCTTCGTAGCGATCGCCCACGGCCAACAGCATCTCTTTGGTGAAGTAGAGGTCTCCTCTTTTCTCACCGTGGTACTCGTGAATGTTGGTCTCCACAATGCTGTCCACCGGGCAGCTCTCTTCGCAGAATCCACAGAAAATGCACTTGGTCAGGTCGATGTCGTAGCGTGTGGTTCGGCGAGTGCCATCTTCACGCACGGTGGACTCAATGGTGATGGCCTTGGCCGGACAGACCGCCTCGCAGAGCTTGCAGGCAATGCAACGCTCTTCCCCGTTCGGATAACGCCGCAGGGCGTGCAACCCACGAAACCGAGGAGACATCGGCGTTTTCTCCTCTGGGTACTGGAGCGTAATCTTGCGCCGAAACAGGTTCTTGAGGGTCACCCCAAGCCCGGCCAAAAGCTCAAGCAGCAGGAATGACTTAACGAAATGTGAGATCGAGGCCATATGGGTTTGCCTTACTTCCAGATGTTCCAGGGGGTCTGCATCCAGACTCCGATCACCACCAGCCAGACCAGAGTGACAGGAATGAAGACCTTCCAGCCAAGGCGCATGATCTGGTCATAGCGATAACGAGGGAATGAGGCACGCAGCCAAATAAAGCAGCTCACCACGAAGAAGGTCTTCGCACCCAGCCAGATCCATCCGGGAATGAAATCAAGGCTCGCGACTGGTGCGCTCCACCCACCCAGAAAGAGGAGAGAGGCCAGGGCGGAGAGCAGAATCATGTTGGCGTATTCAGCCAAGAAAAAGATGGCAAAGGCCATGCCCGAGTACTCCACCATGTGACCCGCGACGATCTCTGATTCGCCCTCGACCACGTCGAAGGGGTGTCGATTGGTCTCAGCCACGCTCGAGATGAAATACACCACAAACACGGGGAGGAGCGGCAGCCAGTTCCATGACAGGAAGTTCAAGCCCATCTCGGCGAACTGGCCTTTCTCTTGTTGTTGGACGATGTCAATCATGTTGAGGCTTCCAGACACCATCAGGACCACCACCAAAGCGAATCCAATGGCGAGCTCATAAGAAACCATTTGTGCGGAGGCACGCATGGCAGCAATGAACGCGTACTTGGAATTCGAGGCCCAGCCAGCCAGAATGACGCCATAAACCTCGATGGAGGTCACAGCCAGGAGCAGCAAAAGACCTGCATTGATATTGGCAAGGACGACATCAGGCCCGAAGGGCATCACGGCCCAGGCGGTGAGCGCAGGGGTGATGGTCATGACAGGGGCGAGGAGATACAGACCCTTGTTCGCCCTGCTCGGCGTGATGATCTCCTTGGTCAGGAGCTTGAGTGCGTCGGCAATGGGCTGAAGCAGACCCAGAGGCCCAACGCGGTTCGGACCCATGCGAGCATGCATCCAGCCGATGAGCTTGCGCTCCCACAGGGTGAGATAGGCCACAGCAGCCAGGAGCGGAACCACCACCAGAATAATCTGGATCAGGGTATAGACCACTGGCCAGGCCGAGCCAATCAGCCCCTGCCCCATCTGCTCAAACTGGAGAATGAGATCGGTCATGCGGCCCCCTGGGGTCTGACCCTCACGCTGCCGAAGCGCTGAGAGAGCATGGCAGCCTGGGGATGGCCGGAGGCCAATCGTAAGACCCCTTGAGCCAGAGAGGCGTCAGCCTCTGCCGTGGTGGCGAGTGTGTGGCCGTCTTGCTCAACCAGGACAGGAACCCCAGGCGCGAGTCCAAGCTCACGAAGATCAGTGGGATGGAGAAACGCCTTCGGAAAGGCAGACTGCCTGGTGGTGGAGAGGGCCTTGGCCCGACGCACAATCACATCGGAGAGATAGACGGGCGTCGCACCAAAACGCTCTAAGGTTCCTGCAGCCGGGGCGTCAGGGGCAGCTGAGGCTGATCGAGCATGGGGACTGGCCACCACTCGGAACGACAGGCCGGGAAGGCGCTCGCCTGAGACCGCACCGGGGAGGACCTGCTTCAGAACGTCTTCTGAAGACATGGCATCGAAGCCTTCGAGCCCAAGGAGATTGCCCAGCACGCGAAGAACCTTCCATCCTGGACGCACAGACCCCAGCGGGCGCACCGCCGCCTCGAAGGACTGCAGTCGTCCGCCCAGATTCACAAAGCTTCCGGATGTCTCGGTGAACGGAGCAATAGGAAGCATGACATTGGCCACTTCGGAGACCGCGCTCTGATAGGCAGTCAAGGCCACAACTCCCAAACCGTTGAAGGCGGCAGCTCGCAGATTGGCCACCGCACGCGGCCCATTGGCTGCATCTAGGACAGGCTCCAGATGCATCAACAGGAAGGCAGCCGCGCTGTCTGCCAGCATATCGGCCGCATTCGCTCCGCCGGACTGGGGTACGGCCCCCACGAGGGTACCGCCCACTGTATTCGCTCCGGGCACAAGCACGCCCAGACGCACCTCCAGCAGATCGGCCAGAACCTGAAGTCGGGCCATCAACAGGCCCGCCTGGGGATGCTCGACCACCTGGGCGCCTGCCAGGATGCGCACGGATTTGCTTCCGGAGGGAGCTTGAAGGAGTGACGCTGCGATCTCCTGCGCAGCGGCACTCGGCTCAACAGGCGCGAGACCGGCTGGCATGGCCACACCCTTCGCAGCTGCTGCAGCGCTGATCACCTCCAGCACCGCTTCCGGCCAAGCCGAGGGCTTGGCAACCATTTGACAGCGGGTCGTCATGAGCAGGTCTTCGGCGACCGTATGCAGGGTGCTGACCTCTGCCCCGTGACGAGCGGCTTGACGCAGCCGCTGGGCAACCAGAGGGAGGTCGGCGCGCAACACACTGCCGACCACGAAGCAGCGCTCAAGGCCGGAGAGTTCCTCAACCGGAAAGCCCAAATGCATGACGCCGGTGATGTCGGAGTCGAGCGCCGGCTGTGCGAGACCTGGGCGGCAATCGACGCTGTCACTGCGCAATCCACGCGCAAGCCGGGCAAGCAGCGCGAGTTCCTCCACCGTAGCCATGGGAGCGGCCAGCGCTCGCACGCGGTTCGGGCCCACCGCAGAGGCGGAACGAAGGATGTCGGCCGCCTTATTCAGCGCCTCTTCCCAATCGGCCTCGCGCCATTGCCCATTGGAATCTCGGACCATAGGCGAGGTGAGCCGGTCCTCTGAGCGGAGCCCCTCGTAGGCGAATCGGTCTCGGTCAGAGATCCAGCACTCATTCACGGACTCGTTCTCATAGGGCACCACCCGAACGACTTCTGCCCCTTTGGCCTGAACCACCAGGTTCGCGCCAAGGGCATCGTGCGGAGACACCGAGCGACGGCGAGCGAGCTCCCAGGTCCTTGCCTGATAGCGAAATGGCTTGCTCGTAAGCGCACCCACCGGGCAGACGTCAATCATGTTTCCGGAGAGTTCGCTCTCAATGGCACTGCCCACGAAGGACATGATCTCGGAGTGCTCACCGCGGTTGGCCATTCCAAGCTCCATCACGCCCGCAATCTCTTGGCCGAAACGCACACAGCGCGTGCAGTGAATACAGCGGGACATCTCCTCGGCAGAAATCAGCGGTCCCATGGGTTTGTGGAACACCACACGCTTTTCTTCGGTGTAGCGGGACTCAGAGGGACCGTAGCCCACCGCAAGATCCTGCAACTGACACTCGCCGCCCTGGTCACAGATGGGGCAGTCGAGTGGATGGTTGATCAGCAGGAACTCCATCACGCCCTTCTGGGCGGCCTTGGCCTTCGCCGACGCAGTCATGACCTTCATGCCTGCGGCAACTGGGGTGGCGCAAGCAGGCAAGGGCTTGGGTGCCTTCTCTACCTCAACCAAACACATGCGGCAGTTCGCGGCGATGGAGAGTTTCTTGTGATAGCAGAAATGCGGGACATAGAGGCCAAGCTTGTTGGCCGCATCCATGACCATGCTGCCGGGCGGCACCTCTACTTTTTGTCCATCAATCTCAAGCTCAATCATGTGCGGCCTTCTGCAGAAGAGACAAGGCAAGTCTTGTGGGTGATGTGATGCTCAAACTCATGTCGGAAGTGCTTGATAAAGGCTCGAACGGGCATGGCTGCGGCATCTCCGAGCGCGCAGATGGTTCGACCTTGAATGTTGTCTGCCACCCGGTTGAGCTGCTCGAGGTCACCAGGGACCCCCTTCCCCTCTTCAATGCGCTTGACCATACGCCAGAGCCAGCCTGTGCCCTCGCGGCAAGGGGTGCACTGGCCGCAGGATTCCTCATGATAGAAATAAGACAGTCGCAACAAGCACTGGACCATGCAACGGGTTTCGTCCATCACAATGACCGCGCCTGAACCGAGCATGGAGCCCGCCTTGGCAATGGAGTCGTAATCCATGTCGATGGTCATCATCACATCGCCAGGAATGACCGGCATTGAAGAGCCACCGGGGATCACCGCCTTGAGCTTGTTGCCGTTTCGAACTCCGCCCGCCAGCTCCAAGAGCTTGGCAAATGGCGTCCCGAGCGGAATCTCATAATTCCCGGGACGCTCAACATCGCCGGAGATTGAGAAGACCTTGGTGCCGCCATTGTTGGGCTTGCCCACCTTGAGGTAGGCCTCCCCCCCGTGACGGATGATCCAGGGAACTGCCGCAAAGGTCTCGGTGTTGTTAATGGTGGTTGGACGCCCATAGAGCCCAAAGCTGGCTGGGAAAGGAGGCTTAAAGCGAGGCTGGCCTTTCTTGCCCTCGAGAGACTCTAAAAGGGCCGTTTCTTCACCACAGATGTAGGCACCATAGCCGTGATGGGCATGGAGCTGAAACTTGAAGCCCTTGCCCATGATGTTGTCGCCGAGATATCCCGCCTGACGTGCCTCTTCGAGTGCAGCCTCGAATCGCTCATAGGTCTCGAAGATCTCGCCGTGGATGTAGTTGTAGCCAGCCGTGATGCCCATGGCGTACGCTGCAATGGCCATGCCCTCAATGACGATGTGGGGGTTATAGCGAAGGATGTCCCGGTCTTTGAAGGTTCCAGGCTCACCCTCATCCGAGTTGCAGACCAGGTACTTCTGAATGGGCATCTTGGCGGGCATGAAGCTCCATTTGAGGCCCGTTGGAAAGCCTGCCCCACCTCGCCCGCGAAGCACCGACGCCTTCACTTCGGCAATCACCTCTTCCTGGGTCATGCCTGGGCCGCCATCGACTCCGAGAATTTTCTTCAGTGCCTGGTAGCCCCCACGCGACTCGTAGTCCTTCAGATGCCATCCATCGGGTGTCAGACCCGCAAGGATCTGCGGCGAAATATGCCGACCATGAAAGCAGGTATCAATAAAAGGGATCTCGGGCGCGCCCATGTCAGTCTCCTTGACTGGCCTGCTCGGCCAGTTCGGCCAGCAAGGCATCGATTCGATCGTTGGACATCCAACTGCACATCCGGTGGTTATTCACCAGCACCACGGGTGAATCGCCGCAGGCACCCATGCACTCGCCTTCCTTCAGAGTGAAGAGTCCATCGGCAGTGGTCTGGTTAAATCCAATGCCCAGCTTGGCCTTCAGGTAGTCCGCCGCCTGATAACCACTGCGCAGTGCACAAGGCAGGTTGGTGCAGATGGTGAGCTTAAAGCGGCCCACCGGGGCGAGGTCATACATGTTGTAAAACGTCGCCACCTCGTGCACGGCCATTGGGGGCATGCCCAGGTAGGCAGCGACCTCGGCCTCAGACTCTGGAGAGACGTAGCCCATCTCGGTCTGCACAATGCGCAGCGCAGCCATCACGGCCGACTGCTTCTGGTCGGAAGGATATTTCGCCACCTCCCGATCGATCTGTGCATAAGCCTGGTCTGAGAGCCGACGCATGGGCGCCTCTGATAGAGAGAGCTGAGTGCTCATCGATCGATCTCCCCAAACACAATGTCCTGCGTTCCAATGATGGTCACCACGTCCGCCAGCATGTGACCCCGCGACATCTCGTCGAGTGCCTGGAGATGGGCGAATCCTGGCGCACGGATCTTGACGCGATACGGCATGTTGGCCCCGTCGGACACCAGGTAAATGCCGAACTCCCCTTTGGGATGTTCGACTGCGGCATAGCACTCACCAGCAGGCACATGAAAACCCTCGGTGAAGAGCTTGAAGTGGTGAATGAGCTCCTCCATGTTGGACTTCATGCTCTCACGATCGGGCGGGGCAATTTTGTGGTTGTCAGTGATGACAGGCCCTGGGTTCTCGCGCAGACATCTCACACATTGCTGAATGATTCGGTTGCTCTCACGCATCTCTGCCATACGGACCAGGTAGCGATCGTAGCTGTCCCCTTCGGTGCCGACTGGAATGTCGAAATCAAGCTGGTCGTACACCTCGTAGGGCTGCTGCTTACGCAGATCCCACGCGATGCCCGACCCTCTGAGCATGGGGCCGGTAAACCCGAGAGCTTTGGCTCGGTCAGGAGAGACCACACCAATGCCCACCAAGCGCTGCTTCCAGATCCGGTTGTCGGTGAGCAGGGTTTCATATTCATCGATGCACCGTGGGAAGCGCTGGGTAAAGTCGTCGATGAAATCGAGGAGACTGCCCTGACGGTTATCGTTGAGCTTGTTGACGGCGCTCTTGGAACGCAGGCGATTGGGCTGATATTGCGGCATGTGATCGGGCAAATCCCGATACACGCCACCTGGGCGGTAATAGGCTGCGTGCATGCGAGCACCCGAGACGGCCTCGTAGCAATCCATCAGGTCCTCACGCTCGCGGAACGCATACAGAAACACCGCCATCGCCCCAACGTCGAGACCATGTGCGCCGATCCAGAGCAAGTGATTGAGGACACGCGTGATTTCGTCGAACATCACCCGGATGTACTGGGCACGGACGGGAACATCGACGCCCAAGAGCTTCTCGATGGCCATCACGTACGCATGCTCATTGGACATCATGGACACATAATCCAACCGGTCCATATACGGGACCGACTGAAGGAAGGTCTTGGACTCGGCGAGCTTTTCGGTCCCACGGTGAAGGAGGCCGATGTGTGGATCCGCACGCTGAACCACCTCTCCATCGAGTTCGAGAACCAAGCGCAGCACACCGTGGGCGGCCGGATGCTGAGGTCCGAAGTTGAGGGTGTAGTTCTTAATTTCGGCCATAGTGTTCCTCGCGAATCACGCGCGGGGTGATGTCCCGGGGTTCAATCGTGACGGGCTGGTAGATCACCCGCTTTTGCTCAGGGTCGTAGCGCATCTCAACAAACCCAGACAAGGGAAAATCCTTGCGGAACGGATGACCAATGAAGCCGTAATCGGTCAGGATGCGTCGCAGATCAAGGTGACCTGCAAAGACGATTCCGAAGAGATCAAAGGCTTCACGCTCGTACCAGCCCGATGCGGGCCAGAGGTTGGTGAGCGTTGGACAGGTGGGAGACTCATCGTCTTCGCAGAAGATTCTGAGGCGGATGCGCTGATTGAGCGTGACGGAAAGCAGGTGAACCACAACGGCGTAACGCTGGGCAGACCAGGGCGCCTGGCCATACGCGCTGTAATCCATTCCGCAGAGGTCAATCAAGGTGTCGAACGCCAAGGCAGGTGAATCACGCAACGCTTCGGCCACGGCAGGTGCGTGCTGGGCAAGCACTTCGACCGTCACTTCACCGAACTCTGAGCGAATCGAGACCGCTTCGCCAAGGGCCTCTCGAACCTCTTGGGCGAGGCGCTCGAGGGGCGTGAGCTCCACAGGAGCCGCTTCACCCTCGACCTGCTGAACTTGGACTGTGTTTTCTGGATTAGACATAAGGGAGATCGTCGAGG
>CAMAZF010000008.1 GCA_945862985.1 Bordetella parapertussis | reverse complement strand
GCCAATCGCCTTGCGAGCAACTCCTTGCTCGAATGTGTGGTGGTGGGAAAGGCAGCGGCACAGCACATACGCAGCCACCTGCGGCCCGACATGCCCGACCTTCTGGCCTGGGACGAGAGCCTGGTGGAGGACGCAGATGAGGCGGTGGTGATCTCGCACAACTGGGATGAGCTGAGGCTCCTCATGTGGAACTATGTGGGAATCGTACGAACCACGCGCAGGCTTGAGCGAGCCTTGCATCGAATTGATCTTCTGAAGGAAGAAGTCAACGAGTACTACCGAAACTTCCGCATCAGCCGAGACCTGCTCGAACTTCGAAACCTTCTTGAATGCGCTGAGCTCATTGTCAGGTCTGCACTCACTCGAAAAGAGAGCCGCGGCCTGCACTACAGCCGGGACTATCCCCAGCCCTGGGGCGTGAGCTACCCCACCATTCTCACACCCATCAAGCAACGCGTAAGGAGTAGTCCACCGCTGTGATGTCTTTGGTCAGGCGGCCCACCGAGATTCGGTCCACACCGGTCTGAGCCACCGCACGCAGCTGCTCAAACGAGAGACCACCAGAGGCCTCCAACAGGGCTGCAGGTTCTCCCTTGTTCTCGGCATACGACCACGATTGAGTGACCGCCGCTCTCAAGCCCTGCAGCGAGAAATTGTCGAGCAGGATGCTCTGCGCGCCAGCCTCTAAGGCCTGGTTCAGCTCATCCAGAGACTCGACCTCCACCTGAATGCTCACCCCAGCATTGAGCGCACGAGCAGCCTCAAGCGCCGCTCGAATGCCACCGGCCGCGGCAATGTGATTCTCTTTGATGAGGATGCCGTCCCACAGGGCGAGTCTCTGATTCATTCCTCCACCCATGCGAACCGCATACTTCTGCGCCTGCCGAAGCCCGGGAAGCGTCTTGCGCGTATCCAAAATGACGCAGCCTCTCGGGTTTGGGGAGGCCCCTACGATGGCGGACACATAGCGAGCCGTCTGTGTTGCAGTCGCAGAGAGCGTTTGCAGAAAATTCAGGGCAGGACGCTCAGCCGAGAGCAAGGCGCGAGAGTGTGCTCGAATCTCACAAACCTGCTGGTTGGGCTCAAGCCGATCGCCGTCGGCTGCACACCATTCGACAGACGCCGAGGGGTCCAGCGCAAGAAGACAACCAGAGAACCACTCCGTGCCACAGAGGACGGCGGACTCTCGCACGATCACGGTTGCACTCACTGCGCGGTCGGGCACCAGCATGGCCGTCCAGTCAGCACGACCAACATCCTCTCGAAGCGCATCTTCAATATTGCGCATTCGCGCCCGCACGAGATCTTCGTTTTCAGTCCAGACGGCCTGCACGCTGTCCCCTTAGGCGCTACCAAGATGCCGAACAAACCCGTGCTGCGCCTGTGCCAGCAGATCGGGGTGTGCCGCAGTAAACGCCAACATGCGGTCTACACATCGGAGCGCCTGCTCACCAACGACTGGATCCACATGAACCTCATAGGGGCTGACAGACCCCTCGTAAGACAAACAGGCTTGTATGCCCACCAGTCCGTTCATGGCCATCCAGGGGCAGTTCGCACAGCTCTTACAGGTGGCGCTGGCCCCTGCAGTGGGGGCCTCGAGCAGCGTCTTGCCCGGGGCAAGTTGCCGCATGCGATGCAGAATGCCTTGATCGGTGGCCACGATAAAACTCTGATCGGACGTGTCAGTCACCGCTTTGATGAGTGCGGTGGTCGAACCCACCACATCCGCGAGCTCCACCACCGATGCGGGTGACTCTGGGTGCACCAGCACCTTGGCCTCGGGATGCCTGCGCTTCATGGCTGCAAGCTCTGCGGCCTTAAACTCGTCGTGCACAACGCAGTGCCCTTCCCAGAGCAGCATGTCTGCTCCGGTTTGATCGGCGATGTACCGACCCAGATGACGATCGGGTGCAAAGAGAATCTTCTCACCGCGTTCCTGGAGGTAGCGAACGATGGCCAGTGCACAGGAACTGGTCACCATCCAATCTGCGCGTGCCTTCACTGCAGCGCTGGTGTTGGCGTAGACCAGCACCGTTCGATCGGGGTGCGCATCACAAAAGGCGGAAAAGTCCTCTGGGGGGCAGCCCAGATCCAGAGAGCAGGTGGCCTCTAAATCCGGCATCAGCACCGTCTTATGAGGCGACAGGATTTTGGCGGTTTCGCCCATAAAGCGAACCCCGGCGACCACCAGCGTGTTGCTAGAGGCATCTCGGCCAAACCGTGCCATCTCGAGAGAGTCTCCCACGAAGCCTCCGGTCTCCCAGGCCAGATCTTGAATCCAGCCATCTACATAGTAGTGAGCGACCAGGGTGGCATGACGGGCCTTGAGCTGTTGGGCAATCTGATCCATCAGCGGGCGCCGCTGTTCGGCCTCAACGGCGTGAGGAACCCTGGCCCAAGCAGAGGCCGTACAGACGCGGCCCAAGGCGTTCTGCTGGGGAAACTCAAATGAAATTCGGGTCTGCTCTGGCATAGTGACAACATGCTACCCGTTTCAAATGGAGGACTTCATGTTCAACGCCATTCTGCTCACCAAAGACCATCCTGATGCCCAACCGGTGGCGGCTATCACCGGACTAGAGACCAGTGATTTGCCGCAAACCGGGGAGCAAGATGTCTTGGTGTCCGTGGATTACTCGACCATCAACTTCAAGGATGGCCTCGCCATCACGGGCGGTACGCCGGCAGGTCGTGCGCCAGTGGTCCGAAGCTATCCCATGGTTCCCGGCATTGATTTCTCTGGAACCGTCCTAGAGAGCGCCCACCCCGACTTCATGCCTGGCCAGGGCGTCATCCTGAACGGCTGGGGCGTGGGTGAGGGTCACTGGGGAGGGCTTGCACAGCAGGCACGCGTGAAGGGAGATTGGCTCATCCATCGCCCGACCCACCTCACCAGCCGGCAGGCGATGGCCATCGGGACGGCCGGGTACACCGCCATGCTCTGCCTTCAGGCTCTGCAGCGACATGGCCTCGAGCCCGCTCATGGCGAGGTGCTGGTCACAGGAGCTGCAGGCGGAGTGGGCAGTGTGGCCATCGCCCTGCTGGCAGGTCTCGGTTACTCGGTGGTGGCGTCCACAGGCCGTCTTGAAGAATCAGATTACCTCCGCGCACTTGGGGCCACAGAAGTCATGGACAGGGCACTGCTCTCGGCGCCGGGCAAGCCGCTTCAGAAGGAGCGTTGGGCAGCTGTGGTCGACAGCGTGGGCAGCCACACCCTGGTCAATGCCTGCGCTGCAACCCGCGCAGGGGGTGCCGTCGCAGCCTGTGGTCTGGCGCAAGGTCTCGACTTTCCTGCCACGGTTGCGCCCTTTATCCTCAGAGGTGTCTGCCTCTATGGCATCAACAGCGTCACCATTTCACGCGACAAGCGGGAAGCAGCCTGGAACCAGTTGGTCTCGGACCTCGACCTCTCCAAGCTCGATAGCATGACCACTGAGATTTCCCTCGCAGAGGCGATCGCCGCGGCACCACGCATTCTGGCTGGACAGGTCCGAGGTCGGCTCGTCGTGGATGTCAATCGAGCCACATAGATCGTGATGGCTCTAGAACAGATCGAGCTGCAATTTTGCAGCGGTCGAGACTCGACCAGGGCTTCGATCCCTGCTGGGTGCTCGACTGCCATGCTTGAGGAAAATGGCGCGCGCCTCTGAGGTGGCCTCAGGACCCTTGCGGGCAGACCAGACCTGTGCTCGAGCCATGCGCGCGGCTTCTACAAGGTCTACCACTGCGGGGGGGTAGTCTCCAGACTCGAGCTCTGGAATCCACCTGCGCACAAAGCTCCCATCCGGATCCTGATCTTGAGCTTGCTTCATGGGGTTGTACATGCGGATGGTGTTGATGCCCGTGGTTCCAGCCTGCATCTGCATCTGCGGCCAATGAATGCCAGGCTCGTAGTCGGTGTATAGACGGGCCAGGTGAAGGCCTGGCTCACGCCAGTGCAGCCAGAGATGATGGCTGGCAAAACTCACCAGCATCGCGCGCATTCGAAAATTGAGCCATCCCGTTTCGATGAGTGAGCGCATGCAGGCGTCCACAAAGGGGACGCCAGTCTGACCCTGCATCCAGGCTTGAAGCCGTTGCGCATCAGGCTCTGCAGGCCGTAGGCCCTCATAGGCGCTGTGCAAGCAGCGATGCTCGAGCTCGGGCTCAGACTCTAGCTTCTGAATGAAATGACAGCGCCAATGCAGACGACTCTCAAAGCTCTTGAGGCTGGCCAACATCTGAGGCTGGTCTGGGTTGTCACGCTCCTGAAGCCAGTCTCGACGTGCCTGCCAGACTGCATGGACCACTTCGCCAATCGACAGGCTTCCCCAGGCAAGGTGCGCGGAGAGACGGGAACACGCCTGCTCCCCTGTTCCAGGCGCACTCATGTGCCTGCGATAGTGCAGGCCCCTTCCATGGAGAAAGCTCCTCAAGAGCGCCAGACCCTGTGCACGCCCACCCGTTTGACGCCCTGGGCATTCATCCTGTGCCGACTTTTGAATCCACCCCTGGAGATGGGGGACTCGCGCCTGCCAAGCCTCCAGCAATTGCGATTGAGCAGGATGACCTGCTCGCACCCTGGTGAGCCTCGGTGCCTCAAAGCGCTGATTCCAGATGCGCCCCCATTCGTCGCGATTCAAACGGCCACGCACCACGCCGTTCTGAGGCAGCTCGCGCCAGGTCACCCCTTGCCCACGGCACCAGGCCTTCACCGCAAGATCTCGCTGAAAGCTGAGGTCGTTGCCTGTTTCCTGATGACTCCAGAGTGTGAAGCCGCCCAACTGATCCTGAAGCCAGCCCAAGAGCTCGATGGCCTCTGCACGTTCGACCAGACAGGGCAGACCTTCCCGTCGACAGTCCTCCAATAACTCAGTGAGCGTCTCGAGATAAAAGCCTGCATGCCGGCCACTGGCATCGGGACAGGCCCAGAGCGAGGGCTCATAGAGCACCATCACCAAAACCGGCCCCTGAGCGGAAGCAGCAGTCAGCGCAGGGTGATCTTCTAGGCGAAGATCACGCTTGAGCCAAACCACCTGAACTTGCGTATGCTTTCGTTCGGACATGTCGACCAACACCCCAGCCTCATCTGATCACGACGGAAAAATCCGCGTCTCCAAGCTACTCGCCGAGCGAGGACTCTGCTCGCGTCGAGAGGCAGACCAGTATATTGAACAGGGCCTGGTGCTGCTGGACGGTCAGCCAGTCACCCAGCTCGGAACCAGGGCTTTTCCCAGCCAGTCGCTCGAGCTCGCCAAAGGCGCCAAGCTGCAGCAGTCGCAGCGAGTCACCATTCTTTTGCACAAGCCCATTGGATACGTCTCACATGCCGATGACGACCATACCTACCCTCCCGCCGTCAGCCTCATCACGCCTGACCGACAATGGGTAGACCCGAAGGCACCACCCGCCAGCGGCAGGCCAGCCCGCGTTCAGACCCGGGGGCTCGCTCCTGCTGGGCGACTCGACATCGACTCCACCGGGCTGCTGGTGCTCACACAGGATGGACGGATTGCCCGAGTGCTGATTGGTGAAGATTCCAACATTGAGAAAGAGTATCTGGTCCGAGTGGCGGGTAGCCTGGGCGCCGATGGCATGCGTTTACTGCAACACGGTTTGTCGCTGGATGGAAAGGCACTCAAGCCAGCCAAGGTCTCATGGCAAAACGAGGACCAGCTCCGATTCGTGCTCCGCGAGGGCAAGAAGCGACAGATCCGTCGCATGTGTGAGGCCGTAGGCCTGCAAGTACTGGCACTCAAGAGGGTGCGTATGGGCCGAATTCCTCTCGGGGCCCTACCACTGGGTCAGTGGCGCATCCTCCATCCGTTCGAAAAGTTCTAGTTCACTCGCCCACATGCCCAACTCACATCCCTCGATTGCGTGGGGACTACGCGCACTCTTTCTCTGCCTCGGGCTCGCAATGGGCTTCTGGGGTGCCCATGTTCCCAGCGCAAAGTCTTTGTACGCAATCGATGAGGGAACCCTGGCTACGGCGCTGATCACAGCGGGATTCTCGGGCATCCTCGGGCTCTCACAGGCAGGCCGAATGGTGAATCATCTCGGCCCACCCAAGGCTGCTTGGCTGACCGGATGGGCCATGGCGGCTTGCCTTCTCATGACCCTGCTCACCGACTGGCTGCCTCTGCTGTTTGTGGCACTGGGCATTTTTGGCTTCATGGCCTGCTGCTTTGATATTGCGATCAACACCATGGCAAGCGAACTCGAACACCAGCACCAACGTCCCCTGATGTCCGGGTTCCACGGCGTATTCAGCCTGGGAGGCATGCTCGGTGCCGGCGTAGTCTCTGCTTTGTTTTGGCTCGAGACCCCCCCTCTGGCCCAGATGGGCGTGGCCAGCATCGGCATCGCCTTGCTCTGTTGGCTTGGATTTCGAATGACCCGTGCCTGGGCGGCTCGCCTGCATGCGCCCGATGGAGCAAGGCCCTCTCTGAAGGATCACTGGAGGCCCCTAGCGGCCTTGGGACTTCTGATTGCCCTCGGGCTCCTCACCGAGGGTGCCGCGTATGACTGGAGCGTGCTCTATGTCCGCGAGACCCTCGGCGCGAGTGAGTCCCTCTCGGTCGTGGCCTTCGCAGCATTTTCGGGCTGCATGGCCATTGGACGCTTCAGCGGTGACTGGCTCCGATCCAAGCTCTCGAGTCTTGCTCTGCTGCAGCTCAGTGCACTCACCACCCTCACTGGAATGGGTGCGGTGGTCATCACTGATCTCCCCATGGTGGGCATCCTTGGGTACGCTGTGGCGGGTCTCGGCCTCTCGAATGTGGTCCCCATTTTATTTTCCGCTGCAAGCCGCGCGCAGGGACCCTCCCCTGCCCATAACATTGCGGTGGTCTCAGCGCTGGGAACCGCTGGCTTCATGCTAGGCCCCCCCTTGGTGGGATTCTTGGCTGAGGTCAGCAGCCTAAGGATGGGGATTGCCTTTACCCTGCTCGGAGTGGCGCTCTTACTCTTGCTGGCCCGACGCGGACTTGGTCACTCTACCCGCCACTGACGACTGAGGGCTTCGGACGCCCCCAGAAGCGCCGGCTCAAGGGAATCGTTGATGAGCCAGACTGGAATGCTCGAGAGATAGCCTTTGAAGCGTCCTTTCGCCTCAAAGCGCTCACGAAAGGCAGGCTCGAGCAGGTATTCACGAATGCGAGGAGAGATCCCCCCCGCGAGGTAAACCCCTCCACGCGCACCCAGCGTGAGCGCGAGGTCGCCCGCAACCCCCGCAAGGAACTGACAGAACTGCCGGACCGTGGCCACTGCGAGAGGGCTCTGCTTTGACGCAGCCTCTAGGACATCCGAAGGGTCAGACAGCGACGGACTGTCCCCGGTGGCGCGTTGCTCAGTTCGCATCGTCTCGTGGAGCAAGACCAAGCCTGCACCACTGAGAATGCGCTCGGCCGAGACATGACCGAATGGGGTTCGAATGAGGGAGAGCAGCCTGGCCTCCTCATCGGAGGCGGCTGCGAGGGTGACATGCCCACCCTCGCCAGAGATGGGAATGTGCAGACTCTGATGACCAGAGGGAATCAGGCCAGAGACGCCCAAACCAGTCCCGGGTCCCAAGATGGCCCGAGGCGCGCCTGGATCCCCTTCGCCCCCCCCGATCTGAGTCAGACCCTCTGGCCGAACATGCGTGAGCCCCAGCGAAAGCGCAGTGAAGTCGTTTAGAAAGAGCAAGGCCTCCAGGTGCTGCTCCTCACGAACGGATTCGATCGAGAAGGCCCAAGGATGATTGGTCATGCGGAGGTTGGGACCTGTGACCGGATTCGCAATGCCAAATGCAGCGGACTGAATGGAGATGTTCAGGCTAGATCGGTAGTGCGTCAGCGCGTCTGAGAAGCCGGGAAATTGGCTACAGGCGAGCTTTTGAATGTGTTCAAGAGGGCCATTGTGGCTACGCTGCACAGCAAAGCGTGCGTTGGTACCACCAATATCACCGACTAAACGAGGATAGGCGCAGACGGAGGGGTCTGCGCCGGTACGAGAGAGATACATACGTCCTTAGTCTGCGAACTGCTCCGCGCCGACGATTCCGATCTTGGTCAACCCGGCCGTATTGGCAGTCGAGAGCACCGTTGCGGTGGTTCCATAACGGGAATCGCCCTTTGCGCGGATATGAATCTCAGGCTGGGGGCTCATGGCTGCGGCAGTCTTGGCCAGCTCGAGCAAATCCTCTCGGGACGTGGCGATTCGACCATTCCAACGGACAATGCCACCGGCCTCAATGTCGACACGGACCACCAAAGGCTCCACCTTCTGTTTCGGTGGCGTGCTCACGGGCATGTCTAAATTCACCGAGTGAAGCTGGATGGGAATGGTGATGATGAGCATGATGAGCAGAACCAACATGACGTCAATCAACGGCGTCGTGTTGATGTCAATCATCACCTCGGGTTCGTTCGAGGAACTGTTTCCAACGTTCATGCCCATGATGGAGCTCCTTACCGGGAACCCGGGCCCGCGACGGGCTCGGTGATGAATCCAACCTTCGCAATGCCTGCGCGCTGGAGCGCGAACATGACCTTGCCCACAGCCTCAAACTTGGCGTCCATATCCCCACGGATCTGGACCTCGGGTTGCGGCTCCATCACAGCGAAAGGCTTGAGCTTGAGGAACAATGCCTGCGAGTTCGGAACGAGGCTGTCGTAGAGAAACATTTGCCCGTTCGCATTCACCGAAATGATGAGGTTCTCGGGCTTGGTCTCGCGAACGGTATTGGTTTCCTTGGGAAGCTCAACCTTGACCGATGTGGTCACCACCGGAATGGTGATCAAGAAGATGATCAGCAGGACCAACATCACATCCACGAGCGGCGTGGTGTTGATCGCACTGACGACTTCGTCTTCTCCGCCCTCGTTGGGGCCTACGTTCATGCCCATAATGGGACTCGCTCTTCGTCGTGTCGGGTTACGAAATTACTTGTTGGCCTGACCAAGCAGGGCCGCGTGGAGTTCGGTGGAGAAGTCGTGCACGCTCTCCATCACGGCCTTGTTCCGACGAACCAGCCAGTTGTAGCCCAGCACGGCTGGCACGGCCACAGCGAGTCCGATGGCGGTCATGATGAGGGCCTCACCCACTGGACCAGCAACCTTGTCGATCGAGGCCTGTCCAGACACGCCAATCTTCACCAAGGCGTGGTAGATCCCCCAAACCGTTCCAAAGAGGCCCACGAACGGCGCAGTGGAACCCACCGTGGCGAGGAAAGAAAGACCACCCTGCAGCTTGCTGGAGATGGCATTCGAGGCACGAGAGACACCCATCGACACCCAGGTGTGCAGGTCGATGTTGGCGCGAACGCCATCGTGCTTGGCAAGTCCCTCAAGACCCTGCTCTGCCACATAACGGAAGGGGCTGTCCTCGTGCATCGCAGCCACGCCATCCTTGATGGTCTTGGCGGGCCAGAACTGCTCGTCGGCTTCCCGACGGAACTTCATGGCTTTGTTCTGCTCGAGCAGTTTCACAATGATGATGTACCAGGAGCCGATGCTCATGATCACCAGAATGATCAAGGTCACCTTGGCCACGGCGTCGCCCTGGTTCCAGAGCGCCTTGAGGCCGTATGGATTCTCGGTAGGCTCTACGGTCTCGGCAGCTGCTGCAGGAGCAGGGGAAGCCGCTGCATCAGCGGCGGGGGCTGCTGCGGGAGCGGCAGCCTGTTGGGCAGTGGCGACGACTGGGGTCAGGCTGGCAAAGGCCATGACCGCCATGACCACGGCTGCCATCACTGTTGAGATCAATCGCTTCATTTCACTGCACTCCTGTTAGTACCGTTGGGGGGGGTTAACAAAAACTACTGGATCTTCCAGACATAGCGGATGGTTGCCCAGCCACGCTGAGGCTTCCCATCCACCATTTCCGGCGAGAACAAACATTGTGACAAGGCGGCCTCGGCAGCACGATCCAGCCGCCGAAAGCCAGAGGACTCCTGGATCTGGGACTCAAGCACCTGGCCCGCTTCGCTGATCAGAAACCGCAGGACCACAGCGCCCTCCTCGTTCTCTCGAAGAGACCGAGCGGGATAGTCAGGTGGTGTGCACTGCACCGACGCATTGAGCTTCGCACTCACCCTGGCCGGCGCCGGAGGCGTCGGCGGAGGCGGAGGCGGAATGGGTACGGGCTTTGGAGACGTGGCCTGAACCGCGTTCACCGGAGGGGGCCGATTCACAGGCACCTCTACTGGCGGCACATAAGCCGGGGGAGGTGGGGGCGTGGGTGGTGGCGGTGTTTTTGGGGGAGGAGGAGGTGGCGGAGGTGGTGGCGGCTTGATCTCTTCAATCAAAACAGCCTCAACCTTCTTTTCCTCTTTCTTCTGCCCGTCACGGTGGGTGGCGATTTGGAAGCCGATGGCGAGCAGTACATGCAGACCCACCACGGAGGCAAGGCCAATCATCTTCCGTCGTTTGGCCTTGTCGTCGGTATCGATATAACTCATCGGAAGCTTTCTACCCTGAATCGCCTAAAAGTGTAGCAGAACGAATGTTGGTTTATTACTAAATAATGCCAACTATTATGTAATAAAGATACATAGGGATAACCCTTTTAACAACCCTCATTGGGACTAGTCAGGATTCGCATCTGTCTCAATGAGCTTGAGAGGATATCGCCCTTCCAGTCCTATGAGGAGCACATCTGTGAGCATGAGATGCAGGGTGCGACTGGCCATGGGAATGGTCTGTGACACGTCGTCCTCATGCTCGGCAACCAACGCGTGATCCACCATTTTAGCCAGGGGAGAACCCGCTGTGGTGACAGCCAAGACGGGGACGCCTCGGTCAAGCGCAAGCTGCGCACTCTGCAGCAGCGACTTCACCCTTCCGGTGTTGCTCATCACCAACAGCACATCGCCTGGGCGCAGCGCCAGGGCCCCGGCAGACAGCCCCCAGTCATCGGTAAAGCAGGCAGTCCGGTAGCCAAGGCGAATGAGCCTCAGCTCAAACTCGCGCGCCAGGTGGCCATAATGGCCAAGGCCCGCGACGCAGATGCGATCAGCAGCCTTGAGGTGTGCAATCGCCTCTCTGAGGGTATCGGCCTGCAGCCGCCCCCTGAGGTTAAGCAATGCGGAGGCCGTGTCCTCTAGCGCCTGCACTCCTCGGTCAACAGCATCCTCCGGACCCGCTTGGCTGGATTGGGGGCCAAGGGCCGCCGAGCTCGCTAGGCCGGCAGCCAAGCGCAGCTTAAAGTCGTGCAGCCCCAGGCACCCCAAGGTGCGACAGAGCCGGATGACGGTGGGCTCGCTGACCTTGGCTTCTCGAGCGATGTCTTTCACCGGCATGGACAGAACCTGGCGAGGCCGAGAGAGCACGAGGTCTGCAACGCTACGCTCGGCCTTGGAGAGTTCGTCTCGCATGCGGCGCACAAAGTCTAGAAACTCTGTGGACTGAAGACGCCCACTTCGTCTGAGGTCCATCTCCAAAATGGCTGACACCCCGAGCATGGTGGCCCGTTCATTCAGAATCACCGTGGTGGGAATCTCCGAGAGATAGGCGCTAAACCGACCATGCGACTCAAAGCGGGCGCGAAATCCTGAGCGATCCAGCGCAGACCCAATTCCACGCACAATGGCTCCACCAATGTAAATCCCGCCTCGTGCGCCGAGGGTCAGGGCAAGGTTCGCGGCGGCAGAACCCAACATCTCGCAGAAGCAATTCAGGGCGACCCAGCAGTCAGCATCCCCCGCAAGCGCGCGCTCCGTGATTGAACGGGCCTCGGGAGTCGCCCTCCGCCCACGGCGGATCTTGGAAGCCATGTGCACGTCATAGATCAACTCCAATCCGGCACCAGACACCACACGCTCAAAAGAGACATGATCAAAGCGACGCTCAGCCTCTTCTAAAACAGCCTTCTCAAGGGGGTTCCGCGGCGAGAAGCTGGCATGCCCTCCCTCTGTGCTGAGCGGCACCCAGCCGTCGGAGGATGGAATCAATCCCGAAACGCCCAAGCCCGTTCCTGCCCCCAACACCCCAAGGACGCCCCGCGCTCTGGCCTCACCCCCGCCGACTTGTCGAACATCCGAACGATGAAGCATGGGCAGCGCCATGGCGAGGGCAGAAAAGTCGTTCACCACCACCAGGCTGTCGAGGCTCAATGCCCGCCTCGTCTGCTCGACCGAAAAGCTCCAGGTTGGCTCCGGCATCGAGATCCAATCGCCATCCACAGGGCCCCGAACCGCCATGGCTGCCACGCGAGGCTGCTCGCCCCGGCGCCCTCTCAGATAGGCGCGCAAAAGCGCCTCTGGACCGTCTATGTCCTTGTAACCCAGACGTTGAGTGTCGCGGAAATCTCGGGTGCCATCGTCCACCGCAAGATCAGCGAAGCTGCCACCAATATCGACAATGAGGCGCTCAAGAACAGGGTTCACATCAGCTCCGAAAACTCCACAGTCCTCGGACAGGCCCAGCCATCTGAGTCAAAAAGGTGGAGGTCACTGGGCAGGAGACTCAAGGTGATCACACTGCCCGGTGAGGGTGTCTCTTCGTCGGTCTTGACCACCCAGGTCGAATCCACGCCCGAGACCTTTGCATAGATGAGACTGGAATCTCCCAAGCGCTCGACATGGTCCACACCGGCCTGAAACTGCGCTGCACCGGCTACAGATCCCAGCCGAACATGCTCTGGGCGAATACCCAGCCAAGCCAACGCGTCTGGCGCTAGCTTGCGCGCATCCACATAGGCGTCAATCAACTGCCCAGCGAGCTTGAGCCGAGCGAGTCGATCCTCTGCGGAACTGAGTTGAACCTGAAGGACATTCATGGGAGGGGACCCAATGAACTCCGCCACAAAGCGACTATTGGGGCGGTGATAGAGCATCATCGGACTGCCCACCTGGGCCACACTACCGTGCCGACGCGCGTCATCTCCTGCGCGCAGAAGCACGATCTGGTCCGCCAGCGTCATGGCCTCCACCTGATCGTGAGTAACATAGACAGCAGCCACTTGACCGAGCTGACGGTGGAGCTTCGCGAGCTCTACGCGGGTCTGACCTCGAAGGCCGGCGTCCAGGTTGGAGAGCGGCTCATCGAACAAAAAGACCTTGGGTTCCTTCACAATCGCACGCCCGATCGCCACACGCTGACGTTGCCCGCCGGAGAGCGCCTTGGGCAGCCGCTCAAGCAAGGGCTCAAGCTGCAGCATCCGCGCGGCCTCTCTCACTCGCGCATCGATCTGATCTGCTGGAAGCTTCATCACCTTGAGTCCGAACGCCATGTTCTCGGCCACTGTCATGTGCGGATAGAGCGCATAGCTCTGGAACACCATGGCCACTCCGCGCTCAGCAGGGGAACGGTCATTCATGCGCACCCCATCGATGCTGATCTCCCCCTCTGAGATCTCTTCTAATCCAGCAATCATGCGCAAGACGGTGGACTTTCCACAGCCCGAAGGGCCAATGAACACACTGAAGGCCCCAGCCGGGAGCTCGAGATGAAGATCTCGAATGGTGTCGGGCGCGTCACCATAACGCTTGTGCACATGATTGAACTGGAGACGAGACATCAGTGTGACCTTCTTAGAAATGCAGCACCCCAGGGCGCAAGACTCACTTCATTGGCCTTCAAGGCCGGTTTGGCAAACACGGCAGGGGTGTCGTCCTCTGCGGATTCAAAACCGCTGGGCCGTGCGACTGAGGCCGTCTGACCAGAGAGGTTGAGGAGACAGAGCAGGTCATGTCCGTCGCCTGAGCGAATGTAGCCCAGCAGCTGATCGTCCACAGGCAACAGAGTCATGCCACCTGCCAACAGCTCAGGGTGCTGCTGACGCCAGGCCAACAAGGCTCTGTATTGCTCCAGCGTGCTTCCGGCCTTGCCCTCTTGTTGATCCACAGCCAATGGGCGATGAGCCGCTTGGACAGGCAACCACGGCTTCTGACCCTGGCTGCCAAACCCCAGGTCTGGCGCAGCCGCAACCCAAGGCATGGGCGTTCTGCAGCCATCTCGTCCCTGAAACTTCGGCCACATGGTGATGCCGTAGGGGTCTTGCAGGTCCTCAAACTGGAGGACCCCCTCCGGCAGACCCAACTCATCCCCCTGATAAATACAGGGCGTGCCCTTGACCGTGAGCTGCATGGCTGCAACGAGTGGCAGCAGGGCGCCGCTCGTCTGATCTGCCTTCCAACGTGTGGCGACGCGCTCAATGTCGTGATTGGCGATGGCCCAGCAGGCCCAGCCGTCTCCGTAGGACTCTGCCTTGGAAAAGACATCATGAAAGAAGGGGGCGCTGCGATCGGGGCCGAGCAAATCAAAGCTATAGGCCATGTGTAGGCGTTCATGTCCCGCGGTGTATTCCATCATGCGGGCGAGCCCATCGTCATCTCCAATCTCACCCAGCAAAGCCACTTCGCCGAATTGATTCACACACTGGCGAAGGCGCTTGAGGAACTCCAGATTCTCGGGCTGAGACTTATCGAACTGGTGTTTCTGCCAGGAGTAGGGATTGAAGTCCTGAACAGCGGGGTTCCCTGACGCTCCACCCCGCCCAGGGTTGTCGCGCAGCTTTGCATCATGGAAATAGAAGTTCGCGGTGTCGAGGCGGAACCCATCCACACCCAGCTCACACCAGAAGCTCACTGCGTCCAGAATGGCCTCTTGCACGGCAGGGCAGTGAAAATTGAGGTCGGGCTGACTCACAAGGAAGTTGTGCATGTAGTACTGGTTTCGTCCGGTATCCCATTGCCACGCACTTCCACCAAAGATCGAAAGCCAATTGTTCGGTGGGGTCCCATCGGGCTTCGCATCCGCCCAGACATACCAATCTGCCCGAGGGTTGTCCCGGCTCGATCGGCTCTCCTTAAACCATGGATGTTGATCAGACGTATGTGAGAGGACTTGATCGATCATCACCTTCAGGCCGAGACGGTGGGCTTCCTCAACGAGTGCTTTGAAGTCGGACACCGTGCCAAACATGGGGTCCACATCTTTGTAATCGCTCACGTCGTAACCGAAGTCCTTCATGGGGCTCTTAAAGAACGGCGAGAGCCAAACAGCCTGAACCCCCAAACGTGAGAGATAGGGCAGGCGAGCGCTAATCCCCTTCAGGTCACCAATGCCATCTCCATTGGAGTCGGCATAGGAGCGAGGATAAATTTGATAAAAGACTGCGGACTTCCACCACGGGGTCATGCTCATTCCTTTCACTGGATCTAACCCTTGACTGCTCCGGCCGTGAGACCGGAGACGATGCGTTTCTGAAAGACAAACACCAACACCAAAAGAGGCACGGTCACGATGACCGACGCAGCCATGATCGAGCCCCATGGAATCTCAAAGGAGGTGGCGCCCGAGATGAGGGAGATCCCGACGGGCACCGTGCGCTGGCTGTCGTCAATCACGAAGGTCAGCGCAAACAGAAATTCATTCCACGCGCCGATAAAGGCCAAGAGCCCGGTACTGACCAACGCAGGCCACAGCAAAGGCATGAAGACCTGGAAGATGATGCGGCCGACTCCGCAGCCATCCATGATGGCGGCCTCTTGCAACTCGAGCGGCAGCTCCCGCATGAAGGTGGTTAACACCCAGACGGTAAATGGCAAAGTGAAGACCGTGTAAGGCACGATCAGGCCAAGCGCCTTGTTGTAGAGGCCCATCCATCGAATGAGCTCAAACATGCCAGACAGAATGGCCACCTGAGGAAACATGGACACAGCGAGGATGGCAAGCAGCAGCGCGCCCCGCCCCTTGAAGGAAATCCTTCCCAAGGCGTAGGCGGCAGACACCGCAATGACCATCGCAATCACCACGGTGAGCACGGCCACCGCAATGGAGTTCCAGATATAGCTTCCGAAGGCCTGGTTGCCTGTCACCAAACCCACGTAATTGGCAACACTCGGGTCTTGAGGCCAGAGTGCGGGGTTGAAGATGCCATTGCCGGTCTTGAGCGAAGAGCCAATGGCGTAGACCAAGGGGAAACAGCTCACGATGACCACCCCAATGGCCAGAGCATAGGTGAGCAGCCGCGTGAGCTTCATTTGGTTTCCACCAGCTTAAAGCGCGTGACCCGAATCAGGAGATAGGCCGCACCGAACAACATCAGGAAGAGCACCGTGGAGGCTGCTGCACTGAATCCAAGATTGCCGTTTTCCACCATCTCACGCCGAACATAGCCGGACATGCTCATCGTGGCGCTTCCGTTGGAGGTCATGATGTAAATCAGATCGAACACGCGCAAGGCATCCAGGAGCCGGAAAATCACCGCCACGATGAGCGGGCCCCAGATGAGCGGGAGCGTGATCTGACGGAAGGTGGTCCAGGCAGAGGCTCCCTCCAAACGGGCAGCCTCGTAGATGTCTTTCGGCAGGGTTTGGAGCGCTGCAAGAATCAGCAGTGCCATGAAGGGGGTCGTCTTCCAGACGTCCACTGCGATCACCGAAAACAAGGCCAAGCTGGGGTCAGCTGTCCATGCAAGCCCCTCGCTCAGGAGCCCTAGCTGAATGAGGTAGTGATTCAGAACGCCGAATTGGTCATGAAGCATCCAGGACCACATCTGAGCAGACACCACGGTTGGGATGGCCCAAGGCACCAGCACAGCCGTTCGAACCCACCGACGGCCTGCAAACTCTTGGTTCAATAAAAGCGCCAGCAGAAGACCCAGAACCGTCTCAAGGCTCACCGAGATGGCCGCAAACATCAGCGTATTTCGTATCGAAATGCCCCATTCACTCGACCAAAACCCATCGACATAATTGGGATTGAGGAACAGCCCATAGGGGCCGAAGAAATTCTCGAGCCCGACAAACTTCGACAGTTCAGGCTCATCCAAAGACGCATCCGTCAAGCCAAACCAGAACGATCGCAAGAGGGGCCAAACCACCACGATAAGCAGGGCAAGAAGCATGGGCGTGAGCAACAGCCAAGCGGTTCGTACCTTCTGGGCGCGCAGACTCATCTCCACTCCTGCCGCTTCACCAGATTGAGTCGTCCCTCGAGCCTTCTGGCGGCGTCCTCGGCCTGGGCTCGTCCTGACATGACCTCATGCACCGCATCCCAGAACTGCTGGCTGACACGGGGATATCGAGTGGCCGTCACTGTGCTGGGCCGAGCCACAGCGTTTGCGAAGACATCCCTCAGCTGAATCATGAAGGGGTTCACCCGTTCAATATCGGGGTCGGCGTAGAGCGCGGGGCGTGTCGGGTTGAAGGATGCCTCGATGGCACGCTTTTTCTGAACGGCTGCAGAGGTCATATAGAGCACCAGGTCTGCTGCCTCCTGAGGATAACGGCTGTACTTCGAGACACCCAAACTCCATCCGCCGAGTGTGGCTGCTGGACGCCCCTCAGGTCCGCCCGCGGGCAGCGGGGCAATCCCCACGCGACCCCTCACGACACTGTCACCCTTGTTGAGGAGCCCCCAGGCATACGGCCAATTCCGCATGAAGAGCGCGCTGCCATTCTGGAAGACCCCTCGCGAATCTTCTTCACTGTAGTTGAGCACCCCAGGGGGACTGACCCGAGCCACCAAGTCTCGAGCCATCTTGAGGCTCGCAATAAAACCTGGGTTGCGAACGTCGACCGTTCCGTCCGTACGGACCACGGTTCCACCCCGATAGGAAGCAACCCACTCGAGGGCGTTACAGCTGAGGCCCTCGTACGCCCGCCCTTGAAACACATACCCATGGAACGTTCGACCGGCGGCGCGCTCCTGTGTCTGAATATGTTCGGCAGTCTCAATCAGTGCTTCCCAGGTCTTGGGTACCGGTCGTCCATACTTGGCCAATAAGTCCTTGCGGTAATAAAGCAAGCCGGCATCGGTATACCAAGGCATTCCAACCAGTCGATTCCCAACGGTCATGTTCTCGACCATGGCAGGAAAATGCTCTCGCTCTGCGCCATTGGAATAAGGCTTGAGATCCAGCAGATGCTTTTGAATCACCCCCGGCCAAACCACATCCATCATGATCACGTCCACATCCGGGGACTTGGCGGCCCAGAGCTGACGAAAAAGGGCTAGGGTCTCGACAGGGTTCTGCGACACAGAGATCGTCTTCACCGTATTGCCAGTCGATTTTGCCCAGGCCTGAGCATGCTTGATGCAGTACTCCTGATCGTTGGCGGAAGCGCCACAAGCAAAGGTCAGCGTCGCTCCCTTCGCATGCGCATAGGACGCACATGCGGTCGAGGCCACCCAAGCGATGGCGACCACCGATCGAAGCCAGGGTCTCATCGATCCACCTCCCAGACCATGGCCGTGAGTGCAGGGACCTCAAGTGCCTGTGTCTTTGCAACCCACTGGGCCTTCAGGGGCCTGGAGTCCGCCGCCCGCGGTGAGCGATGGACGGGATGCAGCGCCAGCCGCTCTCCCCGTCTCAGGGGTACGCGCAGGCTCCCCTCCGACTCCGAAAAGTTAAAAGCGATGACTAGGCTTCTGACTCCAGGACCATCAGACTTTTTGATATGGAGGCGCAGGCCAATGAGTCCGTCGCCCTTGATAGGCTCGAGCCACTCACTGCGGTCTTGAATCTCAGCCTGGGTACCCAGCGAGAAAAGCGGACTCGACCGCCGGATTCGGAGCAGATCAAGAAGCCCGCGATGTGTCCATTGAATCTGTTGAGCGGATGGCTTGACCCTCCCACTCTCCTTGAGCATGGCCTGCATCAGACCCCACTCTTGAAGGTGGTCCTCCTTGGGCGGCAAAGCGAATCCAAATCCGTTGTCTCGAAGGCTCCAATCGATGCGGTTGACGGCGTCACCAGAGTCGTAGCTGTTGCGGTCCATGGACTTCGATCGAAGCACGTCGACCCCGGCGTGGAAATAGGCAATCCCCTGAGAGAAAGCGGTCGTAGCCATGGCCAGGAGCTGGGCCCGAGCCAGGCGCTCCGCAGTCCATTCCTGAGGAGCTCGCAGCACGTTCAAGTCAAAGAGGGTGTGGTTGTCGTGGTTCTCCACGTAATGCACCACCTCGTCCGCACTGGCCGCATAGCCTGCTGGCTGTCCCGCGTACGGAATCGATTCGCCAGAACGAATCGAACCACCGTGTGTTTGAATCTCTATTTCTCGCAGATTCCCCACCAGCGCCAAGCGCACGAGATCGAGCGCTTCGGGGGTGACGGCGCCCTGAATCAGCCCTCTTCGCGTGGCGAGGTCCTGGCCACGATCGCCTGCACTACCCCCCCGAATGGCGTCTCGCGCTCGGTCGCTGAAGGTTCCAATCCCAGTTCCGTACAGACTGAGCTGGGAGGCCTGCGGGAAGCGTCGCCCATCGGCGACTTCACCAAAATTCCACCCCTCGCCCAGAAAATTGATCGGCCGCCCCAGGATTCTCTCCAGCTGCATTCGGGACTGGACCATGGCCTGCCGAGGCTGATGCCCCATCAAGTCGAACCGATAAGACTCAATCCCATACGCCTGAGCCCAGAGTACGAGCGAATCGCGCATGAGCTTGTCCATCATGACTCGCTCGGTCGCAGTGTTCTCACAACAAGTCGATTGCTCGATCTGGCCCGAAGCAGACAGTCGGTGGTAGTAGCCGGGAACCACTCGGTCCAATACGCTCTTGGGGTCTTGGCCGGAGCGGGCCGTATGGTTGAAAACCACATCCATGCCCACGCGAAGTCCAATGCTGCGGAGGGCCATCACCATCTCTCTGAACTCCCGGATGCGGGTGAACGGATCCTCTGGGCGTGAGGCGTAGACGCCCTCTGGCGCGTTGAAATGACGTGGGTCATACCCCCAGTTAAAACAGTCCTTGGATCGATCCTGGGTCGCGGGATCACACGCGACCTCATCAACGGTCGCAATGTCAAAGACCGGAAGCAGATGAATGTCTGTGCCCCCTGCTTTGGCCAGTCTCTCGAGGTGCCTCATCCCATTGCTGTGCACATGACGAAAGGCGGTATAAAGCCCCCGATCCTCCTTGGGAACCGTCGCGTCTGCCCATGAAAAGTCTCGAACGTGAAGTTCATAGATCACCAGGTCGTGATTGGGAATGACGCGATGGGTCTTACGGATGGTGTCCTTCCAGCCCTTCGGCATGGCTCGGGGATCGTTCAGATCGATCAATGCAAAATGCCGAGAGTTGCCTGTGAGCGCATGCGCGTAAGGGTCCGTCACCTGGTTGAGAACAAGCCCCACACCAGGAACAAACACCTCCACCTGCGCGATCGCGAGTGTCGGCTCGGTCGACGGCTCATGCTTCAGGGACCAGACACCTGAAACGCCATCCTGAGAGGCGGGAGTCAACTGCCAGTCCCCCACGGACTTTCGGCACAGGCCGACAGACTGGGCACTCGGGGCCCAGAGTCGCCAGGTGGCCTCCTGTGGGGAGTAGCCCAGATCGGAGCCTCGCGCAGCATCAGCGAACGCAAGGTCTAAGACCGCTCCCATCTGCAACCCGCTGGATTGGATGACACGACCTTCCGCGTCCATGACGACCACCGCCATCTGCTCTTTTGCCCAGAGTCGCCATTCAGCTGGGGAGAGGGCACGAGCAAGCGTGAGCACCCCGGGACTCTGACTCTGAGAGAGAAGATCGACCCGATGGTCAACGCCTGAGAGCCGCCCCTGAGGATCCCGAGCCAAATGCCCTGGCCGCCCTACCACCAGCTGCAGCTTCGTCTGCGGGCTAGTCGACTTTAGGCCGGCCCACACCAGCTGGGTAGATGACACCAAACGAGCCGCAGGCAAACCGGCCTGGAAACGATCGGGGGCAAGAACCATCGCCAGGGGCCCCTTCGCGCAGAGCGACTGAGGGTCTGCCACGCGCTCGGCTGCAGAGAGTGAGGCAACCAGACCCACCCCAGAAACCAGCGCGACAAGAAGGCGAACGAAAACCCCGGGCACAGAAGCTCCACTACATATTTAGTACGACCATTTTGTAGTAAAACTAAAAAATGAGTGACTGGGGCTTACCCTTAATGTGTTCGCTCGGCCTCTGTTTGCCCATGGGCAAGAATCTGGTCAACAAACTCACGATGGCTGGGCATCGCCTTGACACACTTCTGCATCACGGCCTCAATCCCATCCAGAAAGCCCTTGAGTTCGGCTTCGGAGTAAAGGTCTACCAGGGGGTGGTATCCCTTTGGACGGAGCCCCTGACCATGCATGACCTGCAACCACCCGACCGGGGTAAAGAGCTCGGTGTGGTGACGGAAGATCCGCCCCGAACTCTCAAAGAGTGACATCTTATCCGTGAGGCTTTGGGGAACGGGCATATCCCTTCGACTCCTCCAGAAGGGCGTGTCGTCACGTTGAGTGAGCTTGTAGTGAAGGATGATGAAGTCTCGGACTGAGAGAAACTCGAAGTCCATCTGACGATTGAATTCCTCGATGTCTCTCGCTGCAAATCCAGCATGAGGGAAAAAGTCGATGATCTTGTCAATCGCCGTCTGAATGAGATGAATACTGGTCGACTCCAACGGCTCCAGAAAGCCGGAGGAGAGCCCCACCGCAATCACGTTCTGCTCCCAACAGCGCCGCCGCTTGCCGGTGAGGAACTGAATGACTCTGGGCTCTGCGCGGGCAGGCCCGTCCAGGTGAGCCATCAGAATGCCAGTGGCTTCATCCTCGCTCATGTAATCGTTGCAAAAGACGTGGCCGTTCCCTGTTCGGTGCTGCAAGGGAATTCGCCACTGCCAACCAGCTCCATGGGCGGTCGCGCGGGTATACGGTGTGAAACGACCCGCTGGCTCACACGGCACTGCCACCGCGCGGTTCATGGGGAGCCATTCTGACCAGTCCTCGTACTCCACACCCAGCGTCTGCCCCAAGAGCATGGAACGAAACCCACTGCAGTCGATGAATAGATCACCCTGCACCACTGTTCCACTCTCCAGGGTCACTGACTCCACCACGCCGCTCACGGCCTGTCGATTGACCGACTGAATGCGGCCCTCGGTTCGCTTCACGCTGCGAGCCTCAGCATAGGAGCGAAGAAATTTGGCGTACAGCCCCGCATCAAAATGGAAGGCGTAGACAATCTCGCTCAGAGGCGAATTGGGCATGTCCGTTGCCGGCCGCATGAATTTATCTGCATGACAGGCCAGACGATTGATGGAATAGGCCTCCAGGTCAGGTGCCTTTCCCGCCAACCACATCTTGAGCCAGACCTGATGAAAGTCAGTGGTCCAGAGCTTGCGGCCGAAGTGTCCAAACCCGTGAATGTAGCGAGCGCCCTGCTCACTCCAGTTCACAAACTCAATGCCGAGCTTGAAAGTAGCCTTGGTCGCGCGAACAAACTCGTCTTCGTTGATTTCGAGGATCTGATTGAACAGTCGAATCATGGGGATGGTGGCTTCTCCGACCCCCACCGTGCCGATCTCATCAGACTCAACCAGCTCGATTTCGAATCGGCCCTGCAAGACCTTTGAGAGTGCCGCTGCGGTCATCCAGCCCGCCGTACCGCCACCCACAATCACCACCCTGCGTATTGAAGACTGCATGTCCATGCCGTGCGACTCCTTTGGCGCCATCTTAAGCGAGCTCAAAAAAAATCCCGCGCAGCTCACACCACGCGGGACTTCAGACCAATGAACCAGGTTAGAACTTGTAGTTCACGCCGATCAACTGGGTCTTGCCGTACTTGATCGTCTCGATGATGTTCGCAGGGGTCTCTTTGTAGCGCTTGAACTCTGCGTTACCCAGGTTACTGATCTGGTAAATGACCGAGAGGCCCTTCAGACGACCACTTTCGACACCATATCCGAGCTGCAGATCGGTAATAGCCTCACCCTTGATGTAGGTGAGCTGACGGTTGTCTTGGAAGTCGGTGATCTCACCCAGGAAGTCAGACCGGCTGCGACGGGCATAAGCCGCTTGGAAGCCCCACTTCTCGAAGTAGATCTTGGCGTTGGTGACCTTCTTAGACAGACCGGGCAGCGGGATGGTGCTGGTGCCAACATCGTTCACGCTAAAGCCACTGGCCGGCATGTTGAGCGAGCTCGACGTGTCGGAGTGGTTCACCACCAGGCCGAAGCCGTCCAATGCCTTAGTGGCCATCGAGAAGGGCACCGAGACCGACAGCTCGAATCCGCTGATGCTGCCACCACTGCCGTTGACGGGCTTGGTCAGAATACCGGTGACCGGTGCTCCAGCCTGCGTGGTGTTGGGCGTGAGCCAGCTCGAGAAGTTATACGGCGTTCCCGTCTTGACAATGAAGCTCTCCAGGTCCTTGTAGAAGCCAGCCACCGCGATGTAGCCCTTGTTCCCAGCAAAATACTTCTCATAGGACAGGTCGAAGGCGTTCGCACGGAAAGGCTCAAGCTCGGGGTTACCGCCGCTGCCCTCGTAGCGCTGGTTCTCATTGCTATAACCAAAGCCAAAGCTGGGCTTCATATCAGCCATGCTGGGGCGAGCCAGCACTTTACCCACGCCCACGCGGATCACCTGATTGTTTCCAAGGTCGGTGGAGAGGTTCAGGCTGGGCAGGAAATCGGTGAATGACTTGCCACCCTCGGCAGCGAGCTTATTGCACTGGGTGCCTGCGCAGCCAGCACTGTTGGTGGTGAAGCCCTGTGAGTTCTGCTCCGTCTGGGCCATCTGAACACCGAAGTTGCCCCGCCAGTTGCGCCCCAAGAGCTTCCCATCGATGTCGCCCTTGAAATACGTGGTGCTCACTTTCTCATTGACCACCCAGTTCTTGGCCAGAATGTCGGCCTGTGTCCAACCAGCGGACTGATACACCGTACCCAAGGAGCCAGACGGATCCCAGGTGATGACATTCAGGCCTGAACCACCGGCTTGAGTCTTTCCAGGATTGGGCACATCTGCAAACGCGCCCACACCAGACTTGCCCAACAGCAGCACAGCACCCTCGTCCACCACACGGGACTTCTCGCGGTCGGAGATGTTAAAGCCGATCTCGACTCCACTGATGGCACCGTATTCCACGTCACGACGGGCGGACGCGCGGAAGCCCTTGATCGAATCTTCCACGGTGTTCACTGCAATGTAGCCGTCCTGCTCGCCACCAGCCCAGCCTTGAACGTTGGTGAGTTTCATGAGCGCAGGGTCGGAGTAATCCAGCCCCAGGGTGTACTTCACCTGATCGAAGTTCGAACCATTGAAGCCCGAGAAGCTGACGGTGTCGTTCGGGTTGTTCACCGTGGCAGGCAATCCAGCAGTGGTCTCAAACCGCTCGCCAGTTCGCTTCACATTCGAGCGGGAGAGATCGAGGGTGCCGGTCCACTCGCCCATCTTGAACTTGTTCTCCCAGCCCACTGACTTGAGCGAGTCGTTATAACCTTCACCATGGTTGCGCACGACGCCACGGAAGTTGGTGAAGGTGCCTGAAGTGGCCACATCACCCGAGATGGTGGCATTGACGAGCGAACCGCCCGTGTCGTATGCGCCTGCGGAGAGTCCCGCCACGGGGCCCTCAAGGCCCTTTTTGGCAACTACAAATTTACCCTCAGAGGCGAAGTAGTCGAGGGTGGATTCAAAGTCTTTGCTGGGCTTGAACTGGACCACAGCCATGGCGCCATCACGGTCCGAAGCGGTCTTTTCGGTGTCGAAACCAAAGCCGCCCGGAGCCTTGACTTTGGCGCCCTGATAGTCCACCTCGGGGGTCCATCCGCCCCAGGAGTTAAAGCGCTGCTGCTCCGCACCGGTGTCTTTGAACTTGACGAAGCCCAGTGCCACGCCCAGCTTGCGGTCCATGAACTGGTCGACATACGAGAACGACTTACGAGTACCGTCGCCCTCACCTGCACCAGCGTCAATGCCCGTGGTCTGCTTGCGATAGTTGGCAGCGATGGCCCGCTTGCCGTAGTCCAGGGGGCGAACCGTGCGCAGGTCAATGGTGGAAGAGAGGCCCTGGCCCAGCAAGCCTGCATCAGGCGTCTTGTAGATCACCACCGAGTTCAGCAATTCCGCGGGGAACTGGTCGAACTCGACCCCACGGCTATCGCCAGTAGAGGCTTGCTCGCGGCCGTTCAACAATCCGCCGTTAAAGTCGGGCGACATGCCACGCACACTCACGGATGAGGACTTGCCCGTGATCTTGTTGCGCTGAGAGGTCACGCCAGGCAGGCGAGAGACCGACTCCGCCACGCTCGCGTCGGGCAGCTTGCCAATGTCTTCCGCCGAAATGGCCTCGACAATGTTGCTCTCGTTCTTTTTCACATTGATCGAGTTCTCGATCGACGCCCGGATACCTGTGACGGTCACGGTCTGCTCTTGCGCCATCGCGGTGCCGGAGGCCATCACGGCCATCACAGCAAACGCGACCGGACTCAGACGCAGTTTGATGGATTCCGCGTCAGCAGAGCCGACCTGCGCGCGTTTACGGTTGTGTTGTGTCATGTCTCACCCTTTTGTTTGTGGTCAATGGCTGTCAGAGGCGATCGCTTCTGCGCACATCGATAATGTAATTTTGTTAGATATTTTGAAGGGCTAGGGGTTACCCTAGTTTCTGTCACAAAAACAACACAGGCAGCGCTTGCCTTGCCAATATTAGCTTCAAGCTGCGGCGCGCCAAAACGCATCGCGGGGCGACACGCACCCTCGTTCCAACCTTTTTTATGTAGTTTGACTACAAAATATGGATCCACGTCGTAGACAAACCATGGTCACCATCGGGACGCTCCCTCTCATCGGGTCCGTCGTCCACACACCCGCCCAGGCAACCACCGCCCCCCGGTCCACTCGGCTCGACCGACCCAAGCTGCCCGGACAGCACCTCAGCCTGAGGCCCTCTCAATTCCTTGGGCTCAGCCCCCGAGACCTGAGGCTCTGGCTGCCAGAGGGATTCAAGAAGGAGCAGCGCTTTGAGCTGCTGATCGCCCATGACGGGCAAAACCTGTTTGACCCCGGCCATTCCTATGGGGGAGTTCCTTGGGGCTTGGACCGCACCCTCCAGACACTCATCAGTGAAGGACGCATACCCCAAGTGGTGGTAATCGGAGTCCCCAACGTCGCTCAGCGCTTCGAGGAATACGCCCCCCAAGACCCGCTCGAATCATTGCCGCCCGATCTGTGGCGCGTGGCCTATGGCACTCGAGACGGCAACCCTGCCAAGCGCTCTTTTCCGGGGCTGGCCAATCGGTACCTCGCATTTCTGATGGAGGTGGCTCTCCCAGAATCCTTAAACGCGCTTGGCCTGCAACAGCCCACGCAAGGCATCAGCCTCATGGGTTCAAGCATGGGAGGTCTCATTTCGCTCTACGGGCTGTGCAAATACCCCCAGACCGCTCGACAGGCGGCCTGCCTCTCCACCCACTGGCCCATGACGGTCAACATCGATCTGCTGATGAAGGCGCACCCCGCCGCACAGCCGGTGGCGCAGAGCTATCGAGACTGGCTGTCTGTGCACCTCCCGCAAGCAGGCCGACATCGCATTTATATGGACCACGGAACCGTGAACCTGGATGGCCTGTATGGGGTACACCAGCGTCAGGTAGACAGCATCTTCGAACGCAAAGGCTACGTCGACGCCAAAGATCTCAAGAGCCTGGTGTTTGAGGGCACAGACCACAACGAGACCGCATGGGCCGCCAGACTCGAGACGCCCATGCAGTTCCTGTTCGCCTAGGGGTGAGAGGCCGGGTGCACCTCCAGCACCATGGCCTGACGGGCGGGCAGCTTGACGTGGGTCCCCAGAGTGAAAGTCTCACCTGTTAAAACATTTTTTGCCTTTTGGCCCGGGAGCACACGCTCGTGAAAGCGATTCAGAGCGAGTGGTTGCGCCTCGCCTTTGTTGAGGACCACCATGACCGTGGGGTGCCCTTCCAGGTACCGAAAATAGACGTAGGTGCCAGCCGCATGATCAGGAACGTAGTGCATCAAGCGGCCACGCTGAACCGCAGCAGAGGTCTTCCTCCAGTTGAGCAGCGTTTTAAGCGTCTGCTGTGTCTTGCGCTGCTCGGCAGAGAGACCTTTTCCTGTGAAGACACTCGCCGCATCACCTGGAAATCCGCCTGGAAGGTCTGCGCGAATCTCGCCGTGGTGGCCTGGCGTCTGATTGGTGAGGTGCGCCTCTACGCCATAGTAAAACTGCGGAATGCCCCGAAGCGTAGCCAAGTAGGTGAGGGCCATCCGAACCAGAGCCGGATCGCGGTTGAGCTTCTTGAAGAGCCGATCGCCGTCATGGTTGGATCCAAAGACCATGAGATGACTGGGATCCGGATAGAGAAGGTCGTTCACCAGATGCCCATACAACTGATTCAGCCCCGGGCCATGCTGCGTGTCTTTGGCAGTAAAGGCCGAGGGCAGAACATCGTAGAGCGGAAAGTCCATAAGGCTAGAAATGTGTGACCGATAGCCGTCGGGGTTCTGCTTCCCCCGCTGCCACTGCGACACGATCACTGGGTTGCCATGCCACTCTTCTCCAACAATCGAGAGCTTGGGGTATTCCGAGGCCATGCGAGCGGACCACTGGGTGAGAAAGTCTCGATCCGAGTAGGAATAGGTGTCCACTCGAATGCCCGACAGGCCAAGCGTCTCAATCCACCACAGGCTGTTCTGAATCAGGTACTGGGCCATCAACGGATTGCGTTGATTCAAATCGGGCATGCTTTCCACAAACCAACGATCAACCAGTGCACTGAGGTCGGACTCTGATCGATAGGGATCGATCACGGCCTCTTTCTTGTGGCTGGTCTCCAAAAAGGCCTGACCTTGACGATTGAACCAGTCTCGCGAAGGAAGATCTTTCACCCACCAGTGACCAATGCCTGCGTGATTGAGCACCACATCTTTGATGAGGCCAATCCCTCGACGGCGAGCCTCTGCGGCAAGTCGCTGGTAATCGGCAAGGCTTCCATGACGCGGATCGACGCGATAGAAGTCGGTGATGGCATAGCCATGGTAGGAAAACGAGGGCGCGTTATTTTCCAGAACAGGGGTGGGCCAGATCTGAGTAAACCCCATCGACTGAACGTAATCGAGGGACTGGATCATGCCTGCAATGTCGCCCCCGTGTCGTGCATTGGGGTCTTTGCGATCCACGCGATCTCCCAGACCGGGCAGACTGTCATTCTGGGTGTCGCCATTCACGAACCGGTCTGGACTGATGAGTAAAACGGCGTCTGCCTGAGAAAATCCCGCTGGGGCGTTCTTCGCTCGACGCTCAAGGGGAATGGACACTTGTTGCTTGCGACCCTCGCTGCGCTCCAGCGTGAGCTCAAGCACGCCGGGCTGGGCGCCAGCAGAGAGCTCAAGGTGCACAAACAAGTAATTCGGGCTGTCGCGACGCTCCTGCCACAGCCTTGTGAGACGGGAGTCGCTCGAAGACACTCTCGCATCAGCGATGCCCGAAGCATGCATCATCAGCATGAGCCGCCGATCTTGAAAATCAACCCACCAGTTCGCAGGCTCCACCCGAATCGCTCCTGAAGCGCTCGCCGAACTGGCCAATGAAGGTCCAGCGCTCAAGAGGCTGGAGCACACGAGAAGCCCAACGACTTGGGTCCGCAATCGATTCAACATGCGATCTCTCATTCAACACCCTCCTTAAACAATTCCGCCTCCGTGATGGGGTGACAGCCACGATGACGAATGTTGTGACCAGCGGCCTTACAGGCCCATACCAAGGCCTGGCGTAGGTCCTCTGAATGATGTGCTCCCGTGTGCAAAGCGCGCAATCGGCGAAGACCCGCAAGCCATGCCGCCCAGAAGCAATCCCCAGCCCCGACGGTATCGACCACGTCAGCAACCTCCTCCGGCTGGTAGGCCAATGCCGACGAGCCATGGGGAACACACCAGCCTTGATCGCCACCGCGGGTGAGGACTGCGATCGAGGGTGTGGCTTGGCAGCGCTCCAGCCAATGCCCAAAGGCAGACAGAGCCTCTCCCGCTGAGGCAAAAGGCGTCAGTGCGCCGAGAGCCACCAAATCCTCGTCACTCACTTTCAGGAAATCGGCCCAAGAGGCGGCCTCACAGACGGCCTGAGCATAGCCTTCGGGATGGCCAGCGGCGACCATGCGGACGTTGACATCCACAGAGATCAAGCCTCCCGCCCCCCTCCAAGCCTCCAAGAGGCCCCTGAGCTTTGGCCAATCTTCCGGCAGGAGCGCCAAGCCACCGGTGTGCAGTACGTCCTCAGGGCTGGCGCGAACCTCACTCAGAAGGTCGCCTGCAAGCCAATCCCGATCCGCCACTCCCTCACGGTAAAAGCTGTACTCAGGCTGGCCGTTTGGCCCCACGCGGACCACCGCAAGCGAGGTGGGGAGCGCCGAACTGCCGAGGGGGGAAAGCAAGAGCCCTTCCCCCAGCGCACGCTCTGCAAACGATTGCCCCCAATGGTCATCTGAGAACCGGTTCAGATAGACCGGAGAGACCTGAAGCCTTGCCAGAGCAAGACCCACATTGAAAACAGACCCTCCGAGGCAGGGTAGATACCGCCCGTCTCCCTCCTCGATCAAATCCACCAAAGCCTCACCCACGAGCAACACCCTTTGCTGCGCGTGGTCCTTTGATTGCTGCACCGTGGTCACCGATCCCTCCCGAAAAATGACAATGCCATGTCAAAAACGCCTATGATTTTGAGATGCAGCTCGCATCCTCGTCTTTACTGGCTCGAATCTCGCACTCACTCCAACAGGGTGAGTTAAGCCCGTCTGAATCTAAGCTGGCCCAGGAGTTACTCGAAAATCCCACCCGATTCAGCCGGGGTACTGCAGCGTCGCTCGCCCAAACAGTCGGAGTGAGCCCGCCCACGGTTGTGCGCTTCTGTCGGCGACTCGGGTTTGCCGGACTAGCGGACTTCAAGCTGAGTCTCGCGGAGAGCCTGGGGGCCAGTGGAGTTCCTTATGTGCACCAGTCGGTCGGCACTCGAGACAGCATGACGCAGATTGCCGAAAAAATGGCCGAAACCACCCATCAAACGCTTCAGCTCTTCGCGAGAAAGGTTGATGAGTCTCGATACAAAAAGGCACTCGATCGACTTGAGAAATGTCTGAAAGGGCGGCATCGCCTGATCATTTTTGGAGTGGGTAGCTCGGGCCTGGTGTCGATGGATGCAGAGCATAAATTTCAAAGGCTGGGGATGCACGCCAGCGCCTATCGCGACGGTCACCTTCAGGTCATTACAGCCAGCCTCTGCCAGCCAGATGATCTGGTCCTGGTGATTTCCAACGCGGGCCGCAGTGCAGACCTGCTGGAGGTCACCAAGCTCGCGCAGTCTCGCGGCACCTTCACCATTGCCATCACCAGCAGCCATTCTCCCCTCTCCCAGATTGCTGACCTCAGCCTCGCTGCAGACCATGCAGAAAACTACGATCTCTACAGTCCCATGGTCTCCAGAATTCTGCACCTGACCCTCATTGACATGCTCACCACAGGCCTGGCCATTCGGCTCGGCCCATCCTTGGGTAAGCGGCTGAAAAACATCAAGTCGAACCTCAAGATTCGCTATCAGTGATAGTGTAATAATATTTACACTTTTAGAGTAATATTCTTACATCCTGACCGCAATGGGAGCTGTCCCGATGTCTTCAGCCCAGACTTGTATTTACATCTTCGGTGGCACCGGAGACCTGTCCTTTCGCAAGCTGCTTCCCGCCCTTTACATGGCGCACATGCATGGCCGACTACCCGAGCCTTATCGCTTTATTGCAGTCGGTCGACAGGCGCTCTCCCAGGACGACTTCCTCATCCAGGTCGAGGCCCGGTCACGAGGGTTTGTCAGCGATCAGAATCTGGTCGAGAGCCACTGGGCCAGCTTCAAAGAGAGGCTGACCTACACCGCAGTCGACCTCGCCGACACCGAGGCCTACCAGTCCCTGACCACAGCAGCAGAAAGCGATCCACTCCGGATCTTCTATCTCGCAACTGCACCGGCGCTCTTTACCAGCATCTGCAGAGGATTACAGCGTGCAGGGTTGGTGACCCCAAACAGCCGAGTCGTGCTCGAGAAGCCACTGGGCCATGACCTGGCTTCCGCCCAGAAGATCAATGAGGAAGTAGCCGCCGTCTTTGCCGAGAACCAGATCTACCGAATCGACCATTACCTCGGCAAAGAAACGGTCCAAAACCTGATGGTGCTTCGGTTTGCCAACGCCATCCTTGAGCCACTCTGGCGCGCACCCTTCATCAAGGGTGTTCAAATCACAGTGGCTGAATCGGTCGGGGTGGGGTCTCGTGCGGGCTTTTACGACGGAACCGGTGCGCTTCGGGACATGGTGCAAAACCACCTTTTGCAACTGCTCTGCATTGTGGCCATGGAGCCTCCTATCTCACTCGACCCCGATGACGTGCGAGACGAAAAGCGAAAGGTTTTACGAAGCCTGGCGCCCATGACGCCCTCGGATGTGAAGATCCACACGGTGCGAGGGCAATATCGATCGGGTTATGCAGAAGGTAAGCCTTGCGTGTCTTACCACGAGGAAGACGGCGTTCCCAAGGGAAGTGAAACGGAGACCTTCGTCGCCATCAAGGCGGGCATACAGAACGCTCGTTGGTCTGGCGTGCCGTTCTTCCTGAGAACCGGCAAGCGTCTTCCCACTCGTCGTTCTGAAATCATCATCGAGTTTGCGGACATGCCCTTCTCCATTTTCAGAGATGGCGATACCCACCCCAATCGGCTGGTGATCACGCTTCAGCCGGAAGAGTCGATCAAGCTCCAGATGGTCATGAAGGAGCCAGGATCGGGCATGAACCGACGCCCCGTAGAGCTCAACCTTGACTTGGAATCGGCCTTTACGGCCCGCAGAGCTGAGGCCTATGAGCGACTGTTGGTTGATGTGGTCAAGGGCCGTCTCACACACTTTATGCGCAGAGACGAGCTCGAAGCGGCATGGTCCTGGATCGACCAAATCCAGGAGGGCTGGAGACAGATGAAGACCCCGCCAAAGCCCTACAACGCGGGCAGCTGGGGCCCGGCCTCGTCCTCTGCGCTTGCTGCAGGCGCCGGCATTCCTTGGCACGAGGAGACGTAGTCTTGCAGGCGCTCGCCATTGTCTCGGAATGGATCCTTGATGGCCTGAGGCAGCAGTCAACCGTCACCGTCGCGTTCTCGGGAGGGCGATCACCGGTTGCGCTTTTGGAGGCCCTCTCGGAGGCGGACCTTCCCTGGAGGCGGGTGCGTATTGCACTCGTTGACGAACGGCTGGTGGGTCAGCAGCATCCTGCCAGCAACTCGGCACTGATTCGACGCCACCTCTTGAAGAACCAAGCAGCGGCTGCGGAGTTTCTCGACTTCATGCCTGACACGGATGCCGTCTACTCGGACGCGCGTGAGTGGTCTGATCAGGCAAATCAACGGCTTCATGGGGAAGCACCCTCAATCGTGATCCTGGGCATGGGAACGGACGGCCACACGGCCTCGTTGTTCCCGAACGAGCCCGACCTCCCAGCAGCCCTCTCACCGGATGCGGCCCTTTACGTGCCCATGCACCTCGAGCATCCCCCCACAGAGGCACCGTTCAACCGAGTGACGCTCAGTCTCCGAGGCATCCTCTCGGCGCATCACCGGCTGCTCCCTCTCTCCGGAACCAAGAAACTCGAGGTCCTCATGCGGGCGAAGGCCCAAGCCACTGAAGCGTTGCCAGTTTCTCTGGTCCTTCACGCACCAGGTCACCCCACCACGATTCTGGAGGAGAACCCCTCATGACCCACCCGACGCTTCTGGCCATCACGCAAGACATTGCCCTACGCAGCGAGCACAGCCGCAAGCGTTACGAAGAGATGTTGTCAGCCTCACGTCAGCAGCGGCCACGCAAGGACTCGATGGGCTGTGCGAACCTAGCCCATGCCACCGCAGCTTTGGATGCAAGAGAGAAGATTGCCATTCGCTCTGAGCGCGCGCCCAACGTGGCCATCGTCACCGCATACAACGACATGCTTTCGGCGCATAAGCCCTACGAGCACTACCCTCAACTGCTCCGTGATGAGGCGCTCAGGCATGGAGCCACCGCACAGGTGGCTGGCGGCGTCCCTGCCATGTGCGACGGTGTCACACAAGGGTACGAGGGCATGGAGCTGTCACTGTTCTCGCGCGATGTGATTGCGCTCTCCACCGCAGTGGCCCTCTCCCACAATGTCTTCGACGGCGCACTGCACCTGGGCATCTGCGACAAGATTGTTCCGGGCCTACTGATTGGCGCGCTCCAGTTCGGACACCTGCCACAGATCTTTGTCCCCTCAGGACCGATGCCCACAGGGATCTCCAATGGAGAAAAAGCCAAGGTTCGGCAGCAGTACGCCCTGGGCACAGTCGGTCGTGAGGCCCTGCTGGCCTCAGAACAGGCGGCTTACCACGGACAGGGCACCTGCACCTTTTACGGAACAGCCAATTCCAATCAGCTCATGCTCGAGTTCATGGGACTGCAGCTTCCGGGCTCCTCGTTTGTTCCCCCTCACACACCCCTTCGGGAAGCGCTCACCCGATCGGCGATGCAACACGTCGTCTCCCTGACCCAGGGGCCGGTTGGACTGGGGGAGATGGTCAACGTCCCAACCCTGGTGAACGCCGCCATTGGCCTGCTGGCCAGCGGAGGGTCGACCAATCACGCCATCCATCTCATGGCCATTGCCAAAGCGGCAGGGGTCCAGATGAATTGGGATGACCTCTCGCGCCTCTCAGAGATCATTCCCCTGATTGCCAAGGTCTATCCCAACGGCCAGGCTGATGTAAATCATTTCCATGCCGCAGGGGGCGTGCCCTTCATGATCCAAACGCTGCTCGCAGAGGGCCTGGTCCATGAGCAGGTTCAGACCATTCTGGGGACAGGCCTGAGCGCCTTTGCCCGTGAGGCCCAACTGTTGCAGGACCAGCTCACCTATTCGCCCGCTCCGCTGCAGCCTCTGGATACTGCCGTGCTCCGTTCGGCGCAGGAGCCCTTCTCTGCAAACGGAGGTCTCGTGCTGCTCCAAGGAAACCTGGGTCGGGCGGTCGCAAAGATCTCCGCAGTCGCCAAGGAGCACCAGTACGTGAAGGCGCCCGCAGTGGTGGTGGAGAGCCAGCAGGCGCTTCAAGACCTGTTCAAGGCCGGTGCACTCGAGAAAGACTTCATCGCCGTGGTTCGCGGCCAGGGACCCAAGTCCAATGGCATGCCCGAACTCCACAAGCTCACGCCGTTGCTAGGGGCGCTGCAAGACAAGGGTTTTCACGTTGCACTGGTCACCGATGGTCGAATGTCGGGCGCATCTGGCAAGATCCCAGCCGCCATTCACCTCTCGCCGGAGTGCCTTCTGGGCGGGGCCATCGGCAAGCTCAGGGATGGAGACCTCATCGAGCTCGACTGCGCGACAGGACGTCTGGAGGCGCTGGTGCCGCCGACCGAGTGGGCCACTCGAAGCCAAGTGCAGCCCGTGAAATCCGAGGCCGACGAGATTGCTGCATCCACCTTCGGTCGAGGCCTCTTTTCCTGTTTCAGAGATGCCATCACCACCGCCGAGGCGGGCGCCAGTCCCCTCGGTTTCTTCTCGCCTTCTTCAGGATCCCATTCATGAGTCGTGCTTCATTTCCTCGTTTTGAGTCCAAGATTCTTCCGGTCATCGTGCTTCAGTCGGTTGAGGAAGCGGTTCCGCTGGCGCATGCGATGCGTGAGGGAGGAATCGATGTGCTCGAGATCACGCTTCGCAGCAAGGCCGGCCTTCCGGCCATTGAGGCCATCGCCAAGGCCGTACCAGAGGTGGTGGTGGGTGCCGGCACCGTACTGACGCCAGATGACCTGGCAGCAGCGAAGAATGCTGGTGCCCAATTCGCGCTCTCGCCGGGTGCCACCCCCGAGCTCCTCTCGGCCGGACAGGCGTGTGGCATTCCTTTCGTGCCCGGGGTCATGACTCCCTCCGAGGCCATGTCCGCGTTGGCGGCAGGCTTCGAGCTGCTCAAGCTTTTCCCCGCCTCTCAGGCAGGAGGACTGGGCATGCTGCGCGCCATGGCGGGCCCCTTCCCCCAATGCCGGTTCTGCCCCACCGGTGGCATCACGCTTGAGAACTTCGGTGCGTTCCTCGCACTCCCCAATGTGGCCATGGTGGGCGGATCCTGGCTCACCCCGCCGAACATGGTTCAAACTAAGGACTGGGCCGGTTTGCGCAGACTGGCGCAGCAAGCCACTGACGAAACCCGACGAGCACAAACCCTCTAGACCCTCGCCCCCCTTAGACCCATGACCTGCCCCACACAGCTGCCCTCCTGGTCCCGACTCAGCACACTCGCCCATGAAATCCCCAGCCTTCATGTTCCAAAGTCACTGAGCCAGAGCACCTGCGGGATTCGCCTGGACTATTCGCTGCAGCGAGTGAGTCCCTCTATCCTCTCGTCCCTCCTCGCGCTCGCGCAAGAGGCAGGTGTGGCAGATCAAGCCATGGCCATGGCCCAGGGCGAACGCATCAACACCACAGAGGACCGGGCCGTCTTGCATATGGCCTTACGCGGGGATGAGACGCAGGCCAACCCTTGGGGAGAATCACTCGCCCAGTCTGTTGCGCATCAGCGTGAGCGGTTTCTGGCGTTTGCAGACGCTGTCCGATCCGGATCCGTGCTGGGCCCGACCGGCCTCGCTTTCACTCACGTGGTCAACATTGGCATCGGGGGCTCTGACCTTGGCCCACGCATGGCCTGTGAGGCGCTGGGTCCAGCGGCTGCCTCCTCGCTCCCCGTCACCTTCGTTTCGAATCCGGACCCATGGTGTATTGCCCAGGCCCTCGAGCAGCTCGACCCCCTTCGCACGCTCTTCATCATTCAGTCCAAGACCTTCACCACCCAAGAGACTCTGACCCTCTTTGGCACCGCGCTCGAGTGGGTCAAGACCTCGGGTGTGACCGAAGGCGACGCCATGAAAGCATTCGTTGCAGTCACGGCAGCGGAAGGACTCGCCCTCGCGCAGGGATTCTCTGCTGATCGATGCTTTTTATTCTGGGACTGGGTCGGTGGTCGCACATCGGTCTGGGCGGCCATCGGACTTCCCCTCGCCCTGCACATCGGTTCCAGTGGATTCCGCGCCTTCCTCAAGGGCGCGTCCGCCATGGACCAGCATTTTCTCCAAGCACCAACCAGTGAGAACCTACCTCAACTGCTCGCCCTGCTCGGAATCTGGAATCGCAATTTCCTGCAGTCCAGCAGTCACGCGGTGGTCTGTTATGACTTTCGACTCCGCCTCTTCACCCCGTTTCTTCAACAGCTCGAGATGGAGTCAAATGGCAAGCGCGTCCAGCGCGATGGACGCCTCAGCGCAGTCGGAACCGCCCCTGTGCTCTGGGGCGGCCTAGGCATTGACGGACAGCACGCCTACTTTCAGTTGCTGCACCAGGGCACTGACGCCATTCCCGTCGATTTCATCGGCGTACAAAACGATGACCCTGAGATGCCCAGAGCATCCATTCACCGCCACGTGGTCAACATCAACCTTCGCGCTCAGCAAGAGGCTTTGGCCTTGGGGAGGCCGGAGGCCCAGACGCGTGAGGCACTCGCTGCACAGGGGCTCGCGCCTTCAGACATTGAGCGCTTGACACCCCATCGAAGCTATCCAGGTGAGCGCCCCTCCAGTCTGATCAGTCTGGATGATGGGCTCACCCCGGGCGCATTGGGCGCACTCATTGCGCTCTACGAGCACAAGGTCTTTACCCAAGCGGCCATTTGGAATATCTGCGCCTACGATCAGTGGGGGGTTGAGCTCGGCAAGGTCATTGCCAAGCGCTGGGGTTAACCCTAGTATGCTGCCCATGAGCCTCATTCGTGACCAGATTCGGTACCTCGGTCGCCTTCTCGGCGACACCCTGAAAGAACAAGAAGGCGAAGCCACCTACACCCTCGTCGAGCGCATTCGACAACTGAGTGTGGCCACCCGAGGCCGAGGTGAGCCCGGGGCGGCGCAGGCGCTTGACCGAGCGCTCAAACGCCTCACGCCGGAGCAGACCGTCACGGTCATCCGCGCGTTCAGCTATTTCTCTCACCTTGCCAACATTGTGGAAGACCTCGCGCGACTTCGAGAGGCTGAAGGGGCCGGAGCGCTCGAAGATGCAAAGCAGCCTCCTGGAACGCTGGGACATGCGCTTTACGTCCTGCGCCAATCGGGAGTGGATGCGGGGCAGGTCAAAGACTTGCTCAAGCGCGCCCATGTATCCCCAGTGCTCACCGCGCATCCCACCGAGGTCCAGCGAAAAAGTGTGCTCGATGCGGAGCGAGACATTGCGGCCTTGTTGCTCGAACGCTCCAACCTAGAGCATAACCAGCGGGGTACAGCGCTCGAGGAAAACGACCGCAGACTGCGTGCACGCATCACCCAACTCTGGCAGACCCGAATGCTGCGGACCTCCAAGCTGCAGGTTCGTGATGAGATTGAGAACGCACTCTCGTTCTACAAAACCACCTTCATCCCCGAGATTCCGCGTCTCTACGCCGAACTCGAATCCCGCCTGGGTGCTCGCCAGGTTCCCCGGTTCCTGCAGATGGGGAACTGGATCGGAGGCGATCGAGACGGCAATCCCAACGTCACGGCTGAGACCCTCGACTTCTCCGTCAAGCGGCATGCCGAGACCATCCTTCGGCACTACCTCGTCGAGGTCCATACCCTTGGAGCTGAGCTCTCGGTCTCTCGTCTGCTTCGCGGATCCACACCAGCCTTAGAGGACCTGGCAGAACGCGCGCAAGACCCCAGTCAACATCGCAGTGACGAGCCGTATCGGCAGGCCCTCATTGGAGTCTATGCTCGACTGGCTGCAACGCTCACACACCTCACAGGGACTGAGGCCCTTCGGCATGCGGTCTCTCCATCGGTCCCTTATGTGGATGTCACGGAGTTCGTCGATGATCTGCGTACCGTAGAGGCCGCACTGCTCCGCCACAAGGGCCGTCGGCTTGCAGAGGATCGGCTTCAGCCCCTTATACGAGCAGCTGAGACCTTCGGCTTCCATCTCGCCACCATTGACCTGCGCCAGAGCTCCGATATCCATGAAGCCACCCTGGCTGAGCTCCTGCGGGTGGCTGAGGTCTGTCAGGACTACAGCGCGCTGTCTGAGACGGACCGCCGCGAACTGCTGCTCGGTCTCCTACGGGACCCTCGTCCTCTGCGTGTACTCGGTGCCGAGTACAGCCCGCTGGTGCAGTCTGAGCTCGCCATTTTTGAAAAGGCGGCAGCGCTTCGGGAGGCGTTTGGGCCGAGCCTCATGCGCCACGGCATCATCAGCCATACCGAGAGCGTGAGTGACCTGCTCGAGGCCATGGTCCTGCAAAAAGAGAGTGGCCTCATGCAGGGCACGCTTCAACGCGGTCGGCTGGGGCTGATTGTGGTTCCGCTCTTTGAGACCATTGACGACTTGGAGCGGGCCGAACCCATCATGAGGGAGTTCTATCAACTCTCCGGAGTGGAAGCCCTCATCAAACGCAGCGGTGGCGTGCAAGACATCATGCTCGGCTACTCTGACAGCAACAAAGACGGCGGAGTCTTCTGCAGCACCTGGTCGCTCTATCAGGCGTCCGAAGAACTGGTCGGCTTCTTCCATTCGCGCAAGGGCCTCACGCTGCGTCTTTTTCATGGGCGTGGGGGAACGGTTGGACGTGGAGGGGGGCCGAGCTTTCAAGCCATTCGCGCGCAGGCTCCGGGCACCGTCAACGGGCAGATTCGGCTGACCGAGCAAGGCGAGGTGATCAGCAGCAAGTATGCCGACCCCACGATTGGCCGTCGGAACCTGGAGACCCTGGTTGCAGCCATGCTCGAGGCCAGCCTCTTGCCCGAGCGTGGTGAACTACCGCCTTCCTTCCGGCAGGCCGCCCAGCGCATGAGCGATGAGAGTCGACGCGCCTATCGAGCGGTGGTCTATGAGACTGAAGGCTTCGCCGACTACTTCTTCGCCGCGACACCCATCTCAGAGATCGCTGAGCTCAACATTGGTTCACGTCCTGCCTCTCGTCCCGGGCAAGGAGGAAAACCCAAGCGGATTGAGAGCCTTCGAGCCATCCCCTGGGGTTTCTCATGGGGCCAGAGCCGCATCAATCTTCCGGGATGGTTTGGGCTCGGAAGTGCAGTCGACGTCCTCTTGGCCGAATCGCCAAAGGCCAACCGTGCGTTGCTCCTGCAGATGGTGGCGCAATGGCCATTCTTTGCTGCTGTGGTGTCCAATGTCGATATGGTGCTGGCCAAGGCCGACCTCAGTGTCGCGCGCCATTACGCCAGCCTGGTGCCAGACCAGAAGCTCTCCAAACGGATCTTCAACCTCATCGAGCAGGAGTGGCTCAAGACCGTCAAGGCCATCGACCTGCTGACTGGCAGCAAAACGCGCCTCGCCTCGAACCCCGTGTTAGCCGAATCCATTCGCCATCGATTCCCTTACCTCGACCCGCTCAATCACCTTCAAGTCGAGCTGATTCGTCGCTGGCGTGAGGGTCAGCATGATGAGCGGATTCAGCGCGGCATCCACATCTCCATCAACGGCGTGGCAGCAGGCCTGCGCAATACGGGCTAGGCAGACCTTCGCGCCTCTGACTCAAAGGGACTCCCACCGAAGAGTCGACGGTCCATGATGGGATAGGCGAGACAGCCCAGACCACAAACCAGAAATGCGATGGCCCAGGCAGAGGGCAACTGCCCACCGCCCGCAAAGTCGAGCGCGACGCCAAAGAGAGCTGGGCCGATGGCCCCTGCTCCAAAGCCGAGCAGCGAGTAGAACCCAAAGGCGGCGCCTTTGACATGAGCGGGGACAGAGGAGACCAATCCAGCGGTCAGGCTCGCAGAATCCGCCATGATGAGAATGGAGTGCAGCCCCACCACCAGCGTGACCATCCACCAAGGCAGACCCACCATCAGGCTCATGATGACGCCGACGAGGCTGCCTGAGGCCATGACGAGCACAATCCACGCCCGTCGGCCGATGCGCATGGCCACCTCATTTCCCAGAATGGAAGAAGGAACAGACACCAGGTTCACCAGAGCGGCCAGCGTCGCTGCCGACCACATTGGCACATCAGCCTGAAGGGCTATGGCGAAGCTGAGGAAAGCAACCGTCCACGAGCGTGCCGCAAAGAGCTCAAGGCAGTGGACTGCATATCCGATCGTGTATCCGGCCACTGCACGATCCTTCATGGCCTCTCGCCATGCTGCCACTGGGAAAATCACTTGGATCCAGCCCAGAGACCCTCCGGGGGGCGGTAAGACCGGCTTGAACGGATCTGCGCGCGTGGCCCACAACACCAGGGCCACTGCGGCGATGGGACCAAGAGACGCCAAACCGAAGGCCCATCTCCAGCCCAAGACCTCACTCGCCCAGCCCGCCAAGAGCAGGGATCCACCCACACCGATGCCGAAGAAGGCCGTGTAGAAGGACACAAATCGCGCCTGGGTTCGACCACTCAACCGCTCTGAAAGCATGCGCAGCCCGGGCATGTAGGTGGCAGACACGCCTGCGCCCAAAAGCAATTGAAAGAGAAAGGCCGAGACGGGTCCATGTGCAAAAAAGGCAAACCCGAGGCTGCCAGAGGCCGTCAGCAGACCACCGACTGTGTAAACCTGCCGAGCATCCCGTCGATCGGTCATGGCGTTCCACATCGAGACGAACAGCATGTAGCCGAGAAAGAAGCCACTGGCAATCAAGCCAGAAACCGTGTTCGAGATCGACCAAAGGGCCTTCAATTCCAGCAGCGTGACCGCGTAACTGGAGAATCCGAGCATGGACAGAATGTGAGCGAGGAGTATGCTGGCAGGAGTAAGCACCCGCTCATCATGGCACAGCAATCCATCTCATCTCTGCTTTCCCGTCTGCAAGAGGGTTTCAGGCCAAGACTCCTCGATCATCTCGCGGGTTATTCGCGTAAGACCTTCCTGGCTGACCTCTCTGCGGGTGTCACGGTGGGCTTTGTGGCTCTGCCCCTTGCAATGACCTTCGCCATTGCCTCTGGCCTGCCTCCGCAGTCCGGGCTCTTTACAGCCATCATTGCGGGCTTTCTCATCTCTGCACTCGGGGGGTCGTCCGTTCAGATTGGGGGTCCCGCTGGTGCATTCATTGTGGTGGTCTATGCCATCGTCGAGCGATACGGCGTTCCTAACCTGCTCATTGCAACGGCCTGTGCCGGCGTACTGATGGTCGCCATGGGCGCATTTCGCCTGGGCGGGCTCATCCGTCTCATTCCAGTATCGATCGTGAGTGGCTTCACCAGCGGCATTGCCGTGCTGATTGCACTCTCGCAAGTGAAGGAGTTCTTCGGGCTCAAGGGGCCTGCGCTCCCGGCAGAATTCTTTGCCAAGTGCGAGGCCCTCTGGCACGCGTTGCCCAGCCTGCATGTCGAAACCTTGCTGCTGGGAGTCGGCTGCCTCGTGACGATTCTGCTCTGGCCTGCCAGCAACCATGCGCAGGGTGGACCACTGAGCCGCGCATTCTCTCGAATGCCAGGCAGCCTCGTCGCCATTGTGGCAAGCACCCTACTTGTGAGCTTCATGAGCCTCCCCATCGAAACCGTGGGAGACCGATTTGGTGCCATTCCAACGGGGCTTCCCAGTCCGGAGTTGCCCGAGCTGAACTGGTCGACCGTCCAGTTCCTGCTCGCCCCTATTTTGACCATCGCGCTACTGGGTGCGATTGAATCTCTGCTCTGTGCCCGAGTGGCCGACGGTCTGCACAAAGAGCGTCACGACCCAAATCAAGAGCTCATGGCACAAGGCATTGCCAACATGGCGAGCCCCCTCTTTGGCGGATTCTGTGCAACGGGCACCATCGCCAGGACCGTCACCAACATTCGCTCAGGGGCCAAAACCCCGATCGCCGGCATCATTCACGCCCTCACGCTGCTGGTGATTGTGCTGGGTGCAGCCCCTCTGGCCGAAGAGATTCCACTGGTCTCCCTCGCCGCAGTCGCACTCGTGGTGGCTTACAACATGGGGGACTGGCAGTCATTCAGAGACCTCAAGATCTACAGCATGCCGTATCGGATCACCCTGCTCACCACCTTCGCACTCACCGTGATCATCGACATCACCGTCGCCGTGGAAGTGGGTCTCTTGCTGGCTGCGGTCTTTTTCATTCGTCGTATGTCCCAGCTCACCCGGGTAGAGCCCATCACCCAGCCCGAGCTCGATGCAGAGCGGCTTCACAACGAACGTGTCGAAGTCTTGCGTGTCTCAGGCGTCCTGTTTTTCGGTGCCGTCAGTAAGCTCGAGCCCTTTCTGGACACCAAACGTGCTTTTGCGCCAGTGGTCGTCCTCGACCTGAGCGCCCTGCTGGCCATCGACAGCACAGGCATTGATGCCATCAAAACCTTAGATGAGACCCTGGCCGCAAGAAACATTGAGCTGCGCCTGACGCACATTCAACCCGTCGTGCTCTCAACGATGACCAGATGGGGACTGATTGACCATTTCGGTCCCAAGCGTGTGTTCCCGACGCTGCGGGGCGCCATGGACTTGGTCTAGCCTGGGCAACTCCCCGCTGCAGCCCGGCATCCTCGCCACCGCCTTTGGAATGGGCCAGGTGAGCCAAGCGCCTCGTGTTCTCAACTGATCCCGCGTCAGGATATCGGCCTCCAACACCCAGAGGCCAGACCAAAACCTTCCACGCAGGGGTGCGCCCAGGTCCAGCACGGTGCGATCCTTGAGTGATGGTCCCCAGACCAGCGTGGACACCGGCTCTGTGCGCTGCCCCTGCACCCAGCTCCACAGAAGGATCGCCATCAACGCCAGAGCCGCAATCAGGCTAAGCGCGAGGCGATGGGGCGGAGACCAACGGGTGTGCAAGACGTTCAACGATGGGCAAATGGACCACCGCCGCAAAAACAGCCAGCGCTACGCTTCCCCACCAGATCAGAAGGTAGCTGCCAGTCTCTGTGTGAACCAGCCCGCCCAGCCATACGCCAAAGAAGGCCCCAATCTGATGCGAGAGAAAAACGAAGCCAAAGAGGGTAGAGAGATAACGATTGCCAAACATGACACCCACCAGCTGTATGGTGGGAGGGACGGTCGAGAGCCAGAGCAGCCCCATGCTTGCGCCAAACAACAAGGCGGTGGCAGGCGTCATCGGCAAGACGAGAAACGCCACTGTCACCAACGCGCGCAAGGCATAGATTCCACTGAGCAAAAGGCGCCGGGAATAACGTGAACCCAGCACGCCACTGAGGTAGCCACCCACCACATTAAAGAGTCCAATCAGTGCAATAGACCAGCTGGCCACCGTGCCCGAGAGGCCCGCATCAATCAAGGTGGGAGGCAGGTGAATGGTGATGAAGGCCAGCTGAAAGCCGCAGACAAAGAAGCCACTGATGAGCAGCCAGTAGCTCTGATGCTGGAAAGCCTGTGAGACCGCCTGCTGAAAACAAGAGGCGGTGGCGGTCTGCGGGACAGACCCAGGCTGCCCCTCTCGCCGGGTGGGGCGCAAGCCCAGGGCCAAGAGCGGGGTGGTGGCCATGGCAGTGGCCATGATCAAGACGGCCGCCCCCCAGCCATAGACCTCGATGAACCCTTGGCCCATGGGAACCACCAGAAATTGCCCCAGGCTCGCCGTCGCGGTGCAAAGGCCCATGGCCCATGCGCGACGCTCTGGCGGCATGAGCTGCCCGAAGGCAGCCAGCACGGTGTTGTGTCCCGCCCCGCTCATGCCCAGGCCAATCAGGAGCCCAGCGGTGACGGTAAACGAGAATGGATCGGAGGCGACGGTCATGGAGACCAGACCGAGTGTGAACAGCACACCACCGCCGGCAATGACGCGCCAAGGCCCGAACCGATCGGCCAGAGCCCCAGCGATGGGCTGCCCGACCCCCCAGGCCAGATTCTGAACCGCCAGTCCAAGCGCAAAAGCCTCGCGTCCAAATCCGAAGCCCTCAGATCCGGCAATGGGATCCACAAAGAGCCCAAAACTGGACCGAATACCAAAAGCCAGGAAGCCAATCAGGCATCCTGTGATGAGCACCCACTTCATTTAGCTGCGCTTGTAGACCAGGAAGGCTGCGAGAGCCGGTGCCAACAGAATAGCGCCAAGAAGGTTCACCAGGAACATGAAGGCAAGCAAGATGCCCATATCGGACTGAAACTGAAGGGACGATCCCATCCAGGTCAGCACCGACAAGGTCATGGTGACCGCCGTGAATGTGCTGGCCGCGCCGCGTTCGCGAAGGGCAGTCAGCAGGCTCTGTTGCAAGTCGAGACCCTCATCGAGTGCATGACGAATGCGTTCGAAGAGGTAGATGCCATAGTCGACGCCAACCCCCACACCAAGCGCTACCACTGGAAGCGTGTTCACCTTCACGCCAATGTCGAGCAAGGTCATCACGGCATTGCAGAGCACGGTGACCAAGGCCAGAGGAAGAATGATGCAGAGCGTGATGCGCCAAGACCGAAAGGCCAGCAAGCAGAGTACGGCCACAGAACCAAACAGCGCCGCATTCACCCAAGGGTCGGCTGCTGCAACCACCTCATTCGTAGCCGCCATCACGGCCAGATTGCCAAGCCCGAGCACGAAGCGCACCCCAGATTCTGCAGATGCTTGAGCGAAGCGTTGCACATCCGCCACCAGTGCAGAAATGGTCTGAGCCTGATGGTCTGTGGTGTAGAGCGAAATGGGCATCACGCCGCAGCCTGGGTTCATGAGGGCATTGCCCATCCGAGTGGCGGCACCCACGCCCTGGGCAATCTGGGCAGAGTCTTGCGGAACCGCATTCCACTTGACATGGCCCTCGGCGTAGGCCTGAGACACTTGACCCACAAAGCCAGCCAAGCCTGACACCGAGACCACAGACGGGTTCTGCCGCATCTGAAGCTCAAACTCGGCGACCTGGTCCATGACCTCCGGCCGCACGCAAGGAGAGTCTGCGCCCTCCGCCATGGCGAGCACGCGAAGCACATCCACACCAATCTCAAAGCGCTCGGTGATGAACGCTGTGTCTTGGTTGTATCGAGCATCGGGTCGGAGCTCAGGCACGCCCTGACCAAGGTCTCCGATCTGAAGATCCTTGGCGATCCAACCGCCGGCTGCGAGGGTGATCACCCCCAAGCCAATGACGCCATATGCAAAACGTTTCTCTACGATGCGCGCCAGTCGCGTCCACAGCCCCTCGAGCAAGGCCTGCTCTCTGCGAGCGGGCGGCACTCCGGCCCGCAGGGCCAGAAAAGCGGGCAGCAGCAGCTTATTGGAGAGGATCATGACGGTCACGCCCAGGGTTGCTGTGATGGCCAGCTCGCGAACAATCTCAATGTCGACCAACGCAATCACGACAAAGCCAAGCGCATTCGCCAACAGCGCGACCGACCCGGGAATCAACAACTGGCAGAAGGCGCTCACCGAGGCGGATGGCGCATCGAGTCCGGCCAGGCGTTGGGTTCTCCAGGCCTCCGTCATCTGGACGGCATGAGAGACCGCAATAGAGAAGATGAGGAAGGGGACCAGGATAGAAAGCGGGTCCAGGCCAAGCCCAAGCAGGGGCATGAGGCCCAGCAGCCAGATCACAGGAACCACGGCGCAGCCCAGGGCGTAAAGGGTGAGCGCCACCGATCGGTTGTAGACGAGCAGGAGCACACAGGTCAGGACAAACGCGACGCCGAAATACACCAAGACGCCCGCAGCACCGTCGGCAATGTCACCCGTCGCCTTGGCAAACCCAATGATGTGCACACTGTGGTGCTCGTTCTCGTGGCGAGCTCGGATCTCCTCGAGCGCCTCGGCCACCGCTTGAAGATTGAGTCGCGCTCCAGTTTGCGGGTCCCGTTCCTGGAGGCTGGCGGCCACCAAGGCCGCACTGCCGTCGCGCGTCACAATGCGACCCACCCAATCCGACTTGGCCACATTGGCTCGGACCTGCTCGATCTGCTCGGGCCTGCCCTGGAAATCGGCAGAAACGATGTTGCCGCCTCGAAACCCCTCCTCCACCACCTCGGTGAAGCGGACATTGGGGGTGAAGAGCGATGTGACGGAGCTGCGCTCAACTCCTTGAATGTAGAAGACCTCTTCGGTGACCTTGCGCAGCAGATTCAGGCTGGTCTCGTTATAGAGGTCGCCCGATTTCGGAGCAACAGCCACTAAGATTCGATTCGCCCCTCCGAAGGTGGCCTCATGCTCGGTGAAGACCTTCATAAAGGGATGGTCCAGCGGGATCATCTTGGAAAATGCTGCATCAGCCTTCAGCCCTGTGGCGGCACTCCATCCCAGAAAGACAGTCAGCATCGCAAAGGCGAACAGCCAGAGCCGACTTCGAGCCACAAGGCCTTGCGCAAAGCGCTCCATTCGGTTCATGGCAAGGCCTTCCATTGAGCATCAAACCCTTTAAGGCCTTGCGTGCCCGAGAGCCAGATCTGGTCTCGGGCGTCCTGGGCAATGCCAGAGAGACTGCCCTCCCAAACGGTCTGGAGCGTGAAATTTCGGCCATCGTCTCGACTCACGGCCACCACGCCTTGCCCGCCCACGAGCACGACTGAACCGTCGCTGAGCTGCGCCGAGGCCACCCAGGCATGACTGGCCTGCGCCCCCAGCGCAGCCACCCAGCCTGACTGTCCGGCAGCCCGTCGAAAGACCTGTCCGCGCATGCCAAAGGCCAGCAAGGTACCCGCTGCGGTCTGCAGGCCACCAAACCAGGAGCCGTCGTAAGGCGAGCGCGCTGCCTTCCATTCACGACCATCAAATGACTCTGCGAGGCTGCCGGACTCACCCAGCAAGAGATAGCCTCCCTCCAACACTTCCGTCATGCCGTAGAGATGGCGATCAAACTCGGGCTCCATGGGGGAGATGCGCTGCCAGGATTGTCCGGCGTCATCCGAATAAACCAGAAGACCAAAGCCACCCATCAGCCAAACGCCTCCTCGACGTCCCAGAGACACTCCAAGCCACGGATCTCGGTTGGCGTTCAAGGAGTCGAGTTGAGGGGCAAGCGACTGCCAAGACTGACCCGAATCATCGGACCGAAATGCCACCCCTCCATGCCCCACCGCAAACGCGAGTCCATCATCTCTTAAGCCGGCAGCGGTGAGACTCTCGCGTGTGGGCAGTCGCTGCAAGGCCCAGGCCGAATCCTCGGGGCGACGACGGGCCACCACTCCGCGTTCACCCACGGCAAGCAGTCCAGCCGATGCTGCACCCGCCAGGCCAAGAAACCGCACCCGATCAGGTCGAAGCGGATAGCCTTGCGCCAAAAGCAAACCCGGCCATCCAAGGGCCGGGCTCAGGGACAGCGCCGCCAGAACCTGACGGCGCGAAACAGGGGCTATCGCGTGCCCCGACGCCGCAAGGCGTCGGTCTGGAAGTCTGACCAGCTGGCCTTCACCCCAAACTGGATGGGCTTGGTGACCTCATTGTCCAGATGGGAGATCAACACACTGCCGTTGTTGAGGTCGTGCCACATCTGGATGCTGTACCAAGGCACTCCCACGTCATAGCACTGGATAAACCCATGGAGGCCCACACGCCAGATCTCCCCCCGCGTGTCGTAGCAATCTTCCTGGAGCACCACCCAGCTGTCTTCGTCCAGCAGAAACACCCGCTTTCCATAGATGTGCTTGCTGTCTTTCTTGAGGGTGGCCTCCACCACCCAGACCCGATGCTTCTCATATCGCATGAGCTCGGACTTTGCCGTTCCTTTGCCAATCACATCGGCGTACTTCAGCGACTTACTGCCCACCTTGTAGGTGTTGTAGGGCACCAGCATTTCCTTGCGACCAACGAGCTTCCAATCGTAGCGATCGAGCGCGCCATTAAATGCAAAGTACTGGTCGGTGACGCGCATGCCCTCGGTGCCATCGGCCACGTTGTCGTAGGCCAGATCGGGCGCGCGACGCACGCGACGCTGCCCCGCGTTATAGACCCAGGCTGCACGAGGATTTCGGATGGGGTCCTCGAACTCATGAACGAGGTAGACCGTGCCTGCAAGCGCTGCCGGTGCGGTGTAACGGGACATGAAGGCAAACTGAAGACCACTGTCCTTTTGCGAGGGCGTGAAGTTCTCGGCATAGACCACCGTGTCGGCATAGCCGACCTTGTAATAATCGCCATTTGCTCGCACTGGGAACCACGCATACTCCCTGTCATAGCCACCCCCTGCATACCGATTGAGGTGGTTTTGCATAGCCTGCTCGCCCGTTTTGGGCTGCGGGTAGGGGACGGTTCCCTTTGCGGTTGCAGGTAAGGCTGCCGTACGACGGGTCTGGTAGACCGGCATCTGAAACGCAGGCTGGCGCTTGAGTAAGGCCTGAAGACCTGGAGTGAGCAGGCCAGCGTATTGGCCTGCATTGGCAGCGGTGATGGTGTAGAGCGGCTTATCCTGAGGAAAGGGATCCACATACCCCTTCTCCGGGGACCATCCTGCAGGCGGCTTGGTGAGGCCGCCAGCATATGCGGGAATGCTTCCATCTGCGTTCCCTGCGGCAATGGCTCCCGAGGCGGTGGAATCTGCAGACTGGGCGGACGCCACACCAGAGAGACCCGCCAACCCCAGAAGGCCTGCTTTGGGAAGGAGATTCGCTGCCACGGGCGCCTTCAGAGACCACTCTAGCCAGGCGCGTCGATTCAATGTCTTCATACCCATCAGTGTCCTTTCAGACCTTAGAAGCTGGTGCTAAACACGATGCTGTAGTGATCTCGGTCGCGGAAAGGATCGTACTTCGCGGAATCGGTGTAGTGCACCCAAGCGATCTCGAAATTATGGACCTTGTTCAGGTTCATCCGAGCACTCAATCCGACGGTCTGGCGCCCCTCAATGAACTGCCCATCCACCGAGTAACCACTGACGTCATGAGAGAGACTCAGCTGAGGATAAAGGGTGGCGGAGGTGCCTGCAAAACCCGGGTACTCGAGCAGGAAACGCGCGCGGTACCCCCAAGAGGAGTCGGTCACAAATCCGTCGTTCTCCGCACCATCGGGCTGAGGATTGCCGGCCGCAGTTCCGCCGTAGAGCGCGTGCTTACCGGTTCCAAAAATAAACGCACGCCCGTAACGCTTGCCGGTGTAGCTGTCACCCACGTCGGCCGTCTGAACGGCGGCCTCAGCGACCACAGTGGCTTGAGCTGAGCCCAAGACTCGAGGGATGATGGCAAGGCCATTCACCTGAAGCTGGCTGCGGCTGATACGGTCATAACCCTTCACCTCATCCCCAGCACCACGCATATTGGAGGCGACTGCGGTTGACCCCATGGGCCCAAGTCCTCGGAGGAGAGCCGCCAACAAATCGTTGGCATTGATCTGAGCGGGATAGTTTGGAATATGGCTGTACTCGGCACCGACCGAGATACCACCGAGGTTGGTGGTCGCCGACACACCAAACATCCGGATGTCTTCGGGGTATTCCCAGAAGCCTACGGCAGGAACCAGGGTGAGGCCCAGCGCCTTTGCACCCGCAACCTGTGCTGGGATGGGATTGAGCAGTCCACTGCTATTGAGCGCGGCGCCAATGGGACCAGAGAGCTGACGAACGTTAGATCCCGATCGGCCAGACACCACCGGCGTGCGAGAGCTAAATTTCATGGCGTAGAGACCCACCTCGGAATCAAGCTTTTCAACAGGAAGACGCAGCGCCATACCGAACTGACCACGGTCCTCACCAGCACGCCCCTGCACCATCGGCACATAGAGCCCCGCGGGGATGGAATCGGCATTGTTGGGACCAATGGTCGTCAGGACGGTCGAGCATGCATTTCCAGCCTTGTGGGTGAGCTGAAACTCAACGGGTGAAAAGTAGGTTCCGCAGGAATCTACGTTCGCGGCCCGCCATTTCATTTGATAGAAGGCCTCAACCGAGCGGCCATCTCCCAGACCGAGGTTGGCAAACAAGGAGGTCACCGGAAGGAAAGCGTCCTTCAGCTCCGTGCCGGGCTTGCGCAGCGTGGTGAGATCTACCGGATTGATCTGGTTGATGCCCTGAATGAAGAGGCTCTCACCCCAGTTGATCACCTGGCTGCCCAGGCGAATCTGAAGCGGCAGATCGCCCGCGCTGACCTCGGTGTATGCATAAGCGTCCAACAACGCTGCACCGGAGAACTGCCCCAAACGGTCAAAGCCCGAGTCGCTCAGGGGGGCGTTCTTCTTGTAGCCGGTTGCTCCGCTGCCCTGCTTCACATCACCCTCCGTCAACGCGTGGTCATACCATGCGCGGGCGCGTCCGTAGAAGCCGCTTTTGCCTTTGTTGATGGAGAGCTCTGTGCTGAGGCGCAGCATCGATGAGAACGGCTCTCCCTTCTCGTAGTTCACGTTTCCGGAGTCGGTGTTCGAGCCGCCCTTGCCGCCGTTGCCCAGACCTGCTCGGATGCCATTGCCTTGGCTGTAAAGCAGCGGGCTCGGGTCCTGGGCCCGCACGCTCGTACCGTAGGTCATGGTCGAATTCAGAGTGCCTGACCAGCCGTTGTCGAGCTTGAGCTCAAGCGCTTGTGCGGACATTGACCAGCAAGACAAAGCGACCGCTACGCTGACTGCACGGACTATGGGACGTGACATACCTCACCCTCCTTCAGGGACAAATCGGAATAAAAGTAAGTGTCTGCGAATTTGAACACCAAGGTGAGGCAGTACTTACCCGAACTAGATGTGCGGCTGCGATTGACACGAGAATGCAGCATTCACGAATCAACAACGCCTCTGCGTTAAGGAGATGCCTGTGCCCTTCCAGAACACCCCCCAGCTGCGTGCTCGCTCACTCAGCGCCGTTGTCATTCTAGGTTTGTTGGCACTGGCCGGCTGCGGCGGCGGCGAAAACACCGTTGAGCAGGCGAGCCCGCCTCGGATCGTGGCCTTCGGTGACAGCCTGATGGACACCGGCACCTTCGGTGTGAAGGCGGTCACGCAGGGTGCCAAGGCCACGGGCGCAGGCTCCAACCCAGTGCTGGCCTCGGCCATTGCGACTGGAATGGGTAGCGCTGAACCCTGCGCATTCTTCCGGACAAACGGTGCGGGCGGCTTCACCAACAACACCAGTTGCACCAACTTCGCCATTGGCGGCGGCAAGGTGAACAACCCGGCAGCTCCCACCAGCCCCATCGGAATCCCAGTCCAACTGGCCACGGCGGCCACAGCCATTGGGACTTACAAGGCCACGGACCTGGTACTGATTGATGCAGCCGGAAACGATGCGGCGGATCTGATTGGGGCGTACTTGGCCATGCTGCAAACCGGCAACCCCAGCCAGTTCATTGCACTCACCTCCAGCATCCTTGGCACTTCAGTCGCTCAGCAGGTCGCGGCGGCCCCGTCCACGGCACCGGCTCAGATTGGCACCGCCTATATGGCCGCGCTGGCCACCGTCCTTCACGGCACCATCAAGTCCACGGTCCTCGACAAAGGGGCTCAGCGCGTGGTGGTGGTGGGCCAGGTCCGAGTGGCCTCCACACCTCGCCTGAACATCGTGCTGACAGGCTTGGAGCGTTCGCTGGGTGCAGCGGGTCCCGCCACGCGGGCGCAGCTGGAGGGGCTCTTTGCCGACTGGGTGAACGCCTTCAATCTGAACCTCGAGGCGAAGTTTGCCGGCGACAGCCGCGTGTTGGTTTTCAACGGCTACCAGCAGATGGGTGACATGATCCAGAACCCGACCAAGTATGGCCTCACTAACGTGGTAGATGCCAGCTGCCCACCCGTGGGTGTAGACCCCGCCACAGGCCCCATCTACAACCTGGCCACCTGTACCGAAGCCGCGGCTGCAGCATGGGTGGGAGCCGGCACCAGCCCCATCACCGGGAAGCCCCTGGGCGGAGACTGGCGCAACTACCTCTTCTCGGATAACTTCCATCCGACGCCCAAGGCCTACACCATTGTTGGCGATGCCATCGTCACCGCCATCAAAGGACGCGGCTGGTAAGTCGTTGACCAGGTCTCAAGAAGGGTCATTCGTGCAATGACCCTTTTTTTGACATTCAATTCAAACAAACGTTTGAGTGAATGACCAGAATCGATGAACCTCTCACTTCCCTCGACCTCACTTCGCGCCGCCTCCGAGGCGGCCACAGCGGAACGGCTTCTCAATGCTGCGGAGCAGCTTCTCGCTGTCCACGGGCTGGAGGGAACCTCCGTGCGCATGATCACGGCCCAAGCCCGAGCAAACATTGCGTCCGTGACGTATCACTTTGGCTCCAAGGAGGGCTTGGTTCAAGCGGTATTCAGAAGGCGACTGGACTGGCTCAACACCGAACGACTCAGAACCCTCGATGCACTCGAGCGCGCTGCAAGCGGCGCACCGATTAAGCCCTCCAAAATCGTCGATGCATTCTTTGGCACGCTCCTCAGAATGGGCCAAAACCCGGACCAGGGGGGTCCGGTCTTTCTGCAGCTTCTTGGGCGAACCATGACGGAGCCCTCCAAGTTCATCGACACCCTATTGGCACAGGAGCACGAGGCCGTGATCAAGCGATTCAAACGGGCCTTGATTCAATCTCTTCCTCAGGTGCCCAAGGCAGAGATTGTCTGGCGCTTTCACTTCATGCTGGGAGCCACTGCCTACGCCATTGCTGGGGCCGATCAGCTGGCCGTCATTGCAGGCTTGCGCGCCAAGGCGAACGCCGAGAAGCAGATCGAACAGCTCCAAGCGCGTCTCATGAGTTTTCTTTTGGGAGGCCTTCGCGCCCCCCTCCCCCTCACCCCCACTCCGGAGCGTGAATCATGATCACAGGTCTCATTTTTAAAGCCTTCCGAAAGGCACTTCCTGCCATGTCGGAAACCGAGCGCGCAGCACTCGAGGCCGGAACCACCTGGTGGGAATCGGACCTCTTCTCCGGCCATCCAAACTGGGAGAAGCTCGCAGCCCTCCCTGCACCCCGACTCACACCGGAGGAGCAAGCCTTCCTCGATCATGAGGTGCCTCAGGCCTGCGCCATGGTGAATGATTGGCCCATCAACCATGAGACCTTTGATATGCCTGCAGAGGCGTGGAAGTTCATCAAGGACAGGGGCTTTCTAGGGATGATCATTCCCAAGGCGTATGGCGGTCTTGGGTTCTCTGCCTACGCACATTCTCAGGTGATTGCTCGCCTCTCCACGCGTTCCTCACCACTTGCGGTCTCCGTGATGGTGCCTAACTCACTGGGCCCAGCTGAACTGCTCCTGCATTACGGTACCGAGGCGCAGAAGCAGCACTACCTTCCGAGGCTCGCGCGCGGCGAAGAAATCCCCGCGTTCGCACTCACCAGCCCCTGGGCAGGCAGTGATGCCGCCTCCATTCCAGACTTGGGTGTGGTCTGTAAAGGACAGTGGCAAGGGCAAGAGGTGCTCGGCATGCGGGTATCTTGGAACAAGCGCTACATCACCCTGGCACCCGTCTGTACGGTTCTGGGTCTGGCATTTCGTCTCATTGACCCCGACAACCTGCTCGGAAAGGGCAGAGACATCGGCATCACCTGTGCACTGGTCCCGCGCAGCCATCCAGGGGTAGAGATTGGCAGAAGGCACATTCCCCTGAACACCTACTTCATGAACGGACCCACCCAAGGTCATGACGTCTTCATGCCACTGGACTTCATCATTGGCGGACCTGAGCGTGCGGGTCAAGGCTGGCGCATGCTCATGGAGTGCCTCTCGGCCGGGCGTGCCATTTCCCTCCCCTCATCCAATGCGGGCATGAGCCAACTCACGGCTCGGCTGGTGGGAGGCTACGCGCGCGTGCGCAGTCAATTCAAGACCCCCATCAGTAAATTTGAAGGCATTGAAGAGGCCCTCGCACGCATCGCCAGTGACACCTATATCAACGATGCCACTCGCAGATTTGCCGCATCGGCGATTGACCTCGGTGAGAAGCCCTCGGTGGTGTCTGCCATTGCCAAGTACCACGTCACCGAACGCACGCGCCGAGTGGTGAGTGATGGCATGGACATCGTGGGTGGCAAAGGCATTTGCATGGGCCCCGGCAACATCATGGGGGGCATTTATCAACAGATCCCGGTCAGCATTACGGTGGAGGGCGCCAATATCCTCACGCGCAGCCTGATTCTGTTTGGTCAAGGTGCCATCCGTTGTCACCCCCATCTTCTCAAGGAGATGCAGGCTGCACAGTTGACCGACCCCCGCCAAGGTCAGTCGGAGTTCGGGCGCGCATTCTGGGGGCATATGCGCCATCTAGGCATCAATGGTTTGAGGGCCATTGCGCTGGGCTGGACCGGAGCCCGTGGCGTCTCGCCGCAAGCGGGGGCTCCAGCGTTTATCCAAAGAGCGCAGCAGAGGCTCACGCGGTGGTCAGCCGCAAGCGCGTTTGTCAGTGACCTCACGATGCTGATGCTGGGTGGCAGCCTCAAGCGCCGTGAGATGCTGTCCGCTCGCCTGGGTGACCTCCTCGCCTTTCAGTTTCTCGCCAGTGCAGTCATCAAACGGCATCAAGACGAGGGCTTCCCCGCAGACGCTGAGCCTGTGGTGCGTCACGCACTCATGTCCCTTGAGGTGGACCTGTCAAACGCCATGCGCGGCGTGTTTGAGAACCACCCACTCGGCGCGCTCAGTTCGCTCCTCAAAGCCTTGCTCTTTCCCTTCGGACTCACTGTCACCTCGCCCAGCGACCGCCTGCGCCAGAGGGTGGCCCAGACCCTCACTCAGCCCAGTGCCATCCGTGACCGGCTCACCGCCAGCGTGTATCTGCCCGCGCAAGAGCAAGAGGCCATGGGTGCACTAGAGGCGGCACTCGAGGCTACCCTGAGGTCCGAGCCCATTGAGGCCAAGCTTCGGCAGGCGGAGAAGGCTGGAGCCTTTGACGATCAGCTCGACCTCACCCTGCACAATCGCATCGAGATTGCGCTAAATAAAGGGCTGATGACCAGCTTCGAAGCCGCACAGTTGAAGGAGCGAGATCGTCTGCGCGATCTGGTCATTCATGTCGATGACTTTCCCTTTGAGATTCACGCCAGCGCAAACCTCCCTAAAAAGGAAGCCGCATGAAGCCGATTTACCTCGTTGACGGTGCTCGCACACCGTTTCTGAAGGCCAAAGGGTCACCTGGCCCTTTCTCAGCCTCAGACCTTGCCGTACAAGCCGGTCGAGCACTTCTGATGCGTCAGCCCATGGAGGCCAAAGACCTCGATGAGGTGGTGGTCGGCTGCGCCATACCTTCTGCAGACGAGGCCAACATTGGTCGTGTGGTCTCGCTCCGACTCGGCTGTGGTCATGGCGTGCAAGCACATACGGTCATGCGCAACTGTGCCTCGGGGCTTCAGGCCATTGATGCTGCATGGATGAGTCTGGAAACCGGTCGCAGCCAGCTCGTGCTCGCAGGTGGGGTAGATGCGCTCTCGCGCTCGCCCCTCACCTACGACGACCCGATGGTGCGCTGGTTCGCACAAGCGACCAGGCAACGCACTCCGATGCAGAAGCTACAACACTTTCTGCGCCTTCCTGTCGCGTCTGCCCTGAAGCCAGTGATCAGTCTGTTGCGAGGCCTGACCGATCCAGTGGTCGGCCTGTCGATGGGACAAACAGCCGAGAACCTTGCCCATCGGTTCAAGATCTCACGCAGCGAGATGGACGCGTTCTCATTGCGCAGCCATCAGCGAGCGGTCTCGGCCCGAACAGCGGGTGCATTCAGCGAGATCGCCCCTGTCGTCTCCAGCAAAGGGGAGACGTTCGAGGAAGACGATGGCGTGCGCACGGACGCAAGTCTCGCCGGTCTGGCGAAGCTGCGTCCAGTCTTCGACAAGCCCGCGGGAAACATCACCGCGGGCAACAGCTCTCAGGTGACTGACGGTGCTGCCATGGTGCTGCTGGCCTCCGAGGAGGCCGTGACAAGATGGGGCCTCAAGCCCATCGCCAGGCTCACCGACCTCCAGTGGGCAGGGCTAGACCCAGCAGAGATGGGGCTTGGACCAGTGCATGCTGCCACGCCGCTTCTTCAGCGTCATCACCTGACGCTCAACGACCTTGACCTGGTTGAGATCAATGAGGCCTTTGCAGCACAGGTGATGGCCTGCCAGAGAGCCTGGGAGAGTGAGGACTACTGCCGAACCCATCTTGGACTGTCCTCCGCGTTTGGGAGCATCGATGAAGACAAGCTCAACGTCGATGGCGGAGCCGTGGCGATTGGCCACCCCGTGGGTGCATCTGGGGCCCGCATCACGCTGCACCTGGCACAGGCGCTTCGCGCTCGTGGACTCAAGCGCGGTCTTGCGGCCATTTGTATTGGTGGCGGCCAAGGCGGCGCCATTCTGGTGGAGGCACTCTGATGAACTGGACACTCACACGCGACGCAGACGATCTGGCCTGGCTCACCATCGCCACGCCCGGAGCCGGCCTCAATACGCTCTCTAAAGAGGCCATGGCTGAGCTCAGCATCCTGGTCGATGCGCTCGAGGCAAGCCCCCCAAAGGCACTCGTGATCCGATCGGGCAAAGCGAACGGATTCATTGCCGGGGCAAACATTGAAGAGTTCACCACACTCAAGACCCCCGAGCAGGCGCGGGAGCTGGTGGCCCGTGGCTGGCACCTCTTTAACCGAGTCGCTGCCCTGCGATTCCCGACCCTTGCACTCATTCAAGGCGTCTGCCTTGGTGGTGGTCTTGAACTCTCTCTGGCCTGCCGCTATCGAGTGGCCGTGGACGATCCGAGTACCAAGCTTGGGCTGCCGGAGGTGATGCTCGGCATTCTGCCCGGCTGGGGTGGCATTGCCAGGCTTCCGAGCCTCACAGGACCCCAGGCTGCGCTGGATCTCATGCTGACGGGAAAGACCGTCGATGCTCGTCGCGCCAAGCGCATGGGCATGGTGGACCTGGCCGTAGCGCCGCGGGTTGCGGAAGCCTCAGCACGATGGCTCTTGGCCAGCAACAAGCCCAGAGCCCGAGCCAAGGGCATGAATGCCCTCATGAACTGGGGCCCCATGCGTGCCGTGGTTGCTCACCTTGCACGAAAATCGGTGGCGCAGAAAGTTCGTCAAGATCAGTACCCCGCGCCTTACGCCATCATCGACTGTTGGCTCAAGCACCAGGGCGACAGCCTGAAGGACCCCAAGGCACTCGATGCCCTCGTGCTCTCCCCCACGACCGCCAATCTCGTTCGCGTCTTCTTCCTTCAAGAGCGTCTTAAAGGTTTTGGAAAGAGTGATGCATCCAAAGTGGATCATGTCCATGTGATTGGGGCAGGCACCATGGGCGGCGATATCGCCGCCTGGTGCGCGCTGCGCGGCCACACCGTGACCCTTCAAGACCAGTCGCTTGCTCGCATTCAGCCGGCGCTCTCACGAGCGGCCTCCCTCTTTGGCAGGCGGCTTCGGGATCCACTTCGCGCACGAGCGGCCATGGACCGATTGATGCCCGATCCTGAGGGGGCTGGAGTCGCCAAGGCCGACCTGGTGATCGAGGCCATTTTTGAGAGTCTTGAGGCCAAGCACAGCCTCTTCAGGACCATCGAGCCCAAGCTCAAGCCGAGCGCCATTTTGGCGAGCAACACCTCGAGCCTTCGGCTGGAGGATCTCGCAACGGAGCTGGCACGCCCCGAACGCCTGGTGGGGATTCACTTCTTCAACCCTGTGGCCCAGCTTCCCCTAGTCGAAGTCATAGGCCTTGAACAGACGGACCCGAACGCGCTCAGCAGATCCCTTGCATTCGTCAAGGGACTCGACAAGCTGCCACTCCCCGTCAAGAGTGCGCCTGGGTTTCTGGTGAATGCAGTGCTCGCTCCTTACATGCTGGCCGCGATGCGGGCCGTGGATGAGGGCCTCTCACCCGAGGCCATTGACCAGGCCTGTCGAAACTTTGGAATGCCCATGGGCCCACTGGAGCTGGCCGATACGGTGGGACTCGACATTGCCATGGCTGCTGGACAGACCCTGGCCGCAGACGGGCAAACAGCACCGAGCTGCCTGCAGGCTCGTGTGAATGCCGGAGACCTGGGTAAGAAGTCCGGCAAGGGCTTCTACACCTGGACTCAGGGCCGCGCCAGTCGACAGCCTTTCAGCGGCAGTCTGCCCGCTGGGTTGGCGGAGCGACTCCTGCAGCCGCTGGTGGATCGAGCGGAGCGCCTGGTTGCTGAGGGTGTTGTCGCCGATGCAGATCTCGCAGACGCGGGCGTCATCTTCGGCACTGGATTTCCCCCTTTCCGCGGCGGCCCGCTGCACTGGTCTCGCCAGTGAGCCCTATGGACTTACTCGACCGCCTGCCCAAACGCTGGCGGTCAACAGTCTTGCGTGTTGGGTTTAACTTCTTCCCGGCCTTTCGGGGGTCGGGAGGGCGGCTGATATGGGTCGCTCCTGACCTGCTGGCCATGGAGGCCGAGCTCCGGTTCAATTGGAGAACCCGCAACGCCAATGGAACCCTCTATGGCGGCTCCTTGTTCGCCGTGACGGATGGACCTCACCCCATCATGCTGTTGCACGCCCTTGGGCCTGAAAACGTGGTGGTCTGGGATAAGTCGGCCAGCATTCGCTTTAGGCGGCCAGCCAAGCAGCACCTGCGAGCACGCTTTGAAGTTCCCCAAAAGCTTCTTGAGGAAATCCAGCATCGACTTCAGACCGAGGAAGCGATAGAACACGTGTTTACGATCGACCTGGTGGGTGCAGACCAACAGACCTATGCCACGGTTGAGCGGACGGTATACCTCGCAACTCGAGACTACGAACGCAGACGAAGGAGTTCTCATGAACCAGCCATGGCTCGCGCACTACCCGAAGGGCGTACCGCCCGAAATTGATCTGCAGCGGGCCAAGCCCGTCGGTCAGATGATGGTTGACGCCTGCACGCGCTTCGCCACCCAGACCGCTTACCTCAGTCTGGGTCACAGCATCAGCTATGGAGACTTACTCACCCAGAGTGAATCCTTCGCGAGCTGGCTCCACAGAGCAGGGCTCAAAAAAGGCGACCGGGTGGCACTGATGATGCCCAACCTGATTCAATATCCCATCGCACTGATGGGGGCGCTGCGTGCAGGCTGCGTGGTGGTGAACTGCAACCCCCTCTACACCCCGCGCGAGCTTCACTTTCAGCTGAAAGATTCTGGGGCCAAGGCCATCGTGATCGTCGAGAACTTCGCCCACACCCTCCAGAAAGCCAAGGAGGGAACGGCGGTGGAGCAGGTGATCGTCACCCCGTTTGGAGAGATGCTGCCGCAGCCCAAACGCACGCTCGTGAACTTCGTCGTGCGACGAGTCAAGAAGCTCGTTCCTGCATGGTCACTCCCCGGGTCGATCTCGCTGCGTAAGGCACTGAATTTGGGCTTTCACGATGCGAAGGCGAAGGCCCAGGCTTTGGCAGCAGGGGCCAGCCTCACGCTCGACGATCCTGCCTTCCTTCAGTACACGGGGGGCACCACGGGCACATCTAAGGGGGCTGTCCTCACCCACCGAAACATGTCAGCCAATGTGCTTCAAGCCATGGCCTGGATCGAGCCCGAGATCAAACCGTCAGAAGAATTGATCGTGACTGCGCTGCCGCTTTATCACATCTTTGCGCTCACGGCGAACTGCATGACTTTCATGATGTTTGGTGCACGCAACCTGCTCATCGCCAACCCGAGAGACATTCCCGGGTTTGTCAAAGAGTGGGCCAAACATCCCGTGACGGTCTTCACAGGGGTCAATACGCTCTTCAATGCGCTGCTCAACAATCCAGAGTTCTGCAAGCTAGACCACAGCAAGCTCAGGCTCAATCTGGGTGGAGGCATGGCGGTCCAGAAACCCGTGGCAGAGCGCTGGCAGGCCGTAACAGGAAGCCCGCTCACGCAGGCCTATGGCCTCACCGAGACGTCACCCGCTGCCACCATCAACCCGCTCACCGCGAAGGAGTTCAATGGGTCGATTGGTCTTCCCATCTCCTCCACTCGAGTAGAGATTCGCAACGACGAGGGCCAGTCGCTTCCCCACGGGCAGGTCGGCGAAATCTGTATTGCAGGCCCCCAGGTCACCCCTGGCTACTGGAACCAACCGGAGGAAACCGCCAAGATCTTCACCCCGGATGGGTTCTTCAAGACCGGCGATATGGGCTATATGGACGAGAACGGCTTTGTCTTTATTGTCGATCGCAAGAAAGACATGATTCTCGTCTCAGGCTTTAACGTCTATCCGAACGAGATTGAAGAGGTGGTGGCCGAGCACCCCGGGGTGCAGGAGGTAGCTGCAGTGGGTGTGCCAGACGCCCAGACCGGTGAGGCGGTGAAGATCTTCATTGTGCGCAAAGATCCCACCCTCACCGAGGGCAGCCTGCTGGCCCATTGTCGAGAGCGCCTCACCAACTACAAGGTGCCTCGGCAGATCGAGTTCCGAACCGAACTGCCGAAGACCAATGTAGGCAAGATCCTCAGACGGGCCTTGCGCGAGTGATCAGTAGCTGAGGTTGAGTTGGATCACGGCGGTCGATCCACTCACCTCATTCCCGACCAGCAGCAGAGGCTTGCCATTGGGCGAGTCCTTTGCAGCAATGAAGGTCAAGCCCTCAGGACCAAGATCTCCCACTTTCGAAAGATTGGTCTCTGGGTCTAGAACCCAATCCGTCCGCGTGTTCAGATAATCCACCCGCTTGGGTGCAGATGGGTTGGTGATGTCATAAACCAACACACCACCCATGCGCTCCAAGCCAATAAACGCGTAAGTCTTGGATCCGACCTGACCCACTGCGAGACCCTCGGGCTCGGGACCCTTGGCATCACTTCGGCTGTCAAACGCGTCTCCTTCGTCATGGCCTTGGTTGAAGAAGTCTTTACAGGCGATGGTGCGTGTGGGGCCAGCCTTACACTCGTCGCTGGCGAGGAACTTCTCTATCTCAGAGCCAGAGTCCCAGACCAGCTGTCCCTGCTCGTTCCAGATGGTGAAGGAGCGGGCGCCGTAGGAGTAGAGCTTGTCGTACATGAGGCGGTCGCCGGCTGCATCCTGCTCACCGGCCGCGTTAAATAGGACGGGCTTGCCCTGAGCGTCGGTGCGATAACCCTGGGTCCAGGTGATGTTCAGTCGTCCGAGATTGGCGTCGTCCCGGCATTTGCCTGGGTCGCCGGCCGTTGCGCCACAGTATGCGAAGACCTCGGGGTTCAGAAGACCGCCCTTGGCGAGTGCAGCCAGTTGTGGGGGAAGGTCATCTCCAGCACGCCCTGACCAACCCTTCTTGTCGACCACGTACTTCACCCGAAACTCCTCCACAAAGCCTTTGGAGGCATCCCCCGCCCAATAGGCATCGGTGTCTTCACCCCAGGCCCGTGCGTCACCCTCGTTCGCCGTGACGAGATAGGTTTTTCCTCCTGCCGAATATGCAGCGATGGTGTCCGGCTGATACATGCCCACCACACCAGGCCAAGCCTGAATCTTGATGGCCTTGTCTTTGTCGCTCGCGTCGATCTCGTTGCCGGCCTTGCCGTAATCCTTGTAGCCCAGGGCAATGATGTCGGTGACGGTGGCCGTGGCGATGTCGATTTTGGCCAGCGCATTGTTTTCCTGCAGCGTCACGAAGGCAGTCTTGCTGTCGGGCGTTACTGCAATGTACTCGGGCTCCAGATCCTGAGAGGCATTGGCACCAGGCCCGTAGATGCGCACGCCCTTCGCACGCAGAGCGGCTTCTTGGCCATTGAATGCGGTAAACGTAGCGGTCTTTGCGACTGGCTTGGCTGGATCAGCGACGTTCACGACGGTCACAGAACCTTCAGGGTCTGTCTGATAATCGTCGGAAGGTTCGGCCTCGTTGGCGACCAAGACCGTCTTGCCATCGGGTGAAAAAGTGACATTGTCAGGCACAGCGCCAATGGTCACGGTGGAGAGCAGGCTCAAGTCACTTGCACGGTAGAGTGCCAGCCGGCCTGCATCAGTCTTCACTGGGGCCTGAATCGCCGCGGCCACAATGCCATTTGATACAGCGACGCTATTGATCTCTCCGCCAGCGAGCACGGCAGAGGCCTTGATCTCACCGACCTTCGCAGGCTTGGTGGGATCCACGAGGTTCAAGACATCCACCGTTCCCGCCTTGGCGTTCACCACAAAGGCACGAACACTTGCTGCATCGAATGCAGTGATTTCAGCGCCACCCTCATCAAACAGATTGGTGCTGTAGCCTCCGGCCTTCGAGAGGGTCAGGCTGGTGGGGGTGGGCTCCAGATTGGTTGCGTTAAAAGAGCTGAGGTCTACCTTGTTGTTGCCATCACCGCCACAGGCTGAGATGGAGGCCGCCAATACGGCGGCGGTGAGAACGCGGAGCGTCGGGCGTTGAATGTTTGCTTTCATCGTTGTCTCTTGTCGTGGAGTAGGTCAAAACCCTGACCGTACCCATCCAAGATGACATTCCGATGAACATCTAAACCGTGATCAGGGCGCCAAGTCGAAGAGCAGCACCTCAGCCTGCTGCCCTGACTCAATTGTGACCAGTGGCTCGTCCATCATCTTGAGGGCATCACCCGCCTGGACCGCATACCCATTGATAGTGACAGCGCCTCGAGCCACATGGACATACGCGAGTCGTCCTGTCGCAAGTGGCAGCCGAGCCGTCTCTTGGCCGTCAAAGAGCCCTGCATAAATTCGGGCATCTGCTGAGAAGGAGACAGATCCATCTGCGCCATCGGGGGAGGCCACCAGACGAAGCCGACCACGCTTGTCTTCATCTGAGAACTGCTTCTGCTCGTAGCCTGGCGCAATCGCCCGCTGGGCAGGATGAATCCAGATCTGCAGCAAGTGGGTGGTCTGTGCCTGGCTATGGTTGTATTCGCTATGGGCAATCCCCGTTCCGGCACTCATCCGTTGAACATCACCAGGCAGGATGGCTGCACCATTCCCAAGAGAGTCTTTGTGGGCCAAAGCCCCTTCTAGCACATAGGTGACAATCTCCATGTCACGGTGCGGATGGGTGCCGAATCCCTTTCCTGGGGCGATCCAGTCCTCGTTGATGACTCTGAGGTTTCCAAATTGTGTGTGTTGAGGATCGTAGTAGTCTGCGAATGAAAAACTATGGAAAGACTTGAGCCATCCGTGATCTGCAAACCCGCGTTCTTCTGACCGTCGCACCTCAATCATCTTGACCCCCTCTTCTCTTCCCCACCTCGCCCTCATCATCAATGCGGGGCTCTGGGGCTTATCTTGGATTCCCTACAAGGCCATGGAAGCCTATGGGCTCTCCATTCTATGGGCGACGGCACTCGCATACTCCGTCCTCACACTGGGACTATTCCTAATACGCCGGCAAGTCGTGTCGCATCTTCTGAGATGGCGCAATCCGCTATGGGCGATGGCCCTCTGCTACGGCTTAACCAACACCTGTTTCAATTGGGCCCTGGCCCTGGGCGATGTGGTGCGTGTAGTCCTGCTCTTTTACCTCATGCCCATCTGGTCTGCCCTCTTCGCGCATTGGATGCTCAAGGAAAAGCTCGGAATAGAGGGCACCGCTAGGCTGGGTCTGGCACTCGTTGGCGCAGTGGTGGTGTTGGGAGGTGTGGGTACGACGAGCGGAGCCGCTGATGTGCTGGCCATTGCTGGAGGGCTTTTTTTTGGGCTGGCCAATGTGCTCTTGCGACAAGCTCAGGACCAGAGCCAGACGGCTCGACTCTGGATGATGTTTGCTGGATCGGGGGCCATGCCGCTCCTCATTCTGCTCACGGCGGCCCTGCTCTTACCTGCAGGCCTATGGCCCTCTGCACTGCTGGGGCCTGTTGAACTGCCTTGGACCGCCCAGCCTTACGCCTATGCACTCCTTCCGTTGGTCATCCTTGGTCTCGCCCTCGCCAACTTCTCTCTTCAATATGGCGCCAGCAGACTGCCCGCCCAGGTGACCAGCCTGATCATGCTCTCGGAGATCGTGTTTGCAGCAGCCTCAGCGGCCTTTGTTCTGGGGAGCCATCCGCCGGCCCATGAGTGGATCGGAGGCGGGCTCATCATCGCTGCGGCGGCCTGGGCCAGCCTTCGACCTAGATCATGACCGACCTTGGCATTCTGAATTTCTGGCAGTTCGTCCTGGGAACCATCATTGTGGTGCTGCTCCCGGGCCCTAATTCGCTCTACGTCCTCACGACTGCGGCGCAGAACGGGCCCAGACTGGGATGGCATGCCGCCTGGGGTATTTTCACGGGGGACACCCTGCTCATGATGGCCACAGCCTCAGGCGCGGCCTCTCTGATGGTGCTTTTTCCTGTGGCCTTTGTTGCCGTCAAGTCACTCGGTGCGGTCTACCTGGGCTGGATTGGGGTCGGACTCTTTCGTGCGGGCCTACAACAATGGCACTGCGCCCCTGCGGCCTCGGTGGCGTCAACCCAACCCGTGCTTACGACCGAGCGCGCTCCCTACTGGAAAGCGCTGGGACTCTCGCTTACCAACCCGAAGGCCATTCTCTTTTTTCTGGCCTTCTTCACCCAGTTTGTCAGCACGGATGCATCTTCCCCAGCCCTCGCTTACGCCACCCTTGGAGTCGTGGTGCAGATCTGCAGCCTCGCTTACCTCTGGATGCTGATTGTGGCAGGTGCTCGATTGAAGACTGTGTTTACCACGCATCCGCGTCGATCAGCAGTGGGCATCCTTCTCGTCAGCCTCTGCTTCATCGGATTCGCCCTCCACATGCTCTTGACCTCAACGGCATAACAGCAGCCAAAAAAAACCCCGGCACCAGGCCGGGGTTTTGAGCAGCACCGAGGGCGCAAAAACCAATTTAGAACTGATACTTCGCAGTGATGCGCAGCGCCCACTGCGACTCGTTCTTGCTCTGCTGAAGCGCCAGGCTCTCGGGTGTTCCCACGGCATAGATGTAGCGGCCATCAGCCGTCATACCAGCATAGGACACAAACTCGCGAGCTTCATTGACGGACTGCATGGTGCGCCCCCACTTGCTGTTGAGCAGGTTGCCCAGGTTAAAGATGTCGAACGACACAGAGGCGCGATGCTGGGCATTGAATGCCGGCACATCTTGGCTCATGCGGAAGTCGATCACGTTCACTCGGGGAGCAGTGCTGCTGTTGCGGGGCACCACGGATCCCTTATGGCTGCTCAGGCCCTTCTCGCTGTTGACGACATTCCAGAATGCGAGCTCAGACTCTGCAGGGGACTTGTTGCCCACTGCGGCAAACACCACTTCACCGGAACCTGGCGCGCTGGGGATGTAGAGCAGGTCGTTACCACCTTGGCCATCACCGTTCGCATCGTTGTAGAAGGTCCAGCTGTAGGGGTAGCCCGTGCGATGCTCAGCAAAGATACCGAAGCTGGTGGTCAGGTTCCCGAAGAGCTTCGTCTTGTAGGTGGCACCGAGGTTCACGCGATTACGAATCTCATAGCGTGAGCGAGCAAGCTCCGCCTCGTTGGCCTGCAGACGGGGGAAGTAACGCCAGTTGGAATACGCAATCGAGGAGCTACCATCGTGCACCGACTTCACATCGCTGTAGGTGTAGGCTGCGTTCCAGCCAAAGCCCATTCCTGCAGCAGGCTTGGCCAAAGACAGTGTGACCGTGTTGCCATAGCCCTTGTCTGTCTTCTTCGTGAGCATGACATTGTCGAAGGAACGGTTGCGCAGGAATTTATTCTGTACGCCTGCGGAGGAGATGGTGCTCACCGCGCCATTCGATGCCACTGCATAGCTGGTGTCCTTGTAGCCAGCATCGTTGAAGAACATCTGACGACCGTCAGGGCCTGTGCGAGTTGCGGGGCCCAGGTTCAGGTTTTCAAAGTAAATGTCTGCGTTGGTGTCCGTGCGGATGTACTCGGCCGACACCACGTAGCCCTCCTTGAGCGTGGCCTCATAGGCAAGATTGCCCTTCCAGATGGAGGGGGTCTCAAGGCCACCGTCATTGAAGTCGATCGCGGGGATGGGTGCGGCCCCTGCAACAGCCGGCTGATTCCGTGGGTCCATGGTCACGTCGAGGCCATCTACGGGGCAAGCCGAACCACTCGATCCGGTGCAGGTCGTCAGAGCCGTCTGCACGCCCGTGTTGGAGTAGGGGTTCGAGAACCAAACCGTGGGCGCACCGCCCTTGAACAGACCGTAGCCACCACGAACACGGCTCTGCATGGCATCGCGAAGGTTCCAGGTAAAGGCAAAGCGGGGCTGGACCAGCGTCATTTCGTCGTTGATGGCGGAGTTGTCGCGCCCGAACCCGCCCGACTGGGCCGTGTTGGTTGCAGCATTTCCAGCCACAAGCGCCTGGGCGCCCGCCTCACTCTTGAGGGGACGATCGTCCGTGGTCTGGGTGTCCATCCGCATACCGGCCAGGATGGTGAGATCACGGTTCACCCGCCAGGTGTCTTGCAGGAAGACCCCCGTGTTTTCATATGAAAACTCAGCTGCGCCCTGGTCCAAGGTCAGTCCGGCCTGAGGGACACGAATATTGAAGTAGCTGGGGCGACCCTTCTCGAAGTTCTCAAGTGCTGCCAGGGCAGCTTGCTCACCCACGCGACAGTTCACGGTACCGGTGATGCTGGTGTAACTGAATCTTTCATCACACTCAAACCGATACACACCATTGGACTGAGGCAAAAAGGCATTGAAGACATCATTGGTCTCACGGGTTCCACCGAACTTGAGCTCATGTGCACCCATGAGATAGGTGCCTGCGAAAAACATTTCTTGGGTGTCCGTCTTCAGGATGTTGTAATGACGGTACTGTTCGGTGCCCAGGTACACAGAGCGGTTCGAAGAGGAGGTCAGGCCGGAACCAGCCGGCGCAGAGCCTTCGAACTGAATCTGAACGGTGGGAGCCGCAGAGTTGTTCGCGAAGACCTTGTCATAGGTCCGGTTTCCAAGCTTTACCTCGGTTGAGAAGTTGTCAGACCAGTCGGAGTAGACCTGCACCGTGTTGGTCTTGAACTTCTTGGACTCAGCAGTCCAGTAAGAGGAGAGACTCAGAGAGCTCGACCCCATGCCGTAATAGAGCGGCTCGTTGGAGTCGGTGTCGCTGTAGGTGAGGGTCAGGCGATGGTCCTGGTTGATGTTCCAGTCAATCTTGCCCATCACCGAATCAGAGATCAGCTCCCCCTGGGAAGCCACCAGGTTTCCAGCCTCAAAGCCATAGGTGGTCTTGGAAATCGACTGGATTCTCTCAATGTCGCTCTGGGTGATGCCAATGTTGATCAGGTTGGATCCCACAGGGCCGTACTGGGGCGCACCTGCGCGTGAGTCTTTGAACTTCTCGGCATTCACAAAAAAGAAGAGCTTGTCCTTGATGATGGGGCCACCCAGCGTAAAGCCCGTGTTGGTGACCTTGAAATCGGCCTGCTTGGCTGTGGCGTTGGTGCTCAGGTTGGTCACGCGATCGCCGGCCATGCGCTCATCCTGCTGGGCGTAGTAGACGCTACCAGAGAGCTTGTTCGTACCGGACTTGGTGACTGCGTTGATGTTGGCGCCCGAATACCCGAACTGGGTGACGTCAAAGTTCGAGACGTTCACCTGAACGGAATCAATTGCATCAAAAGGAATGGGCTGCTTGAGGGTGGGCAATCCATTGGAGCTGAGTCCGAAGGGGTCGGACACGCCCACGCCGTCGATGGTGATGGTGTTGTAGCGGAAGTTTTGACCCAGGGCTGAGATCTTGTCCGTGCCTTTGTCCACTTGACTCACGCGGGGGTCTAGGCGAGCCACCTCTTGGAGGTCACGGCCAAAGCCCGGCAGGTTCTCAAGATCCGCCTGACTGAAGCTGGTGCCCGCGCCGAAGCGGTTGGAACGGGGATCCGTGAAGCCCTTCTGTCCAAGCACAGTCACGGTCTGGACCGGGGCAGCACCAATGGTCAGGGCCAGTTCGAGAGGCTCTGCGAGCTTGAGAACGAGATTGTCTTCCTTTGCGGTCTGACCACCCTTGGTCGCCGTCACGGTATAGGGACCGCCCACACGAAGACCAGTCGCCAAGAAGCGGCCAGTGGCATCAGACAAGGTCACGCTTCGGGTGCCCGAGGGTGCGTGGGTCACGACCACGGTCGCGCCAGCAATGGCTTTGCCGGATCCATCAGAGACCAATCCGCCAATGGAGGAGGACGTGTTCTGGGCGATGGCGAGAGGTGAGAGACTGGCCGCGATGGCGAGCGCCAGGGCGGAGCGGACAAATAGTGGGGACTGTGACATGGACATCCTCTTTGTGTCGTGATGGGGGCAATAACCCCCATACTGTCTATCAGACAGATGACAGAAAGATGTCAGTGTGGCGGAAATGCCTCAGCTAGAGCTTGATCTTAAGCCGATCCGCAAGCTCGCCCACCACGCCCTTTCGGAAAGCCAGGACGCAGATCACAAAGATCGCCCCCGTCGCGATGGTGCTCCATCCGCCGAGATTGGCGAGATAATTCTGAAGGTTCACAATGATGGCCGCGCCGGCAATCGGCCCCCAGAGGGTGCCAATGCCGCCAAGAATGGTCATGAGCACCGCCTCTCCAGACATGTGCCAGAACACATCGCCCAGAGACGCGAGCTGCAACACCAGGCTCTTGAGGGCGCCACCCAGCCCAGCCAGGGCGGCTGAGAGCGTAAAGGCAATCAATTTATAGCGATCGACGTCGTAACCCAGCGATATGGCCCGAGGTTCGTTCTCGCGAATCGACTTCAGAACCTGTCCGAAGGGCGAGTTCACAATGCGAATGATCAGCACGAAGGCCAGCGCGAACACGCCCAGGCTGAAGAGATACATGGCCGTGGAGCTGCTCAGATCGATCAAGCCCAGAAATTCACCTCTGGGTACGCCCTGAATGCCGTCCTCGCCATTCGTAAAGGGGAGTTGGGTCGCCAGAAAGTAGATCACCTGGGCCAACGCCAGCGTGATCATGGCGAAGTAAATTCCCTGCCTGCGAATGGCCAAAGCACCAAAAACATAGCCAATGGCCGCCGACGTGGCCACGCCAAGCAAAAGACCAATCTCGGGGGTCACGCCCCATTCCTTCATGGCATGGGCCGTCACGTACGCCGCAGACCCAAAGAAGGCCGCATGGCCAAAAGAGAGAAGCCCCACATACCCCAGCAGAAGATTGAGTGAGGCCGCGAATATCGCAAAGCAAAAGACCTTCATCATGAATAGGTCGTAGACCACGTTCTGAAAAGGAACGATCAGCAACAACAGAAAAATGACCAGGGAGATCTTCTGGAAGGTGGTGAGTTGCATCATGGGTCTCCTTAACGCACTTTTCCGAAGAGACCGGCGGGCTTGATGAGCAGCACGATGATCATGATGACGAAAATCGAGACGGACGAGGCCTGGGGGTAGAAGACTTTGGTCAGGCCCTCGACCACGCCAAGCCCAAGCCCAGTCAGGATGGAGCCTGCGATGGACCCCATACCCCCAATGACCACCACCGCGAACACCACAATGATGAGATTCGAGCCCATCACTGCCGTCACCTGATAAATGGGGGCTGCCATCACGCCAGCAAAGGCGGCCAACGCACAGCCTGCGCCATAGGTGAGCGTGATGATGAGCGGGACGTTCACCCCCAGGGCCTGCAGCAAGCGGGGGTTCTCCGTTCCTGCGCGCAGCAGACTGCCCAGCTTGGTTCTCTCAATGAAGTACCAGGTCGCAAAGCAAACCATGAGGGCCAAAGCCACCACCCAGAGGCGGTAGTAGGGCAGGTAGATGCCCGCAGCTCTGAGGCCGCCGGTCAGCACCTCGGGCACTTCATAGCTGTTACCCAGTGCTCCGTACCAGTGTCGGAACAATCCCTCTATCACCAGCGCCAGCCCGAAGGTCAGCAAGAGTCCGTAAAGGTGGTCTAGGTGGTAGAGGCGCTTCAGCATGGTCTTTTCGATGACGATGCTCATCGCCCCAACCAGCAGCGGCGCAAGAATCAGCGCCACGAAATAATTCAGCTGAAACTCGGGCATGCCAATCCAGCCCCCGAGTTGTGTCAGACCAATCCAAGCAAACATGGCGCCCAGCATGTACTGAGCGCCATGTGTGAAGTTAATCACGTTGAGCAACCCGAAAATCACCGCCAAGCCCAGACTCAAGAGGGCATAGAACGAGCCATTGATCAGCCCAATCAAGAGTTGGGCTGTCAGGGCTTGGGGAGTGATTCCGAGCAGCTCAAACATGCCTTACTTCACCAGCTTGCACTTGGACTGAGAGAGAGGAAGCGTTGCATCTTTCGCTGCAATCACTTTCGCCACCTTCGCCACATCGTTGGGTCCCTTGGACTCCTTTGGAGCCTTGACCTGAAGCAGGAACATGTCGTGCTCAAACTTACCGTCTGCGCGGATCTTGCCCTTGAAGAGACCATCGTCGATCTCGATCGACTTCAGACGCTTCATCACCGCATCTGCGTTGTCGGTCTTGGTGTTCTCGACCGCCTTCAGATACTGCATGGTGGACGAGTACACGCCTGCCTGGACTGAAGTGGGTGCCTTGCCCTTGAACTCCTTCATGAAACGCTCAGCGAACTTGCGGTTGCTGTCGTTGTAGTCCCAGTACCAACCCACGGTGAAGTTCATTCCAGCAGTCTGCTTAAGGCCCAAGGCCTGAACGTCGGAAATAAACATCAGAAGGGGCACAACCGTCTGCTTTGAACCCATGATGCCCAGCTCAGCGGCCTGCTTGACCGAGCCGATGGTGTCGCCGCCCGCGTTGGCCAGGCCAATCACATCCGCCTTGGAGGCTTGTGCCTGGGCCAAGAAGGACGAGAAATCGGTGGTGTTGATGGGGTGCTTGACTGATCCCATGACCTTACCGCCAGAGGCATTCACCACTTCCGAGGTGTCACGCTCGAGGGTGTGGCCAAATGCATAGTCTGCCGTCACGAAGAACCAGGTCTTTTTGCCCGTATCGACCACGGCCTTGCCGGTGCCGCGGGAGAGCGCGTAGGTGTCGTACACGTAGTGAATGCTGTAGGGCGTGCACTTCTCATTGGTGATGGGCAGTGAGGCTGCACCCGTCACAATCGCCACGCGCTTGAACTGCTCGGAGACTTCCATAGCGGCCAGAGCCGACGCTGTGGAGACGTTTCCGACAATCATGTCGACCTTGTCCTTCTCGAACATCTCACGCGCTTTTGAGCTTGAGAGGTCTGCTTTGGACTGGGTATCGGCAGAGGTGATCACAATGTTCTTGCCCAGAACCTTGCCACCAAAATCTTTAACGGCCATCTGGGCGGCCAGCACAGCACCTGGGCCCTCAATAGCGGAATAAATGCCTGAGAGGTCGGTGAGCACACCAATACGGACTTCATTGTCAGACACGGTCTGTGCCTGAGCCGCAGCGCCTGCAGCGGCCAAGAGGCCAGCAACCAGAGCAGCGATTGGGGTCTTACGGGTCATAGCGGTCTCCAAAAATTGAGGGGTCATGTACGCCTAAACACCAAGCAAAGATTTGAGTTCTTCTTGGTTCGTCTCGAGTTCATCTCTCGCGACGGTCTTCACGACCTGCCCATGCTCGATGACGTAATTACGATCAGCGAGCTTCGAGGCAAATCGAAAGTTCTGCTCCACCAGCACAATCGTGAAACCCTTATCCCGCAGGGTTTGCACCACCTGTCCAAGCTTCTGAACGATGACTGGGGCCAGGCCCTCCGTGATCTCATCCAAAAGCAATAAGTTGGCGCCCGTCCTGAGAATGCGCGCAATGGCAAGCATCTGCTGTTCCCCCCCCGAGAGCCTTCCTCCGGGGCTGTTACGACGCTCCAGGAGGTTGGGGAACATGGAATAGATCTCATCCAGCGTCAGGGCCACGCCGTCCCCGACCTTGGGTGGGAGCATCAGGTTCTGCTCGCAGGTGAGGCTCGCAAAAATTCCGCGCTCTTCTGGGCAGTATCCAATGCCAAGCTGTGCAACCTCATGCGTGGGCATGCCAATGACCTCTCGGCCGTTCACGCGAATACTGCCGGTCCGCTGACCCGTGAGACCCAAAATGGATCTGAGCGTCGAGGTGCGACCGGCCCCATTTCGGCCAAGCAAGCAGACCACCTCGCCCTGCTGAACCGTCAAATCGATTCCATGAAGGACATGCGACTCGCCATACCAGGCGTTGAGGTTTTCAATCGCAAGAACAGGAATGCTCATGAAGGGTCAGTGTCCTTGAAGCTCGGTGTCGCTGGCGCCCATGTAGGCTTCCATCACTTGGGGATTAGAGGACACGGTGGCGTAATCGCCTTCTGCAATCACCTCCCCGCGCTGAAGCACGGAAATGGTGTGGGCGATGTTCGAGACCACCCGCATGTTGTGCTCCACCATGATCACCGTGCGCCCCTTGGCCACCTTGGCGATGAGTTCGGTGACGCGGTCGACATCTTCGTGACCCATGCCCTGCGTGGGCTCATCAAGCAGCATCACCTCAGGATTCATGGCGACCGTGGTCGCGATCTCCAGCGCCCTCTTTCGTCCGTAGGGGAGATTCACCGCAAGCTCATGTGCGTACTCCTGAAGCCCGACCTGGTCCAAGGCCTCGAGGGCGCGATCATTCAGCACATCGAGCGTCTTGTCGCTCTTCCAGAAATGAAACGTGGTGCCCAGGGTGCGCTGAAGGCCGATGCGAACATTCTCCAGCGCCGTGAGGTGCGGGAAAACAGCCGAGATCTGAAAAGAGCGCACCACGCCCTCTCGTGCGATCTGTGAAGGGGAATGACCTGTGATGTCGACCCCGTTAAAAAGGATCTGGCCTTTGGTGGGCGGGTGAAACTTGGTGATGAGATTGAAACAAGTGCTTTTGCCGGCGCCATTGGGCCCGATGATGGCGTGAATGGAGTGGCGACGAACCTTCAGGTTCACATCGTTGACCGCAACAAACCCCAGGAATTCCTTGGTGAGTCCGCGCGTCTCAATGACCAGATCGTGTGCTTGCGACATAAGTGCGAGTTATAACCCACGCCCATGCAGATTCATGACTTCAAGCCGTCAGGGGAAACCCCGAAACTCCCAAATAGACAGGTCTTGCGCCAGGTCAAGCTCCACGGGATTTCCCTCGGGATGATCTCGCTCAACCGACTGAACAAGCAGGTGGTTATATGCAAGTCGTATGGCGTTTGAGGCCATGAGGCTGGCGTACCGCCCACCAGCGCCCAGATCAGGAGGCATCTGAGACCTCAGGTGCTGAGCGGCCGACTGTAAAAGATCTCGGGCCGCCCCCCACTGCGGCTGAAACGTGGGCATGGGTACAGGATGGACCCGATGCCCGAGGTAATGCTCGACCACTGGCTGAGCGAGGCTTGCCGCCATCGCGCCCGTGATGCGGAGTTCCAGCGTCTCAGGCTCTCCGGGTACCGCACGCTCCCCCTGCTGGGCGGCGATCAGAGCCCAGCGAATCTGAGCAAATCGTTGCCAATAGGGAAGCTCATCCAGCGGCAAGCGATCCTGCGGATGCGCACGCCTGTAGCCGTCCATAAAGGCACTCAGGGTTCCCAGACCCGCCACCTCTGCTGCACCACCGAAGCGCCAGCAGGGAGCAGTCAGCCAGCCCAGGTCCGCCATGGGGTCTGACCAGTGGGCAAATTCCCAGTCGAGCACTGCAGTCAGAGCGTGTGAGCCCAGCGGCTGCCCGCCCTCTGGCAGTTCGATCATCAGATTACCGAGCCGAAAGTCGTTATGGCAGAGCACTGCGGGATGCACCGCACCGCGGGAAGGGCGATCCGCGATCAGCTGCTCCACGGCATATCGAAGATAGCTCGCAGGGGCCTGCAACAGTCCCAGGCTGGCCCTCAGACCGGTGAGGGCTGCATCGAGGCTGTTGGCGTGACGCTCCCCAAGCAGGGGCGTGAGCTGACGGTCAGCCTCGGGCTGGGCACTCACTCGGTGCAGCAGGCCAAGCTGTTCACCGAATGCGTGTGCAATGGATTGTCCAAATTGCTCTGCAGCCCGCTCCCCTTGGCCTCGCAGGGTATTGAACCAGCGCATGATGCTGCGAGGGTCTGCGTCGCCGTTCGCGCGTCTGAATGCACTGACCGATTGCCCCTGCCCCTCGAGCAGGCCAAGGGGCTCTGGCACCGCTAGGCCTGCCCGATGAGCAAACTCAAAGAGCCTAAACTCAGTCGCGCGGCTGTGCGTGCCTGGCACGGGCTTGGCCTGGCCTCGTCGGAGAACCCATTGCTGTGTGGCGCCCTCGGGGGCGGTCAGCTCGACAAGGAAATTCTGATTGATAGCCCCGCCCGCCATCCGCACCGCTGCGGTCAGGACCAGCCCATGATCCCTCTCCGGACGCTGACTGAGGAGCGCCCCTACGATCGGTGTCAGCTCACGAACGAGCGCGTCAGTCTGCACCGGGCCCCCACGCAAAAAAGGACTGCCCCTGCGCCTGCACCGCCTTGCTGATCACCATTTGGTGGACCTCGCTGGCACCGTCCACGAGGCGCGCCTGGCGCGCATATCGATAGATCCACTCCAGCGGTGTGTCTCGACTGTAGCCACGCGCACCACAGAGCTGAATGGCGGTGTCTGCGGCGAGCTGCAGGGTATCGGCCACCTGAATCTTGGCCATGGAGATATCCGGACGCGCCTTACCGCCTTGCTCCAAACGCCAAGCTGCTCGCATGGTCAGCAGCCGGCCCGTATCAATGGCCATGGCAACCCGGCCGAGCTGCATCTGAACACTCTCTCGGTCGGCCAGTCGCACTCCAAAGCCCTCCCTGACCGCCACATAGTCCGTGGCAATCTGGAGACAGCGCTGGGCAAGACCCAGCCACCGCATGCAATGCGTCAGTCGAGCGAGCCCCAGTCGGATCTGAGTCAGCTTCAAGCCTTGGCCAACCTCCATGAGTCGATTGTCGTCAGGAATCTCCAAGCCATCGAATCTCAGTTCACAGTGCCCACCGTGTTCCTCTGGTCCCATGATGGGTATACGCCGAACGATCTCCCAACCCGGATCGTCCCTGTGAAAGGCAAAGGCGGTCAGGCCATCTCGGCTGCCCTCACCCGTCTTGGCGATGAGGATGAAATGACTGGCGACACCAGCACCGGTGATAAACCACTTGTGGCCCTGAACTCGCCAGCGATCTCCGTGGCGTTCAGCACGCGTGAGCATCATGGACGGATCGGAGCCGCCGCCTGGGTGCGGCTCCGTCATGACAAATGCAGATCGAACCTCTCCATCGATCAGGGGCTGAAGCCAACGGTCCTGCTGAGCAGGCGTAGCAACTTTCGAAAGGACAGTTAAATTGCCATCGTCGGGTGCTGCACAGTTGAAGCAGACCGGACCAAAAATGGAGCGGTTCATGCGCTCATACAAAAGCGCCTGTCCAACCGGAGTGAGGCCGAGCCCCCCTCGGGCCCGAGGCGCCTGTGGGGAAAAGAGGCCCATGGACTTGACCTCCCTGCGCAGCGTCTCAAGCAAATCCTCGCGAACATTCTCGTGTGCATCAAAGCTGTTTGGATCTTGCTCGAGGGGAAGCAATCTCTCGTTCACAAATGCATCGACTTGGTCCATGAGCCGCTGATGCTCGGCTGAAACGTGAAAGTCCATGATCAGTCCATTCCGATTGTTAGCATTTACAAGCCCGCACTCATGCCGCCATCCACCACCATGACTGCCCCCGTCATATAGCTGTTTTGAGGATCCAGTAGACAGAAGAGTGCGGCGTCTAGCTCTTCAGGTCTGGCGAATCGTCTCAGGGGCGTCATCTTCTTCAAAGCCTCCCCGGCAGGCCCGTCCAAGACGTCCGAATTCAGCTCCGTCTTCACATATCCTGGGGCCAACGCATTCACCCGAATCTGATCTCGCGCAAGCTCGATGGCTGCAGAACGCGTCATCTGAATAATCGCCGCTTTGCTTGCCGCGTAAGTCGCCACCTGCTTGACAGGGAGTATGCCGAGCACCGAGGCCATGTTCACCATGACACCCCCGCCCTGTGCACGCAGATAGGGCGTCATGACCCGCGTCATGTTGGTCACACCTGAAATGTTTGTGGCAAGGACCCGAGCCTCATCCTCAGGAGCGGTCTGATCAAGGCTTGCAGTGATCGCAATGCCCGCATTGTTCACCAGCCCGTCAATGCGATCCGCCTCCCCGGGCAATCCAAGGACCCGAGCGACCGCCGCCTGAAGGCCTGAGGCGTCTGCAATGTCTGCCTGGATGGCTCGGTCTACCCCTGGCTGAGCGCTACAGTCCCGACGGGCCAGGCCAATAACCCGAGCCCCCTGAGCATGCAGAGCCTGACAGAAATGAGCGCCCAAGCCCGAAGTGGCCCCAGTCACCAGAAAGGTCAATCCAGAGAAACGCTGCTGATTCTGCATTGCACTAACCCCCATGAGTCGAGAGATCGTTCAAACGGACCATGCACGGACGGTGCAGGACGCTAGTGTGACATCACTACAAGGAGACTCAGCATGTCGCACACACGCCACCCAACACCACACGCTCGGAAACCTCTCGCATGGGCCATTGCGGCCGCGTTTTCCACCCTGGGCTCCACGGGCGTCATCGCCCAGAATGTCCAAGAAATTACGGTGACCGCCCAGAAGCGTGCCCAGCCCCTGCAAGAGGTGCCCATTGCCGTCACGGCCCTCACTGCACAAGACATTCAGAACCGCGAACTAGAGGACGTCTCGGATCTCTCCGGTTTAGCGCCCAACCTCATGGTGTCAAAGACGCCAGGCAACTCGACTGCTTCTCAGATCGCGATTAGAGGGGGGGTCACCACGAACCCTGCGCTCTTCTGGGACACCGCCGTCGGTATTTATGTCGATGGGGTTTACATTGGGAAGACACAAGGCTCCATCTTTAAGCTCCTCGACCTCGAGCGAATTGAGGCTCTACGCGGCCCCCAAGGCACGCTCTATGGCCGAAACACCCTCGCTGGAGCCATCAACTTTGTGACGCGCAAACCACTGGGTGAGTTTGCGGCAGAGGCAACAGTAGGGCTGGGCACAGACTCTGAGCGAATCCTCAAGGCATCGATGGACCTACCCTCCAGCGGCGCACTGAAAGTGGGCTTGGGCCTTCGCCAAGAAAAGCGTGACGGCTGGGTGAAGACGGCGCCTGGGAGCAGCGTCAAGGATCTCAATGGCGCAGACGAGACAAGCTTTCGCCTGGCTGCGACCCTAGCGGCCACCAAAGATTTCTCATTGGACTATCGGTTCGATTATTCCAAAGTCGACCAGACACCGACCCACTCTCAACTCGTACGCTCTGACCTCCCATTCCTGACCGACTTCGTGTTTTCGACCCGCCAGAAGACCGCAGCGGTCGATGGCGAACTCTTCGAAATCTCGAAGGTTCAGGGGCATACGCTGACTGCTGACCTTGCCGCGAGCGCAACCGACCGAATCAAGCTGATTCTGTCGAGCAGAAGCATGACCTGGGAGGACGCGCTGGACCTCGATGGATCCCCACTCCTCGTGGCTCATACCCAACGACTCTCCGACTACGACCAGTCATCCGCTGAGCTGCAGTGGACAGGCTCTCGAGGCGGGGTGAACTATGTGGCTGGTGTCTATCGCTTTGAAGACGAGGGATTCACCAACAACCCTCAGAAGTATTTCTTCGGGACCTTCAATTTTGATTCGCGTTACGGCTTCACCACTGAATCCAATGCCATTTACGGGCAAGCCGATGTCCAGGTCCAACCGAACCTCACCCTCACCGCTGGCCTGCGGTCCACAGAGGAAAAGAAGTCCATCACCCGCACCCTTGGATTCAACACAGCAATCGGCGACCCATTCATCCCCCTGGTTCCAGCTGGAACCTCCGCAGAGGAGACTTTCAGCGCCACGACTCCGATGGTGTCCCTGGGCTATAAGCTCAATGCAAACCAACAGCTTTATGCTCGCTACGCTGAAGGTTTCAAGAGCGGCGGCTTCAATGGAGAGTACGGTGTGGTGAATCCCACTCCCGAGGGAATCGCGAGCAATGTGAAGGAAGTTCAAACCGCGTTCAAGCCCGAGACCCAACAGAGCATTGAGGTGGGGTTGAAGTCCAAGATCATGAACGGCAAGGGGCTCCTGAACCTCACGGGCTTTAGCAATAAGATCGATGACATGCAGCTGGCCATTTTCACCGCAGAGGGCGCGGCCGCATCAGTGATCCGAAACGCCGGCAAGGCCAAGGTCGATGGACTTGAAGTCGATGGCGTGGTGCAACTCTCGTCCTCATCCAAGCTTCAATTTTCGTACGGCTATCTCAATGGCCGCTACGACGAGTTCATTGACAAGGGGCAGAATGTCGCGAACAACCGAGCCTTCATCCACGCGCCCAAGCACAATGCCAACCTGGCATTGGACAGCCGACTTGCACAAACCGGCTTTGGGCAGCTCTTTGGTCAGCTGGAGGTTGGGTTCAAGAGCAGCTACTACCTCTATCCCTTTCAGCTCGCAGAGTCGGGTGCGGGTTTCGATCCCATGGCTCAGGTGGCCAAGAACACGCGAGTGGGCTCCCACGCCATCATCAATGCGCGTCTGAGCCTTCGCGAGATTTCGCTTGGCAAAGGGCTCGATGGAGTGGTGTCACTGTCTGTCAAGAACCTCACGGACAAAGAGCACCAGACCAACCGAATCGACTTCGGGCCAGGGTTTGGAAACCTTACCCAGGGCTATTACACGCCTCCGCGTCAGGTGACGCTTCAAACCACGCTCAAGTGGTAGTTTGAAACGCCGAGGGCTTCAGCTTGAAGTCCTCGGCAATCCCAGGGTTCGTCGGGCAATGAGGTTCAGCTGAATCTCGTTGGTGCCCGCATAAATGGTGTCTGCCTTGGAGGTGAGCCACAGAGAGATCAGGTGATCCACCACCGCTCTTTCTGCGGCGTCTAGCGAAGGGATTCGCGCCAGACATCGTGCGGCAAAATGGCCCACATCTCGGCGCCAGTTCGACCAGAGATACTTTGAGGCTGAAGCAGCGCTCTGCCCCTGAGAGGTCGATAGGCTTGAGGCCACCCGAATGGCATGGTGACGCAAGGTTCTTAACCGAGCGAGATGACGCGACCACTCCTGCGCAACCGAGGCGTCGTGCAGAAGCGAGTGTCGCCTCAGGAATAACGTGAGCCGTTCGAACTCTCTGATGAATTGAGCCTGCTGCCCCAGAGTGGAAGCACCCCTCTCGTGCGTCAACAGATCCATGGCCACACGCCAGCCGTCACCGGGTGCTCCAATCGCGGCGTCGGCTTGCGCAATCGCCCCATCGAGAAAAAGTTCGTTGAATTCCGACGCGCCGGAGATCTGTTCAATGGGTCGAATCGACACACCCGGCTGATGCAAGGACACCATCAACAAGACCAGGCCGCGATGCCTTTGTGAGCCATGCTCCGAGCGGGCCAACACAAACGCCCAGTCAGACTCACGCGCCCAAGAGGTCCAGACCTTCTGCCCCGTCACCCGCCATTGCTGGCCATCTGGGTCCCAATCAGCGCGTGTTCGAAGACTCGCCAGATCGGAGCCGGCGCCGGGCTCCGAGTAGCCCTGAGCCCAGAACGCTTCCCCCCGAAGAATGGGAGGCAGGAATCGGGCTCGCTGAGCCTCAGTCCCCTCAGCAATGAGGGTTGGTGCCAGCAGATGTTCCCCAATGTGCCCTAAGCGGCCCGGTCCGCCCGAGCGAACGTATTCCTCTTGAAAAGCCATCTCATATACAAGTGGCAGTGCCCTACCGCCGACAGCGCTCGGCCAGGTAAGACCGATCCAGCCCCCAGAAGCCACCTTGCGCTCCCAGGCTTTCGCAAGTTCGCAGTCAAATCCCTTCGAGCCCGGGCCAATCACACCCTCCAACTGTCGAAACGAGCCTGCGAAATGGGCTGACATCCAGTCTCGAACGCTGGCCCTAAAAGCAAGAAGCTCTGGAGACTCTTGAAGATTCATATCGATATCGCCCCCACCCAGTCAGTCATTTGCTGGAGCTGAGCCTCAATCTGGAAGCAAGTGAGCAAGGGACGATCCAGGCCGCAATCCCGGGTATAGCCCATTCCTCCATGCACTTGAATCGCTTCTTGGGTGCAGAAGCGACTCGCCTCCAAGGCCTCCAGGACAGCCTGTGCACCATGCGACCAGCGCTCGGCCTCTGAAGTCGCTGTCGGCAGCAGGCATGCGGCACCGTAGACTGCGGATCGAGCAGCCTCGACTGAGATCAGCATCTTGGCGAGGCTGTGTTGTATGGCTTGGAAGCGGCCAATCGGCCCGCCAAACTGCTCTCGGGACTGAACATAGTTCACACACTGGTCCAGTACTGATTGGGACCAGCCCACCAGTTCCGCCGACCGGAGAATGGCCCATGAGGCTCGCATCACCACTCGGGCTGGCCTCACCAGATGAAGCGGAACCATCTGCTGATGAAACACCCAGGTTTGAAGCTCATTCTGCAAGGGGGAGAAGCTTGGGCATGACTGCGGCAGCGTGGAGGGAGAAAACACCGTCATGTGACGCACTGCTCGGTCATCCTCAAACCACACCACCCATTCAGCGGGACTCTTGGGCGCTCCCGACAATCGGATCGATCCATCGAGCATCCAATGGTCCCCCTGGGGAGAGAGAACCCCTCGGACCGTGGGCCGCTCAGACCAGAGCGCCTGATCGATGCATGGTGCGATGGGCAGGCCCTGCATGCCCCAGACATCCGTCAGCACAACCGTCCATTCCAACAGACACGGCTGGGTACGCCACAGCCCGAGCATCTCATGCACCAGGACAAGGGTAGCCAAGGACTGACCCCATCCGCCGTCCTGTTCATCGAGCTGAGCGCCCAACAGTCCCAGATCCATGAGGCCCTCTCGCACGGCCGAGGCATCCATGGGATCTGCCAGGCCTCTGAGCATACGGCCCACTGCCTCAACCAACTGCTGCTGCTCAGCACTCGGGCAAAGACTGAAATGTGAATCCATAAGGTCGAGTGTTTGCGTTGGTGAAAAAGAAGCCATCGTCCGGAGTGACGATGTCCATGAGCAGAACATGGCAGACATTGGAAAAATGAAAATTTCTTTCTGCCTGTCGCTGCTCTCCTGCCTGCTGATGGCACCACACGTCGCTTGTGCGACCCAGCCGACCCCATCAGTAGACCCGCAGTCCCTCATGAAAGGGTTTCCCCCCCATGAGGCCTCGAGAATTCACCTCCTGAACTGGCAAGCCTATCCGCAGAAGATCTGGTCCTTTCAACATGTGGAGGAACTCTTCCCCACCCGACGGGTGAGACGCAGCAGTCAGCCGCAGCAGCTGCCCAAGGCCCTTCGACCGGATCTGTTTTCTGCCCTGACGATCTCACTTCCGGGCGAACCAAAACCCCTGAGCTGGCTGGACTATGCCCAGCGGGCCCACACCGATGCCGTGATGGTGATTCACAAGGGTCGAATCATCGAAGAGCGCTACCTCAATGGCATGACGCCAGAGCGTCAGCACCTCCTCTTCTCCGCGACCAAATCCTTTGTTGGTCTGATGGCCATGATGCTGATGGAGGAGGGAAAGCTCCAACCGGACCAGAGTGTGAAGAGCATCATTCCTGAACTCAGCGAGAGTGCTTGGGGCGATGCCACCATCCAACAGGTTGCGGACATGACGGACAGCGTTCGCTTCACAGAGGTCTACACCGATCCGAAGTCGGACATCTTTCGCTACGTGGGCGCCATGGGCTGGGCTCCCCAGCTCCGTGACCCCAAAGACCCCTCAGGTATCTTGGCCATGCTGCCCTCGCTCAAGCAGCTCGAGTCCGACCCACGAGGAACGGCATTTCGTTACCGAAGCCCGGCCACGGATGTCCTGGCTTGGGTCTGTTCACGCGCTGCGAATCAATCGGTCTCGCACTGGATTCAGAGACGTCTGTGGGAGCCGCTCGGCGCGACGGAAGATGGTTTCATGATGCTCGATCCCTCAGGTACAGAGGTGAGCTTTGCCGGCTTTAACGCGACGCTCTCAGACCTGGGCAAGCTCGGACAGGCGATGCTGGTGGCCACCCAACAAGATTCTGTTCAGCAGGTCATTCCCTCCCGAGTCGCTCGGGCACTCGCAGCGGGTGGGTCTCGCGAGGCATACCGAAAAAGTGGCAAAGAAGCCTCACGCCCAGACCATAGCTATCGGGCCCAGTTCTGGGTGCATCACGGACAGCCTCGTCATTTCTATATGGGTGGCGCGTTCGGACAGCGTTTGGTGGTTTATCCCGACCACGATTTAGTGATCGTGCACCTCGGAAGCCACCCCAGCCCAAGCTCAAGCGAGACAGATGCCTTACACCTAGAGGCTGCTCGCGCAGTCATCGCTGGGCTCAAGTCGACGAAGTGATCAACCGAGCCGCCCGGTGGCCAATCACCACGGCAGTGGCATTCGTATTTCCGCTGATGAGCGATGGCATCACGCTTGCGTCGGCAACTCGGAGGCCCTCCAGCCCATTCACCCTTAACTGGGGGTCTACCACCGATCGAGGGTCGTTGGCTTGGCCCATGCGACAAGTCCCGACCGGATGATGTCCCGTGGTCACGACACGACCGATCCATTCCATGAGATCGGCGTCACTGGTCCTTTGCGCGCCAGGCTCGGTCTCGTGCTCAATCAGGTCTCGCAGGGACGGCTGAGAGGTCATCTCTCGCAGCCATCGGACTGCACGCAAGGACACCAGCTGATCCCGCTCATCGGTGAGATAGTTCACCTGCACTCTTGGGAGAGACCTTGGGTCTGCGTCCTTCAGGGTGATCTGACCACGAGACCAAGGTCGTACCTGATAGGGAGCCAGGGTGAGTCCCGGCTTGGATTCTGTGGTCTGTCGGCCGCCCTTGAGCGCCGCCTCAATGTCGCCCGTGACGGGCAGACCAAAGACCTGTACATCCGAATGGGGCAAGCCCTCACTCGATCGGATGTATGCGCCAAACTCGGCAGGAGGCGTGGTCATGGGCCCAGAGCGCGTCAGTAGGTATCGAAGCAGGCTCGCAACCAAGCCCAAGCCTCGAAGCGATGCATTCAGACTCGGAGCCCCTGCTCTCAACCGATAGGCCATTGGAATGACAGCATGGTCCTGAAGATTCTGCCCAACCCCAGGAAGGTGATGGAGGACCGGGATACCAAGTGCCTGAAGTTGATCAGAGGGGCCAATGCCCGAGCGCATCAGAATGCCGGGGGACTCCAGGCTTCCAGCACATACGATGACTTCGATGCTCGCACGCGCATCCACAACCGTCCCATCGCGTCGCCGGTATCGGACTCCAGTGGCTCGCCTGCCTTCGAAAAGTATCTGCTCGACCAGAGAGTGGTCTGCCAGTGTGAGGTTCTTTCGCTTGAGTGCTGGCTCAATCGCCCTATGTGCAATCGACTCTCGGCGGCCCTCTCGGACATTCACCTGATAGAGCCCGCAACCCTCCGCTTGGCCGGCATTGAAGTCGTCTACCTCAGACAGGCCGGCTGACTTTGCTGCCTCGATCATGGCGCGTGAGACCGGATGAACAGTGGCCAGGCTCGCAGCAGTCAGTGACCCGCCCACACCGTGGGCATCGTTCTTTAGGTTGAGCTGATGCTCGGTCGCCATAAAGTCTGGGAGGAGTTCATCCCACGACCAGCCCGATGCCCCCTCCTGGACCCATGCGTCGTAATCGGATCGTTGGCCACGAATGTAGATCATTCCATTGATGGACGAGGATCCTCCGAGCACTTTTCCCCTTGGAATGGAGACGCGACGGCCGTGTGCCATGGGCTCGGGCTCTGTCCAATGACACCAGCTGAATTTGGGGTCATTTCCAAGTGCACCCCAGCCAGCAGGCATCTCGACCTTCAGGTCCTTGTGGCTTCCTCCTGCCTCAATCAGCAGCACACGACGCGCAGGATCTCGAGTGAGCTCGGAGACGAGCTGCCCTCCAGCAGACCCCGCTCCAATGACGATGAAATCGAATTCCATGCTCAGCCCAATCTTCTTGCTTGGTTTCCATAGAAACGCTGACCCGCACTCGCCATCTCTCTCAAAATGGCAGGGGGTCTCAGGTGTTCTCCGAAAAGGTCGGCGAGACGATCACATTCATCGGCGAAAACGCCTGGCGTCATCGCGTCCACATAACAGAAGGGGCCCCCCGTGTAGGCTGGAAATCCAACCCCCAGAATGGACCCCAAATCACCGTCGGCGGCGGAGGTGAGCACGCCCTCCTCCACAGCCTTGAGCGCCTCGATGATCTGAACAAAAAGGATCCTCCTCCTCAAGCGTTCAGGGTCGGGCTGATGCTCAGCGAGAGGATAGAGCTCCGAGAGTCCAGGCCAGACCACCTTTCCTGACTCTGAATAATCATAGAAGCCCTTTCCAACCTTTTTGCCCAATCTCCCCCGCTCAAAGAGCGCGCGCAGAACCGGGACCGATCGACCCTCTCGGTAGTCTGACCCGTAGACTTTTCGATGGGCCTCACCCGCGTGCACGGAGAGCTCGATCGAGAGCTCGTCCGTGATGGCCAATGGCCCGACCGGCATGCCCACCTGTCGGGAGCAATTCTCAATCAATGCAGGACTCACGCCCTCGGCGACCATACCAATCGCATCATCCACAAAAGCGCCAATGAATCTGCTGGTAAAAAACCCTCGAGAATCTCGCACCACAATGGGCGTTTTCTTCAACTGCAGGGTGAAGTCAAGGCTCTTGGCTAGGCAGGCATCGGTGGTCTTGGGCCCCCGAATCACCTCGACCAAGGGCATCCGGTCTGCCGGAGAGAAGAAGTGAAGTCCGATCACTCTCTCTGAACGGGTGCTGGCACCGGCGATTTTTGCAATCGGAAGCCCTGACGTGTTGGTCGCAATGATGCAGTCCGGGGAGACATGCCCATCGAGGCTGCTCACGAGGCGTTGCTTCAAATCTAAGTCTTCGAACACGGCCTCAATCACCAGCTCTCGATCGGACAGATCTGCAGGAGTACCGACCGGTTCGATCAGACAAATGGCCCGATCCATGGCGTCCGCAGAGAGACGGCCTCGATCGACCTGCTTCTGAAAATCAGCCTTGATGTGTTCGCAGGCCGAGCGCGCACGCTCAAGTGATTGATCCATGAGCTTGACCGAAATTCCTCGCCTGGAAGCGGCCTTCGCAATTCCAAGCCCCATCATGCCTGCCCCGATGATCCCGAGCCTCTCAATCTGCGAGGGGGGAATGTCCGCAGGACGGCTGGCCCCACGCTCCGCACGCGTCTTGCTCAGAAACAGGGTGCGAATCATGCTTTTAGAGACTGGGCTGTTGAGTGATGCGTCAAGGAGGTACTTGACCTCGAGGCGCAAGGCGCGATCAAAGGGAAGCTGAGCCCCCTCAAATACGCAGCTCTGGATGGAGAGTGGCGCAGGGATATTGCCCTGCGTATTCGCCATGAGCATCGCGTTGCCCACCACAAAGGATGGGGCGACCCGCGGATCGGTTGGACCACCACCCGGGATTCGAAAGCCCTTCTCATCCCATGGCTTGGTGACTTTGGGTTGAGAGAGGATCCATGCAGTGGCTGCAGGGATGAGCTGCTCCGGTGGCATGACCTCATCCACCAGTCCCGCCTTCAGGGCGGCCTCAGGCCCCGCAGACTTGCCCTCCAATAACCAAGGCAGCGACTGATTAATGCCCAACATGCGAATGAGCCGCTGGGTTCCACCGCCGCCCGGCAGCAGTCCCACCTGAACCTCAGGCAGACCAACCATGGCTCTGGCGCTGTCTGACATCAATCGACGATGGCATCCCAGACAAAGCTCAAATCCACCGCCCATGGCAGCACCGTCGATGAGCGCGACCACCGGCTTGGTGAGCAACTCGATCTCTCGAATGGCCTTGGACAAGGTGAAAAACTTCTCGAACGCCACCTCAATAGGGTCCTGATCCATCTGCTCGAGGTTGCGTTCCATGGTGGTGAGATCCGCACCCGCCACAAAGGCTGGCTTAGCACTTCGGACAATCGCCCCAACAATAGAAGCGTCCTCACGAATGGTGGCTGCGTGAGCGTGCAGGTCATCTAGAAACTGTTGATCGATGACATTCATGCTCCGATCCGGCGTATCCAGAATCAGGTGAGCAATGTGATTGGAATCGACCTCAAGTCGAATTGAACGCTGTGTCATCTCAAGCTCCTTCACGCTGAATCACCATGGCCACACCCATACCGGCTGCGACACAGAGGGTTACGAGCCCCCGAGACTTTCCCTGCCGCTCAAGCTCGTCGATAAGAGTGCCCAGAATCATCGCGCCGCTTGCCCCGAGGGGGTGCCCCATGGCGATCGCGCCGCCATTCACATTGACGCGGTCCATCGAAATACCCATCCGCTCAATAAAGGTCAGCACCACGGACGAGAAGGCCTCGTTGATCTCCCAGAGGTCAATGTCCCTGGGCGTGAGCCCTGCACGCTT
>CAMAZF010000007.1 GCA_945862985.1 Bordetella parapertussis | reverse complement strand
AGAGAGCACCCATTCACCCGTGCAATGGGCGAGCGCGCGATTGCGCTGGGCGCCATAGCCAGGCCAGTCTGTCACCCAGACCCGGTCGGTGAATCGACGCGCGATTTCAGCCGTTCCGTCCGTGCTTCCGCTATCGAGCACAATGATCTCGTCGGCCCAATGGGCAACCGAGGCGAGCGAGGCCTCGATTCGATCGGCCTCATTCTTGCAAATCATCAAGACCGAGAGGGTTCTGCGGGCAGGCATCATTTCATGGGACTTAGAGAGTCCCAGGCTTCACACGCTGGACACTGCCAGGCGTGACGTGAGAGTTTGGCGCCACAATGGCTGCATTGATGTGGCAAGGCTGGGGACGATCCATCTGCATGAAGTCGGGGGTGCTCTGGGATCAACTCCGAAGCGGCCTCGCGCTGGCCCAACTCCATATGAAAATGAAAGCGTTGAAGGTTAAGTGCGACATCTGTTGGGCTTCGGTGGGCCAACCAGTCCGCGCTCTGGAGGGCCTCTGCCCAGCGACGCTGACGCTGCATGAGCATCAGAAGCTTACGATGCGCCTGCTCCGCTACGGAGCCTTGAACCAGAGACCTCAGCAGCGTCTCGGATCGATCTAGGATCCCGGCCGCCCGGTAGTCCTCTGCCAATTCGAGCTCGACCGATTGACGCTCCTGATCTGAAAGCGCTGGCCGGGCCAAAACGGCCTGATGGACCTCAATGGCTCTATCAGGCTGCCCGTTCAGGCGGAGCACCACACCAACGGAGGACTGAAGACCCACGGCGTCGGGATGTCGCCTAATCGCCCTGAGCAGAGCATCCTCAGCCGCATTCCAGTCTCGTCTCAGCAGTGCGTCTACGGCAATACTGACCGGCTGAAGAAGGTCTTCGTCTCTGCGTTGATCTTGTTGGCGATCCACCCGTGCAGCAAACCAGCCCAGCCCAAAGAGCATGGGAAGCGCCAACAGCCATAGGGGATCAAACGTCATCCAGCGGCGTTTCGATTAACCCGCTGGCGAAGCTCCTTGCCAGGCTTGAAATGGGGAACCCGCTTGGCGGGAACCAACACCTCTTCACCAGACTTTGGATTGCGCCCTGTTCGAGGGGGACGCTCACTGACGGAGAAGGTACCGAAGCCTCGAATCTCGATGCGCTGACCGTCGACCAGAGCGGACACCATGGCATCGAGAAGGAGGCGCACAGACACTTCACAATCTTTCTGGACCAACTGGGCATTCACGCCCAGCAGGGGGTTGTTGAGGCGCTCGGTCAGTCGAACGATGAGCTCTGACTTGGTCATAACCGAGCGCCGCCTTTCCTTAACCCTTACTCAGACTGGCCATCCAGCTTGGCCTTGAGCAGTGCACCCAGGTTGGTTGTACCTGAGCTGCTGCCGCCCTCTGCTGCCATCTTTTGCAGGACGTCTGCTGCTTCGGCATTGTCCTTCGCCTTGATGGACAGGTTGATGGAACGGGTCTTGCGATCCACGTTGACCACCATGGCCTCCACCGTGTCGCCTTCCTTCAGGTGCGTGCGTGCATCTTCCACGCGATCTCGCGAGATATCGGAGGCACGGAGGTAGCCCTCAACATCGTCACCCAGGGAGATGGTTGCGCCTTTGGCATCGACAGCCTTGACGGTACCGGTCACCACTGCGCCCTTCTCGAGCTTGGTGGTGGTGACGGGGTCACCTTGCATTTGCTTGATGCCCAGCGAGATGCGCTCACGCTCGACATCGATGGCCAGGACAACAGCCTCCACTTCGTCGCCCTTCTTGAAGTGGCGAACGGCCTCTTCGCCCGTTTCGCTCCACGACAAGTCAGAGAGGTGAACAAGACCGTCGATGTTTCCGGGCAGGCCCACAAACACACCGAAGTCGGTGATGGACTTGATCTGACCCTGAACCTTGTCGCCCTTCTGAACTGTGGCAGCAAACTCTTGCCAGGGATTCGAGCGGCACTGCTTCATGCCCAATGAAATCCGGCGACGCTCACCGTCGATCTCAAGCACCATGACCTCGGACTCGTCACCCACCTGCACCACTTTTCCAGGATTGACGTTCTTGTTCGTCCAGTCCATTTCAGAGACGTGCACCAGGCCCTCAATGCCGGGCTCGATCTCGACGAATGCACCGTAGTCGGTGATGTTCGTGACTTTGCCGAACAGGCGTGAACCCTGCGGGTAACGACGTGCAATGCCTTCCCAGGGGTCATCGCCCAGTTGCTTGATGCCGAGGGAGACACGGTTCTTTTCTTGATCGAAGCGCAGCACTTTGGCCGTCACTTCCTGGCCCACATTGAGCACTTCGGAGGGGTGACGAACGCGACGCCACGCCATGTCGGTGATGTGCAGAAGACCGTCGATGCCGCCGAGGTCCACGAATGCGCCGTAGTCGGTGATGTTCTTGACCACGCCGGTGACCACTGAGCCCTCGGCGAGGGTCTCGAGCAGCTTGGCGCGCTCTTCTCCCATGGAGTTCTCAACCACCGCACGACGGGAGAGCACCACGTTGTTGCGCTTGCGGTCAAGCTTGATGACCTTGAACTCGAGGGTCTTGCCCTCAATATGTGAGGTGTCCTTGATGGGACGTGTGTCAACCAACGAGCCGGGGAGGAACGCACGGATGCCGTTGGTCATGACGGTCAGACCGCCCTTGACCTTGCCGGTGACGGTACCGGTCACCATCTCGCCAGACTCAAGCGCCTGCTCCAGGCTGACCCATGCGGCCAAGCGCTTGGCGCGATCGCGGGAGAGGCGGGTCTCACCACGACCATCTTCCAGCGACTCAATGGCCACAGAGATGAAGTCGCCCTCTTGAACATCCAGGACACCCTGATCGTTCAGGAATTCTTCAACGGGAATAAAACTCTCAGATTTGAGGCCTGCATTCACCACCACGTGGTTTTGATCGATGCGCAAGACCTCGGCGGTGATGACCTCACCGGCGCGCATTTCTTGGCGGGCAATGGACTCAGCAAATAGTGCGGCAAAAGACTCAAGCGCAGGTGCGCCTTGTTGGGTAGACAATGACATGTAAGAGGGTTTCCAATGACACGCCGAAGATGTTCTTCGGCGGAGTTATGGCAAACGCGTTTGCCGCGTTCAGCCGATTTGCTGTGATCAAGAAGGTTTAAATTCCCTAAACCACAGCCCCGAACCCATAACTATAGACCAATAGTCCAGCTTGATCAATGGGTTAAATTCATTCTCACCCAAGCCAAGACCGACTCCACCGACTCCTCCACCCGCTGATTCGTGGTGTCAAGGTAATGGACGCCAGCATTCGGGGTGTATCGAAGCGGTGCAACCGCGCGTTCCGAGTCTCGTGCATCTCGAGCCCGCAGGTCATCCGTGATGGTCTGAAGGTTTGCTGGCTCCCCACGAGCCAGGAGTTGGTCGTACCGTCGCTGAGCTCGGGCCTGGGCGTCTGCGGTCAGGAAAATCTTGGTCATGGCCTGTGGAAAAACCACCGAGGCCATGTCCCGTCCATCACAGACCAAACCAGGAAGACGGGCAAAGTCCCGCTGAACTCGAAGAAGTGCAGCGCGCACGGCCGGGAGAGCCGCTGCCTGCGACGATCGGACGCTGATCTGCTCATCACGAATGGCCAGGGTGACATCTTCCCCATCCAGAAAGACCTGACCAGACTCAAAGCGAACCTGCATCTTGGATGCAATGGCCGACAATCCCGATTCATCCGAGGGGCCCAGACCCGCGCGAACACCTGCCAGAGCTACGAGCCGATACAGCGCGCCACTATCGAGATACTCAAAGCCCAGCGCGCGTGCAACACGAGCGGCCACCGTGCCCTTTCCGGAGGCGGTTGGACCATCGATGGCCACCACAGGAACGGCTCTCGCGCAGACATCTGCGAAAACCTCGAAGTAATCTGGAAAGGTCTTGGCAACACAGCCTGCATCGAGAATGGTCACTGTTCTCGGACTCTGCTGCGGCCTCACATCGCCAGCGTGCCGGAAACTCGCCAGAGAAAAGCTCATGGCCACTCGATGATCATCGTAGGTATGGATCGATGCGGACCGCAGGACTTCTGGCGGATGGATGACGATGAAATCCGCTCCAGCCTCCACGCGGGCGCCGAGCTTTCTCGCCTCGGCTGCCATGGCCTCGATCCGATCCGTCTCCTTCACCCGCCACGAGCCGATGTTGGTCAGGCGCGTAGGTCCCTGCGCATACAGGGCTACTGGCACGAGCGTCATCGCCGCATCAGGAATGTGATTGCAGTCGAGGTCTATTCCACGAAGGGATGCGAGCCCACCCTGGGGCGCCTGTACGTCGATGGCATGGGGCTCCCAACGAACCAGGGCGCCCATGGCCTCCAGCGCACGGGCAAACTGCACATCTCCTTGAAGGCTTTCCGCACCGGCTCCAACCACCCGAATCGGCCCTCCCCCAAGAACCCCAGCAGCCATGAAGTAGGACGCAGAGGAAGCGTCCCCCTCGACGGCCAATGAGCCTGGGGACTGAAGTCCATGACCAGCCGCCACGAGAAAACAATTCTCCGCAGACTCACGAATGTCTGCGCCGAAGTGACGGAGCATCGCCAACGATAAGTCAACGTATGGCCGACTGATCAAGGGGCCATCGACCTTCACTTCAATCGTTTGTCCCCATTGCTGGGCTAGGCCGGGCGCAGCCTGCAACAGTCCCGTCAAGAACTGACTCGACGTGTTGCCCTTGACTCGCCAGGCGTCACGTGGCTCCAAAACACTCGCATGAACGCGAAGCGGGGGATAGCCCTCGACACCCAAATACTCAATGTGGGCACCCAGCAGACGCAGGCCGTCAACCAGGCCGCCAATGGGGCGCTCGTGCATACGCGGCACACCAGAAAACTCCACACAACCCACTTGACCACGAGTGGCCTGTGCAATGGACAGAAACGCAACGACTGCGGGCAAGAGGGTACGAATGGTCAGCCCAGAGTTGCCAACAAAGCACTGGACCGGATGCTCAGGGCGACCCAATTGATGGGGCGCATCACCACAACCTTCTACGAGCCAAGCCTCACCCGATGGCTCAACGCGTACGCCCAGCTGACGCAGGGACTGAATCATGACCTCCGTGTCATCTGAGCGCAGCAGCCCTTGCAGCTCAGTGGTGCCGCGGGCGCAGGCCGCCAGCAAGAGTGCTCGAATCGAGAAGCTCTTGCTTCCTGGAAGTTGGACGCAGCCTCTGGCTCCGTCACGTAGATCGAGGGTGATATCCACGACTCATTTCCCCTGAATTTGGAATCCTTGACGCCAGTGTGCAGAGCGCTCGAGCAAAGCGATCAATCCCTCACGGTCTTGACGCTTGAGCGCCTGCCCCAGAGCGTCAAGCTGCTGCTGGTAGTCCGAAAGAAGCCTCTCGAGCGCTTCTCGATTGTCGAGAAAGATGTCTGCCCAAAGGGATGGGTCAGACGCTGCGATCCTTGTGGTGTCACGCAGGCCCCCGCCGTGAAGCCATTGGGCCGCTTGGGCGTGACTCGATTGAGAGAGCTGAGCCCCCAGGGCGAATGAGACGGCATGAGGAAGGTGACTGATCGACGCCAAGAGTGGGTCGTGCGCATCCAAGGCCAACGCATGGGTTCGGGCGCCAAGGTCCTGCCAAAAAGCAGTCCAAAGCGTCTCACAGGACTGAGTGGTCTCAGGCAGCGAGGAGAGCAACACTCGGGCGCCTTGAAAAAGGTCCTCTCGGGCAGCCTGTGGGCCATGGGCCTCAGAGCCCGCCATGGGATGACTTGACATTCCATGTGACAGAAAATCTGGGCCACCCAGTCCCAGCGCCCGAACATTCGCAACCGCGAGCGCCCAGGCTGATTTGGTGCTACCCAGCTCAGTGAACCACGGTCGACCCCAAGCCTGCCAGCGTGAGGCGAGCGATGGGAGGAGTCGAGCCGTGACGGGGACCGGTGCTGCGAACACCACGAGTCCGGGGCCACTGAGCTCCTGTAGGTGGGGGTCTGCCTGATCGAAGTCATCAAAGACCTCGTCCACCAGTCCCAAGGAGAGCGACTCCGAGCCATGAACGGGATCAATACCCAGAATGCGTGGGACCACGCCTGCAGCCCGTGCCGCCCTTGCGACCGAGCCCCCCATGAGCCCCACACCCACCAACAGCAGCCAGTTAGCCAAGAAGGGCATCCAGTGCCTTCAGAAACGCGTCGAGCTCAGCGCGCGTTCCGATCGAGATCCGCAAGTGATGCGGAAGCCCATAGTTGGCTACGGGTCGGGTGATCACGCCTCGAGCCATGAGCGCTTCAAATAGCCAAACTCCCAGAGACGGGCGATCCGCCGAGGGCTCCAGTCTTGGCCGAAGGTCGACCAAAATAAAATTTCCCTTCGAGGGCAAGGGCGTCAATCCCCTGACCTTGAGAGCCTCGCTCAGATACGTCAATCCCTCAGCATTCAGAACTGCCGTTCTCGTGAGAAACTCGTCGTCAAAGAGACTTTCGGCTGCCGCGGCCATCGCCAGACTGTTGACATTAAATGGCTGGCGAACTCGATTCAACAGATCAGTCACCCAAGGCTGCGCCACGCCGAATCCCACCCTCAGCCCTGCCAGGCCATAGGCCTTCGAAAAAGACCGTGAGACCACCAGGTTGGGGTAACGCTCCACCCACTCAAAGGATGGGATCGCCTCTTTCGGGTCCAAGTACTCCACGTAAGCCTCATCGAGCACCACGATGGTTTGACTTGGAACCGCCGCAATAAAGGCTTCCAAGACATCGGGCTCTAGGAAGCTTCCGGTCGGGTTGTTTGGGTTCGCCACCCAGACCACCGCCGTATCCTCACGAATGGCCGCTCGCATCGCAACGAGGTCATGCCCGAGATCAGCATGCTTTGCGGGGACCACAATGGCTTGAGCACCCGTCGCCTGAGTCGCCAGCGCATAGACCGCAAAGGCATGAGCGGAAAAGACAGAGCTGCGCCCCTCGGACAGGAACGATCGCGCAACCAGTTCAAGAATGTCATTGCTTCCATTCCCCAGCGTGATCCAATCAGGCTTGAGGTTGAATCGCTTGACCAACGCCGCCCTCAGGTCGTGTCCGTTTCCATCAGGGTATCGACCCAAGTCCTCGCTGGCGGCCAGCATGGCCTGACGACCCCGTGGGCTCATGCCCAGCGGATTTTCATTCGAGGCCAGCTTCACAATCTGATCTTCCGCGAGCCCAAACTGACGTGCCACCTCTGAGATGGGACGTCCTCCGTGATAGGGCGCGATGGCCTGAACAAAGGCGAGTGCAGGGTTATGCATGACTGGTCACCGTGAGTCGATCGAACAGGGGATAGGACCCCAGAATCTTGAAGAAACTGGCTCGCTCGCGAATCTCTGCGAGCGCCAATGCGAGATTTGAGTCTGTCTGGTGCCCCACCAAATCCACATAAAAAAAGTATTCCCAGCCGTCAGCAGAACTCCTCTGCCTTGCGGGACGCGACTCAAAGCGCTTCATGGACACCCCATGTCGGGCCATGGGCTCGATGAGTGAGAGCATGGCGCCCGCTTGATCCGGCACCGAGAGGATGAGGGAGGTCTGATCCACGCCGCAGCCATCGGGGGTGAAATTCCCAAGGGCTGCAAACCGAGTGCGATTGCTGGGATCGTCCTCGATGCGCTCGGCCAGGGTCTTGAGGCCGTAATGCTGGGCGGCCGTCTGCCCCGCAATGGCTGCGAGCGCTGGGTCCTCGGAGGCCATCCGAGCGGCCTCTCCATTGCTGACCACCGCAAGCTGCTCCACCCCCGGAAGGTGCTTGCGGAGCCACTGCTGACACTGAGCCAGCGCCTGTGCGTGCGCGACGACTCTGCGAATACCCGAAATGGACTCTGCCTGACTGAGCAGGCCGTGGTGAATGGGGATCGAGATCTCCGAGCTGATCCGAAGATTCGTCTGCAAAAACAGATCGAGGGTGCGACCCACCGTCCCTTCAATGGAGTTTTCGACAGGCAGAAGGGCCGCATCGGCATCCCCCCTCTCTGCCAGTGCAAGCGCCTCGTCGAGGCTCGAACAGGGCAAGCCCTCTACGCGATGTCCAAAGAGCGTGCGAACGGCCTGCTCACTGTAGGTTCCAGCAGGACCGAGATAAGAGACCCGCATGACGCGCTCCAAGGCGCGACAGCCTGAGATGATCTCTAGCCAGATGGCCGCTATCGACTGGTCCGGTAGCGGGCCGCCCAGCTCACGGTTGACTTTACACATCCGCTCGATGATCGCGACCTCGCGCTCAGGCCGAAACACGGGCGCTCCAACCTTGTGCTTATTGAGGCCCACCTGCTGAACCACCTTCGAACGAGCGATCAGAAGCGGAATGATCTGGTCGTCATAAGCGTCGATCTGGTCTCGAAAACCCTTGAGTTGCTCTGGGGTCATGCATGCTCCTTCTCAAACCCGCGCAGAAATGAAACGAGGGCCTGCACCCCCTCCAGCGGCATCGCGTTATAAAGGCTGGCACGCAGACCACCCACGGCCTTATGTCCCTTCAGGTTAAGCAGGCCTGCTGCCTTGCTCTGCTCGAGAAAAACGGGGTAGAGACGATCATCAGGGAGGTAGAACGGCACATTCATGCGCGAACGAGCCGCTTTGGCCACGCGAGTCTGGTAGAACCCAGAGGCATCCAGCGTGTCATACAGCAGCGCGGCCTTCTGGGCGTTCAAGCGCTCCATGGCCTCCACTCCACCCTGAAGCTCGAGCCATTCGAACACCAAGCCCGCCATGTAAATCGCGAAGGTGCTCGGCGTATTCAAGAGGGAGTTCTGCTCCAAAACCTTACGGTAATCAAAGACGCTTGGGCAGTGCGCCATGGGGCTCGGAAATCGCTCCTGTAGGCGTTCATGATTGAGAATGACAAAGGTCAAACCGGATGGGCCAATGTTCTTCTGCGCCCCGCCGTAAGCGAGATCGATCTGCGAGAAGTCCATGGTCTTTGAGAGCACATTCGAGGACATATCCACCACCAGTGGGAGCTCGGCCGCGCCCAGAGCGGAAAGATTGGGCAGTGCGGTGTACTCGACCCCACCAATGGTTTCATTTGCGCAGATGTGCAGGTAGGCAGCGTCTGACCGAAGCTTCCATTCCTCGAAGGGAGGCACATAGCCAAACGATGGCCACGACTCGACCTGCGAGCCAGAAGACATCGTTCGAGCGTCCTGCGCGGTGGCCGCAACGTGGACCTCTCCGTAGCTCTTCGCTTCTTGAATGGACTTGGCTGACCAGTGCCCAGTATGAACGTAATCGCAGCGCGGATTCTGCCCCAACAGGTTCAAGGGGATGAGGGCGTTCTGCGCAGTCGCGCCCCCTTGCATGAACAAAATACTGTGACTGCTCGGGAGGTTCAGGAGCCGCTTGAATCGATCGAGGGCAGTCTGATGAATGCCCTCAAAGTGGGTTCCACGGTGGCTCATCTCGATCACCGACATGCCAGTGCCGCCCCAGTCCATCATCTCGGCGGCAGCCCGCTCGAGCACGGCATCCGGCAGTACAGCAGGTCCAGGGGCAAAGTTGTACGGTCGAGCGGCCACGAGAGTCATCCTTAAGACGCAAAGAGGGAAAGCACATAGGGTAACGAAATTGCAGACAACGCGGTGCTGGCGACCACCGCCGTCGCGCTGATCGAAACCCCTTGGTTATAGCGCTGCGCGAGCAGATAGGGGTTCGACCCCGTGGGTAAGCTGGCCATGGTGGTGAGCACCGCCACGGTGAGATCAGGCAGGTCAAAGACCCATCGGGAGGCGACAAAGACCGCGAAAGGGTGGGCAACCAGCTTAAAGAAAAGCACGGGTCCAATTCCGCGAGGCTGAAGCTGGTGGCGCGCGTGATAGACCGACGCACCCAGCAGCACCAGGCAGGCAGGCACGGCGACCTGCCCCATGGCTGCTAGCGTCCCATCAATGACCACCGGAAGGTCTAAACCCGAGTAGCTGTAGGCCACGCCCGCAAACACGGGAATCACGACCGGATGCAGGAGTGCAGTCTGAAACAGGTGCCGAATGGTGAGCAATCGACTGCGGCGTGACCGCCCATGGACACTCGACTCAAAGGCGATCACGCCAGATCCCATCAGAATCAGCGAGTGCAGCGTGATGACGGTCAGCAGCACCACCAGCCCCTCGGCCCCGTAAAAGAGCTTGACCAGGGGAATTCCAATCATGACGGTGTTCGAGAACACCGCCGCGATCGCGACCGCTGAGGCATACCCTCCCGAGGTGTCGTGACCCTGTGCAGCCAGCAGGCCAAGCGGCCGGCCCCAGCGTCGAATCAGCCAGAAGACCAGCCAGAAAAGCAGAAACGAGGCCGGCAGGTACCCCAGGATGGGTCCGAAGCTCAAAGACTCGAAGCGGACCTGCGCCATAGACCGAAACAAGAGTGCGGGAAGGAACACCCTCAGCACCAGGCCAGAAAAGGCCTGGGTCAGTGATTCCTCGGCCCAGCCCACGCGGGCCACCACGATGCCCACGGTGATCATTAAAAAGACTTGTAGGAGTGCGTCCGTCATGAACGCAGGTCCCGTCGTAGACTCATGCGGCCATGACGATTCTTCATCCCCCAAGATTATCTGAACTGCGCGAACGCTTCCCGGGCCTCGCCCTCTGCGCAGTCATCGCTGCAGCCTCGACGCTGATCTCCCAATCCTATGGAGGACCCCTGTTCCTCTACGCGCTGCTCTTGGGCATGGCCTTCAACAGCCTACTCAAAGGCTCTCCGCTCGTGCCAGGGGTCCAGTGGACCACCAGCACGCTCTTGCGTGTTGGGGTTGCACTTCTGGGTCTTCGCCTCGGCCTCGACATGGTTCACGACATGGGGGGCCTACCCTTTCTGGTGGTGCTCTCTGGCGTGGGCGCCACCCTCGGCCTCGGACTCATGGTCGGGCGATGGCTGGGCCGCACCCGGGCGGAGTCCGTTTTGGCGAGCGGGGCTGTGGCGATCTGCGGAGCCTCCGCCGCGATGGCACTGTCAGCCGCGCTTCCTCAAACCCCTGAGCGCGAGCGCATGACGCTCTTCACCGTGGTGGGGGTGACAGCACTCTCCACGGCCTGCATGGTGCTCTATCCCATGCTCGCTCATGCCTTGAACTTCACATCGGTCGAAGCGGCCTTGCTGTTCGGAGGAACCATTCACGATGTGGCGCAGGTGGTGGGCGCAGCCATGGTCTACGGCGGCCCCGGAGCGAGCGAGATGGCTAGTTACACCAAACTTCTGCGGGTAGCCCTCCTCGCACCGCTGGTGCTCATCGTCGGATTCGCGTTTCATTCCAGTCAAGCTGGGACCCCCACGCGCCGACCTCTGGTGCCGTTCTTTCTGGTGGGGTTCTTTCTCTGCTTTGGGCTGGTCAACCTCATAGACCTTCCAGCGGCGGCGCTGGAGGCAGGCCGATGGCTATCTCAGAGCCTGATTCTGCTTGCCGTCGCAGGGCTCGGCGTCAAGACGAGCCTGGCGGAACTCCGGTCCCTCGGCTGGCGTCCGATGGTGTTGTTGGTGGCCTGCACGATCGGCGTGCTGGCCACCGTCCTCGGGATCATTCTTCTGAGTCGCTAGGCTCGGCAATGCGCTGAACCCCAACCAGCTGACTGCCCTCGTCGACAGAGATGAGGGTGACACCCTGAGTGGCACGTCCCAAAGCGCGGACCTCCGCCACACGCGTGCGGACCACCACGGCCTTGTCGGTAATGAGCATGATTTCGTCTGACTCATGGACCAGGCAAGCACTTACCACCTTGCCATTGCGCTCGCTGGACGCAATGGCAATCATGCCCTTGGTGCCGCGGCCATGACGGGTGTGCTCAGAGATGAGTGTGCGTTTGCCGTACCCATTCTGGGTGGCCGTCAGCACATAAGCTGATTCGTCTTCCGCCACGATCATGCTGATCAGGCGCTGGCCATCCTCTAGCTGCATGCCTCGCACACCCCGAGCCTCACGGCCCATGGGGCGAACATCAGACTCTGCGAAACGTACGGCCTTTCCTGAGTCAGAGAACAACATGACATCGTGCTGGCCATCGGTGAGCGCAGCTCCAATGAGGTGATCGCCCTCATCCAGAGAGCAGGCAATGATGCCGCGCTTGAGCGGTCTGGAGAATGCTGAGAGTGGCGTTTTCTTGACGGTCCCCATGGCGGTGGCCATAAAGACAAAGTGGTCGTCATCAAACTGCGCAACTGGTAGGACGACCGTGATCTTCTCGTCGGACTCCAAAGGCCAGACATTGACGAGCGGCTTACCACGCGAAGCCCGAGAGCCTTGCGGAACCTCCCAGACCTTCAGCCAATACACGCGGCCCATATTGGAGAAGGCGAGAATGGAATGGTGGGTGTTGGCGATGAAGAGCTGATCGATCCAGTCGTCTTCCTTGGTGGCCGCCGCGGCCTTGCCACGCCCACCGCGTTTCTGGGCCTGGTACTCCGAGAGCGGCTGACTCTTGATATAGCCCGTGTGGGAGAGCGTGACCACCATGTCTTGGGGGGTGATGAAATCCTCGGTCTGAAGCTCCTCCGCATTGGGCTCAATGACCGAGCGCCGAACATCGCCGAAGTCTTTACCCACCGACTGGAGTTCACCCTGAATGATCGCGGTGATGCGGGCCGGCTTAGAGAGAATGTCGAGCAGGTCTGCAATCTTCTCGATGACTTCTTTGTATTCGGAAACGATCTTGTCTTGCTCGAGGCCCGTGAGGCGCTGCAGGCGCATCTGGAGGATCTCTTGAGCCTGGGTCTCCGAGAGGCGATATCCGGCGTCGTTCAGCCCGACCTCTGCTGATAGGCCATCCGGTCGGAAGGCCTCAGCCACTGTAGTCTCGGTGGCACGTGCAAGCAGTTCTCGCACAAGGCCCGCGTCCCAGTTGCGGGCCATCAGAGACTCGCGCGCCTCCACTGGCGTGGGAGAGGCTTTGATGAGCGCAATCATCTCGTCCATGTTGGAGACTGCGACCGCCAGACCCTCCAAGACATGCCCACGCTCTCGCGCTTTTCGGAGCTCGAAAATCGTTTTACGCGTGAGCACCTCTCGGCGATGGGCCAAGAACGCTTCAAGCATCTGCTTGAGGTTGAGGGTTCTGGGCTGGCCGTCTACCAGCGCCACCATGTTCATGCCAAAACTGTCTTGGAGCTGGGTATTTTTGTAGAGGTTGTTGAGCACCACCTCTGGGAGCTCGCCGCGCTTGAGCTCGATGACGACGCGCATTCCTGACTTGTCGGATTCATCCCGAATGTCAGAGATGCCCTCCAGCCGCTTCTCATTCACCAGCTCTGCAATGCGCTCGAGCAGGGAGCGTTTGTTCACCTGATAGGGCAGCTCATCGACAATGATGGCCTGGCGGGAGCCCCGATCGATGTCCTCGAAGTGGGTCTTGGCCCGCATCACACATCGGCCACGGCCTGTGCGATAGCCCTGCTTGACCCCCTCGATGCCATAGATGATTCCGGCCGTGGGGAAGTCCGGTGCGGGGATCAGCTCCATCAGCTCATCGATGCTGACCTCGGGGTTCTCCAAGAGCTTGAGGCAGCCGGCGATCACTTCCGTCAGGTTGTGCGGCGGAATATTGGTGGCCATTCCCACTGCAATGCCTGAACTGCCATTGATGAGCAGGTTTGGAATCCGGGCTGGGAGGATGAGTGGCTCTTTCTCGGACCCGTCGTAGTTCGGGCCAAAGTCCACGGTCTCCTTATCGAGATCTTCGAGCAGCTCATGGGCAATCTTCGAGAGGCGAATCTCGGTGTATCGCATCGCCGCAGCGTTGTCGCCATCGACCGAGCCAAAGTTACCCTGGCCATCGACGAGCATGTAGCGCAGAGAGAAGTTCTGCGCCATTCGGACAATGGTGTCGTAGACGGCTGAGTCGCCGTGCGGGTGATACTTACCGATCACATCACCCACAATACGGGCGGACTTTTTATAGGCACGATTCCAGTCGTTGTTGAGCTCGTGCATGGCAAAGAGCACACGACGGTGTACCGGCTTTAACCCGTCTCGCACATCGGGCAGCGCACGCCCCACGATGACGCTCATGGCGTAATCGAGGTATGAGCGGCGCATCTCCTGCTCGAGACTAACGGGCAGGGTTTCTTTGGCGAACGAATCCATGGAGGCTCAGCAATCGAATGTTTTAATTAATCTGCCATTTTACCGGTTCAGGGACCTCAGATCGGCAATGGGCTCTGTCCCGAAGGCTTCAGACCCCAGATACGCCCAAAGGCGCTCCGCCACATCAGTGGGGGCGGCGAGCCCGCCCGATTCCTTGAGCGCCTCAAAGCGGGGGCGATTGGGGAATTCATCCAGGGCACTGGCCCGAACCTGGGTCTGCATATCCGTGTCAATCACACCAGGGGCCAGGCTGCAAACCCTCAGACCCTGTGCTGGGCCTGGTGTCTGGGCCTCGAGCGCGAGCGCTCGAGCATGGTGATCCACTGCAGCCTTGGTCGCACAGTAGACGGACCATCCCACATAGGCGCTTCGCGCCGCGCCGCTCGAGATCTGGCAGACACGCCGGTCCTGCACCCCCTGCGTATGCTGTGCGAACCAGTTGGTGAGCACCAACAAAGACTGGACATTGACCGTCACCGCCTGAGCGATTTCATCGGCGGACTGACTGCCCACCCGCTGCACAGGCCCAAGCAGCCCTGCATTGTTGACGATGTAAGCCCGCTGCACGGCCTTAAACAGGTCTTGGTCTTCTAACCCTTTGAGCGCCGCTCCTAGCGCATCGCCTGAGGCCAGATCCAGCGGAATCTGAATCAACTCCGGATGTTTCACATTCAGGGTGCCACGCGACAGCCCAACCACCCGAAAGCCATTCTGAAGCGCCCGATGGGCCAGAGCAGCGCCCAGGCCACGGCTGTGGCCCGTCAAAATCATGAGGTTTTCGTGAATTTCCATGAAAACTCCTTGTCCATAGTAGGGTCTCAACCCTATAGTTTTAGGCCCACCGCTCGACTCTAGAGTTGAATGGATCGGACACCATGATCAGAATTCTCATCACAAATCAAAAAGGCGGGGTCGGCAAAAGCACCATATCGGCCAACCTTGCCCACTACTTTGCCACCTGGCGAGGCAAGCGCACGGCCCTGCTCGACTTCGACAGCCAGGCCTCCTCTAGCCGTTGGGTGAAGGCCGTCGAACTCGGCACCACCGACAACCCAGTCGACGTTCGCAATATTGCGCTTCCCCAGCAGCAGGGCTTTGCTCGGGTGCTCATCGAACTGCGCCGGCAGATGCGCCTGCTCACCCCCGACCACGATATCGTCGTGGCAGACCTCACCTGGAACGATGGCCTCGACAGCGAATTCTTTTTCGAGTTTGACCTGGTGATCATGCCCTCTGCCGTCTCGGAAGTGGAACTCATCACCACCATCGAGTTCGCCCAGAAACACCAGTGGGTCTTTGAGAGCACGCGGTATCGGCCCACCCTCGTGCTGGCACCCAGCCGTGTCCGACTCGACCAGGTCAATATGGTCCATCGGTCTTCGCAGCGATTCCCCTTCTCGTTTGTGCTCACGCCCCCGCTGCTGGACTCTGTCGACGCCAAACGCGCTTTCGCTGAAAAGTTTCTCTTGCATCACCGTAACCAGAAGCTCAGCGACTCCTTCCTCGCCTTCTGCCGCGCCATTGAACAGACCATCGGCATTCACCAGGCGCGTGGTGCCCGCCCGGAGGTCTTCGACCCCCAGAAAACGGGCATTCCCTCCCTGCACTCTGGACTCAAGCAGAAGGTGGAGATCGACAAGGCCATTCGAAACGCACCGGCGGAGAAAACCATCATTCAGGTGGGCCGCCCTGCCATCGTTCCCAATACAGGCAGTGCGCATCGGAGCGAGCAAGACCCAGAGCCAGCGGTCGCCAATGGCATCACCCCTGCACGCCCGAACCTGAGCCTCGTGTCCAAGCTGTTTGGGCGAAAAGATTAGTTCAGACGGTCCTCGCCCGAGAAGCGCTGCGCAATGACCTTGGCAGCCATCGCCGACACATCGGCTCGAACCTGAGCGGCCTCCAGGTTCCGCTGTTCCTGAGCCGCCAGGAGGTCAAGGGCCTCCAAGAGCCCTCCTCTCGCCCGGCGAATCTCATCCTCGATGGCCTTTAACCGCGAGAGCAGCTCATCTCGCTCAGCGAGTCTGTCTTCCATGAAGCGACTGAGATCCGCCACGTCTCGCCAGCTGGGGCCGGCCTCGATCACGTTTGCGGGAACCAGCGGCTGCTGAAGCGCTTCGAAGAGTGCATGAAGGGATCCACCGACCTGCGCCAGAGCGGCCGCCTGATCATGAGCCAACTGAACCGCTTGGCCGGGATCGGGGGGCTCTGAAAAGGAGGCCGAATCCAGTTGCTCTAGGGGCTCCGCCTGGTATGGGTGCTGTAACTGGGCCTGCTCGCGCGCATCCTCCTCGGGAGGTTGCGCGGCCTCTGGCTGATCCTGCCAGCCCTTCTGGGGGCTGTAGATTTTGATGCCCTCGGTCGGGAGCTCAAACTCGTTGCTCATGGCTGGGCGCCTACATTGAAAGTGATACTGTAACAACATGTGGACCAATCTACTCGCCCTCATCGTTAATCTTGTTTTGCTGGTCTTGACGCTGGCCTCTCGGATGGCGCTACATGGCGGCTCATTGGAGCTCGCCCTCTCCTCCCTGCCTTGGCCCAGTTTTGGAACCGAGCTGGGTGAAATCCTTTGGGCAGAGACGGTGAGCGCAGCGGCGCTCACGGCAGGTTGGATCAGCCTTACGGGACTCTGGCTGGTGGTGACGCTTGCCCAGTGGGGCCTGAGTCGCTCCCGTTCACGCCAGACCCCCTCCTATCCCAAGCGTCCTGAGCCTGCGTTTGTCGCCGCTACGCCACTTCCTCCAGAGACAATCGAGACGCCACCGGTCACACCCCGTCCTGCCGAGACATCAGACTTTGACGAGCTGAGCCGAAAGGCCGCGCGCGTCAGCCCTGAAGCCCATCAAGAGCTCGAGCGCCTGCAAGCCGCGCTTCGCCTGCTTCAAAAGACTTGACAGCCCGCCGCACAGGTCCATACTTGCGCTCTCGACGAGACATGGGGCCGACCTGGTTTCGACGTGGGCAGTGAAGGAGCGCAGGGCATACCGAGGACCGATTCCCTCGTAAATCCATTCGGAAATTAATAAACGCCAACGACGAGCGTTTCGCTCTCGCCGCTTAAACCCGGCGGGCGCTGCACTGGTTCTCTGATGGGCCAGGCGGGGTAAAACCCGCAGCAGTGTCATTCACATCAGATCGTCACCGTGCAAGCCGTGGGCTCGGTGCCTAAAACAAGCGGATCGCTGACTGCCGGCCTGTCGTTTGGCTAATCAGTTCGGTTAAATCCAAGTAAAGCGACTAAGTATGTAGAACTGTCTTTGGAAGGCTTGCGGACGCGGGTTCGATTCCCGCCGGCTCCACCACAAATAAGAATGGCCCCTCGGGGCCGTTTTTATTTGTGGATCGAGGTGTTGAATAGAGAACCCGCGGACGCAGCAGGACGCGCGGTTCGAAACGGAGCAGCCAAAGGCTGCGGAGTTCGGCGAAGACTCACTTTGCCCAGCAAAGTGAGGTCGGAGCCACTCCCGCCGGCTCCACCACAAATAAGAATGGCCCCTCGGGGCCGTTTTTATTTGTGGTGGAGCAGAGGCGACCCCACGCGGCCAATCGTTTCGCCATCTTGGATGCTGAGTCATCCCGCAGGGTCTGGGCAGCCTGCCGGTAGGTCAGTTGGCAGTTGTGTCTGGGATTGGAACGCACGCCCGGATTGAAGATGGCCAGGTTTTCACCTCCAGGCCCACGAACCGACTGCGTCAGCAGCCCAGGGGGCCCCTCCCTGTGAATCCTCGTTCCCACGGACTGGCAAAACGCGTAGTCCGACGGATGCAAGAGATCAGGGTGAGCAAACGCTGCTTTGCGCAAATCCAAAAGCGCTGCACTGCATGCGATCGAGTACACCTTGCGCTCAGCGATCACCACCTGACGGTCATACCCGGCGTCACTGAGCAAGCTCCGATACCAGTGGTATGCAGACTCAAATACCGTCGTCTCGACCGACTCTGATCCGTACCAGACACCAAAGGAGCCATCTGAAAACCGACTGGCCTGCGAATTCTTGAACGGCCAAGTGATGGCATTGAACCATTCAACGTCCTCAAACGGCCGGTCAATTATCGGCGTTCTGGATCTATAGGGTGGCGGCTTGACCTCGCCTCCCACCTTCTGCGCCAGCAACCATTCGGTCGGGTCATCAGTCAGATCATCGAACAAATCCTGCGACTGACGCAGGGAAACGATATTTCGGATCACGTCCTGGTGTACGTCGGCCAGCGTGAGTTGAGCAAAGAGGGAGTTCATTTAGACGCTATTCAAACACCTCTAGCGCGATCCAGGTAGCCACGCACCATCAGTAGGCCCGCAAAGCCCCACTCTTTGACCACCTCGACCGGGGTCAGGTTGTCGAAGGCCTTGTTGCGGGTGGTCATCCAGCGGTAGGCCAGGTCACGGTTCTGCGGGAACAGCAGGCGCAGGTTCTTGTGGATGCCCAACAGGTGCCCGACGCGCTCGTACTGGTCACGGCTGGTGCCAATCGGTTTGCCGCCGCGGTAGTTCGACAACGCCGCCTGGTTGCTGGACGCAATACCCAGCAGCGCTGCCTGATCCTCGGTACTCAACTTCCAGTGGTCGAGCAAGGTCATGACCATCTTGGCCAGGGCGCCACGGTCTTGTGACGCGGTCGCTTCACGTTGAGTTACGGCTCCCATGGTCAGCTCCTTGTGCGAGTGTGGTCGTTGTTGTGAGTAAGGCGCTTCGATAGAAAACAAACAAATAATGTATTTAATAAAACAAAATAGACGGGATGGCGAGGCGCTGGCGTCAAAAAACGTAGCGCTGCGCAAGGAACTGGCCGTGCAGCACGCCATAGCAGAGGTCAGGGTCAAACCTATCCGACCACCCTTGAAGCCCCAAAAAATTGACTGCCGCTAACATCAATTGGATCAGAGACCTGCCGCATCCTTCAATTGACAACAAATCTTATGAGATGAACCAGGTGCAAGAGAGGCACCAGGAGGCCGAAAGCTCCTACGGCTCTGTCCTGCTGAACCTGTTGGTGGCCAAGGGGGGCTACCTCACCAAGTTGCTGGCCAACGAGACCGTCAAGAGCTACATCGGCCGCCACGAGCCGGAAATCCTGACCCACCTGGATCTGGCGGTGAACACCGTCAGCATGGAGGAGGCTGTCCAGCAGCAAGTTGCAGAGGCCTGAACTCTTCCACCCCTGAAAACTATTTTTGATGACGGTGTGGACCGAACGGCTGAGCACCGGATACAATGTTCAAGTTCTTACAGAACTTTACGAATTTATTTGCCGCGACCGCGCTTGCTGAACGTGATACGGCATGGCGGTAGCGTGCTCAAAACACATTAGAACCTGCAGCGTATATAGAAAACCCGTCAACGTTATGGCAAGTCGCCAAGCCAAGCTCCAAGAAGACACATACTTTAGGGTGATGCGCATCCTGCAAGAAAACCCCGACCTTACCCAGCGCGAGTTGGCCGAGAAACTGGGTATCAGCGTGGGCGGATTGAATTACTGTCTGAAGGCGCTGATGGAAAAAGGCATGGTGAAGATGAAAAACTTCGCCAACTCCAAGAACAAGTTTGGCTACGTCTATGTACTCACACCAACTGGCATGGCAGAGAAAGCGGCAATCACCCACGGGTTCTTGCAGCGCAAGATCGAGGAATATAAATGCTTGCGAAATGAAATTACGCAATTGCAGCAAGAATTAAAAAAGGTCAGCTAATCATGATTCCCATCCCTTTCAATCGCCCCTACATGACCGGTCAAGAGACTGCGCATATCGCGGATGCCAAACAGAGAAATATGCTAGCTGGTGACGGGTGGTTTACCAAGCAGTGCCACCGCTGGCTCGAATCTCACGTGGGCGCCGAAAAGGCGTTACTGACGCATTCGTGTACCGCTGCGCTCGAGATGGCGGCCTTGCTAGTCGACATCCAGCCCGGTGACGAAGTGATCATGCCTTCGTATACCTTCGTGTCGACGGCAAACGCCTTTGTGCTGCGCGGCGGTGTGCCAGTGTTCGTGGATATCCGTCCGGATACGCTGAACATCGACGAGCAGAAAATCGAAGCGGCCATTACCGAGCGTACCCGGGCGATCGTGCCGGTTCACTATGCGGGCGTAGCCTGCGAGATGGACACGATCATGGACGTGGCGCGGCGCCACACGCTGAGCGTCATCGAGGACGCCGCACAAGGGGTGATGGCTCGTTACAAGGGCGCGCCGCTTGGCGGGATTGGTGATCTGGGGGCATTCAGCTTCCATGAGACCAAGAACGTCATCAGCGGCGAAGGCGGGGCTTTGCTTGTCAACCGCGATGAATACGCGATTCCGGCAGAGATCATTCGCGAAAAGGGCACAGATCGTAGCCACTTCTTCCGTGGCGAGGTGGACAAGTACACCTGGCAAAGCGTGGGGTCGTCCTTTTTGCCTGGCGAACTCATCGCCGCGTTCCTTTGGGCGCAACTGGAAGATGCCGATCGCATCACCGGCTTGCGCCGCGATATCTGGGCGCGGTACAACGTCCTAACCGAAGCGCTTGAGCAAGAGGGCGTGTTGCGCCGCCCCCATATTCCCGGTGAATGCGAGCACAATGCTCACATCTTCTATGTGCTGCTTACGGACGGAATCGATCGCAAACGCGTGCTCGAAGAGATGAAGCGCGCCGGTGTGCATGCGCTGTTCCATTACGTACCACTGCATTCGTCGCCGGCGGGCCAGCGCTACGGGCGTGTTCATGGTGATCTGATCCACACAGACCAACTCTCGGAGCGGATCATTCGGCTGCCGGTTTGGATAGGTATGGGCGAATCGGAGCAGACGCGCGTGGTCGACGCGCTGTGCTTGGCCATTGATTGTGCGCGCAGCGAGCGGCTGGCATGACGCAGCATCAGCGCGAGAACAGCCAGACATCGGTGAAGCGGGTTCCATCGTCCGAACGCCCGCTAATATTCATCAGTTTTTTCACTGGTATTCGCGGCAATTGCCCGGCTGAGTGGGCGGACGACAAGATTCGTGTGCTTGAAGCGTCTGGCCGCGAAACCGTGGTGCTCACCGGTATGGGAAGCCATGTCACCAACCGGCCCAGCGTGCGCTATGTCAGGGTGCCTTCACTCTCGTGGAATGACTACAAGGAAGAGGTCAAGGAACTGAAGGCGGGCGGAGAGACAGTTCCTCTCGGAATGAATCTGTTTCTGCCGTTCGCGTTCGTGTTTGGCAACATCATCGATTACGTTCTGCGTAAGGTCACGAAAGGCATCAGCTCAGGACGATGGTCATGGTTGATCACTGCCCTGCCAGTGGCCTTGTGGCTCAAGTTGCGTTACTGCGTACGAGACGTCTTCTGCACAGGTGGTCCGACGTCGGCTTATGTCGTGGGCGGTGCGCTCGTCCGCCTAACCGGAGGCCGCCTGTTCTGCGAATTTCAGGATCCACTGCTTGGCGCCACTATGACCCGTTCGAGCATGACGCGGCGCATCGCAGCCCACATCGAGGCCTGGCTGGCCGGACGCTCAACCCGGGCAGTCTATGTAACGAATGAAGCGGCGCGTTCGGCGCGCGAGCGCAACCCCGAACATGCCCGGCAGATCGTTGGCGTGTATCCGGGCGCGTGGCGGTTCGTGCAGCCGGCGGCACCGGCCGAGCGTGGCACGAGTGAGGTGTTCGAGTTCTTGCACCTGGGCACGCTTTACGGTTCGCGTAACCTTGACCTGTTCTTCGATGCGCTCGACGCCTTGCATGAAGAGGGTTTCGAGCTTGCCCGGGCGGTCCGCGTCGTCAACCTTGGGGCGGTCTATTGTGAGACGGTACTACGCTATCTGGCGCGCCCCGATTTTCAGTCGCTCGACGCGCTTGATCGGGTTGATGCCCTCCGGCGCGCCCGGCAGGCGTCCTGCCTGATGCTGGTGCAGCATACCGACGAGCGTAGCCGCGAGACGATCCCCTACAAGACCTACGATTACCTGAATCTGGGCTTGCCGGTGTTCGGATTGCTCAACAATGACGAACTGAGCGCCCTGATCGAGTCGCACGGGGGGCACACCGCACAGGCCGACGATCCAGAGTCGATCAAGGCGGCGTTGCGGAACTGCCTGACTTCACAGGCTGAGGCACGTGTAGAACGCCCCGTTGTTTACGAGCGCCTGGATATTTCCCGGCAGTTCCTGCAGATACTGGAGGGCGCCGATGCCGCGCGATGAGCTGACGCTCGTCCTGTCCGGGCATCTGTGTCGACCACAATCGGCGGATCTGCGGCCGTTTTGGCGCGGATTCATCGAATTGCAGCGCAAGCTGCCAACTTCCAGGAAGGTCGGTCAGATCGTTGTCCACAGCTGGAACCCGGAACTGTCCGGTCTCGCGCGGTCGGTCTATGCGCCACAGGCTGAGCGCCATGAGACACAACAGTGCTTCTATCCGGAGTTCGTGCATCGCATCGATCCGCCGGACCGTTTCGAGCTTGGCCTGGATCGATTGAATTCGACCTGGAAAAACGTGTCGCTGCAGTCGGTGCTGGGCAATGCCCGTTCTCGTGCGAAAGCAGTGCAACTTATGGACGAGCTGCCCGAGCAAGCGGGGCAGGTGCTGGTTACGCGCTGGGATCTGGGTCAGACGGGTAGCGCTCAGGTTAATCAACTGGTCGCCGACGCGGCCATGCCTGCATCACACCTGTATCTGTCGTACTTTTCCGAAGTGGACGAGGGCTACGCGGACATGTGGTTGCTCGCGCCCTGGGCAATCGCGCGGCGCTTTAGTGATTTTGACACCTTCGTGCTTGATGCGCTCGCGGGGGAAAATGCGTACCTCAAAGAGTTCAGCGAGTCGGGTTGGCCGCGAGCGCGGAAGAAAACGCGATACGAGAATGCGCTTTCGCATCCAGTCGGGCAGCGTGCGCATGCGCTTGCTTCACGTTTGATCGGGGCGATTCGTTCCCGGGCCCTCGGTAGCACGCTCCCGGAGCGGGTGCTGCGCAGACTGACCAACCCGCTGCAGCGATTTCTCGAGCGACCGCCCCTGACTGCCGAGAACTCCTGTGTGACGGCGCTCGAGGCTGCGCCGCGCACCTTCCCGCCGTTCATGGCCCTGAATATTCATGCGCTGCTCAAGTATTTCATCCTCTCCGAGGGGCTGCGCGAGCGGACACGCTTTCTGACCCACGAGGATTTCGACCTCACCGCGCAGTCCGGGCAGTTGATCAATCACACGCCGGTCGTGCTGCTTGTTCATGATGCGGACGATGCCGCGATGGCACGACTGCTGGCCGAATCGCCGCTGCCGCTTGCCGCCATCTATCAGATGGACGCAGGCAATGTGCGCCAGCATGTTCCGGACGGGCAGGGGGGCTGGGGCATGACAGCACTGCGCGCAGCGGGCAGCGCTCCGCGCGACCTCATGGCCTGCGCACTTGATGCGGAGCAGCGCCGTGAGGCGGGCGCGCTGCCGGTTCTGGTCATGCCGACGGTCGAGCGATACCTTGGGTGCACCGACTGGTTCTACATGAATGCGCTGGCAAAGTATCTGGCCTGGAGCCGCACCGGCTATGTGGGGCTGGCGAGTTTACGAGCAGGCAAGCCCCATCTCGATTTCCCGGGTCTTCAACTGGTCAGGGGCGGAGGCGCGTTCTCCTTGCGCATGGCAGCCGGCACCGCAGAAGGCATGCGAGCCTTCCTTGATGTGGCCGACCCTGACCTGAATGAGGTGAGCGATCGCGTCGACCGGATGCTGCTTGAATTTCCTGTGGTGGTGAAGGACGGGGGCCTGTTTTGAACCCGGTGACGAGGCCCTCAACTGATACGTCCGGGGTGGCACATGTGATGCCCACCGGAGATGGCGAACTGGATCGTTTCGAGCGACTGGTGCGTGAACGCTCGCCGTTTACCTTCGTGCGCTTCAGCGACGGCGAAATCGAGATCCTGCGTAACCGCAAGCTGGTCATTGCGGGCGGCGTGACGGAGTTTCGCGGCAAGCGCTTCTCGAACCAGTTTCCCGAGTTCGACCAGAAGCGCTTCGATCCGAGGCAGGGCCAGGATGTACGTGGCGACCTGCTTGCTTCGGCGATCTTCTGCGACAGCGCCTACTTCAAGGGGGTGCCCACGCGGCACAATAATGCCCTTGGCGACCGCGAGTTCATGTTGCGTCTCAATGGCGGCTTCACGCCGCAGATGACCTTCTCCGACCTGTTCCTCAATTCGAACTTTCTGCGCGCACGCGCGAGCTTCTTCCCGTTCCTGGCCGCGTCCTTCGAAGACCTGCTTGTGGTGGGCAACTGGCGCTGCGAACTGAAGGGGTATCTGGGCAAAGGGCGGCTCGTCCAGATTCCGGATGACTTCTTTTCGACATACCTGCAAACGCTCGATTCGGTGCAGGCGGCATTGCGCGATGCCCCCGAGTCTGCGCTGATCCTGTCCTCGGCCTCATCCCTGTCCAACGTGCTTGGGCACCAGCTCCGGATCAGCCGTCCGGACCTAACCTTCCTCGATATCGGCACCGTCCTGAACGACCTCATGGGGCTGCCGCTGGGCACGCGTGCATACCACAAGCTCATTGATCCCCGTACGCTACGCGAGCGGTTTGCGGCCTGGCGCTATCGCCGGCATCGGGAATACCAACTACAGTGGTGAACGCATGATTACGGTTGTCCTAAATGCCTTTAAGCGTCAGCAATACCTGAAGCAGCAGATCGACTGCGTGCTGTCGCAGACGGTGCCCGCGGAGCGGGTGCTTATCTGGAACAACGGCGAAGAACTGGACCTGCATGGCTATGGCGACAAGGTGATGGTCGCCAACAACTCGCATAACCTCGGCGTGTGGTCCCGCTTCGCGTACGCGATCAACGCCGAGAGCGAGTACGTCTGCATGCTGGACGACGATACCTTCCCTGCGCCGCGTTTTTTCGAAAGCTGCCTGCAGCAGATGGAGCGTGAGCCGGCCCTGCTCGGGGCGCGTGGGCTGCGTTTCCTGAGCGCCGCCCGCTACCACCCCTTTGTGTCGTTTGGCTGGGATGCACCGAATGAAAAGGCCGAGGTTGTCGACATCGTCGGGCATGCCTGGTTTTTCAAACGGGAGTGGCTCGGCGCGTTCTGGCGCGAATTGCCGCCGCTCGGCATGTCCCGGCTAGTGGGCGAGGACATGCATTTTTCATTCATGCTACAAAAGCACCTGGGCATCCGCACCATGGTGCCGCCGCATCCCGAGTCTGATCTGGCTATCTGGGGCAGCGACCCGGAACTTGCGATGAAGCTCGGGACCTCAAAGGAGGCCGTGTCACAGGGTGACGAGGCGCTGCGCAAGTTCGATACGGCGCTGCGCCATTGCACGTCGAACGGGTTCCGCCTGTGCAAGGACGTCGCGGATACGGCGTCGGCGGGCGTGGTCATCGGCCCCGGCGTGGCCCGTCTCCGCTTCATCAAGCGACTGGCCACCAGGTACCCCTGGTTGGGCAAATGGGGCCGCGCGCTCCAGCGCAAGCTGGCCGAGAAGAACATCCATATCTGAGGTGGGGACAAGTGTGAAGAAAGTCTTTGTCGTGATCGGTACGCGGCCCGAGGCCATCAAGATGGCTCCAGTGGTGCTGGCGCTGCGTGCGCAGCCGGATGATTTTGCCGTCACCATCTGCAGCACCGGTCAGCACACCACCATGCTCGACGGCGCGATGGCGGCGTTCGACCTGAAGCCCGACGTCGAGCTGGGCGTGATGAAGCCCGGGCAGTCGCTGGCAGAACTCACCAGCCGGCTGCTGCTCGCACTCGATGCCCACTTCGAGGCGACACAGCCCGATCTGGTGCTGGTGCACGGCGACACAACCTCCGCCATGGCGGGGGCGCTGGCAGCGTTCTACCGCCAGATCGAGGTCGGGCATGTCGAGGCGGGGCTGCGAACTGGCAACCTGCTCTCGCCCTTCCCCGAGGAATACAACCGGCGCTCGGTGGCGATTGCGACCCGGCACCATTTTGCGCCGACGCCTGCGGCGCGGGCCAATCTCGAGCGTGAGGGCATTACGCCGGACAGCATCATCGTGACCGGAAATACGGTGATCGACGCGCTGCTGCTCACCATCCGCACACTGGAAGGCCGCCCCGAGGAGGTCGTGCAACTGCGTGCCCGCCTGCTTGCACAGATCGGTTTCAACATCGAAGCGCGGCCCTTCGTGCTGATCACGGCGCACCGCCGCGAGAACTTCGGCACCGGGCTCGACAACATCTGCTACAGCATCCATGAGCTGGCCAAGGCCAACCCCGACCTGCATTTCATCTACCCGGTCCACCTGAATCCCAAGGTCAAGGACGTAGTTGAGCACAAGCTGGCCGATGTACCGAACGTGGTGCTGATTCCGCCGCAGGACTACAAAGACTTCGCGTGGTTGCTGCGCCATTGCCTGCTCGTGCTGACCGACAGCGGCGGCATTCAGGAGGAAGCTCCGGCCCTGGGCAAGCCGGTGCTCGTGATGCGAGACACCAGCGAGCGCCCCGAGGCCATCGAGGCCGGCACCGCCAGGCTGGTGACGACAGAGCCGCTCCGGGTGATTCGCGAAACGCAGACCCTAATCAGCGATGCGGCGGCGTTCGAAGCGATGGCGCGCGCGGTCAATCCCTTTGGTGACGGCCATGCGGGCGAGCGTATCGCGACCTACCTGAAGGGAGCGGCCGCGTCGTGACTGCGCTGGTGAGCGTCCGCGCATTTGTGCCGGAAGACATGGAGGCGGTGATCGACCTGCTGCAGCATGTCAGCGCCTATCGGCCTGCTGCGCAGACCGTTCCGGCACTGGCCGACGCGTTTGCGGCCCATGCAGACTGCCACGCCTGTGTCGCAGTGCGCGGTGGCAGGCTGGTCGCCTTCGGTTCGGTATTTGTGCTGAACCGGGTCCGCGGCGGGCGCTCTGGCATCATCGAGGATGTGGTTGTTGCACCCGATGTGCGTGGTCAGGGAGTCGGCCGGCTCATCGTGGACGCGCTCGTCGCGGCTGCGCGGGCGCGTGGTTGCTTCAAGGTGTCGCTCGAGGCCGCCGCCTTGGCCCAGCCGTTCTACGCGGCGGGCGGCTTTGAGGCCGGTGGGCAGACAATGAGAATCCTGCTGTAAGCACGAAATCTGTGTCGTGCTGCGGCGTAATGAAATTCGGAGGAATGACGGAATGAACACTTCGACACCGCGCGTCCTCGTGACAGGGCATATGGGCTTCATCGGCGCCTGGACCGCTTTCCTGTTCAAGCGTGAAGGGTGGCGCGTCTATGGGCTGGATGACCGGAGTTCCTACGGCGAGCGACTGTACGATGTTGCAGGCCTGAACACGCTGATGGATGGGGAGCGCGAGTGCGATGTATCTGATCTTGCAGCATGGCAGGACTGGGTCGCACAGATACAGCCCAAGCTGATCGTACACCTGGCGGGCCAGGCCATCGTGCCGCGCGCCTTCAAGCAACCTTATTTGACCTACCGTTCCAATGCGCTCGGCACGCTTGCCGTGCTCGAGGCGGCGAGGCTGACTGAAAGCGTGCGCGCCGCAGTGTGCATCACGAGCGACAAGGTGTACGAGAACAACAGCGACGGGCACCCGTTCTCGGAAACCGACCCGCTGGGCGGCGGCGACGTCTACAGCGTGTCGAAGTCCAGCTCCGAGCTGATCGCCAAGGCGTACAACAACGCGCATCGGGCGGGGCGTGCCCTCAATATCCAGACCGTACGTCTCGGCAACGTGGTGGGGGGAGGGGACTGGTCCATCAACCGCCTGATTCCGGACCTGATTCACGCCGCACGAGGCGACAGAAGTTTCCGTGTGCGCTACATGGACGCAACGCGTCCCTTCCAGCATGTAAGCGATGTAGCCAAGGGCATTTCGAGAATCGCGCTTGCCGCACTCGACGGCGGCATTCCCAGCGGCGAGGCCTGGAACTTGGGGCCGAAGGACAGCAGTTTCGCGCGAGTGCGCGACGTGATTGAGCTGTTCAAGGAATACTATCTGGATCTCGACGTCATCGACGAAGAGGTAAGGGTCAAGGAAGACCTGAATCTGAGCGTGAATGTGGCTAAGTATAGCAGCCGCTTCGCGCCCCCCCGCGACAACAGCGTCGAGGGACTCTATCGAACGATGAAGTGGTATCAGGCCTTTTACGCCGGCACTTCGCCGATCGAACTCATGGAATCAGACCTGTACTGAATGGAGGCGGGCATGAAACTCTTCGGCGACAGGATTTGTCACCTGACCTTCTCCCATACCGACTGCGCGGACGTCTGGAAGCTCTACTTTCCCCAGATGCGCGCGCATTTTTCGGTGGGCATGGCGCACTTCGTCGCGGTCAATCAAGCGCACCCGGAGCTGCCGGAGACCGTCAAGCCGCTGATCTATGAAGAAGGGCGACCCTACCCGCAGCGACTGCTCGCCTGCCTGGAGGCGCTCGAGGGGTATGAGTTCGTCTTCTTCGACCACGAGGACATGTTCCTGTACGCCGCGCCGGAGTACCAGAAGCTGGCGAAGTACTACGAGCTCATGCAGTCCGGGCAGTTCGACCATATCCGCCTCATCAAGGGTGGCGACTGCCAGTACGAACCGGTGCCCGCGTGCCCGACGCTCTACAGCCTGAGCCTTAAGTCGAAATGGATTTTCTCGATCCAGCCCAGCTTCTGGCGGCGTACGGTCCTCATGGATGTGCTGAAGGCCAACCTCAAGGTCAACATCTGGGAGCTCGAGGTCAACAGCCAGAAGGTGGTCAGGAAATTGGGGCTCAAGGCGGCGTTCTCTTACCGCTCTGGCAAGCGCAGGGGGCTGCATCACTTCGACAACGATGTCTATCCTTATGTCGCGACCGCCATCGGCAAGGGCAAGTGGAACCTGGGCGAGTATGGCGTCGAGCTCGAGCCGTTGCTGGAGCAGTACCAGATCGACCCGACGCGGCGTGGGTGGTTCTGATGAAGCGCATCATCATCGACCTCGACCACACCCTTTGCTACGCCGGGGGTGACTATCCGAATGCCCGCCCGAACCAGGCCGTCATCGACAAGTTACGGGAGTATCGCGCGCTTGGCTTCGAGGTGGTGGTGCACACCAGCCGCAACATGCGGACCTATGAAGGCAATGTCGGCAAGATCAACGTGCACACGCTGCCCGTGATCCTCGACTGGCTGCGGCGGCACGACGTCGAGTTCGACGAGGTGGTCGTGGGCAAGCCGTGGTGCGGGCACGAGGGGTTCTACGTGGATGACCGCGCGCTGCGGCCCGATGAGTTCGCGCGCATGACGCCGGAACAGGTCGCCCGGCTGATCGGCTCCTGGAACGCCCAATGATCGTCGTCCTGTCCGCGCAATATGTGGGCGAGAGCCTGCGTGCCGAGGTCGGCGATCTGCCTGTGAGCTTCGTGCCGCTGGCCAATCGTCGCCTTTATGCCTATCAGGTGGAGACGCTGCGGCAGGCGTTTCCGGCTCGACTCATCCTGATGACGCTCCCCGAGGGCTTCAGGGTGTCAGACTCGGAGCGTGTATGGCTGGGCGAGCAAGGGGTCCATCTGGTGGCCCTCGACGGGGTCCGTAATACTGGTGAGGAGCTGGCCGAGGTTCTGGCCCGGCATTGTCCGCGGGGGCAGGGGGTCACCTTCCTGCTCGGCGGTTGCCTGCCTCTGGCGGTGCCGCGCGAGCCCGACATGATCGGTGTTTTCGAAACCGATCTGGAGCCGGCGCTGCCGGTCGAAGCCTACGGTGCCGAGCGCGATCTCCTCTGGGCCGGCCTCTTTTCCGTGTCGCAGCCGGAGGCACTCACTCACTGCCTGAAAGAAGAATCCCTGGACTACTTCCGAGCGATCAAGCGGTATTCGTTCGGGCAGAAGGTCGCGCATTCGAGAATCGAGCGCTGCTACATCCTCACCAACGCAACCTGCTACTTTTACGCCCGCTCGTCATTCACCACGGAGCGGGCGTTCAATCGGCTCAAGATCGATCACACCGTGCTGAAAAAATTCAGCAGCAACGGAGAAAAGATCCGTGCCGAGGCGCACTGGTTCGACCATACGCCGGCCCCCCTGCGCAGGTTCACACCGCAGTACCTAGGTGATGGCGTCGAGGATGAGGCCTATTTCTACTCGATCGAGTATCTCGGCGCGATCCCGCTCAACGAAAGCTTCGTCTATGGGCGTCAGACGGTCGTCTTCTGGGAGCGCGTGTTCATGAAGATCTCGGGTTTTCTCGACGCCTCGCGCGCTGCAGATGCCCCGGCGTGCGCAGAAGGGGCGAGAAACGAGGCGCTTTTCGTACGGAAAGCGCATGGCCGCCTAGAGGACTTCATACGGCAGACCGGGTTCGACGCGGACGCCGAGCTGGTGCTCAATGGCGTCCGCCTCCCGTCGCTCAGACAGATCCTGGCCGATTCGAGTGCGCACCTGATGACGCTTGGCGATGTGCCTGCATTCGTTCACGGTGATCTGTGCCTGAGCAACATCCTCTATGACTCCCGGATGCGTGCCATCAAGCTGATCGATCCGCGCGGCGCCGACGAGGACGGCCAGCCAATGCTGTACGGCAGCCAGCTCTATGACGTTGCCAAGCTCGCCCACTCGATTCTCGGGCTGTACGACCATATCGTGGCGGGGCAGTATGCGCTGTCCGTCGATGGTCAGCACTTCTCGTTTCGGATCTTCGGCGCCGATGACGTCGAGGAGATCCAGGGCGCGTTCAGGCGACACAGGTTCTTGCCCGGCGTGAGCGCGGGGGCGATCGAGAAGACTCTCCCGCTTCTGTTTATCGCCATGTTGCCACTGCATGCGGACTCGGATAGTCGCCAGACCGCTCTGCTGGCTAACGCGATGCGGCTGTACGCCGATACCTTCGAGGACAGGTTGAACTGACATGTTTGTTTTTCCGATGCTAGGGCGCTCCAGTCGCTTTTTTACTGCCGGCTACACCTTACCCAAGTACAAACTCCCGCTCGGCGTTGAAGGGCAGGTCGTCTTCGACCACGTGCTAGGCTCGTTTCGGCGCTACTTCGACACCGACTTGTTCGTTCTGCTGTGTCGGGCGGACACCCACGACCGGGCCTTCCTTGTCGAGCGCATGCACGCGCTCGGCGTGCGGCGCTTCGAGGTAATCGAGCACGCGGGTGAAACCGGCGGCCAGGCCGAATCGGTTGAGCTGTCGCTTTCGTGTGCGCAGGAGGAAGAGGAACTGTTCATCTTCAACATCGACACGGTCCTGTACAACTTCGAGAAGGACCCCGCGCGGGGCGAGGTGGCCGGCTATCTGGAGGTGTTCAGGGGCGAGGGGACGCACTGGTCTTTCGTTGAGCCGAGCCCCGACCGGCCCGGTCATGCCGCCCGTGTGGTGGAGAAGGAGCGAATCTCGGATCTGTGCTCGAATGGCCTGTATTACTTCGCCACCGTGCGCACCTTCGCAAATGCCTTGAATGCCTATCGGCAGAAACACCGAGGCGTTGCGGGGGAGCTCTATGTGGCGCCGCTGTACAACGAACTGATCGAACGTGGCCAGCCGGTCAGCTACAGGCTGGTGCTGAAGGGCGAGATCGGCTTCTGTGGCGTGCCCGACGAGTATGTCGAACTTGGACGAAGCCTGAAATCCGCTGTGTGATCTGAGAGGCGCCAGGCCTGTTGCAGTGCCGGCGCGGTGGCCTGCCCGTGATGGCGTATGACGAACAGGCAGGAGGCCGCGTTGCTCCAGGAGGCGGGCGAAAGGCGGCAGGATCGCGATTACCCATGGTGCTGGGCAAGTAGAAGAGTGATTTGATATCGATGGATAAACTGGGCCCTTACGAGAGGATCGTCCGGCTGACTCCGCCGGCGATACGTCGGCGTTTTTACGCCGCGTTTCTGCTCGTCGGTACGGTCGGCGTGCTCGAGGTGTTCTCCCTCTCGGCCTTGCTCATGTTTTTCACCGTTGGGCTCAGCGGCGGCGGGAGCTCGCAATGGGGGGCGCTGTCAGACTGGATGGGCACCGGCGGCGTGTCGCCCTCGTCGGCATTGCTGGCTGTTGCGTTGGGCCTCTTTGTCGTCAAGGCGTTCGTCATCCTCATTGTCGGCCGGCATTCATACCACACGGCAACGGCGGTCAAGCGCTACTTTCAGGAGCGCCTGTTCGACCGGTTTCTCCACTCGCCTTTCCAGTCTCAGGCCGACAAGCGTTCCGCGGACTGGGTGCGCAGCGTCACCGTTGACTGTAATGCGCTCGAAGGTCGCTTCTTCATGCCGGTGCTGGTGCTGCTTGGCGAGATCATTCCGGCGTTGTGCGTCTGCGGCGTGCTGCTGCTCGTCAATGCGACGGCGTTCTTCGTGGCCATCGGCATTTTCGCGGTGGTCGGGGTGTCGGTGTTTCTGGCGACCCATCGCCGTCTGGTTCGCCTGGGCCAGGCCCAGCAGACGGCGGATGGGCATATCGTGCAATCGACCCAGCAGGCCTTCCACGGTTTGCGTGAGCTGACGATCTACAACTTGCAGGCGTGGGCGCAGCAACGCTTCGAGTCGTTCACCACTGCGTCGAGCCGCGCGATCAACGAAGCGTTGTTCATCGGTCTGCTGCCGCGCTTCGTGTTCGAGGTAGCTATCTACATCAGCCTCGGGCTGGTCTTCATGATCTATACGCTGCAGGGAACGCCCTTGACCCAGGTCGCGGGCGAGTTTGCGGTTTTTGGCGCGGCGGCCATGCGTCTGCTGCCGTCGGTGAGCAAGGTGGTCAGCCACCTGCAGTCGCTCAAGCATGCCTGGCCCGCCGTCGTGGCGGTGACCGACACCCTGCTTGCGCCGGTTGTACACGGGCGGCCGGTTGGGCGCAAAGGTGAGCCCTCGCTCGAGTTTGACGCCCTGACCCTGGTGCAGGCGGGCTTTGCCTACGATGAGCGGCTGGTGCTCCGGTCGCTCGACGTCGAGATCGTGAAGGGCGATACGCTGGCCGTGGTTGGTGCGTCGGGCTCAGGCAAGAGCACGCTGATCAACCTCATTCTCGGGCTGCTGCCGCCCACTCAGGGGCAGGTGATGCTCAACGGTGCGCCGCTGGCGGGCCGTGAGGCGCAGTGGTGGACGTGTGTCGGCTATGTGCCCCAGGAGCCTTTCCTGATGGACGCCAGTGCGATCGCAAACGTCATGCTGAGCAGTGCCGGTCGCACGGATGAAGATGTGGCGCGCGCCCGCGAGCTGATCGGCCGGCTGGATCTGCCGGACGCACTGAAGGACGCGTCGGACAGCATCGGTGAAGGCGGCGCACGCCTCTCCGGTGGGCAGCGGCAGCGGCTTGCGATTGCCCGTGCGCTGTATCGCAACCCGCAGGTGCTCATCCTCGATGAAGCGACCAGTGCGATGGATGTGCACACGCAGGCGCAGGTGATGGACGTGGTGGCCGAATGCATGAAGGGCTGCACGGTGCTCATGATCACCCATCGCGCCGAAACGCTCGACTACTGCAACAAAATTCTGGCCCTCCCTGAGGGCAGGTTGGAGCATAAGGACTGCGATCATGCCTAGGTTGTTCGTCCATGCAATAAATGTACACTAGGCCGGTGGCGCGGTGCTGTTGTGCGACCTGCTGCGGGCCATTACGCCGGATGTCGAGACGATCGTATATTTTGATGCGCGCATGGGTGTGCCGGCCGATCTGCCGGACCATGTTTGACTCGAGCGTGTCGAGCCGACGATGCCCGGCCGGTTTGCGGCGGAAACGCCTCCTTGCCGACATGTTGGCGGCGGACGAATGGGAGCAAGTGCTTTGGCAATTTGCCCCCCCCTTTTGGGCTCAATGGTGAGGCGGTAGTGTTCATGCAGAACCGCTATCTCGTCGACCCCTATGCTTCGCTTGGTGCGCTGCCACTCAAGCCTCGCGGTCGGCGGCCCTGGCTGGAGCGAACATGGCTTCATGACTGGCGGTCAAATGCCAGCCGGCAGCCGGTACAGACCTCAGCCTTGCAACGCCTAGCAGCGCAGCAGCTAGGTGTACCGGTCAGTTGTGTGCCGTTCGTCCCGGCGGACGCCCCGGACTAAATTGTTGCTGTCGAACTGAGCAAAAAACGCTGCTCTTGAGATAGAGTGATTATGACCACCGGATTAAATGCGAGAAGTTAAGTAAATTAGAAAGTTCCTAGTGTGCCAAAACTTTTCAACGGCCGAATAATGAAAGCCTCTAAAAAATTACGTTGCTCTCGGATGCACTCGAATAAAAATATTGAAAGATTAACTACAATTTCCGACCATGCGTGATCCTCAATATTTAAGTGCATTAAAAGGCGATGTATTTGTTTACAAGTCTCTTCTGGCGATAACATTTATTGCTGCCATTGGTAGTCTTACGGTAGGTTATCTAACTACAGGCCTAACTCTTGATGAAATTGATAGAGAATGGCGAATTCAGTCAAACTCCTATTTGACATATCTGTGGGGTCTGCTGACACTTGTTATTTACATGCTCAGCCTTGCAAGGCTAAAAACATCAAGACCTTATCCGTGGGAATTCTATTATGCCTATGCACTTTCCTTTACTGTAGCATACCAAGTTGCTGGACATGTCTCACCCGTCCATGTGATAAATGCTATATTTTTTGCAATTATTTTTAATCTTGCAAGAGGTAAGGTCTCTTCAATACCTTCTGTTTATGTTGGTGCGTTGGCATTCTGGGTGGTAGCTCCTGTTTTGGCTGATTATCTTGGTTTTACTTTTCCCAGGCCTTTGACTTGGTTTGACGGGTTCCGAGGTTTTGCGTTTGATAGAGTTGAGTATGCATTTGTGGCTGGATTAGCGTTTGTTTTGATTATTCTTTGTCGAGGGTTCGGTGGATACGTGCGAATACCTTTAATGCTGTTGATTATGTATTGTATGTGGCTGGCGCAAACTAGATTTGTGTATGTTGCGGCGGCTATTGCGTTATTCACTTTTTGGGGGCCTAATAAAAAATTTTTACTGTTGGCAATAATGCTGGCGGCGGTATTTTTGGCGGGGGTTTTTTTTGGTGAGCGCGAAGAGCAATTTGTTTCGGGTAGGGCGGACATTTATTCAGGTTACCTTATATATCTAAAGGAGAATCTTTGGCTCTTAGTATTTGGTGCCGCTCGATTCTACCAGTCGTTCAATGATGGGAGCGTCCCCCACAACTTTATATTGCAGACAATACTAAATTGGGGTCTCTTTGGGCTTCTTGCTTGGACTCTTTTGATTATAAAATTCTGGCAAATGCTAGGTAGGAAAGGAAAATCGATTTTAATATATCTATACACTTATGGGCTCTTCCATCCGGGGGTAGATGCTTTCTTGATTGCTCCGTTGACGGCCCTTGCTTTTGTATTTGCAACTGGTTTGGGCGGCACAAATTTAGTCGGCACTGCAAGCGAACAAAACACCAAACAGTAACTATTTGGCCTGATTTATGTTGCCTAAAATTTTTGCGCCGAACGTACATGCAGGAGGTGGAATTGTGCTTCTGCAGTCCATAGTTGACGATTGGCCAAATGATTCACAAATTATTGCATGGGTCGACATCCGAGCGAGAGGGCGATTAGTCCTTCCGTCAAATACTAAAATCTTCTGGATTAGACCCTCATTTTTATCCCGGTTGAAGGCCGAAATTAGTCTTGCTTTTGGAAGTCAACCCGCCGGACCTTTTTTGTTTTTCCATAATCTGCCTCCATTGTTGCCGGTAAATGGAGAGATCATAGTATTTTTACAGAATAGGCTTCTTATTGAAGACTCGAGTTTATCCAATTTTTCTTTGCGAACCCGATTAAGACTCATTCTCGAGAGGGCGTTATTGAAAATTCTTCGCCATAAAGTAGATGTTTACTATGTGCAAACGCCATCTATGGCGGCGTTGTTGAGAGGGTGGTATGGGGGCGGTAGTGTAGACATCCGGATTTCCTCATTCGCCCCTCCTTTGTCGAAAGGTAAAGGTATGTCGTCGAGGGAGTGGGATTTTGTATATGTTTCTGATGGAGAGGCCCACAAAAATCATAAGACGTTAATCGAGAGTTGGATTATTCTGGGCCATAATGGTCTTTATCCCTCTCTGGCACTCACCTTGTCTGATCGTGACAAAGCCTTGCGCTCCTGGATTGATGATAAGGCGCGATCATACAATCTTAATATATCCGATCTTGGAGTTTTGCCGCGTAGTGAAGTTTCAAACCTTTACGACCGAGCTGGTGCAATGATTTTTCCGTCAGTTAGTGAGTCATTTGGTCTACCTTTGATCGAGGCGCGATCTGCCGGTATACCAATACTTGCTGGCGAACTTGACTTTGTAAGAGACGTTTGCGATCCGGTTGAATGTTTTGATCCCAACTCTGCGGTTTCGATAGCACGTGCTGTTAGACGCTTTCTGCAACATCCAGAGGCGCCGATCGTACCCGAAAGTGCGAGGGTTTTTCTTCACTCCTTAGTCGCCCCGGAAAAATCCTCTTAGTTCTTGTTTTGACTCGTGAATATTTTCTTTTCCGGGCATAACTTCTCTTAAATTTTAATTTTCTCAGTGCCTTTTTCTGGAAGTCTTGGGATAAAATCCAATAAGCCCAGTCGAAGTTTTTTTCCGCAGCCACCTCGATCAGGTGATCGACCTCCGACACCCCTTGGCGTTGCTAGCCATCTCGGATGGTGTGGCAAGAGATCGAGGCGTCGTTAGCGCACCGACTGGCCAAGCAAGTCAGAATGACCTGCCGCATGAACCGTTGTCACTTGAAGGGCTCAGACGGCGATGCGATTCACGCGGTACTGCGCGGAGTCGGCCACAACATCCGGTGGCTGCTGCGGATGATCCTGAAAAAGGGCATCCGCCATTATCTGTCGCTGATTCGGCTGCTGGTTTTAAGGCGTTTGTTCACCCGAAAAGCGACCGCGACCCCGGAGTACCGGTTCGCAGCCACTCAGATCCACCTGTTGGTGACGTCGTGAACATGGATTGTTCTGGGACGACTTACGTATCTACACCAATGCAGTGACGCCGATTAGCACCGACCATTTCTAATATCATGAGTTTCATATTGCTGGAGCTAACACCCATGAGTCTTAAAATTTCGCCGCCCAAGCCTTTGACGCTCCTAGAAGTCAACGAGCTGAACTTTGATATCGTTCGCCAATACCTGTCCCAGTCGCCAGGCCGTTTTCCCCATTTCGAACGACTGCTACAGACGGAGTACCGGGAGACTTCTTCGGAAGCCTGCTATGAAAAGTTGGAGCCCTGGATTCAGTGGGTGTCCGCGCACAGTGGGATGACGGCCGATGAACATGGAGTGGTCCGCTTGGGTGACGCGGTCAAGACCGAGTTTCCCCAGTTGCTGGGTACACTTGAGAACAAAGGCTTGCGCGTGGGGGGGGTGTCCCCCATGAACATGGCCAACCAGACCCGCCAGCCCGCCTACTTCATTCCTGATCCCTGGACGCAGACGCCGACCGATGGCTCGGTGTGGAGCAAAGGCATCTGGTCGGCCATCTCCCAGGCGGTCAACGACAACGCGCAGAGCAAGATCACCACTGGCACGCTGGGCTGGCTGGCCCTGGCCTTTGCCCGCTTCGCTGGCTGGAGTCGTCTGGGCCGGTACGTTTCCTTGGCTCGCCGTTCCCGTGGCGCACCATGGCGCAAGGCCTTGTTCCTCGACTTGTTCCTGGATGACGTCCATCAAGGCCTGCTGGGTGCCAAGATGCCGGACTTCTCGATCTTGTTCCTTAACGCGGGCGCACATATTCAGCATCACTATCTTTTCAACGCTAAGGTTTTGTCGGACAAGAAGTTGGCCAACCCCTCCTGGTACCTCGCGCCAGATCAGGATCCCTTCGTGGAGATGTTGGAGGTTTACGACGTCATCTTGGGCCGGCATCTGGCCCAAGGCCGAGACTTGATCGTAGCCACAGGCCTTTCGCAAGTGCCCTACGATCGCGTGAAGTTCTACTATCGACTGAAGAATCACAACGCGTTCCTCCAGCGGTTGGGTGTGCCCTTCGCGCAGGCCCTGCCGCGCATGACCCGCGACTTCCTGGTGGAGTGTCGCAATGAACCGGATGCCGCAGAGGCTGCACGGATCCTGGGCGGGATGTATGCCGAGATTGATGGCCAGCGCATCTTTGGCGAAATCGACCTGCGTGGCTCCAGCCTGTTTGTGACGCTGTCCTACCCGAAGGAAATCGCGGCAGGGTTCAAGATCAAAACCGCATCAGGTCAAGTCTTGGATTTCTATGACGACGTGGCGTTTGTGGCTATCAAGAACGGCATGCACATCGGCCGAGGCTTCTGCTTCTTCCGTGGCAGCGTGGCCTCCCACGCGATGCCTCAAGGCTCGCACGTCAAGTCTTTGCATGACACGGTCCTGGCCCACTTCGGGATGAACGCAGCCCCTGCAGGCACCTCAACGAAGGCAACGGCTTGAAGGTCCTGATCGTCAGCCACTATTTCTGGCCTGAGTCCTTCCGCATCAACGACATGGCTGCAGAGATGGTCGCGCAGGGATGCAAGGTGACGGTGCTGACGGGGCAGCCCAATTACCCAGACGGAGACATCTTCCCTGGTTACCGGGCATTGTCGGTCCGACGGGAACGTCACCCGGCTGGGGTCGATGTGGTGCGGGTGCCCAGCCATCCACGGCGGCGCGGCAAGGCGCTTGATCTGGTGGGCAACTATCTGGCGAGCATCATCAACATGGGGGTGCTGGGCCCATGGTTGCTGCGTGGCCGTCAGCACGACGTGGTGTTCGTCTATGCGACTTCACCCGTCCTGCATGCCCTGTCAGGCTGGGTGATCGCCAAAGTGCAAGGTGCCAAGTTGGTGACCTGGGTCCAGGACCTCTGGCCGGAAAGCCTTGAGGCCACAGGTTTCATCCGCAATCGCTGGGTGCTGGCCTGCGTGGGCAAGGTTGTGAGCTGGGCTTATCGCGGAAGCGACTTGATCCTGGGACAGTCCGAGGCCTTCGTCCGGTCCATCAGGCCCATGGCTGGTGCCACGCCAGTCCGCTACTATCCCAATCCTGGCGAAGCCGTCTTCAGTGCCGAGCCGCCAGAAGGTGAACCGCCGGCACTGGTGCTCAAGCCAGGCTTCAACGTGGTGTTCGCCGGGAACCTCGGGACGGTGCAGTCGTTAGACACCATTCTGGATGCCGCAGAGCAGTTGTTGGCCCGGCCGGAGATCCGCTTCATCTTAGTCGGCAGCGGCAGCCGCCTAGAGTGGCTGAAACAGCACATCCAGGCGCGTGGCTTGGTCAACGTCGAGTTGCCAGGTCGCTTCCCGGTGACTGCGATGCCTGGCCTGTTCAAGCAGAGTTCGGCACTCATCGTCAGCCTGGTGGCGAGCCCGATCATGGATCAGACCATTCCCAGCAAGGTGCAGGCCTACCTGGCGGCAGGGCGACCTGTGATCGCGTCCATGAACGGCGAAGGGGCCCGAGTGGTGCAAGAGTCTGGCGCAGGCGTGGCGTGTCCCGCTGGTGACGCGACGGCACTGGCCCAGGCCGTTACCACGTTGGCCGACCTGCCACCTGCCGACTTGGCAGAGATGGGTGCGGCGGCTTTGCGTCACTATGAGCAGCATTTCGAGCCACGCAGCTTGTCCAGCCGCCTGATCGAGATGTTCCGTGAGTTGCGCTGACCGGGCCGATGCCTCAGTGCGGGGTTTCAATCAATGAATTCACCCATGCCTCCTACTTCCCCTCAGAAAATCCTGGTGCTCGGCGTCACCGGCATGCTGGGCAGCGCCGTGTTCCGCCTGTTTTCTCAGAGCCAAGGCTTTGAGACGCATGGAACGGCGCGCAGCGCGGCGGGCCTTCGCCATTTCGATGAGGCCCTGCGGCCACGCATCCATGTCGGCATCGACGTAGAGCAGCAGGATCACCTCGTGCAACTCTTCAGCCGGGTGCGTCCGGATGTCGTGATCAACTGCATCGGACTGGTCAAACAATTGGCGGAAGCGGAAGACCCGCTGGCGGCGCTGCCCATCAATGCCTTGCTGCCTCACCGCCTGGCGCGCTTGGCGGCGCTGGCCTGTGCGCGTCTCGTCCATGTGAGCACAGACTGCGTGTTCACTGGTCGCCAAGGCTTTTACAAGGAGTCGGATGCGCCTGATGCACTGGACCTTTACGGCCGAAGCAAACTGCTGGGCGAGGTGGATGAGCCTAACGCAGTGACGCTCCGCACCTCCATCATCGGCCATGAACTGACCAGTGCGCACAGCCTGGTGGGATGGTTCTTGGCGCAAGAGGGACGCGTCCGCGGCTTCACCCGTGCCGTGTTCTCTGGATTGCCGACGGTCGAGCTAGCCAGGGTGATTCGGGATCATGTGCTGCCGCGTCCTAACTTGAGGGGCATCTGGCACGTTTCGTCTGACCCGATCGCTAAGTACGACCTGCTCCAGCTCGTGAAGACCGCTTATGGAAAGTCGATCGAGATTGCCCCAGACGAACAGTTGGTGATTGATCGCTCGCTGGACTCGACGCGTTTCCGGGCGGAAACGGGCTGGCAGCCAGCTCCCTGGGCCGAGCTGGTCGACGCGATGCACAGCTTTGGCTGACCCGCGGGAAATTTAAGGATTGAAAATGTTCAAAGACAAGATTCTTCTGATCGCTGGTGGTACAGGATCATTCGGCAACGCGGTGCTGCGCCGCTTCCTCAACTCTGACCTGAAAGAGATCCGCATCCTCAGCCGGGACGAGAAGAAGCAGGATGACATGCGCAAGCGTTTTGCTAGCCACAAGCTGAAGTTCTACATCGGCGATGTTCGTGATTATCAGTCGGTGCTCAATGTCGTGCGGGGTGTGGACTACATCTATCACGCCGCGGCGCTGAAACAGGTGCCCTCTTGCGAGTTCCATCCCATGGAGGCCGTGAAGACCAATGTCCTGGGCACCGAGAACGTGCTGGAGGCGGCCATCAACTGCGGGGTGAAGCGTGTGGTCTGCCTGAGCACCGACAAGGCGGTGTACCCGATCAACGCCATGGGCATCAGCAAAGCGATGATGGAAAAGGTGATCGTGGCCAAGTCCCGCTCGTCCGGCAACACCGTGATCTGCACCACTCGCTACGGCAACGTCATGGCCTCGCGTGGGTCTGTTATCCCGCTGTTCACCAACCAGATCCGCACAGGACAGCCCATAACCATCACTGATCCCAACATGACCCGCTTCATGATGACGCTGGACGATGCGGTGGATCTGGTGCTGTACGCCTTCGAGCATGGCAAGCCTGGCGAGATCTTCGTGCAGAAGGCACCTGCCGCGACAATTGAAACCTTGGCCAAGTCCCTGACTGCCTTGATGGGGGTTCCAGAGCATCCCATCCACGTGATCGGCACGCGCCATGGCGAGAAGCTCTACGAGGCCCTCTTGAGCCGGGAGGAGATGGTGGCGGCCCAAGACCTTGGGGCCTACTACCGCGTGCCGCCAGACTTGCGTGACTTGAACTATGGCAAGTATATGGAACAAGGCGAGGTAAAGATCTCCGAGGCCACCGACTACAACTCCCACAATACCGCCCGGCTAGACGTCGCAGGAATGACCGAGCTCCTGATGAAGTTGCGCTTCATCCAGGCTCTGGTCAAGGGCGAGCACGTCGAACCCGAAGAATGAGTCAGCGCAAGGAAGAACACCAATGAAGAAACTCAAAGTGATGACTGTCGTGGGAACTAGGCCGGAGATCATCCGGTTGTCCCGCGTCATGGCACGACTGGACCTGCACTGTGATCACGTGATCGTCCACACCGGCCAAAACTACGACTACGAGCTGAATCAGATCTTCTTTGACGATCTGGGCATCCGCAAGCCCGATCACTTCCTAGGCGCGGCAGGCAGCAGTGCCGCCGAGACCATCGCCAATGTTATCGCTGGCCTGGACAAACTGCTGTTGGCCGAGGTCCCGGAGGCGCTGCTGGTGCTGGGTGACACCAACAGCTGCCTGTCCGTGATTCCCGCCAAGCGCCGCAAGATCCCGATCTTCCACATGGAAGCAGGCAACCGCTGCTTCGACATGCGCGTGCCTGAAGAGACCAACCGCCGCATCGTGGACCACACCGCCGATGTGAATCTCACCTACAGCGACATCGCGCGCGAATGCCTGCTCCGGGAAGGCTTGCCGCCTGACCTCGTGATCAAGACGGGAAGCCCCATGGCGGAAGTGCTGACGCACTTCCAACACGACATCGCCAGATCGGACGTGCTGGAGCGCCTGTCCATTTCCGAGGGCGGGTACTTCGTCGTGAGTTCTCACCGAGAGGAGAACATCGACTCCGATGCCAGCTTCCTGCGCCTGGTGGCCCTGCTCAACGCCGTGGCAGAACGCTTCGACCTGCCTGTGATCGTGTCCACCCATCCCCGTACGCAGAAGCGGGTGCAGGCCATGGGTGCGACGTTCCACCCCCGCGTGCAGTTGCTCAAGCCACTGGGCTTCACCGACTACGTACGCTCGCAGATGTCCGCCAAGGCTGTGCTGTCAGACAGTGGCACCATCAGCGAAGAGTCTTCCATATTGAACTTCCCAGCCTTAAATTTGCGTGAAACCCAAGAGCGCCACGAGGCATTCGAAGAGGCTTCAGTCATGATGGTGGGGCTGGATGTCGATCGCGTCATGCAAGGACTTTCCATTCTTGACAGTCAGCCAAGAGGGGCTGAACGCTGCTTGCGCCAGGTGGCCGACTACAGCATGCCCAATGTCAGCGACAAGGTGGTGCGCATCATCCACAGCTATACCGACTACGTGAACCGCGTGATTTGGAAAAAGTACTGAGTCCTGGGCTTGAGTCAGTAGAAAATGAAGCTATTCTCGTCCGACTATTTGAGGGACTTGACTCTGCAAGCCAAGATGAGTGTCCGGTTGCGGCAACATCGAAATATTCACCGAAGCTATCAAGACCCAAATCAGCGCCTGTTCAATGCAATTGAGCCTGGCAGCTATATCCGGCCGCATCGGCATGCGTCCGACCCACGCGATGAATTGCTGGTTCCCATTCGTGGTTTGATGGTATTGATCACGTTTGATGACAGCGGCACTGTCACAAGCGTGCTGCGTTTGGGTACAGAGAAACACGGCCCGGAAACCTTTACAGCTGCGGAGGTTCCATCGGATGTGTGGCATACGGTGATCGCCCTTGAAAGCGGCTGTGTGCTACTGGAAACCAAGGCCGGACCATTTGACCCCGACCAGCCCAAAGATCTGGCCCTATGGGCGCCTGATGAGGGATCCCCAGCAGCATTGCCTTACTTGAATCAACTGATTGACTTGGTTGGAATAAATCCTACTAGGCAGATCTCTGACGCCGGAAACCCTCTTGATCCCACGGCCGGATCTCGTTATCCCAACGATTTTTGACCTTTCGCACCATTTTCTTGGGCAATCCTCCCTCAGGTTAGAGGGGGCGCATTCAAGGGGTCAGTGCAACACATGGTTAAAGACCTCAGCAGGCGTTTTAAATTTAAGCGTCTTACGATGTCGAGTGTTCAGCTTGTTTGCAATCTCGTTTAGCTGAGACTGACTGTACATCCCCATCGGTTTTCCTTTGGGGAAGTACTGTCGCAACAGCCCGTTGGTGTTCTCATTTGTACCACGTTGCCAAGGGCTGCTCGGATCGCAGAAGTAAACCGTCATCTCAGTGTCAACTGTAAAAATCTTATGAGCCGACATCTCCTGCCCGCGATCCCATGTAAGGCTTTTGAGTAGATGCTGCGGCAGTCGCAACATCTGGTCAGTCAGCGCTCCGACAACTGAGTTTGCCTTGCGATTTTGAAGCTTGCACAGCACCGTAAACCGAGACTGGCGCTCCACGACGGTGGCGATGGCAGTGTTGTTTGCCCCGATGATCAGGTCTCCCTCCCAATGCCCAGGAATCGCGCGATCTTCGACTTCGACTGGACGCTCACGAATCGAGATCGCATCTGCAATCTGACCTCTAGTCGATACCCTATGAGTTCTCGTATGCCGAAACATTCTCTTCGTTCTCAGATGCTTCTTGAGTTCCTCACGAAGAACGCCTTTTGCCTGAATAAACAGGGACTTGTAGATGGTCTCATGGGATACGTACATGTTGGATCCGTCATCCGCTTGTGATGCTTTTAAACGCCCCGAAATCTGCTCCGGCGACCAATCTTCCTCTAAAAGCCTACACACGGTGTTTCGCAGGGTCGTGTTCTCAGTCAGCAGCATAGGTTTTGGGCGCTTGGCGCGCTTTAGGAAAGCTTTCTCTGCAAGTGCAGCCCTATACCGACTAATCCCGCCATTCCTAGCCACCTCTCGTGAAATAGAAGATGGCGCCCTATCGAGAGCCCTGGCAATGGCCCTCATACTGTCACCGCGGGCAAGGCTTCGCGAGATCGTCTCTCGCTCATCAAAAGAAAGAGCACCTGGTCGACGGGCTCTCGTTCGAGGTTCCATCCCGCCGTGGTAGAGCAAATATGAGAAGACTGTAGCTGGAGGCTTCTCAATGTCTGCGGCAATAAAACTCATGGGCCTTCCTTCCCGCCAGAGCTCCCAAATTCTCGACTTCCGTGCTGGAGTCATTGGGCCGTAGATGCTCGTCATCGCAATCTCCGATCTTAGAGTTAAAAAATCGGTGTTGCACTGACCCCTTGAATGCGCCCCCACTAAAATGGGGAGGATTACCCACGCTCCACCGATGGGCATTATCGTTTCATACAAGAACTTTGATGCCTGCCGCGGCCAGTAACGCAGCCAAGGCGATCTGAATCGCTCGGCCGGAGATCTTTCCAGCCAACAGACTTCCAATTAGCACGGTGGGGATGGAACCCACCAATAGGCTGGCCAGCATCCACCAGTCCACCATACCGGCGAACAAATAGCCCAGTCCGGCCACCACGGCCAAGGGAACAGCATGAACGATGTCAGTTGCGATTAATCGGTGTGGCGTCATCCGCAGTGGGTACAGGTAAAGCAGCATCACGCTGCCCAGCGCACCTGCACCCACCGAAGTCAGGGCGACGCACAGTCCCAAAATCCCGCCGGAGACAGCGGTAAGCGCTGGCTGGATGGTCTTGAAACGCTCTGGCTGCCCAATGCGCCGGCCGCGGGCGTGCGCCACCAGCTTCGGTGCCACAAGCAAACCGATGGCAGTGATCAGCACCACGATGCCAATGGTCTTTGTTAACCAATCCACCTTAGCGACTTGCGCGCCTAGGCTTACGATGACCACAATTAGCAAAGCCATGGGTAAGCTGCCCAGCCACAGACGTTTGGCCACCTGCCAGTCGACATTGCCATTGGTGTGATGAACCCTAGCGCCAACCAGTTTGGTGATGGCTGCAAACCAGAGGTCCGTGGCAATAGCAGTGGTGGGCGAAACACCAAAAAAGATCAGCAGGATGGGAGTCATCAACGCGCCACCTCCGACCCCGGTCAGTCCCACCACGAAACCAGTTAACGCCCCGGCCGCGGCAAAAGCAACGTCGATCATGCCGGGATCAGCGACTTGTCGCGAGTAGCAATGAAGGATGGGTTGAGTACATCGGGCTTCCCATACCGCAAGGGGCTACCCTGAAGATCTAGGACAACACCACCTGCACCTTCCAGCACCGCCTGTGCTGCCGCTGTATCCCACTCGCAAGTAGGGGCCAAGCGGGGGTAGATATCGGCTTCGCCCTCGGCCACCCTGCAGAACTTGAGTGAGCTGCCGGCCTGGACCAAACTGACACTACCCAGACGCGCGATTATTGTTTGGGTTGCCTCATTTAAATGGCTTTTGCTGGCAACCACCCGACAAGTTTCTCCTGACTTCGGAGCCGACACCTTAATGGCGACCGTTTGAGCGCCCGTGCAACGAAACGCACCCAGCCCAGCGCCACCCCAGTACAGTGAATCGATGGCAGGAGCATAGACCACTCCGAGTGTGCATCTGCCATCTTCAATCAGTGCAATGTTGACGGTGAACGCGTCGTTTCGGGCGATGAACTCCTTGGTGCCGTCAAGAGGGTCAACCAGCCAGAACAACCCGCTGCTTCGACGATAAGCCTGAGATGCCAAGTCCTCTTCCGAGACTACAGGACATCCTCGTAACACAGAGCTCAATTGAGCTGCCAGCACTCGATGGGCTGCTAGGTCAGCCTCGGTCACTGGACTGGCATCCTTCTTGTGGCTAACCTCAGTCCATCCGCAGTTGTAAACAGTCATGATGGCATCCCCGGCTGAGCGGGCAATCGGAAGAAGTTGCTTTAAAAGGTCTTCACGGTCAATGTGTCGCATTTTGTAAAATTTGTGTTTTAATCTGTGTTTACATCAAATTTTACTCTATAAATCTTGTGAAAAATGAATGAAAAACAATTCGCGACATCGCCGTCGGTTGATCAGCTTGGTCTAAACACCCCAAAAGTCTGGGATACAGAGCTTGCCTTTGCCCACCTGCAGGCGTTGGGTGAAGCAGGCACAAAACGCACAGCCGAACGGCGTCTGAGCGCACTGGGCCTGCTACCGAAGGAGCTTACGCAAGAGTCGTTGCTCGACGAGCGCGACCTCGCGCCGAATCGGCTGGTGCTGGAGTGGGCCATCGAGCAGGCCCGCAAGCGGCGTGACCGGGTGCTCTTTGTCCAATTGCACCCCATGCCCGGCGGCGCAAAAAATGGGCAACCTTGCCTGCATGCGAATGATGCGCGTGGAGCCCGCTTCTGGTTGCCCATGGCCAGCCTGAGCAATGCAGTCATTCAGGAGTCACTCGCTGACTTGCAACGTCACATCGGGAAACCGATTGCAGTTTTTCCTCATGGCACATTGGTGGCTTACTTGCGCCATACCCCCAGCACAGCCGAGATTCAGCTTTGCCCGCAAGCCTACCGCCCGGTTTTGCCCGAGGGAGTGAGCGCGAACGGTAACGCTAAGCCCGATCTGGCATCTTCACCCCATCTCAAGCGCCTAGAGGCCGAGAGCACCCACATCCTGCGTGAGGCGGTGGCCGAAGCTCAGAATCCGGTGATGATGTACTCCATTGGCAAAGACAGTGGGGTCATGCTGCATCTGGCGCGCAAGGCGTTCTACCCGGCGCCACCGCCTTTTCCGCTACTGCATATCGATACCCGATGGAAGTTTCAGGAGATGTACCTGTTTCGGGATTTCATGGCACGTGAAAGCGGCATGGACCTCCTGGTGCATACCAACCCAGAGGCCTTCGAGAAGAACATTAATCCCTTCGACCACGGCTCGGCGCTACACACTGACATCACCAAGACTGAGGGTTTAAAGCAGGCACTGGACCATTACAAATTTGACGTGGTGTTTGGTGGTGCGCGACGTGACGAGGAAAAGTCCCGTGCCAAAGAGCGCGTCTTCTCCTTTCGTACTTCAACACATCGCTGGGATCCAAAGAACCAGCGCCCCGAGCTCTGGAACTTGTATAACACTCACAAAAGCGCGGGTGAGAGCATTCGTGTGTTTCCCTTGAGCAATTGGACAGAGCTAGACATCTGGCAGTACATCTATCAGGAAAACATCCCCATGGTGCCGCTGTACTTTGCCAAGCCCCGGCCCGTGGTCGTGCGGCCAGAGATGATCATGATGGTTGACGATGAGCGCTGCCGCCTATTGCCGGGCGAGGAGGTTCAGATCAAAAAAGTGCGTTTTCGCACCTTGGGCTGCTATCCGCTAACGGGCGCGGTTGAGTCCGAAGCAGAAACGCTTGAGGACATACTTCTTGAAATCATTCATGCCCGCCAATCCGAACGTCAGGGCAGAAAGATTGACTCTGACAGTGCTGGGTCTATGGAAAAGAAGAAACAAGAGGGTTATTTCTGATGCCACGCACCAAGAAAACCCCTCCGGTGTCATTGCACGGGTCCACCCCGCCCTTACCTAAAGTCGCCACCATCCACGACTGGATGTCTCAACAAGCTCAGCAGGGTTTGCTGCGCTTCATCACCTGTGGCAGCGTGGACGACGGTAAGAGCACGCTGATTGGGCGACTGTTATGGGAATCACAACAGGTGTTTGATGACCAGCTCTCTGCCTTACAGGCTGACTCGAAGCGGCATGGCACCCAAGGGCAAGAGATCGACTTTGCGCTGCTGGTGGATGGCCTCGCTGCCGAGCGGGAGCAAGGCATCACCATCGACGTAGCCTACCGATTCTTTGCTACGCCTAGGCGCAAGTTCATTGTTGCCGACACACCAGGCCACGAGCAGTACACCCGCAACATGGTGACTGGAGCTTCTACAGCTGATGTGGCTGTACTACTGATTGATGCTCGCCAAGGCGTGCTTACCCAGACACGTCGGCATGCCTACTTGGTGTCTCTAGTGGGTATCAAGCAGGTTGTACTGGCCGTTAATAAGATGGATTTGGTTGGTTACAAGAAAGAGGTATTCGATGCCATCGTGACCGAATTCCAAACGCTCGCCCAGCCTCTTGGATTCATGGGTATTACCCCCATTCCACTCTCGGCCCTCAAGGGGGACAACATTACCGAGCGCTCAAAATACACGCCTTGGTACCCAGGCCCTACCTTGATCGGGTGCCTGGAAACCCTCCAGAGCGACCAGCCAATTGAAGGCAACGCCGCATTCCCTGTGCAATGGGTGAATCGGCCAAATGCCAGCTTCAGAGGCTTCAGCGGGACGCTTGCTGAGGGGCATTTGGCGGTTGGCGATGCGCTTCGTGTTACGGCGTCTGGGCAGACCGCTACCCTCACGCGCATCGTTACTGCTGATGGGGACCTGAGAGAAGCCCGTGCAGGTGATGCCATCACCCTGGTGCTGGATCGGGAGGTAGATGCATCGCGTGGCGATGTCATCGCTTTAGCCGACCAGCCGTTGGAAATGACCGACCATTTTGAAGCCACCCTGGTGTGGATGCACAACGAACCTGGACACATGGGGCGGGCTTACGAGTTGAAACTCGCCAACCAGTGGGCCAGTGCAAGTCTCACCAGACTGAAATATCGGGTGGACGTAAACACCCAGGCGCATGAATCGTGCAAGCAACTTGCCTTGAACGACATCACCGTAGCCAACTTGGCGTTAAGCAAGCCGTTGGTTTTTGCACCCTACAACGACAATCGCACCCTGGGTGGCTTTATTCTGGTGGATAAGTTCACCCATGCAACGGTTGCTGCTGGCATGATCCGGCACAACCTTCACCGAGCAAAGAACGTACACCGCCAGGCTCTTAGCATTAGCCGGCAAGAACGCGAACACCTGAATGGCCACAAAGGCAAGGTGATTTGGTTCACTGGTTTGTCTGGTTCTGGCAAGTCCACACTGGCCAACGCTCTGGAGAAGGAATTGCACGCCCAGGGCAAGCGCACTTATACCTTAGACGGTGACAACATCCGCCAAGGACTGAACAAAGACCTGGGGTTTACTGAAGCCGACCGGATAGAGAACATCCGCCGCGTAGCCGAAGTCGCCAAACTGATGATGGATGCGGGCCTGATTGTCTTGACAGCCTTTATCAGCCCCTTCAGGGCCGAGCGCGAAATGGCGCGGCAGTTGATCGGCCCCGAAAACTTCCTCGAGGTGTTTGTTGATACACCACTCGAGATTTGCGAAAAGCGTGATCCAAAAGGTTTATACAAGAAAGCTCGCAATGGTCAATTACCAAACATGACGGGGATAGATAGCCCCTACGAAACGCCATGCAACCCCCATGTAATAATAAAGCCACAATTAAACACCAGAGAAAATCTCGAGAAAATTACGAATTTTCTCTAAACAGATGCCACTTGGGCGGAGAATTTAACCAACTTTTGATGAACTGCCAACGCACGATCAATATCTACGTGTAGTTCATGGTAGTTTTCTTCTTCAGATCGACGAAACGGAGATGGCTTATTTGGAACGTCCAACCTATTGCAAAGCCAAGCCCAATAGCTGGGCTCATTGCATAATTTTTCATAGCTAACTGGAACTAGATTCAATCGGCTTTCTTCTAGAACTCCCGTGAGATATGTATAAACATTCGTCCACTGGTCGATCCAGTATTGAAGCTCAAATGGATTGGCGTGTGACTTGCCATACTCAGACATGTTAAATGGTAGATGCGTTGCGCCGAATTCATGATGAGCCAGCCAAGTCATGTAACGACGAGTAAATGCGTCTGTGTCAATGAATTTTTTATGCTGCTGTAATAGGCTCTGGGCTTGTGCAACCGGATGGCGAAACAAAATCAGGAAATGCGTATCTGGCAACGCTTCAGAAAGACTTCGGATACGAAAAATGTGATTATTATTCTTGGCTAGATAACGCGGCTTTCCGTATCTGTAGCAAATAATATTCTGATAATGCTTGAGCGCTGATATCGTATCAGAATCCACCTCGTGCTTCCAAACTTGTCCTTCTCTAATATACTCGTTTTGGCAATGGATGCGCCAGAAAACTTCCTCTAGTGCCTCAGGGGAGTCAAAGTCAACATAGATCCCGTCGCCATGTGCCCGCTCTTGTGAAGTACGTTTTCTTTTCTGAATCCGGGATAATTTTTGCCATAGGTTGGGAGCAAGGACAAAGGGCATGTCGTCATATGTAAGGGAGGAAAATTCCCCGCTTTCATAGAGCCCACGCATCAAGGTGGTTGTTCCTGCGCGGGCAAGACCAGTCACATAGATTGCATCACGACGAGGAGGCACTGACGAGAATAGCTGCCTTTCTAAGTCAAAGCTTACTTCAGCAACAATATTGGATCCGAGTGCGATTTGATGGAGTAACTGGTCGGTGCGTGAGTAATTAGGCATTAAAGCGCTTGCGGACAGAAAAATAGAGCATAGACAGAACCGAGATTCCAAGCAGGATTCGCCAGTCGAAAGTTAATCGAATCAGAGCATCAATTGACTCCGTTGCAACCCACAATCCAACACCAAGTGGTGACAGCGCAGTGAGAAGTAGGACTGGTAAGGCCAGGCTGAGACGGAGCAACTGGAAGGCGTAGACCAGCATCACCCGTTCTTTCCAGTGATCGGAAACTCGTGACGATCTCAGTATCTTAAGAATTCTCCGCAGCAGATAATCTAGATTCTTCAAGTTCTTGAACAAAGGCAGGCGAAACAGCAAATCGCAACTCAGAATCGAGCCGAAAGACAGAACCGCAAAATGCCAGAAACCCAGATCAAGGTTCGTCATTCGCCTTTTTCCGCAGACTTATCCTGGCCCACCTTTCGCTTTTTTAGCATCCGTTTAATCGGGTAATACAACACCCCCACAATTGCGAGCAGGATAGCCCCCAAAATACCGAGAACTGACGCAATCACTCCAGCCCCCATGCCGGGACCAATGTAGGCGTGAGCAGGCATGCTAGCGACTGTCAAACCAATTATAATTAAAATATTCTTCATGGGCAGCTCCGCTGATATAGTGAGGCACGAACAAGATCACCTAGTTCACGAGAGATCGGGCGCGACCAACTGAGAAGATAAATAATTCCGTCCTTCGCGCGGTTAATAAATTGCCAACTTACGCTACCGTTGGACGAGAATTGAATCAGACGTCCATAATTTGTTTCTTCGACAATCACTTCGTTGTCAAATACAAAGCCACGGCCCTCGGTTCTAGTGCGTATATCAAGTTTTTCGAAGCCAATCTGCCAAGGTGAACGCGCTTCGTCGGTGTCAAAATCGTAAACCACGATATTGTTCACGCCGTACACCTTCCAGTCGCGCTCGCCTTGAAGTCGTGCGTTGTTATCGAAAATTGAAATCTGATAATCATTTAGAACGTTCACGTCATGTTGGTGGATCCAAGGACCTTGCTTATACCAGATTACTTTATTGGTTGATGGCCGGTAATGCAAAATCATTGATTGATGACGAAGACTCAGAAATACATCACCCCTCTTCCAATAGCGACCGTCAGCCAAAACTGGCTCAATATCATTTAAATGAATTGGGTCATCATTCCCCAAGCCCTTACCGTATATGAGGTGCCCCAAATTATTTTCGTCTAGTAGCGCAATCACAGACTTTTCAAACAAGACTTCGCCGCGTGGTGAAATTAATACGATGCCATCGTCAAAAAAGTTATCGCTTCCGATTGCAACTGATTTGGGTTCAATGTGCTTCGCAACCCAGAAATTGCCGCCATGGTCGCGTTCAATGGAGTGATGATAAATTGAATCATCCTTGAAGAGAGACAGAGATGAGCAGGTATCTGCTTTGACGATTGGCGACTTGTGTGATTGACTAAAAACGTCCCCCTCCTGAGTCAGCATTGAATGCGCGTTTCGAAAACGTTTTTCAGCCGCATCAACGCGCCAATTCTTCACCACACTCGATTCTAGTGTTGATTGCTTCCATACCTCGTCAACGCCAGCAAAACTCCACGTGTGAACCCTTTCTTGCGAGTTCAAGTCCCAGAGTTCCGCAACGGAGTGTTCTGCATCCCCGTCGTAGCGGTTGACCAAAATGTAGCCGGATTTTGGGCGAGAACCAGCTGCATAGTTGAAAGAGAAGCCAGACTGATCATGGAACCGTTGTTCTGCGGCTACGAGATCTGTTTTTCCGCCTCTGCCGAGGACAATGTATTTAACGTTAGCGGGCAGGGCTGCGAGTGATTCAACAACTGGCCCTAACTTTCCAAGTGTATCTCCGCCAAGGTGATAGTGACGCACAGCGCCCGCAAAAAGCAGAGACGCTACAAGCCCTGCGATCACAAGGATCAGAACGATCCATGTCTCCACTTTCGAGAATAAAAATCTCTCAAACATATATATGTTTACCCATAAGGATTGTCCATTTCGTCGATGGCTGTTGGACTAAAGCTTTTTAGAATATTCTCACAGATTTATACATTTTTATAAATTCATCTTTGCTTGCCACCCCTCTCCCCCGCAATGTAGGGGTTAGCGGCCATCACCCAGCAAAAGTCGCACGCCGATGTTGTCCATGGGTCACCAGGCCAGTGCCTGCTTGTAGGCCCGTTTATACAACTCGGTGGCTTCATCCTGCAGGCCCAGTGCCCACAGCCGGTTGGCAATGAAGTTCTGAATGTCCAGGTTGTAGGGTGTGCTGGCTTTCAGCCGAATTTTCCAACCTTTGTGCTTGCTTCAGCGCCTGCTTGTGGCTGAGTTGGCCGGCCTCCAGCTTGTCGATCAGCACATCCAGGGCTTCTTCGTCCTGCCAGTTGCGGCTGAAACGGCCGTAGGGGGTGGGTTGGCCGGTTTCCGGGTCATCGAAGGTTTCGATGGTGAAGGACAGGGAGGCAGACTCAGGGGTTGGGACTGAGGGGTGCATGGGGGCCGGGTCCGGTTTTTTCTTGGGCATGGTCGGGCTTGGAAGATTCGGGGTGGTTGGGCGCGGCAGCGGCCTGGCCGGTGTGGGTGGTATAGACGCGGCCGTTGTTGGCCACATAGCGGCGCAGATCCGGTGCCATGGCGTCCGGCACGATCAACACCGTCATCCCGATTTTTCCACCTTAGGCCTCCGCAAGGAGCGGAATGGACGACAAACGCGGATCGCGCTTGCCGCTTTCAATCTCCGACAAATGCTGCGGCGACATGCCCACCTTGGCAGACAACATCTCCAGCGTCAGACGACGCTGGTTGCGCTGGCGGCGCAGGAAGGCGGGAATCAAAGTGTCCATGGACGAAGCGTAGCGCAGCCACGGGGCAATCGCTCATACGATCGTGTGAATTCGTGTAAGGGGGCAATCTTTTTGGGCATGGTGTCAGTCCTGAGGAGTCGTCGGCTCCCCTTTGCACCCTGTGGCACTTTGCAGGGTCTGCCGCTCAAAAGATTCGATGTCCTCGAGGCGGTAGCGAACGTGGCCCCGGAGCTTGAGAAAGGCAGGGCCCATGCCCTCGGATCGCCATCTGGCGACGGTCGACAGACTGATCGACCAGCGCTTGGCAAGAACTTCGGGCGTGAGGATGGCGTTTTCCATGGGGCTTCCAGGTTGCGGTTGAGACATGCGTATGAACGCGCTGTTCTCAATGGAAGCCAAGTGGAATGTGCTGAACCAGCAGTCCGTCTTGGCACGCGGGTTCAATGGTGAGACGCGGAATTGAAGTGCTTGGAGGGTGGGGGCGGCGACCATGCCCCGCCGCCGGTAGGCCCAACCGTTTGACGGCGATCACCTGTATTGGCATAATCTGCCAATGATGGCGATTCGGAGATAAGCATGCCCACACGCAACGTTGTGCTCACAGATCACCAAGCCACCTTGGTGGAGCAGTTGGTCACCAGCGGTCGCTACCAAAACGCGAGTGAAGTGCTGCGCGAAGGGCTTCGCTTGGTGGAGCAACGCGAGGCGGAAGACGCCCATCGGCTTGAAGCGCTTCGTGCGGCTGTGCAGCTTGGGGCTGCAGACATTGCCGCAGGACGGTTCAAATCCTTTGACACCAAAGCATCGCTGCGTGACCACCTCAGGTCCGTTGCCAACAAGGCAGCTGCAGCTGCATGAGCGTAGTTTGGAAAGTCCGCCTGGCTGCACAGGCGGAGTTGGATTTTTCCGAAATCATCACCTGGACGCTTGAAAACTTTGGTGAGCGCCAAGCCGAGACGTACGCTGAGACGCTGACCCTGGCCATCGAGGCCTTGCATGACGGGCAAGACCAGCTGGGTGCCAAAGCGCGAGACGACATCGGGCCCGGCATCCGCACCTTGCATGTGGCTCGCCAGGGCAGAAGTGGGCGTCACTTTGTGGTCTTCAAAGAGGCCAAAGATCAATACATCGATGTCCTGCGCCTGCTTCACGACAGCATGGACTTGGTCAGGCACATCCCACCTGCCAACGACCAATCACACTGACGACCAGAGCGGGAATTTGTGCCAAACCCGCAGCGATTGCCATTTATCCTCAACCATTGCTAACGGCAGTGGAGAGTGAGTTCGATCCCGGTCGCCTGCCCACCAACTTTACGGAGCTTTACGGACTGATTCGGTAGGCTACTTCGACCTACCGATTTGATGGATGCGCAAGCGCTGTCAGTTGACCTCACAAAGCCATTTGCCTTCGTATTCAACGACGGCGTCGAGCGGGTAGCGGACGGACCAGCCTTTGAACTTGATGTACTTGGGGCCGGTCTTTTTGTGCCGCCAGTCTTGCAATGTGCGCACGCTCATGTTCCAGCGATCGGCGAGTTGATGTTCGTTGAACATCGTCACGGTGGGTTCATTTTGTGGGGCGTTCATGACGATCCTTTGCTTTAAGAGATGTGCCGTTTTTTGCGGTGTGAGCCCGTATTGCACAGGATTTTGATGGGGTGTTCAACATGGTGTTTTTGCATCTGTTGTCAGGCGTTATCAGCTTTCTGAAACTTGCCGAAACTTGCCTCATCGCTCCCTGTGGGCTTCATGGCTAGCTTGAGCTGGGCTGTTGGTGCTGCGTCTGTTTTGTGAGTCCACATCGGGTTTTTGAAGGGGCATGACCTGTAGCGTTTGGTCTTCAAAGGCCGTGATGTCCATGAGCCTGTACCGCACCTGGCCGCCCAGTTTCAAAAAGCTCGGCCCAATCCGTTGGGCACGCCATCGCTCCAGTGTTGTTTGACTGATCTGCCAGCGCTTGGCCAGCTCGTTTTGGGAGATGAAAAGTCCGTTCATGTTGGTGTCCTTGCATTGCCGTTGTCAGGCCTCCATGAACGCGCTGTTCGCCATGAAAGCCAAGCGCACTCTAAAATATTCCCGATCAGTAATGATGAGCTTTTCTGCGGCGATATATCCCAGAAAGTTCCCGTTCGGGACATTTGTGGTGCATGATCTCTGAGTCTGAGTCATAATTTCCCGAACGGGATTTATTTTGAACTCGATCCATGACTGCCATCACTTCTCCTCAGTCCTTAGGGACAGCCCTGCGACTCACCAGAAAACGCCTGGGTCTGACCCAGGCCGATCTGGCCTTGGCTGCTGGCGTCGGCTTACGCTTTATCGTCGAACTCGAGGGGGGCAAACCCACAGTGCGCCTGGAGCAGTTGCTGCGCGTTGTAGACGCCCTGGGTGGCCATCTGACACTCATGGGCTTGGATGCTGAGCCTTCTCAGGCGGATGGGGATCGCCATGGCGCATGACATCGGTGTCTGGCTGTTTGATCAACCGATCGGTACGTTGTCGCTGGTAGCAGGGCGGCTGAGTTTTCGTTACCACGACGACTGGCTTGCGCAGCCCGACGCAGTCGCGCTGTCGCAGTCTTTGCCGCTGGGTCCCGATGCCTTCGACGACCACCAGTGCCGGGCCTTCTTTGCCGGTCTGTTGCCTGAGGGCAATTTGCGTCGACTGATTGCTCAGCAGTGCCAGGTGTCCAGTCAAAACGACTTCGCTTTGCTCAACGCCATCGGCGGCGAATGTGCGGGTGCCATCACCTTTGTCCCGCACGGGCAGCCCTTGGCCACCGCCGATCTGGCCGGTGTCGAATGGCTGGATGAGCCGCAGTTGATGGCTTTGCTCGATGAGTTGCCGCGCCGCCCCATGCTGGCGGGGCGCGATGGCGTTCGTTTGTCATTGGCCGGCGCGCAAGACAAGCTACCCGTGGTGTTTGACGGACAGCGCATTGGCCTGCCCACAGGGGGCCAGCCCAGCACTCACATTCTCAAGCCCGCCATCGCATCGGTGGAGGACAGTGTGCTCAACGAAGGCTTTTGCCTGGCGCTGGCGCGGGCTTTAGGGCTGCCCACCGCGCAGGCTCAGATCTTGGGCGTGCAAGGCCGCCAGGTTTTGTTGGTGGCGCGTTACGACCGCCGCGTGGGCGGTGACGGCCAACCGGTGCGCGTTCACCAAGAGGATTTCTGCCAGGCCTTGGGCGTGGTGCCCGAGATGAAATACCAAAACGAAGGCGGCCCCGACCTGAAGGCCTGCTTCGATCTGCTGCGCAAAGCCACGCGGCCCAGTGCACCGCAGGTGCTTCGGTTGCTGGATGCCGTGGTGTTGAATGCACTGATCGGCAACCACGATGCCCACGCCAAGAACTTCTCCCTGCTCTACTCAGGCCAAAGCAAAAACGCGGCACCGACGCTGGCGCCGCTGTACGACATGCTGTGCACGGCCGTGTACGAGCACCTCACGCCCAAGCTGGCGATGAAGCTGGCCAGCAAATACAATTTCACCGAGGTGCAGGCGCGGCACTGGGAACAGTTTGCACAAGCTGCCGGGCTGTCCAAGGCGCAAACCAAAAAGCGCGTGCTACAGATCGCACAGCAGTTGTCCGCCGCTGCTCGGAGTCTTCAGGCGACGCAGCCATTTGCCGGGCGGCCACTCATCAACAAGATGGTTGAATTGATGGATCAGCGTGCCGCATTAACCATCCGCAGGCTGACCGAAGGTGAACTGGTCACCCAGGTGGATGACGAAGAAACGTGAGGCTTCAAATGGGCGGGGCGACGTGAACCGATCTATCAAAATACCGCAATTGTCAGCAAAACACAGCTACAGATGTCAAGTTTGGTTGGTAGCTCATATACTGCGTTGAGTTCTGAGTCGCCAATCCACCACCATTCATCCAAAGTCCCGACCATTCTCCGATCGGGATTTTTTTTGGAATTTCCAAATGGTGACAACCACTTACGCGCGTAGCCTCGCGAGCGTTCTCCAGGCCACTTCCGTATAAATCAACAGGTTACAAGTGGCTGTTTGTAATGGATAAGCGTTCGCCGGTGGGTACTGAAAAAAGCCATCGGCGTCCGTAAGGCTACTTTCAGACCCTTGCCGGTCGGCTGGCTGAGCCACATGGTGATTGACATGGTAAGGAAAGTTCCTTACCATGGGGCCAAATTGAGGAGATCAGCTATGCCCGCCATTCACGAGGTCGCCACCATCACTTCCAAGGGTCAGATCACTTTGCCCAAGCCTATCCGTCAGGCGCTAGGCGTGGACTACGGAGGTAAGGTTGCGTTTGACCTGCGGGGATCACAAGTCATCGTCACCCGTGCCGATGAAGCATCCCACGAGGACCCAGCCATTGCTTCGTTTTTGGCCTTGCTCGAAAAAGACATCTGCACGGGTCAGCACTTGTGCAACCTGCCGGACGGGCTGGTGCAGGCTATGCAGGCCGCAGTGACGCTGCCTGTAGATCTGAATGCCGACATTGAAGGCGATGTGGCGCTGTGATCCAGCGTCACGGCTGGAGTCTGCTCTTCCACGAATGCCTGTCCGAGCAACTGCAAAAACTGCACGCCGCCGACCAGCGGGCGCGGCAGCAAGACCCACAAGGGTTTGAATCCAACGCCAACGTCCGGCTTTTTGCGGCGCTCTCGAAACTGATCTTTGATGCGGTGCCCAGCGATCCGAATCGGGAGGAGTACCGGCAAGGCAACACGATGGGGGCTGCGTTTCGGCACTGGCGACGCGCAAAGATCGGGCGGCGGTTTCGTCTTTTTTTCCGGTTTGACTCCAAGTCCCGGATCATCATCTTTGCCTGGGTCAATGATGAAAATACATTGCGATCTTCAGGCAGCAAGAGTGATCCGTACGCGGTGTTTCAGCGCATGCTTGAACGGGGCCATCCGCCCGATGACTGGGCCGCACTGGTGGCAGCAAGTCGAGCCGATTGGGTGTAACGGCTCGAGGATTTGACGGGTCATCCAACGCCGTTCTGGAGGCTCCGGGCGCTTACTGCGGACAATTTGACGGCTCTTGAGGTGACATACACACTCGTCACTAAATTGTTAGGAAATATCTCCCGATGTCTATCAGCACCGTTTTCGTGAATAAAAGCGCCCAAGCCGTCCTGCCGCCTTTGGAGGTTCGCTTGCCCGAAGGTGTACTCAAGGTGGAGATACACGTCAAAGTGCATGAGCGAATCATTGCACCCAACGGTCAAACCTGGGATGACTTCTTTATGCACGGCTCACGTGTGAGCAAGGACTTTTTGCCTGAACGTGCTGTTCAGAAGCAACCCGAGCGGGAAGTCTTTTAATGAAGCGCAGTGTCGTGGATACCGTCGTTGGAGTCATGCCGCAGGATTTGATCCGTGAGCGGGTGCTTGCCATTGCGCGCGGCGAGTACAAGCCTAATCCGACTGATCCCAAGATCTGGTTCACCTCGGTGCAGTCACTGGCAGAGGCGGTCGGTAAAGACAACCTGCCTTTGCTCAAGATCGTTCAGCCGACACAAACCCGGTTGATTCCGACTTCGGCTGACCGCTCAGAAAGTCGCTCAGGGTACCTACCGCGCCGTATACACGGTGAAGTTCCCGGAAGCGGTGTTTGTACTGCACTGCTTTCAGAAGAAGAGCAAGAGTGGGATCGCCACGCCGAAAGAGGACATGGACATCATTCGCGCCAGGCTCAAGGTGGCCGAGGCGCTGGCAAAGGAGATACGACATGGCAAAGCGCATGATTGAAGGCATCGAGATCGAAACCAGCTCTGGCAACGTGTTCGCCGACCTCGGCTTGGCCGATGCTGAGAAGCTCAAGATCAAGTCCGGCTTGGTGATCGAGATCACCCGTGCCGTGCGTCGTCTTGGCTTGACCCAGGAAGAGGCTGGCCGGCGCATGGGCATCGCGCAACCCAAAGTGTCGGGGATGATGCGCGGTGACTTCGCCAACCTCTCCGAGCGCAAACTGATGGAGTGCCTGAATCGTCTTGGGTACGATATCAAGATCATGGTACGACCTGCCGCAGAGCCAATCGGTCATCTGACGCTTGCGATCGCCTGATTGGCCGTCCAAGGCCAGATCTCATCGCCCCAGCGGTTCATGACCTCGCCGATCAGCGCTACTTTTTGCTGTCCACAGAAAAGTATGAAGAGTTTCTGAACTTGCTTGATCGGCCCGCACAACCGAATCCAGGATTGGAGAGGGCGCTTTCAAGAAAGGCGCCGTGGGTGCGCCAACTCTGATACGAGCCCGGATCAGGGTTACTTCTCCTCGCAGAGCTTGATCTGCTATCGTTTTATGATAGCATTTGTCGATGAACACCAAACACCGCAAGACGCTTGCTGCGATCTTCACTCGCCCGACGTCGGCGTCAATTGTGTTCGCCGACATCGAGGCGCTGATCAAGGCACTCGGCGGCTCGGTTGTAGAGCGCGAAGGATCTCGTGTCAGGATCGAACTCAATGGAGAGCAGTGGCGCTGTCATCGGCCACATCCTGGCAAGGAAGCCAAGCGGTATCAGGTGGAGGAAGCTCGAGAATTTTTGGAACGTGCAGGAGTACAGCAATGAACACCATGACTTACAAGGGTTACACCGCGCGGGTCGAGTACGACGAGCGCGACAACATTTTTGCCGGGCGCATTCTTGGTATTCGCAACATCATCAGCTTCCATGGCGAGACGGTGGCCGAGTTGCGCGCTGAGTTTGAGCTTGCGATCAAGGACTACCTTGCCGATTGCAAGGAGCAGGGCATACCCCCTGAAAAGCCCGCTTCCGGCAAGTTGTTGTTGCGTGTCACGCCCGAGATCCACGGCCGTGCACTTGTTGCTGCACAGGCCGCAGGCAAAAGCTTGAACCAATGGGCGACTGAGGTCTTGCAGCATGCGGCTCAACCTGGCTGATGGCGCGGACTGTGATGCCGAAGTTTTTTGCGCGGAGTGCCTAGAAATGATGCATGGGAGCGTTGAGTACAGCTGAGGGTTTGGCTGCTGATCGGGAAAAGTCACGGGGGTTTACGGCAGAATATCCATGAACCCCTTGCAGCCATCAGGGCCCGTGAGAGTGTTGTTTGAACCGTGGTGTCGAGGCACCACCAAAAACACAAAAGCCCCTCGTGGGCTTTTTGTGTTTTCACTTTGCGAAGCAAAGTTATGTCGGAGCCACTCCCGCCTCGCCCACATCGCGCGAAAAGGCCATAAAAAGACTATATTAGGTCCTACCCAAGCCTGGAGCACAGTCATGCGCTACTCATCCCAAGTCAAACCCATCAGCTACCTCAAAGCCAATGCCGCTGAGGTTCTCACGCACCTCACAGAGCAACGCGAACCGCTGGTGATTACCCAAAACGGAGAGGCCAAAGCGGTCCTGCAGGATGTCGCCTCATTTGAAGAGACACAAGAAACACTGGCCATGTTGAAAATTCTTGCGCTTGGAAACCAGGATGTGGCGGCTGGCAAGGTTAAGCCCGCGGCTGACGTTGTTGCACGTCTTCGCGCAAAGCGGGCCTGAGACTGATGGCAGGCAAGTCGGCCAAGTTTGAAGTCCTACTCACCCAGGGTGCCGAGCAAGACCTAGAGGCCATCTACGATTACATCCGCGAGTTCGACGGCGCTGCCAGCGCCAACCATGTTCTCGATGCGTTGATGGATGTTGTGGAGAGCCTGTCGAGACTCCCAGAGCACGGCAGCTACCCCAAGGAACTAGTCAGCTTGGGTATCAAAGAATACCGGCAGACCCTCTTCAAGCCTTACCGAGTGATCTACCGTGTTGCTGACAACAAGGTCATTATTTATTTGATTGTGGACGGCCGGCGCGACATGCAGGCCGTGCTCGCTCGCCGCCTACTTGGCAATTGAATCCGCAAGTCCAGGCTCGTTCGGTATTCGGTTCCGGTAAACATCCTCCTGAGGTGGGTGCAGCTGGACTGCGGGGGGTGCTAGAGTAAAAACCGACAGTGGACAGAAAAGGAGGCTTCATGCAGGAGACGAGCGATGCATCGGTCAGGAGCCAAACTGGACATGGAATAGGGATTGGGGCTGCCCTGGGCGTTGCCTTTGGTGCAGCGTATGGATCCTGGTCTGACGATATAGGACTCAGTGTGTCGATGGGTATTGCCCTGGGCGTTGCAATCGGCGCCCTATTTGATTTCATTCGTATGAGGCACCGAAAATCAAAAGAGCCCCATGCCTAGGCCTCGATCGCCATGAACCCAGACCTACTCGCCCTCCAAAACGGCCAACATGCTGACCCTTTCAGCCTGCTCGGGCTTCGTTCCGTGGAGGGTAGCCTTCGCCTGACCGCACTCTTGCCTGGCGCGCAGCGAGTGGAGGTGATCGAGCGCACCCAAGGCAACACCCTCGCCTCCCTTGAGGCCATCCCCTACACAGACCTCTGGCAGACCCAGGCAACAGAGCTTCCTCACGCCATCCCGCCCGATTACCAACTGAGGGTCTGGTGGTGGGGCCAGGACGGCGGAATCTACGGACCCACGGTTCTCGAAGACCCCTATCGGTTCGGCCCCCTGCTCTCAGATCTGGACCTCTGGCTGCTCTCCGAAGGGCAACACCTCCGACCGTTTGAGTGCCTCGGGGCACATCCAATGGCGCATGAGGGCGTCCCAGGCGTGCGCTTCTCGGTCTGGGCGCCGAACGCCAAGCGCGTGTCAGTGGTGGGACCGTTCAACCACTGGGATGGCCGTCGACACCCCATGCGTGCACGCACACCGTCTGGCATGTGGGAGTTGTTCCTCCCTGAACTCCCAACGGGAACCCTCTATCAGTTCGAATTGATCACTGCACAAGGCCAACGACGCATCAAAAGCGATCCCTATGCGTTTCAAGCTCAGCTCAGACCAGACACCGCAAGTGTGATTCACGGGGCGCCACCGGCAGCCCCCATCAGCCCAGCACGTGCCGCTGCGAATCGGCTGGATCAGCCCATCTCCATCTATGAGGTGCACTTGGGCTCATGGAGAAAGCATGACGGCTGGCGCTGGCTCAGCTATCGGGAACTGGCAGAGAGCCTCGTGCCCTACGCAGCCTCTCTGGGCTTCACCCACCTTGAACTCCTGCCCATCTCGGAGTTTCCATTCGATGGATCCTGGGGCTATCAGCCCACTGGGCTGTATGCGCCCACCGCTCGGTTCGGGGGGCCTGAAGACTTTGCCGCATTCGTGGAGGCCGCCCATGCAGCAGGACTGGGGGTCATCCTGGACTGGGTACCGGCGCACTTTCCCTCCGATAGTCATGGGCTCGCCTGGTTTGATGGCACCCACCTATACGAACACGCCGATCCCAAGGAAGGCTTCCACCAAGACTGGAATACCCTCATCTATAACTACGGCCGTTTAGAGGTCAGAAACTATCTCATCGGCAATGCGCTTTATTGGCTCGAACGTTTTGGGCTCGATGGTCTGCGGGTCGATGCGGTGGCCTCCATGCTTTATCGAGACTACAGCCGTGCCCAAGACCAATGGATTCCCAATCGATTTGGAGGGCGCGAGAACCTCGAGGCGATCGAATTCATCCGTCGACTCAATCATGCCGTGGGCGTGGAGCGTCCAGGCACCCTCATGATCGCGGAGGAATCAACAGCATTTCCAGGGGTCACGCTGCCGCCAGAGCCTCACTTTCAAAGCGGCGGACTGGGCTTTCACCTCAAATGGAATATGGGCTGGATGCACGACACCCTTCGCTATCACGGACGTGATGGCATCTACCGCAAGCATCATCAGAATGACCTCACCTTTGGGCTGATGTATGCCTGGAGCGAACAATTCGTGCTGCCGCTCTCCCACGACGAGGTGGTGCACGGCAAAGGCTCACTGCTGCAGCGTATGCCGGGCGATGAATGGCAGCGGTTTGCAGGCCTGCGGGCCCTGCTCGGGAGCATGTGGGCCTACCCTGGTAAAAAGCTCCTCTTCATGGGGTGCGAGTGGGGTCAGCGTGCGGAGTGGAACGCAGACGGACAACTCGCCTGGGAAGAGCTCCAGAAGCCCTTGCATGCGGGGCTACAGTCCCTGGTTCGCGCCCTCAATCAGGCCTATCGAGGGCAGCCTGCCCTGCATGACCAAGACCATAGCCCCAAGGGATTCCAATGGGTCTCTCACGAGAATCACGACCAGAGCGTCTTGGCCTGGCTGCGATGGTCGCACACGGGTTCAGTGGTTCTGGTCCTCTGTAACTTCACTTCTCAGCCTCGCGCTGGTTATGAGGTGGGTGTGCCTCAAGGCGGTGCCTGGGAGGTTCTGCTCAACACAGACGAGCCCACCTTCGGCGGCAGTGGGTCAGCACTGAGCCTCTCCCCGGCGCAGCCCCACGGGCGTCACAGCCAGCCCCACTCCATCAGCCTGAACCTACCCCCCTTGAGCTGCGTTCTGCTCACCCCCAAACCCGTCGGGTTTTAAGTCTGCATGCGTTCGCCCACTCAGCTCGGTGCCAGGCTTTACGAGGACGGGGCCTTATTCGGAGTGGCTGCGCCAGAGGCCCGTGCTGCCACGCTCTGCTATTGGGAACCCAGCCACACCTCCCACATGGGAGAGGTGTCGGCCGAATGGAAGGACAACGGCATCTGGCAGGCATGGCTGCCCAGAGCAAGGGCAGGTCTTCAATATGCCTGGCGCCTAGACGGACCACACGACCCCGTCGCGGGCCATCGATTCGATCCACAGCGATGGCTGCTCGACCCTTACGCCGCTTGCGTGCTCCCCAGCAGCGACCCAACACAAGCGCCCCGTGCGCTCCTGATCGAGCCCCTGCCCGCTCCTGTGTGCCACCCGGTTCGCGTCTCACCTCATGACCGAGTGCTCTGTGAGGTGCATGTCAAGGGTTACACCCAGCAGCACCCTGAGGTGCCCGCAGAACATCGGGGCCGATACCTCGGTCTCACCCACCCCAGCGTCCTCAGTCACCTGAAGTCGCTGGGCATCACGTCGGTCAGTCTCATGCCCTTGGCTGCTCGCGTGGATGAGCTGCGCCTGCAAGCCATGGGACTGAGCAACTATTGGGGGTACAACCCCATTGGCTGGATGGCCCCCGAGCCCCGCTATGCGTCTTCACCGGACCTTGCGCCCAGGGAGTGCTTGCAGATGGTTCATGCGCTGCACGAGGCTGGGCTTGAGGTCATCGTTGACGTGGTCTTCAATCACTCTGCCGAGTCAGATGAGACTGGCCCCACACTCTCACTCAAAGGGCTGGGAAATCGCACCTACTACCGCCTCGAACCTCAGGACTTGAGTCGATACATCAACTGGGCGGGCTGCGGAAATGTCCTCAACATGGACGAGCCGCTCGTGCTCCGACTGATTCTCGATAGCCTGAGGCACTGGGTCACCACCTACGGAGTCGATGGATTCCGATTTGACCTGGCTCCTATCCTGGGCCGGACCAACGCCTACGACCATCACCCCCATTTTCGAAGTGGATTCTTCGCTGCCTTGGCGCAAGACCCCATTCTGCGCGACTGTGTTCTGATTGCTGAGCCATGGGACCTGGGCCCCAACGGCTATCACCTGGGTGGCTTTCCACCGAATTGGCTGGAGTGGAACGATCAGTTCAGAGATGCCCAGCGATCGATCTGGCTCCAACGAACCGGAAGCCTGGCTCGCCTCGCCGAAACCCTTGCTGGATCGCGCGGCTATTTTGGGTCTAAGCCAGCCCACACCAGCGTGAACTTCGTGAGCGCCCATGATGGATTCACGCTCAAAGACCTCACCCAGTACACCGCCAAACACAATGAGGCCAATGGGGAGGAGAACCGAGACGGGCACAACCACAACCACTCGCACAACTTTGGTGTAGAGGGCCCCACGGGCAACCTAGACATTCAAGATCATCGGAATCGTGCGCGTCGAAGCCTTGCTGCCATCGCCCTTCTGGGTTTGGGAACGCCCATGTGGCGGGGCGGTGATGAGCTTGGGCAGAGTCAGGCGGGAAACAATAATGCCTACTGCCAAGACAGCCCGCTCACCTGGGTGGACTGGGCCCCCAAGGACCGAGAGGACCTGAGGTTTCTTGCCTGGGTTCAGAGGCTGGCTCAGCTGCGAGTAGACCTGCCTGCGGTGCGTGCTCATCGGCCATGGACCGAGCAGACCGCTGAGTGGCTCCAGCCCGACGGAAGCCCCATGGATGTGGAGCAGTGGCACTCAGAGGCCCTGAATGGCCTTGCCCTCACACTGCGGTTTCCAGAGCACCCAGAGTGGATCTGGTGGGGCTTCAATCCAAGTCCGCATAGTCTGAATTTCACCCTTCCATCCGGCGAATGGACGCTGGCCGCCGACTCGGCTCACCCGGAGCGAGACCCTCAATTGCTGCAGCACCGCGAGACCATTGCTCCGGGCTGCATCATGATTGCGTATACACGTATACACAAACACTGATAAGCCAGGGGGCCCCCACATGATGAATGCCGAACGTAACCTCTCTCACATGCTCGTTCGGCGATCGTTAGCCCTCGTCCTCGCCGGTGGCCGTGGATCGCGGCTCAAGCAGCTGACGGACTCACGCGCCAAACCCGCGGTCTACTTTGGGGGAAAGTTTCGAATCATCGATTTCGCGCTGTCCAACTGTGTGAACTCGGGGATTCGCCGAATTGGCGTGATCACCCAGTACAAGTCTCACTCCCTGCTCAGGCATCTGCAACGAGGCTGGAGCTTTCTGCGGGCCGAACTCAACGAGATGGTGGACCTGCTGCCCGCACAACAACGCGTGGACGAGGAGAACTGGTACCGGGGAACGGCTGACGCCGTATTCCAAAACCTGGACATCATTGAGAGCAGTCACCCCGAGTACATCGTGATTCTCGCGGGCGATCATGTCTATCGCATGGACTATTCGATCATGCTTCAAGACCACGCCAACAGTGGACTGCCCTGCACCGTGGGCTGTATTCAGGTCCCTCGAGAGGAGGCCAAGGCCTTTGGCGTCATGGCCATTGATGAGCAACGCCGAATCACGGCGTTCATCGAAAAGCCGGCGGACCCGCCCTGCCTACCCAATGATCCCACCCAGTCGCTGGCCAGTATGGGGATCTATATTTTTAACGCCGATTACCTCTACCAATGCCTGAAAGAGGACCTCGCAGACCCAAGCTCGAGCCATGATTTTGGCAAAGATGTCATTCCGCGCGCAGTCCGTGAAGGCAAGGCATTTGCCCACCCCTTCGGTCTTTCTTGTGTCAAGAGCACGCCTGATGCCCAAGAGTATTGGAGGGATGTGGGCACCATCGACGCATTCTGGGAGGCCAATCTAGACCTCGCCTCAGTGACGCCTGAGCTCGACATCTACGACACAGACTGGCCCATCTGGACCACTCAACGCCAGCTTCCCCCGGCAAAATTTGTGCAAGATCAGCATGGCAAGCACGGCCTCACCATCAACACCATGGTCTCTGGAGGCTGTATTGTCTCTGGCTCCATTGTGAGCAACTCGGTTCTCTTCTCGAGCGTTCGCATTCGGTCGTTCTGCACCGTTGACCAGGCGGTGCTCCTTCCAGATGTAACTGTCAATCGGAATTGCTTCCTCAAAAAGGTGGTGGTGGATCGCGGCTGCCAACTGCCTGAGGGACTTGTGGTGGGCGAGAATCCCGAGCAGGATGCCGCCCGCTTTGAACGCACGAGTAACGGGGTCGTACTGATCACGAAAGAAATGCTGCGCAAGCTGGGATAATCCAAAGCAGTATGAATATCCTGCAGGTCAGCGCCGAGCTGTTTCCTTTAATCAAGACTGGCGGGCTCGCGGATGTCACGGGAGCCCTTCCGGCCGCTCTAGAAGTCCATGGCTGTGACGTCCGAGCGCTGCTTCCTGGCTACCCGGAGGTTTGGAGAGGGTTTTCTTTTGTGCGCGATGTCGGGCAGTTCCAGCTCCCCTGGGGTGAAACCGCCCGCATCGTCTATGGCACGCTGGCCCAGCGAATCCCAGGCTATGTGATCGACCTTCCCTCGCGATTTAACCGCTCGGGTAACCCTTACGAAGACGCTTTCAAGCAGCCTTACTCCGACAATCACCTCAGGTTTGCGGCGCTCAGCTGGGCGGGCGCCCATCTGGCGCGTGGGCTTGATCAGGCCTGGCAGCCCAACATCGTGCACGCCCATGACTGGCATGCAGGACTGGTCGCAGCATGCCTAGACCAGTGGACACTCGCACCGGGCCAGGCACCGGTCAAGACCGTTTTCACCATTCACAACCTGGCGTATCAGGGGCTCTATGGTCGCGCAGAATTTGACGCCCTTGGGCTTCGCCCAGAGTCATTTGGCATGGACGGTCTGGAGTTTCACGGGTGCCTCTCCTTCATCAAGGCAGGCATCTATTACTCGGACCTGATCACCACGGTCAGCCCTCGGTATGCACAAGAGATCCAAACCACCGAACAGGGCTGCGGACTCGAGGGCCTCCTGCATGCACGTCGCAACCATCTCGTGGGTATTCTCAATGGTGTCGATGACCGTGTCTGGAACCCCGCTCACGATTCGCTGATCACGGCCCAGTACGACGCCCGCCACTTGAAGGGAAAGCTCCGCTGCAAACAGGCGTTGCTGAAGACCCTTCATCTTGAGCAGCAGACCGACCGCCCGCTCATCGGCGTGGTGAGCCGCCTCACAGAGCAGAAGGGGATGAACCTGGTTTTGGAGGCGATTGACCCACTCATTCATCGCGGAGCGCAATGGGTGGTGCTGGGCAGTGGAGATCCCTGGCTCGAGTCGGCCTTTCTCGACAAACAACAGAAGCAGGCCAACCACATACATGTCCACCGCGGTTACGACGAGTCGCTCGCCCATCAGATTTTCAGTGGCTGTGATCTCATCGTGGTGCCCTCTCGATTCGAACCCTGTGGACTTACCCAGCTCTATGGTTTGGCTTACGGTTGCGTTCCGGTGGTTCGAAGGGTGGGCGGCTTAGCCGACACCGTGGTGGACACCAACGCCAATAGCCTGGCAGCGCATCAGGCCACTGGTTTTACCTTCGACGCCTTTGAGACCCCTGCCCTGCTCGATGCACTTCACAGAGCACTCGATGCCTATGGCCGACCAGACTGGACGGACATTCAACAGGCAGGCATGTCACAGGCATTTTCGTGGCACCACTCCGCTGGACTCTACGCCCAGCATTACGCCACTCTGCTCCGTTCCTCTACTCATTGACGCTTATGAACCATCCGCTCGACTTCCCCTACGACACGCCCGCCAATGATCTGACCTCCATCAAGCGGTCCATCTCGAACAAGCTCATGTTCACAGTGGGCAAAAATCCTGCCGCTGCTCGACCCGAAGACTGGCTGCACGCCACAGCCTATGCCGTGCGCGATCGTCTGGTGGAACGCTGGGTTAAAAGCACGCAAGGTCATTACGCGAAGGACGATAAGCGGGTGTACTACCTTTCCATGGAGTTCCTCATGGGCAGGGCGATGGACAATGCTCTCCTGGCGCTCGACCTCAAGCCCACCGTCCAGCAAGCCCTCACGGAGCTGGGTTGTGACTATGACGTGCTCGCAGACCTTGAGCCAGACGCCGCGTTGGGAAATGGTGGGCTGGGGCGCCTAGCCGCCTGCTTCCTTGACTCTATGGCGACACTCGGCATTGCAGGGTACGGCTATGGCATTCGATATGACTACGGCATGTTCAGGCAGACCATCCAGGAGGGACAGCAGGTTGAGGTTCCAGACTACTGGCTGACGCACGGAAACCCCTGGGAATTTCCACGCCCGGAGGTTACCTATCGCGTGCGCTTTGGTGGGCATGTTGAACAGGTAGAGAACCGACAGCATTGGGTCGACACCCATGATGTGCTCGCCATGGCCTACGACACCATTGTTCCTGGCTACGGGACCGAATCCACCAACACCTTGAGACTCTGGTCGGCGAAAGCCACGGAAGAGATCAACTTGGGCGAGTTCAATCGTGGCCATTACTTTGCAGCGGTCGAGAGTAAGAACCACTCAGAGAATGTCTCGCGGGTGCTCTACCCGGACGACTCCACTCCCAGCGGTCGAGAACTTCGACTTCACCAAGAGTACTTTTTTGTGAGCGCCAGCGTTCAGGATCTGCTGCGCCGATACCTCAAGGCCCACGAGAATTTTGATGCCCTGCCCAGCAAGGTCAGCATCCACCTCAATGACACCCACCCAGTGCTGGCTATCCCCGAGTTGATGCGGTTACTCCTCGACGAGCATGGCATAGAGTGGTCACGGGCCTGGGCCCTCTGCCAAGGCGTCTTTTCGTACACCAATCACACCCTCATGCATGAAGCACTTGAGACTTGGCCTCTTGACATGATGGGACGTATCCTGCCGCGCCACCTTCAAATCATTTTTGACATCAACGCTCACTTTTTAAAGACACTCGCCGAAGAACGCGGCGCAGATGGAGAGCAGCTCAAGGCCGTCTCCCTCATTGACGAGCGCGGGGAGCGCAGAGTTCGAATGGCCTACCTGGCCGTGGTGACCAGCCACTCCATCAATGGTGTGTCGGCACTGCACACCGACCTCATGAAGCAGTCCATCTTCTCTCCATTTGCAGCGCTTTGGCCTGAACGATTCAACAACAAGACCAATGGAATCACGCCAAGGCGTTGGTTGTCACAGGCCAACCCGGGCCTATCTTCTCTGCTGGACCACACCATCGGAACCGCCTGGAGAAGAGACCTTTGCGCACTAGAGGCCCTTCGCCCATTGGCCAAGGACCATGCCTTCCAAGATGCCTTCATGGCAGCCAAGTACGCAAATAAGCGTCGACTCACCGATTGGGCTCGCAGCCATCTGGACATCGCACTGAATCCGGATGCTTTGTTTGACGTTCAGATCAAGCGCATTCACGAGTACAAGCGCCAGCTTCTCAACGTGTTGCATGTGATTGCTCGCTACCTGCGCATTCTCGAGAACCCAGACTCCATTCAAACGCCACGAGTGGTGCTCATTGCCGGCAAGGCTGCATCGGCCTACCACGTTGCCAAGCTCATCATTCGGCTCATCAATGACGTCTCTAAAGTCATCAACCAAGACCCGATCGTGGCCGGAAGGCTCCAGCTCCACTTTGTGCCGAACTATCGAGTGAGTCTCGCGGAAATCCTCATCCCTGGAGCAGACCTGTCCGAACAGATTTCTACAGCGGGCACAGAGGCCTCCGGTACTGGCAACATGAAGTTTGCCTTGAACGGTGCGCTCACCATCGGCACGCTCGACGGTGCCAATGTGGAAATGCGAGACCACGTGGGGGCGGACAACATCTTCATCTTCGGCCACACCACCCGTGAGGTGCAGACCCTGCGCGAGCGGGGCTACCAGCCTCGCACCTATATTGAGGCCAACCCCGAGCTCAAGAGGGTGCTAGAAGCCATCCGAGACGGGCGATTCAGCCCAGAGGAGCCAGGCCGCTATCAGTCGCTCTACGACATCCTGGTGAACTGGGGAGACCACTACCTGCTCTTGGCGGACTTCACGTCTTACATGGAGACGCAGCTGCAGGTTGACGCCTGTTATCGCAACCCCACGCTCTGGGCAGAGAAGACCATCCTCAACGTGGCAGGCATGGGCCACTTCTCCTCAGACCGAACCATCTCAGAGTACGCAAGGGAGATCTGGAAGGTCTAGGAGTCGGCCCACCGTGGGCTGTGTGTGAAGGCCCCAGAGGCGAGAGAGCAGCCTTCGAGTGGCATCCGGTTGGATGCGCCCCCCATACTCGGAGAGCCGAAGCATCTTGTCCTCTAGCTCTGGACGGGTGAGCGTGTTGCCCGGATCTCCCTTCGGGTCATCCACACGACCGTGAAGCGTTCGGCCATCACGGGTGACGACGGTCACCTTGCCAATCCATTTGGCGGGATAGGCGGCATCCACCTCAGGGTCTAACACCATACGAACGCGTTCGCGAAAGGCCACTGTCTCGGGGTCTTGGAAGTGGGCCTCGAATGCATCGAGACCTGCAAAACCAAAATAGGCTGCCAAGGCCAGAACCGTCCCCATCGAGAACTTGCTCTGATGAACCGTTTGGGGATCTGTGACCGGCCCGAGGACATCGATGGCTCCCTGATGGACGTGCGTCACGACTGACTCAATGTCTTGAGGTTTGAGTCCATGCACTTGAATCACTTGCAGCAGTGCATCGACTGCGGGATGCGTGTGACGACACGAGGCGTGATACTTGAACGAGGTCTCGAGCAGAGCCCACCGAGTACCCAGTCGATCTGTGAGTTTGCTTGGGTCTGCATCGGTAGACATGCCCTGGGCCATCCCCTGCTTTCCGCTGAGGATGTCTTGTGCCCCTGTGAGGCCTCGCTGGGCCACGTAGGCCGACATGAGGCCTGCTCCACTGGCATGCGCCGTGTGAAGCTGCTTGGAGTCGGCGGCATCCCTCAGAAAGGCCCAGAGACCTGCAGCCTGAGTCCCTGCTGAACCAAAGGCATGAAGCATCTGCTCTGGGGTGAGATTCAGGGCACGACCCACTGCAGATGCCGCCGCCAGCGTTCCCACGGTGGCCGTGGTGTGAAAGACTTTGTAATGGGAGCGGCCCAGGAACTCACCCACCCGAATGCCCACCTCATAGCCCACCACGCACGCAGTGAGCAAAGCCTGTCCGCTGAGGCCCAGAGCCTGAGCTGCAGCCAGCGCAGGCGGAAAGACCACCGTTGCGGGATGCAAGACCGAGGAATTGTGCAGGTCGTCTTGCTCCACCACGTGAGAGGCGGCGGCATTGGCCATTGCGGCGCAGAAGGGCGAACTGGTCTGTGCGCTGCCCATGACCTCACAAGGCCCTTGCGTTGGGCCCTGCAAAAGGACCACCTCGCGTATGGCTTTGACAGGGCGGGTGTTGAAACCGGCCAGTGCAGAGGCCGCCCAATCAACCATGAGATCTTCACAGCGACGAAAGACGGGGTCCGGGATGGATGAGGCGGTGAGTGAGGCTGCAAATTCAGCCAGCTGGGAGGTGGGAGTCATGCCAACCACTCTACCCGGAGCAGACGGCCCTTGGACTCGTCGGTCAACACCAGAAGCGAGCTCGGACCAACGGCTCTCACATCGCGAATGCGCGGCTCGCCAGGCAGCTTGAATCGGGCCTCCTGAAAGCCGCCCGATGCCTTGGGCGTCAATCGCACCAGACATCTGGCCTTGAGTGCGCCCACCACTAAGGTAGACCCACCCAGCCAGGTCATGCCCGAAGGCGCGATAGAGGGGACCCAGACGTGAATGGGATCCACCATGCCGGCCAGGCGAGTGCCCTCACCAATGGAGAAACCAGTGACGTACTCTTTGCCAAAAGTGGCTCGGGGCCAGCCGTAGTTCTGACCCGCCTGAATTCGGTTGACTTCGTCACCGCCTTGAGGACCATGGTCGTGCGCCCAGACCTCGCCCGTCGTGGGGTGTACGGCCAATCCTTGAAGGTTGCGGTGCCCCATGCTGTAGACCTCTGGAGCGCCACCGCCCCTCACAAAGGGGTTGTCTTGAGGGATGGTGCCATCGGCATGGATGCGGATGATCTTGCCCAGATGGCTATTGGGGTCCTGAGCCTGATCGCGCTCGCTGTATCGATCACCGGTGGTGATCAGCAGGTGCCCAGAAGGGGTAAACGCCAGCCGAGACCCAAAGTGCAAGCGACCTGATGGGTCCTGTCGCTGGGCGAAGATGCGCTGAACCTGTCGAAGACCGCCTCCATCCAACTCCGCACGAAACACAGCCGTGCGCGCACCAGCATCCGTCTTTTCGGAGCAAGACCAGTAAACCAGGCGGTCGCTGGCAAAGGAGGGAGAGAGCGCCACATCGAGTAACCCTCCTTGGCCAGAGGCATGGACCGACGGTAGTCCTGTCAGTATGCGACGCTGACCTTTTGAGTCCACCCGAATCAGTCGACCAGGACGCTCGCTGATGAGGAACCCCCCATCCGGCAGCATGGCGACCGACCAGGGATGCTCAAGGCCCTCCACGAGGACTTGAGGTGACAGCTGCCCGTCTTGGGCGTGAAGGAGCCTTGGGTAGCCCCAGGCGGCCATCAGGCCTGCGGAGCCTTTTGCAAGAGAGGAGAGTAATTGGCGGCGAAGATTCATGATGCTCAGACCGTATCAAACCCAAAAAGTGCCAGGCTCTGCTAGCCTGTTTTGCTTCCATCATGCACCAACGACCCGTCACCCGCCTCATCGCCTGCCTGCTGTTGATGAGCGCCTGCATTGTCACCCTGCGCATCACCGCGAGTCTCTGGGTGTTGCAGGCCGGACTTGGAGAGTGGGCCGTTGGCCTGTTGTTGATGACCATGAGTCTGGCCCCGCTCTGGCTGTCCGTTTGGGCCGGTCACCTCACGGACCGAATTGGCTTTAGACGTCCGTCACAGATTGCGATGGCGCTCACCGTCGTTGGTGCCATGCTTCCCTTGGCTTCTACCAGCCTCTGGGTCCTCCTGCTGTCCTCGCTCATTGTGGGGGGTGGGGTCTCGATGAACGCGGTGGCACTTCAACATGTGATTGGAAGCCTCTCTCAGGGCGATGCAGACCTCCGACGGATCTATGGATGGGTGGCCCTCGCTCCAGCTGTCGCGGGCGCAACCGTGGGCGTATCCGCCGGCCTGCTGATTGATCACATCGGATTCTCCGCCGCATTTCTCTGTGCCGCGATGCTTCCGGCCATCGCCCTCTGGCTGGGAAACGTTCAGATCGCCGCCCCCACACCGCAGGAGGACAAGCCAAACACCTCTGTCTGGTCCACCTTCAAACTCTTTCGAATTGGACCGATTCGAGCCGTGCTTGCGATCAACCTGCTCATGGCCATCTCGTGGGATGCACACAGTTTTGTGGTGCCCATCGTTGGGCATTTGCGGGCACTAACCGCAACCGAGATCGGGCTCATCCTCTCATCGTTCTCAGCGGCCACGGTGATGGTCAGGATTTTCATCATTCGCTGGGCAAGCCACATCACCGAGACACGGGTGATCCAGGGCGCAGCGCTACTGGCCGGAATTGGATTTGCCACTTATCAGTGGCTTCCAACCACGCCCACCCTCATGATCGGCTCTGCTCTGATCGGCTTGGCGCTCGGAAGCGTCCAGCCCATGCTGCTCTCCGCCATTCACCAGGTCACGCCACCCCAGCTCAGAGGTCAGGCCCTCGGCTTGCGAATGTTCATGATGCACATCGGCACCGTCGGTATGCCGCTGCTGTTCGCGCTCATGACCCAGAGTCTCGGGCCCACAGCGCCCATGAGTGTGATGGCGTTTGTCCTGATTGGGCTGTCGATTTCGCGTCGGTTTGACCTCAAACCCCGAGTTGCATAGAATCATGGGCTTCACTCGCGTCGGGGCGGTAGCTCAGTCGGTAGAGCAGCGGACTTTTAATCCGTTGGTCGAGGGTTCGAGTCCCTCCCACCCCACCACCTTCGCGCATCTTCGGCTGGCGCCTCATCCACTTCCAGCAAGCCCACGTGTCATTGCCTCGCATCAGTTTCAATCCCTCCCCGGTCGAGCGCGCGGTCATTGACGAGAAACTCGGGCAATACAATCAGAGTGCGTCCAGTCTCCACCAAGTCCAGGATCTCTCCCTCGCAATCACCACGGAGAGTGGCAACGAAGTGCTCGGTGGTCTCGTCGGCAGAACCTGGGGGGCATGCGCTGAAATCCAGCAGTTGTGGGTTCACGCCAATCTTCGAAGGCAGGGTTACGGAAGCCGACTCCTCGAGGCTTTTGTCAGTGAGGCCCGCCATCGGGCGTGCAAGGTCATCTACTTAGAAACCTTCAGCTTTCAAGCTCCGTCCTTCTATCAGGCCCACGGCTTTGTGGTGGTCCACGAACTCGGTGGGTTTGCCCCAGGTACGATCAAGTACTGGATGCAAAGAAACCTTTGATCAAACGCAACCTCCCCACGCTCCTCCTTGCCCTGGCGCTGTTCCTCGGCGTTCAAGCCTGGCAGACACGCGATACGCCAGCGCTTGCCCCAACTGAATTAGCCGACTGGATTTCTCAGCAGAGCCTAGACCCTTCCGAGCAAGTCATTGGCGTCTACGTCTGGGCGGAATGGTGCTCGATCTGCAAGCTGCAAGAGGGCACCATAGACTCACTGCAAGCGCAATACCCCATGGTGACCATTGCAATGCAATCGGGTGACACGGAGCAGGTTCAAAAGATGCTTCACCAACGGGGGTTGAACTGGATCACCCTTGCCGACCCTCAGGGACGAACCAGCAAAGCACTCGGCGCATCTGTGGTGCCCTACTTTTTGCTGATGAGTCGTGATGGGCGCATCCTCAGCAGCACCTCAGGCTGGTCGAGCCCCTGGGGCCTTCGCCTTCGATACTGGATCAGTCGCGTAACTCTCTAAACATGCCTGCTTTGAGTGCATCAGCCTCACAGAGCGATCGAACCCGGCGACGCTCAGCAGCATTCAAGTCATTCTCTTCTCGCACGAGCCTTGGTTCGTAAATAGGCACGAGAATCGGGATCTGTCGACAGATCCGCTCCTCTACCACCACCTCACGCTCCTTGCCGTCCTTGTCCTTCTCGGTCTTGGACTTCTTCGTTGTGGTGCATTTCTCTCGGTAGCCGGTGATGCGATCTCCCACCCGTACCTGCCTCATCACCTCCTCAATCACCATCTGAGGTGGGACTTGGGCATCGGCCAACGCACTACAATGCCGGTGAATGGCCCGTTCCTGGGGAGTGGCGCAGCCCACCAGAGCGACCATTCCAAGTCCCAACATCATCCACACAGATTGAGCTCGCATCATGACGAAAGCCTACTCCGAAATGCTCGGTTTGCGCAGCCTGTTGTTGCTGATCAGCCTGACCATACTCTCTCCCCTTCAATCCCTGCGGGCAGCCGAGCCCCAAGCGAAGGACGCTCTCGAATGGGTCACGCTCGTCGACTCAGGTGCATTTGATCAATCCTGGATGGAGGCTTCATCCCTCTTTAAGGGTGCAGTCACTCAAGAGCAGTGGCGAATCCTCATTCCCACGGTGCGCAAACCATTTGGTCCAGTGATCTCCCGTTCCCTTCAATCCATGACCCCTCATACTCAGCTCCCTGGAGCACCCGACGGCCACTATCGAGTGCTTCAGTTTGAGACCCGCTTTGCCCAGAAGCAGTCAGCAGTGGAAACCATCGTGCTCATGCTCGAAGAGCCTCGCGGTTGGAGAGTCTCAGGCTATTTCATTCGATAAATTGGAAAACCCATTCATGCAAGAACCCCGACTCACAAGCCTCTCCCATGGTGGAGGATGCGGCTGCAAGATTGCCCCCGGAGTGCTCTCTGACATCCTCAAGGGCACAGCCGCCATGCCGGTTCCAAAGGAGCTCCTGGTTGGAATTGGTACCGCTGACGATGCCGCGGTCTATCAACTCAATGACGAGCAGGCCCTGGTGGCCACAACCGATTTCTTCATGCCGATTGTGGATGACCCCTTTGATTTCGGTCGGATAGCAGCCACCAATGCCATCTCTGACGTCTACGCCATGGGCGGAAAGCCCATCATGGCCCTCGCCCTGGTGGGCATGCCCATCAATGTCTTGAGCACGTCCACCATTGGGAAGATTCTTGATGGTGGGCAAGCCGCCTGTGTCGATGCTGGGATTCCCATTGCCGGCGGCCACACCATCGATTCGGTCGAGGCCATTTACGGGCTTGTGGTGATGGGCCTTGTGCACCCGAAGCACCTCAAACGGAATGCAGACGCTCAGCCAGGGGATGTGCTCATCCTTGGCAAGGCGCTCGGAGTGGGGGTTTACTCGGCCGCGCTCAAAAAGGGACAACTCTCCGACGCAGACTACGCGCTCATGGTGAACACCACCACCCGCCTGAACAAGCCCGGCGCCGAACTCTCCCAATTGAAAGGCGTCCACGCCATCACAGATGTCACGGGATTTGGCCTTGCAGGCCATGCCCTAGAAATGGCGAGGGGTGCCCAGGCCACCGTTCACATTCACTGGTCACAGGTCCCGCTTCTGCCAAAGGCCCGCGAGTTTGCGGAGGCAGGCCACATCACCGGGGCCTCGGGTCGAAATTGGGCGGGCTATGGGAAAGACGTCAGCCTCAACACCTCCTTGAGTGCCGTGGACCAGGCTCTCCTGACCGATCCCCAGACGAGTGGGGGGCTCCTCGTCTCGTGCGCTCCAGACGCCGTCTCGGCCGTGCTCGACTGCTTTTCCCGCGGGGGCTTCGATGGCTTCGTGATCGGAGGCGTGACGAGTGGTCCGGCCGTACTCAAGGTCGACTAACCAGAAGCCTCTGAACCACTGAGTCCAAGGCCCGTGCCTCGGCCAGCGGATCGCAGAGTGTCATCCGTAGTTTGGAGGTCGCCTCTGACAGGCGCGCCCTGAGAACCTGGTCGTACTGAAGTTGGAGCAGCAGGCCCGAGAGCGCCTCGGGTTTCCCCACTTCAAAGTAGCCCGGGTAGCTCGGCCCTAAAACCCCAACATTGCCCGGGATGTCGCTCGCAAGCACATAGAGGCCTCTCGCAACCGCCTCCCCCAACACCAGTGCACCACCCTCCGATTGAGACGGGTGAATCAGAACATCAGACTGGTCCATCCAGCGCTGAACCTCGTCATGAGAGACCATACCTTCAAGCTGGAACGCATCCGAATATTGGTCTTGCATGGCCTTCAATCGACCCATCAGCGCATCGTCGAGACTTCCACCCACATGCACCAGACGCAACCCAGGCTGTTGCGACTGCGCGATCAAAAAACCCTTTACGCCAGTTTCTGGATCTTTCTCTGCCCTCACATGACCCACCATGATGCAGCGAGTCGCACCCTCCCGATGCACATCCGGCTGTACGCTCCATGGTGTCGCTTGACGAATGGTGACCACCGCTGGGCACACGACTCCGGCCATAGCAGCGCACCGCTCCTTGAGTGCGCGGGCCGCCTCCTGTTGAAGTGCCACGGCCAAGATCGCGCCCTGAATCGTCTCGATACACATCGCCGCATGAGCCGGTACTCCTTGCGCCCCCAAATCTCCATAAATGTCAGTGCCAGTAAGCACCACGGCGTATGGAATGTGTCTCTCGCGTGCGCGGGTGGCGACCGCATGACTGCGCCGAGCGTGCAACACAATGACTGCATCAACCCCCAGCCAGGCGTCCTCCGTTCCCTGCCCCACCACCAACCGTGCAAGAAAACCCGAGGACTCCAGCAGCGCTGCGTACCGAGCCGCAGTGCGCCAATTGCCTGAGTGTGACTCGGGGCCAAAAGGGGTGGAGATCAAGACCACAGGCTTCATGATCGCAATCTACACTGTGGTGATGTCTTCGTCTCTGAGAACGCTCTCTGGCCACTCGCTCATACAAGCGCGGGTGGAGGCACACCACCACACGCTAGACCTGTTTCGGTCGATGACCGCGCCATCTCAGCAGGCCGAGAAGACCGTTCCCGTCTTGGAATCTGTGAATCCTCCCCTCTGGGAGTTTGGTCATGTCGCATGGTTCAACGAGTACTGGACGGCACGAAACCCTCATCGTGCGATGGGGGCAGAGGCGATCACGTCTGGGTTCACACGCTCTGCATGTGGCCTGCCTGACGAGGTCTTTAATTCCGCCCTACTCGCGCACCGTCAGAGGTGGGACCTCCCAGAATGGACGCACGCGCGCATCGACCACGCACTTCATGACTCACACCACAGCCTGATGCAAACGCTCTCAGGTGATGATGCCCTTGGGCAGGACCCCTACTTTCATCGACTCACCCTCGCGCACGAGTTGATGCATGCAGAAGCGTTTCGGATGACGGGGGTCAATCTGGGCGTCAATCTCCCTGGCCCTCAGCTCAAAGACCTCAAGCCCTCAGTGCAGGGCCTGCGGAAAACGCTCAGCATCAACGAGGGCATCCTCGTCCTCGCGCCGCCTGCTGATGAATTCTGGTTCGACAATGAAGGGGCTGAGGCCCGCTGGCAGGTTCAAGCCTGCGAGGTCGATGCACGAGCGGTGACTCACGGTGAGTACTGGGCGTTCGTTCAATCGGGGGGATATCGAGACCGGAGGCACTGGAGCCCCCAGGGTTGGGACTGGGTGCAGGCCCACAGCGTGAGCGGCCCGAGGCAACTCATGCAAGAGGGGGGATCGCTCCTGAGGTGCTGGCAGGGTGAATGGCAGGAGGTCCCCGAGGACCTGCCGATGATGCTGGTCAGCGCCTTCGAGGCAGAGGCTTGGTGTCGCTGGTCAGGGGGACGACTCCCCACGGAAGGGGAATGGCTGGCCGGCGCCAAGGCGGGCATGCGCTGGGGTGATGTCTGGGAGTGGACTGCAGATGCTTTCCTTCCATTCTCCGGATTCAGGTCCCACCCTTACCAAGAATATTCAGCGCCCTGGTTCGGAGACCACAGGCTGCTCAAGGGTTCGAGCTGGATCACCTCACCGCTTCTGAGGGACGCCCGCTTTCGAAACTTCTACCGACCTCATCGCAATGATGCCTTCGCCGGATTCCGATCAGTCAGGGCCGTGAGGAGCGCATAGCGACCACTTGGGTGGATCGTTTCGCGAACCGAGTCGAATCCGGCTCTCTGCAGCAGACGACGAAATTCCTCTGCGGTGTACTTGTAGGAATTCTCGGTGTGAATGAATTCGCCTCTCTCAAACGCGCGAGATCGTTCGCCCCAGTTCACCTGAGTCGCCTCCTGCGCCACCAGATGCATCTCAATCCGACTCTGATCTGTGTTGAAGAGGGCTCGATGCTGCCAATCAGCCAACCGAAAATCTGCCTGAAGGCGGGCATTCAAATGAAGTAGAAGATTTCGGTTGAAGGCCGCGGTGACCCCCAAGGCATCGTCGTAAGCGGCCTCTAGATGAGGAATGTCACGAACCAAATCCACTCCAATGATGATGGCAGCCGCTGCATGCTGGAGGACCAATCCCCGGAGGAATTCCTCCGCCTCATGCGGATGGAAATTACCAATGCTGGAGCCCGCAAAGAAGAAGACCCTCATCATCCGCGGTTCCAGGTGAGCATCGAGAATACCGGGGGGAAGGCCACTGGAAAAATCCAGGCCCAGACCCGTCATCTGAATCTCCGGCGCGTCCCTGGTCATGAGCTCCAGAGAGCCCTGGAGAAACGCAGTAGAAATGTCGATGGCAATGTAATGACGGACCGCCAGTGGGGCCAGGAGCATTGCACCCTTTCGACAACTGCCAGCCCCTAAGTCGATGAGTGCCGCATCACGTGGCACCTCGGCAAGCACTTGTGCCAAAGCAGAGTCAAAAATGGCACGCTCATCACGACAAGGCGTGTACTCAGGCAGAGCAGTAATGGCCTCAAACAGTCGAGAACCCAGCTCGTCATAGAGATACTTCGGAGAGATGAAGGCCCGCTCAGACAGAAGCCCCCGCGACAGTTCCTCCTGAATCACTTGCTCTGAGGTGGTATTCACCTGTTCAATGCGAAGTTTCATCTCTTCATTATGGTGCACACCATGTCCAACCCGTATGACAAGCTCGACGAACTCGGCATTACCCTCCCACCCGTCTCCATTCCCGCTGCAGCCTATCTCCCCTATGTACGGGCAGGCTCATTGATCTTCTTGTCTGGGCACATTGCCAAACAAGAGGGGAAGCCCTGGGTAGGACAGCTCGGAGCGGGCCTCTCGCTTGAGGAAGGACAGGCAGCGGCCAGAGCCGTGGCCATCGACCTCCTGGGCACGCTTCAAGTCGCAGCAGGCGGAGACCTTCGTCGGGTCAAGCGAATCATCAAGCTCATGGGTCTGGTGAACTCCACCTCAACCTTCACCGATCAGCACCTGGTGATCAATGGGTGCAGCCTGCTGGTAGCCGAGGTCTTTGGTCCCGAGGTGGGAAGCCATGCACGCAGTGCGTTTGGTGCCGTTCAGATTCCGCTAGGTGCCTGCGTGGAGATCGAGATGATTGCCGAGCTTACTTCTTAAGGCTGTTGCGAATCGACTCTGCGGTCGCGCGGAGTCGCTCCTCCGGACTGTCACAGTTCGCCACCAGAGTCACCTCGGGGGCCGCCTCCTCCCACTTGCTCTCGTAATGAAACCCAGGGTAGCGACTGTTTGCGACCACCTGAACCTTTTGACCCTCCAGCGCCATCACACGAGCCTTCTTCTGTATGAACTCAGCACTTGCCCCGCTGGGCAGGACCTGAACCATGAACGCCTCATCGGCATAGGGGCATTCGTTTTTTAATGTCACCAGCACGGAGAGTTGAGCGGGCGGGGGGGTGATGGCGGTCAGAAAGGCCTGGTAGCCCTCTTTCACCGCGTCGCTCATCGCCACCACGCCACCGAAAAAAGTGACGGCGCCTAAAGCGATCCACCCATTTCGACCCACCGACCGAACCGCATGGGCGGCCGGTCTCAGCCGTTCGGCAAAACTGACCTTGGGCGCTGGCGGAGCCTGCGGCTCTGGAGGCGGAGGATTCAGAATGGACAGGGCGCCTCCTTCCGGAGGCTCTTCATGAACAACCGGTGAAGCCTGGCGTTCGCGACTGAGTTCTTCTAGGGTGCGGGGCTCCATACTCATAGGCCCGAGTGTTGCACAGCTTAAGCCGCGCGTCTTCTATAGAGACGAACACTCCATCGCAACAACAAGTACCCCAGGGCCACTCCGCCCAGGTCACCTGCCACCATCATCCAGAACTGCGCGTGGGTGAGTGGAATGTCTTGGGCAGTCCAGACGACGCTGTGAAAAGCCGCGTTGAAAATGGCTGCAAAAATCGCGGTCAACAACATACTCTTGAGGTTGATCGAGTTCAGGCAGCCCGAGCGCTTGCCAGTGAGACCCGCCACCAAAATGGCTGCAAGACCCACCGAAAGCGTCGTTGCAGAGGCGTTGAGCACAGCCACCCCGGGTGAGTCCCCGACCCACAAAACAGACAAAAGAATGGTACTCAGCCAGATTCCGAGCCAGCCCGCCAGCCCCCCAATCATGACGGCCGCCACCCGAACGAAGGCCGGAAGGTGAATCAAGGAAACGCGATTCTCGACCACCTCCAGAAAACTCGGGGCGAGGGAGTTGAGCCACCAGACCAGGGCGTACGCGCCGGCAAAGCCGGCGACCCAGAGACTCCCATGCGAAGATGGCCACTTAGGCAGAAAGACTTGCACGGACGGAATCATGAGATCTTTTATTGATATTGTCACGGAGCTACACCCCAATATCCCTGTCTCAGTTGGGGATGATGCGGCTCCCTATTGCCAAGACTGGAGACATAAGTTCAAGGGACAGACGCTCGGCGTGTTCTTCCCGCGAACCACCGAGGAGGTAGCGGCCCTCGTCAAGCTGGCAGTGAAGCACCAGGTGCCCATCGTTCCCCAAGGAGGGAACACCGGCCTCTCGGGTGGAGCCACCCCGGATGCATCTGGGCAGCAGCTCATTCTCAACCTGTCTCGCATGAGCCAGATTCGCGCCATAGACCCAGAAAACAAAACCATCACCGTCGACGCGGGCGTGACCATGCAATCGGTGCATGAGGCTGCGGAGCGTTATGGGCTCTTGTTTCCGCTGAGCCTCACGGCCAAAGGCACGGCCACCATCGGCGGCAATCTCTCGACCAATGCTGGGGGAACCGCAGTCTTGCGGTATGGAAACGCACGCGCACTCTGCCTTGGCATCGAGGTGGTCACACCGACTGGGGAGATCTGGAACGGCCTGCGCGGGCTTCGTAAAGACAACACCGGGTACAGCCTTCGAGACCTGTTCATTGGTGCGGAGGGCACATTAGGAGTGATCACCGGCGCAGTGCTCGCGCTTCACCCCAAGCCCGCCGCTCAGGTCACTGCGCTGGCCTGCGTATCCAACGCCAAAGCAGCCGTTCTCTTGCTGCAGCACGCGCAAGCACAATGCGATGCAAACCTGACCGGCTTTGAGTTCATGACCCCCGAGTCGATGCGCCCCGTCGCAGAGTATTTCCCACAGTTCGCCAAGCCGCCAGCGCTCGGTACCGAGGCCGACTGCTGTGTCCTGCTCGAAATCTCACATCCTCGCTCGGAGGCAGAGGGACGAGCTCAGTTGGAGCAAGTGCTCGAGACCGCACTCGAGCATCAACTCGTGAGTGATGCCATCGTGGCCCAGAGCCTCTCTCAGGCCCAATCCTTCTGGGATTTACGAGAGCACATCACCTTTGCAGGCGCGGAAGAAGGCCCCCAGGTGAAATTCGACATTTCGCTGCCCATCTCCGCCATCCCCGAGTTCTGCGATGTGATGCGCATGCAACTGCAGCAACGTTGGCCAGGGCTTCGACTCTCCAACTTCGGACACCTCGGAGACGGGAACCTGCACTTCAACATTGCGGTGCCCGAAAGCTTGGGCCTCGGCTTAGGCCGTCCTGAGCGTCACGCCGCCTACGGAGCCTATGTAGGGGCCCATGAGGACGAGATTCGACGCTGTGTGCACGACCAGGTTCACGCGATGTCTGGATCCATCAGTGCTGAGCATGGTCTTGGCCAGCTTCGACGAGACGAGGCCGCTCGCCTCAAGAGTAAACTGGAACTTGACCTGATGCGGCAGATCAAATCTGCACTGGATCCGCAGAACCTCTTCAATCCAAACAAGGTGCTCTCATCATGAACCACATCAGAATGTCCTCTCTTATGATTTCAGCACTCATGGGCCTCTGCACCACAACCGTCTTCGCGAGCGCCCCAGAGCCTAAACCGGGCAGCGCTTACTGGCGAGACAGCCAAGGCGTGGTCGTACGGGACGGCGCAGGTCATTGCTTACGCTCTGGCTATTTCACACCAGCACTGGCCACGGAGGACTGCGATCCTCAACTGGTGAAGAAACCCGTACCTCCCCCCGTCCCAAAGGCAGCCCCAGTTGCACCAGCGCCGGCACCCATGCCCAAGGCCACCCTGCCCGCTGGACCTCAGATCCCCATCGTAGCCCCCACGCCACAGGCTCTCAAGCTCAGTGCAGACACGCTCTTCGATTTCGATCAGAGTGCACTCAAGCCAGAGGGGCAAGCACAGCTCAAGGCCATGGTTGAGAAGGCACGCGGCGCGACCATTGAGCAGGTTCGTGTCGAAGGCCATACCGACTCGATCGGCACTCAGCGCTATAACCAGAAGCTCTCCGAGCGCCGTGCGGACGCGGTGAAAGCCTATCTGGTTCAACAGGGTCTCTCCCCCGCAGTGATCGTCACGGAGTCCTTCGGCGAGGACAAGCCTATCGCGACAAACAAAACTCGCGAAGGGCGTGCCCAGAACCGACGGGTGGAAGTCGAGCTTCTTGGGAGCCGTCTGAACAAATGAACCCACATGCCAATGCAGACCCCGCAGAGCTTGAAAAATTCAGTGCCTTGGCCAGCCGCTGGTGGGATCCCACCAGCGAATTTAAGCCGCTTCACCAGATCAATCCCCTGAGGCTCGACTGGATCGACGGCCTCACTCCGTTACACGGAAAGCAAGTCATTGACGTGGGCTGCGGCGGAGGCATTCTTGCCGAGGCCATGGCCCGAAAAGGGGCTCAGGTCACGGGCATCGACCTCGCTGAAAAGAGCCTCAAAGTAGCCCAGTTGCATGGCCTTGAATCAGGCATCTCGGTTCGCTACGAGCAGATCGCTACAGAGGACATGGCTCAGCGAGAACCAGGGCAGTTTGATGTAGTCACCTGCATGGAGATGCTCGAGCATGTTCCAGAGCCCGAGTCCGTCGTCCAGGCCTGCTCAGCCCTGGCCAAGCCTGGAGGCTGGGTGGTCTTCTCCACCCTCAATCGAAATCCAAAGAGTTTTTTGTTTGCAATTGTGGGGGCAGAGTATGTCTTGCGTCTGCTCCCCAGGGGCACGCACGAGTACAGTAAATTCATCAAACCCTCTGAGCTGAGTCGAGCGGCACGGAACGCAGGCCTAGAATTGGTCGAGCTCATCGGTATGACCTACAACCCCATCACGAAGGTCTATGCATTGGGGCGAGATACCGATGTCAATTACCTCATGGCCTTTCGCAAACCATGAACCCCGATTTGCTCGCAGAACACCTCGCGCACCCCATCCCCCGACCCAACTGGAGAACGGTGTGGGCCCAGCAGCCTCAGCGCGCAGTGCTCTTCGATCTCGACGGAACGCTCCTCGACACGGCCGCCGACCTGGGTGGCGCAGCCAACGCCATGCGGGTCGACCGAGGCCTTGAGCCCCTACCCCTCGCCGATCTCCGCCCCTATGCGTCACGGGGTGCCCGAGGACTGATCCAGAAATCCTTTGGAGTGGAGTGGAACACGCCCGAGTTCGAGCCCCTCAAGCACGAGTTCCTCGAGCGCTACGAGGCGGCACTTGCTGACCAGACTCAATTCATGGAAGGACTCGATTCCATCGTGAACGACCTCGAGCTTCGCGGAGTCCCCTGGGGGGTCGTCACCAATAAGTTCGAGAGATTCACCCACCCTTTGATTCAGGCCCTGGGTCTCGACCGACGCATGGCGGTCTGTGTCTCAGGCGACACCACGGCTTACCCCAAACCACATCCTGAGCCGCTGCGCTTTGCCTGTGAGTCGCTGGGTGTTCATCCTCAGTCAGTGGTGTATGTGGGTGATGACTATCGGGACATCCTGAGCGGATACCACGCGGGGTGCCACACCATTGCGGCGGCCTTTGGATTTTGCTCAAGCGAGCGTCCTGTTCATGACTGGGGTGCCGACGCCGTTGCAAATACCAGTGTCGAACTCCAATCCCTTCTGTTATCCTGAAACCGCCTGTGGCTCGGAGGATTTATTTCTCTGAACCAATAATTGTGTGCAGGGCTTGGAAATTGTGCGGTGGGCGTGAGCGTCCCTCGTCGGATGAACCCGAAACCGTTCTGACCTCGCCCACCTGAACCCTCGGTTCAGGGAGCAGCCTTCGGTGCTGCAGGCCCCCTCCCTCCTCTCCTACACCATGACTCCTCCGCTCATCATCATCGGCTCCGGGCTTGCCGGCCTCACGGTTGCACTCGAGGCAGCCGACCACATTCCCGTCAAGATCCTTGCCAAACGAAGCCTAGAGGAATCGGCCACTGCCTGGGCACAAGGCGGCATCGTCGGAGTCATTGATGAATCCGACGACATTGAATCTCACGTGCAGGACACCCTCATTGCGGGTGCGGGATTGGTGGTAGAGCCCGTTGCTCGTCATATTGCTGAACACAGTGCCGCTGCCATCCGATGGCTCTTAGACCAAGGCGTGCCGTTCACCCCAGACCCCCAAGGGCCGGAGGGACTGCACCTCGTCAAAGAGGGGGGGCACAGCCATCGACGGATTGCCCACGCCGCAGATGCCACAGGCAAGGCCATTCACGATGTGCTCCTGGCCAAAGCCAAGGCTCACCCAAACATCGAGCTGATGGAAGGCTGGATGGCCGTCGACCTCATCATTCGTAAGCACCTTGCAGGGCGCAGAGAGGCCGGCAAGGCCAAGCCTGCTCAAGGCTGTTATGGGGTGTACGCGCTCAACCTTGCCACCCAACAAGTTGAAGCCATTGCAGCGGGTGCGGTGGTTCTGGCTACGGGCGGCGCAGGCAAGGTCTACCGTTACACCAGCAACCCCGAAACGGCGACCGGCGATGGGATTGCCATGGCCTGGAGAGCAGGCTGCCGCGTCGCGAATATGGAGTTCATTCAGTTTCACCCCACTTGCCTATACCACCCCGACGACCGGACCTTCCTCATCACCGAGGCACTTCGAGGTGAAGGGGCCCTGCTCGAGCTGCCCGACGGAACTCGATTCATGCCTCAGCACGACGCCCGGGCGGAACTCGCCCCTCGCGATGTGGTGGCGCGCGCGATCGACTTCGAGATGAAGCGCCATGGCCTGGACTTTGTGCATCTCAATGCAACCCATCTTGGGCGCGCATTCCTGCAGGAACACTTCCCCACCATCTACGCGCGATGCATGTCCCTGGGCATCGATATGGCCGAGCAGTGTATTCCCGTGGTGCCGGCCGCGCACTACACCTGCGGGGGGGTGGTGACCGACTTGTCCGGCCTCTCAGATCTACCTGGGCTCTATGCCGTGGGTGAAACAGGGTATACCGGCCTTCATGGCGCCAATCGCCTTGCGAGCAACTCCTTGCTCGAATGTGTGGTGGTGGGAAAGGCAGCGGCACAGCACATACGCAGCCACCTGCGGCCCGACATGCCCGACCTTCTGGCCTGGGACGAGAGCCTGGTGGAGGACGCAGATGAGGCGGTGGT
>CAMAZF010000006.1 GCA_945862985.1 Bordetella parapertussis | reverse complement strand
ATGAAATATCTCCACACCATGGTTCGCGTGACTGACTTGGATGCGTCGATCCGCTTTTATACGGAAGCGCTGGGACTCGAGCTCCTTCGACAGAAAGACGTTCCAGCCGGGCGCTTTACGTTGGCATTTTTGGCCGCTCCCGGTGATTCCGAGGCCCAGGTGGAGCTGACCTACAACTGGGATCCTGAGGTCTACACAGGCGGGCGCAACTTTGGACACCTTGCCTACGCGGTCGATGACATTTACGCGACCTGCCAGAGGCTGATGAACCATGGGGTCACCATTAACCGTCCCCCTCGAGACGGTCGAATGGCCTTCGTGCGATCGCCAGACAACATCTCCATTGAGCTCCTGCAGCGGGGAGAAGCCCTCGCTCCTGCCGAACCCTGGGCGAGCATGCCGAATGTAGGACAGTGGTAGGTTTGACGCAGCGCAAGCAATCCTGACATTTCGACCGAGAGATTCGGGTTTTCACTGATCTGTCACGTCTAGACCCTTCAATATGGGTGGGGAAGCCATTTCCCCCCATTGACCCACTTGAACACGCCACCCCAAAACGAGGCCCAGCATGAGCGAACACGACCCCCTACCCAAAGTCTGGGATGAAGACAGCCGAATTGGCGACATGCTCAAAGGCAAGAAAGGGCTGATCATCGGTGTGGCCAATGCGCACAGCATTGCGTTTGGCTGTGCTGCAAAGCTTCGAGGCTTTGGGGCGGAGATCGCACTGACTTATTTGAACGACAAAGCCAAGCCCTACGTGGATCCTTTGGCGGATCAGCTGGAAGCCGATCTGCTCCTGCCACTCGATGTCACCCAGCCGGGCGCCATTGCCACCGTATTTGAAGCGATCCGCGAGACATGGGGTGGGCTCGACTTCGTCATTCACTCCATCGCGTTTGCGCCAAAGGACGATCTCCACGGTCGGATCGTGGACTGCTCTCGTGACGGGTTCCTGCTGGCCATGCAGGTCTCCTGCCATTCATTCATCGAAGTCGCCCACCACGCTGAGAAGCTGCTTCGAAGGGGCGGTGCCCTGGTGACCATGAGCTACTACGGCGCAGACAAGGTGGTTCACAATTACAACCTGATGGGCCCAGTCAAGGCCGCCCTCGAATCGACCGTGCGCTATATGGCCAACGAGCTCGGACCGGCGGGCATTCGGGTCTACGCCGTTTCACCTGGCCCGCTCAAGACCCGAGCGGCTAGCGGGATTGACCATTTCGACGAACTGGTCCAAATGGCGGTCGACCGCACGCCAGAGCACCGACTCGTCGACATTGCAGAAGTGGGGCGAGTGGTGTCTTTCCTCGTCGGTCCGGCCGCATCGGGCATGACCGGAGACACCATCTACGTTGACGCGGGGCTGCACAACATCGCATGACCGAGGCGGTCCTCACCCTCAATGCGGGCTCTTCCTCCCTGAAGGTTGCACTGTTTGGTGCGAGCGGAGAGACTCCCCTGCTCACGGGCCAGGCGGATCGAATCGGTCCTCAAGGAAGCCTCCAGCTTCGAAGGTCAGACGACTCCGCAATAGAGGCTCCCCCCACCCAGATCCGGTCACACGAGGATGCCCTCAAGGCCATTCTTGAGGGACTGAGCTTGGCTTTTCCTCAATTAACTCTGGCTGCCGTCGGGCATCGAGTGGTCCATGGTGGAGACCGCTATACCGAGCCCAAGCGCATCACACCAGAGGTCATGGAGTACTTAGCTACGCTGGAGCCTTTTGCCCCCCTTCACCAACCACACAACCTTGCGGGCATTCGGACCGCTATGGCGACATTCGGTGAGGTCCCTCAGGTGGCGTGCTTCGACACCGCCTTTCACCGGGGCCACCCCTTCGTCAATGACAGTTTTGCCCTTCCCTATCGCTACTTCGAGAAGGGTGTGCGTCGATACGGCTTTCACGGTCTGAGTTATGACTATGTCAGCGGACATTTGCGTCAGATTGCACCTCGTCTCGCAGAGGGTCGGGTCGTCGTGGCTCACCTCGGAAATGGCGCCTCCATGTGCGGCATCTCCAATGGTCGATCGGTCGCCTCCACCATGGGATTTTCCGCCTTAGATGGTCTGCCGATGGGAACCCGATGTGGGCAGATTGATCCCGGTGTCCTTCTTTTCATGCTGGATCAAGAGGGGCTCACTTCGGAGCAGATTCGTCACACGCTCTACAGCGAATCGGGCCTCCTCGGTCTGTCGGGTGGCCTCTCCAATGACATGCGCAGCCTCGAAGCCTCTGATACGCCTGAGGCGCAACGGGCCATTGACTACTTTGTGTTCCGGGTCCAAAGAGAAGTGGGTGCCATGGCTGCTGCCATGGGAGGTATCGACGCACTCATCTTTTGTGGCGGCATCGGCGAGCACTCAAGCCTGGTTCGAGCCCGAGTGTGTGAGCGAATGGGCTGGATGGGAATCGAGGTCGACCATCACCTCAATCAGGTCCATGCGCAGGTGATTTCGACTGAGCTATCGAGGACGACCGTCATGGTGATTCCCACTCAAGAAGAGTTGGTCATCGCCAGAGCAGCAAGAGTCATCGCTGACCTCTGACGGGCTGGGCACACCAGCGCCTCAGCGACGCAGTCGAGCATCCACACAGTAGCGCCCCAATCTCCAGTCTGCGTCCACGCGAAGTCCGTTGGCCCCCGGCGCAAAGAGCTCAGGCCGAGGAAAGACCTCGAATCGATTCAGGAATCGCATGACAGGTCGCCGCAAGACCCAAGGCCAGCCGGAGAGGTCACCAAAATCCACCACCGCCAATTGGCCGTTGGGGCTCAGCCAGCGACTGGCATTTTGAATGGCCATGTCTGGCTGCGGCATCATCGACAACGAATACGGGAATAAGACAAGATCGATGGGTCCTTCAGGCTGATAGGCCTCTGCATAGCCGTGCACCAGCTGAACTCGAGCAGAAAGACCCGCGCGGTCCACCTTCTTGCGCGCCACTTCAAGCATCGCCTCTGAGGCATCCACTCCGATGAGGGCTAGATCGGGCCGACGTCGCGCCAAGCGCAGCAGGTTGTGTGCGGTTCCACATCCCATTTCACACACAGTCCCACCCTCAGGGGGATTGACCTGGTCCACCAGTCGATCGCGACCGAAGAGAAAAAACGGTCGCGTCCAGTCGTAGACGTGCCGGGTCCAGCGATAGACCTCGTCCATCTTGGAGCCGTGTTCCTCAAGCGTCTGCACTCGAAACTTAAGAGACCGACGGGGCTTGTCTTCGCATCAGATGGAATCCGCCATAAATGGCGGACCGATCCTGCTGGTGGAGCATCTCCGAGGTGTCGCGCGCGTAGGACCAATGCTGCAGGACCTCTGGGTCGACTCGATGCAGCAGAATGTTCTCCGAGCCCGCTGTGCGGAAAATCACTCGCGCATGGTCCGAGGCCGTCCGTTGAACCTCGGCCCAGAGTGCATTGAGCTGCTGGTCATTCATCCAATCTTGAGCATCCAAGAATACAAACGCATCCACGGACCTCGCAGGCTGCTGCTTGAGGAAGGTGGTCAGCATCATTCGATGCATCTCCACCTCACCAATTCGATCCCTTAAGTTGGCGTAATGACGCTCCTGCAAATAGCGCGGAAGCGCTTCGGTCTGGTCGAGGTCATATCGGCGGCCAAAGGCCTGCCAGGCGAAGTAGTTGGTCGAGAGGTCAAAATCACAGGCCAGACGCCTGAGCCGATCGTGTAGCACCGTCGACATGGAGGGTGCATCACCCTGGAGCTTCTGAAACTGAGCCGCAGGAATCCCCAGCCCGTAGAGCGCAAACGGGTTCTGCAAGGCCTTCTGGACAAACGGCCGCTTCAGGACCCGGCCCATCGTGGCATCGAAGATCTCAGCCTGCTCCTGACGATTAGCGGCCGTAAGGATGTCACGAGGGTTCACGCCAAAGAGTCGTGCAGCAAAATGACTGGCCCCGATGAATCTCCCGAGCACGCCCTTGGTGTAGAAGTTGTCTGTAAACCCGTCGATGCGACGAGTAAAAGGCGCACGCTGCTCCCAATAGGCCCGGCTGGCCTCATCGAGGTGAGGCGCAATCAGCTCAAAATAGCGCCTGCGGTTTTCTCGTTGATTCGCGTGTCCAAAGAAGGCCAGAAAATCCTCATGGCGATCTAAGCCCCGAACCGCGGCGTGCTTAAGACGATTCAGGGCGATATGAGCGCGGCTCAGATCCAGCGCCGAAATCCTCACCCGAGCAGCTGTGAGCATGTTGAGGAGATTGCAGCCACCTGAGGCGATGGCCACGACGTGCTCCCCATCCTGAAGCCGCAGCGCCTGAAGGTCGACCTCCGGATCCTCCCAGATCTGGGGATACACCAAGTGGTTAAACAAGGCCGCGAAGATGCGGTCAGAAATTCGCAGACCTCGCTCCGAGGGCACATCCCCCAGAACCGCATCCACGGCGATCGATTTCGTTGTCATAAGCGGCACGCACTCCGGTGGCGTTCAGGGCGAACGACCTAACCGCGAAGGGTGACGGACCGAGATGACAGCCGCGTGACAGTCGCGCGCGTGGGATTTCACGGGATACGGTTAATGACGTTTGTATAAATTTTATCTATCGTCTAGTCTCATTCAGAGCCGAAAACCACGGTAGTATCAGGGCGTGGAAAATTCCTCTGAGCAGCAGCACCCCCCAGTTGGCTCTGCGCTCTCTGAGGAACGTTACCGGCGCCTCTTTGAGACCGCGCAGGATGGCATTCTGCTCATCACCTTTCCTGAAGGTGTGATCTTTGATGCAAATCCCTTCTTCCTGAAAATTGTCGGGTTCAGCAGCGAAGACATTGTCGGTAAGCGGCTCTGGGAACTCGGCTTTCTCACTGACAAGCAGGCCAGTGAGGACATGCATCGTGAGCTGATGGCCGTCGGTTATGTCCGCTACGAACATCTCGACCTACTCTCCCGAGCTGGCCATCCTGTCCCAGTCGAATTCGTCAGCAATGTGTACGAGATTCACGGGCAGAGGGTCGCTCAGTGCAATATTCGCGACATCAGCGATCGACGCCGGACAGAGCTTGCGCTTGAACGTGAGCGAGAGCTTCGGCAAACGCTCCTCTTTGAGGTGGTCGAGACCCTCGGCGCAGTCGTCGCGGGACGGGACCCATACACGGCCAGCCATCAGAAAAGAGTCGCCTCGCTGGCCTGCGCCATCGCCCAGGAGATGGGTCTGACCAGCGATCAGATACAGGGAATCCGCATCTCCGCACTTTTACACGACATTGGGAAGATCACGGTCCCCATTGAGATCCTCACGAAGCCAGGCCAGCTCACAGAACTCGAGATTGCGCTGCTTCGCACCCACGCTCAAGCGGGGTACGACATTCTGAGGAGCATTCATTTTCCTTGGCCTGTTGCCCAGATCGTCCTGGAACATCATGAGCGGCTGGATGGGTCTGGCTACCCCAAGGCGCGAACGGGTGATCAGATTCTGATTGAAGCACGCATTCTTGCGGTTGCAGACCTGGTGGAAGCCATGTCCAGCCAAAGGCCTTATCGAGTGCCCGCCACAGTCGAACACGCCCTACAGGAACTGGAACGATCTGCTGGAAAGCTCTACGATCCGGACGCGTCGCGCTGCTGCCTTCACCTTTTTCGACAAGGCGGATACACCTTCCCAGACCCAGACTTCAAACGTCTTCCATTTCAAGTCTCTAGCTAAGAGGGCACTGGGATGTGGGCCAATGTTCTCCTGTACGGACTGGCTGTGCTCACGCTACTCACGCACCTCGCTGGCGTCTTCCTCACACTGTCAGTCGTTCATAAAAGTGCACGCCATAGGAGACTCTGGCTCATCTTGACGGTCTGCCCGCTCCTGCTGATTGGACAGGGAATCGCAGAGATCCGTTCTCCTGATGCGCTGACCACACATACCGTCGTCCATGCCCTCTTCTCCCTGTTAATCGCCGCCGTCATGACCCTTGCGGTCATCTTCCTGCGTTCATTACTGAGGGACTTAAGCTCGAAGTCTGAGGCACTGGAGCAGCGCTCTCGCGTGGATGACCTCACCGGCCTTTTACAGAGAGAGGCCTGGATCAGTGCGGTCGAGAGAGAGATTGAGACCGCTGCTAGGGATGGATCTACGATCTCAATCATCGAGATCGATGTCGATCATTTCAAACGGGTCAACGACACCTATGGCCATGAAGCGGGGGACGACACCCTCACCCGACTGGCCAAGCTCTGTCAGTCTGCTGTGCGGGAGACCGACCTCTGGGGTCGGTTAGGGGGCGAGGAGTTTATATGTGCACTCCCCCATGCCGACCCAGCACTGGCCTTTGAGATTGCCGAGCGGCTGAGAACTTCCGTAGAACAGCACACGTTCTTGGCAGGAGCAAAACCCATCACCATCACCATTAGCCTCGGCCTTACCTCAGTTCAACCCACCCGCGATATGGTCTTGGACAAGAGAGGCCTGCTCAAGAGTCTCATCAGGGAGGCAGATGATGCAATGTATGCGGCGAAACGCGAAGGCCGCAATCGATGCCACATCTTCTCCAAAACCGTCTCGCTTTAGAAGCGAATGGTCAATTCCTGGCTCAAGACCTTATAGCTGTAGGAATTTCCGCTGACCCCAGCGCCTCGCTTGAAGCCAAAGACGGTCCTTAACGTGCACGGCCCCTTTCCCAAGGGCTCGATTGCGAGATCCAGGAGTTGAGAGTGAGAGTCGTCGGAAGAGTCAACTCGTTGAGTTCCCCACCCGAATCGCGCACGCAAACGAAAGTCTGCATACCGTCTTGTCATCCCCATCACCAAGAGAGTCTCACGATACCGCTCAGCACTGAAATAGGTCCCTTGTGCCGCAGGTGAATCATCGTCTCGCTGAGCCCGGTGCCAGATCTGAGCGGTGAGGCCGTAAGTTGGATACAGGTCAAAGACGAGCTTCGTGAGAAATCGGCTTCGGGTGTTCTGATCAGAAAACTCCATCTGCGACAGGGAGAGGACTGTGCTCCATCGCTCGGTCCACTGGGTCTCTAGGCTGGTCCCGAAGAGCCAATACGTTCTTGCATCCTCTAGACCAGATCGAGTCTCCACCCAGTCCCGCACCAGATAGCCCTCTATTCGCGAGGACTTCCCAAAAGGAACGGAGACGCGGTTGTCAGTGGTGACCAGCTGTTGACCCAGGCCTTCGTTCAGATAGATACCCGTCTCGATCTGCAAATCGCTCAGGGACCCCATCTTTCGGTTGAGCCCCAACTGGTTCACGTGGGCGCGCCAAGCCTGATCCTGATATCGCGAAGACTGCACTGACCATCGCCAATGTTCATCTGCGCTCTCATACTCGGGAGAGAATGCCTGTCGAAGCCGAATCGTCTCGAACTGGTCGCTGTCTTTTGAGTAAAGCCATTCTGTCGCCGAAGCCTTAGAAGCGCTGCCCAAGGCGAGTTCCTGAGCACCCACGTGACCGCTGACCAACAACATCAGCGTGTTGATCACGAACGGAACCAAATGCCGAGAAATGCCTATTTCGTACCCCAGTTCTTGCGAACGCCCAGGATCTCGGAGAAATATCCATAAACACAGGCGGGTTGAAGAATCAGCCCATAGGCCAGGGTGTAGGACAAAAAGCCCATGTAGTTCTTCCTCACCTTTAGGTCTTCCGCAAAAAACATCCTCGCCTCTGCCACATACATCACGCGCGTGAGCAAAAGACCAGGTGGAATCAAAGCAAGTGTCATGGGACCCACAATCCAAAAGTACCCGAAACACGCCAGAAATAGGCCAGGTATGAATCCAATGGTGTAGGCAATGTCCATCAGAGGAAAGATGGCATTCCAGACAATGAACATACTGCTCCAACGCGACTTGAACATCAGTCTCGGGCTATCCCGAAAGGCCTCGATCAGGCCCCTCGACCACCGCTGCCTTTGCTTTACAAACTTCCAAACCGTGTCGGGACAGTTCGTAAACGCACAGGCATCGCTCGCATGACCCACCCTGTATCCCTTGGCCAGTAGTCTCCATGTCAGCACGATGTCTTCCCCGACGGTCTGAGGCCAGCCTCCAACACGCTCAATGGCCGCCTTCTCATAGAGGGAGAACGCACCTTGGGCAACCAGCGTGCCCTGAAAGAGTGACTGCACACGCTTGACCGCTGCAATACCGAGAAAGTAGTCCCACTCTTGGGCCTTACAGAGCCAGTTCTGTCGGGAGTTCCGAATGAGAATAGCCCCTGCCACCGCAGCGGTGTTTGGGGGGTCTCCCAAATAGCGCTCAACGAGATTACGAACCCCATTGGACTTAATCCAACAATCTGCATCGACGCTCACCACCAAGTCGGTTTCACACTGTTTGAGGCCTTCGTTCAATGCGGCTGACTTCCCACCGTTGTGCCTCAGATCAATCAGCCTGAGACGGGGGTTCTCCAATTGCATCAGCCGAACCTCCTGCACCGTTCCATCCGACGAGCCGTCATTAATCAGCAGGATGGTGAGCTCACCCAAGTAATCTTGATTGAGCACGCTCTCTATCGTTGAACGAATAGAGACCGCTTCGTTGTATGCCGGAATGAGAAGGGTGACGGGCGGATAACGCCTAGGCTTGACGCGGGCGGGACGGTTGTCTAACAGCATCGACGCCACAACGAAGGCGTTCATGAAACCGGGAACAATGGCAATGAAAGCAATGAGAAAGACTGCCAGCGGAGCACCCACGACGCCAGAGAGATCAGACAGCCAAGGCAGTGAGAGGAAGATGGAGGCGACCATCCACATCGAAGCGATTGAAAGGACGATCCAAAACTTTTTGCGGATGGTGATGTAGGGAAGCACTTAGAAGTCGTTATACACCTTAACGACGATCCTAAGACCTAACGCCCCCCGGCGGCTTGTTAGCGGAGGATCAGGCACCTCACTAGCGTCGTGCGGGATTGCCTGTGGTCTACCGCTACGGCATGACACGAGGAGCGCACAGTCTTGCTCAGAAAGCCGTCTGCGGCGGCACGCCCTTGGGCCGAGAGGCTCTTGAACCCACGGGAACGGGCTGGAAGTTGGACTGAGTCACCTCAAAGCCATTGCAGATGGGCTGCCCAAAGGTGTCCCACCCAAAGTCCACGCAGCGGGCACGAATGGACGCGCCAGACAAAAACTCGAAACGGAGATCACCCGTGGGCTGGTTGATGGGATATCGCAGCCTCCCGTAATGATTCCGGCCGCCCAAAATGAGGAGATCGTCCACATGCCCATCGCCAAAATAGAAGCGAGCCGCCTGTGTTCTCCCCTCAGGCAAGTTCACCTCAATCTCCATCGACACACATCCCGCCAAGAGGCTGGTGAGTGCCAGAGTCAATATCCGTTTAAACATCGCCAGACTCCTTGTTTCTCTTGCGTCCACTCGTTGAATACTGAGCGATGGAGAAACAGGGAGGTTGATCTGGATTAACGGTTAGGCGAGAAGGGGCCTGGAGGTGGTGCCGGTGAAAGGAATCGAACCCTCGACCTTCGCATTACGAATAATGTTTGCTACATAAAAATACATTATTAATCAGTTACTTAGTATTTTGTAGCATACCTATGTAGCACGCCTATTTCTGCCCGAAATAGCCCCTAAGTGCGCTATCCTGAATCCCTATTTCAAGGATTCTAACGGCCATGGCGTGTACGTACCTTTTCTTAGATGAGGCTGGAGACTTTAACTTCAGCCCCTCCGGCACCAAACACTTTGTTTTGAGCAGTATCGCCATGAGAAGACCGTTCCCCGTTCTTAGCGAGATCGACCACTACAAACACGACTGCCTTGAATACGGATTGCCCACGGAATACTTCCACTGCTCGGAGGACAATCCTCACGTTCGCGGGAGGATCTTCGACATCATCGCCCGCAGGCTAACCGATATCAAGGTTGACAGCCTAGTGGTTGAAAAAAGAAAGACCGTGCCAGCACTCAGAGCAGACGAGGCCTTCTATCCAAAGATGCTGGGTTATTTGATCCGACACGTGCTGAGTTGCGAGGCATTCGCTGGAGCCAGCGAACTGATCATCATCACCGACACCATCCCTGTTAATAAGAAGCGCAGGGCTATTGAAAAGGCTATCAAATCAGTGCTGTCCGGAATGATCAAGAGCGGGCTGAAGTACAAAATTCTCCACCATCAGTCACGCTCCCACTACGGGCTACAGTTGGCGGACTACGCCAACTGGGCGATCTTCAGAAAGTGGGAAAAGGCAGACGACGAATTCCACCAGAAGCTGGCACCCGCAATTAGGAGCGAGTTCGACATTTTTGCCGGCGGGACGGTCTCTTATTACTAGCAGGACCCGGAAAAAATGACCTCCCCAACTACTCCTTTCGGAGAGAGCCCCTTGGGCTCTTGTCATCGGGGAGGAACCTTTAGCCCGACTATAAACGACATTTGAGTGAAAAGCACTACCCCCTTACTTAGCCGAGCCTGGACAGCTGCCCCATGATCACTGGCTCAGGCGCTCCTTAGACGACCGATCCAATTCTTGAAAGGCTCGCACCTGCAAGAAAGCAGAGCATCAAAGTATTGACAGGTGGAACTGGTTGCGCCATAACGCGCCTCAGGAGGGCATATTGGGAATAGCGGATTCACTTAAAAATATATTTCGCTCAAAAGAGGCTATCGACGCCGAGCGAGAGGAGAAGGACGCAAGTCAGCAGGAATGGCTTGATGACATTCTTCCGCTGCTCGAGGATCTGCAAGAGCCTTGGTCTGAAAGACGAGGGGAACACCTCGGTGCAGGTAGCCATCCAATTGAGCTCGTATTTTCACATCACGATTTCGCTCGGATAGTGTGGCGGAGATGCTTTGTTCTGTCTGACCTGTATGAGGAGGGGGCATATCCCAACGGCGCTCCGCCTATCGATAGTGTTCTGACGCTGATGGGTTTCGCAAAGGAGCAATTTTTTAAGCTCGCACCCGAGAGTCTAGCTGGCCAGCAAAAGCTAACTTTTTCAGACATCCAGAAGAAGAAAGAACGCCAATTAATTGAAAGATCAATAAATGATCCTCGTCTCTGCTACATCTACCTTGGAAAAAGCGAAGACGGGCGCACCTACATAGGTCAAACAACGCAAAGCCCCGAGGAGCGTTATCTCCAACATAGAAAGGCCAGAACAGGCCCGTATAAGACTGGGCAGGAGTTGATTGAATGGTCCGTCATAAAGACGTGCAGCTCTGTGGAGGCAGATTACTGGGAATCGTTCTTCATCGGAGCCTATCGATCGCACCTGGCTGGCTTTAACGATACAACTGGACAATCTAGGAAGGGGTTTGTTGATGGCGAACGAACTGGAGTTAACTGAAGACCAGATCAAAAATATGTCTGATCTTTTGCTTTACACAATGACTCAGCATTATGAGGAGCAGATAAGCAAGAGAAAACGGGCGGGAAAGTCTCTAGGGCTCGTTGTCTCGCAGGGCTACGTGTATATCCTCCCAATCTTCGATCTGAGTAGATTAGAGGAGCGTGATTTTGTGGCCATGATGATCGACAAGATCAATCCAATGGCTTTCTCTCGGGGTACGAAAATAATGACCGAAGATGGTCAGAAGACACTGGAAATTCTCACCGTCGATCCATACAGATCGCAGCTTTTAAGCCATCCTATAGAGATTGATGATGAGGGGAATGTATCGCAACGAGAAGATGACGAAGCTGAACTTCGTGAACTGAAGCCCGACGAGTTCTACCCATATCGAGACTCACACATCTACTCAAGAACAGTACGAAGTAACCCAGACCGGGCGCTAACAGACCATAAATTTGAGGTTTTTTACTCCACTCTCGGTGGAGCAGCTGAGAAGTACGACTACACGGAGAGCTGGGACCGCTTAGTTATTAAGCGGGAGAGGCAGCAAAAAAATCCGATCGGGCTCTAAATCCACTGGCACCTTCACGCGGCAGGGGTCACAGGTTCAAACCTTGTCGTGTTCACTACTAAAATCCTATTATCTTCGACGATATACGGGTAGTTAAACGGCTTTCTGAAGCAAAATAGCCAAACCGGTTGTTTGTTGTTTACTTTGGTTCGCCTAATTGCATACAACTTTTATTGACGCTATAGCCATTAAATGTCCACTATCGACACCGACCCATGTGAGGTCTGTACAAACGAGGAAGCTCATGCCCGTCCAAGTCCTTCTTACTTTGATGGAGTCCACCAAGTCTGTCCGAGATGCGGCGAGTTCAAGCTCTCCGGATCAGCAGGGGGCATTCTACGAAGAGGTGTTGGCCCCGCCAAACGTGCGTTGCTTTCTGGTTATGTGCGCGAACAAAACAACTCTGGTTCTATACCGACGATTACCTCAAAAATTTTGGCGAACGTACTTCAACGCTCGTTACCCTCAATAGCCGATCGCTCGTTCTCGCTGTTGAAAGAGGCGGAAAAAGGGCTTACTGCACTTGGGGATTCATTCAATACTAATGAACCACGTTTCCTCGCAGCTAGCTACTCGGCTCACGCAAACGACGTCCATTACTTGGTGAGAATGCTCAGTACTCAAGGAATAATAAAGCCCTTAGCTCTCGAAGGGACGTGCGAAATACTCCCAGGTGGCTACATGAAACTTGACGAGCTACGGGGCTCGCAATCGCCATCAGCACGAGGATTTATTGCAATGTCGTTCGATCCATCGATGAACGACGCCTATGAAGTGGGTTTACAGTCTGGTGTGTTGGCTGCAGGATTCGATCCGCTCCGAATCGATCGCCATGAACACGTGAATCGAATTGACGATGAAATTATTCGACAAATCAATTCATCGCGCTTTGTAGTTGCAGATTTCTCAGGCCACAGGGGCGGGGTTTACTTTGAGGCTGGTTACGCCCTTGGCAAACAGATACCTGTATTTTGGACATGCAAAAAGTCGGACATGGAGAATCTTCATTTCGACATTCGGCAATTTAATTGCATTGATTGGGAAACGCCTGAAGGTCTCTCCGAGCGGCTTGCTGCCAGAATTGAGGCGGTTTTGGGAGCGGGTCCAAATAAAAGTATTGCATGACGCGCCAACTGGTCGCTTTTTATGCTTCGGCTTATCGCCAAGTTAGTTGGGGTTTAGAGGCGGCTATCGGCAACCCAGTAAAGGCAACAACAGATCGTTAGACGCCCTATATTGAGATCTAGTCTAGAGTCCAGCAGCGATCGGCTTTATAGGGACGACGGGTTACTTGAACTTGCAAATCCAAGCTTCTACGTGACCAATGCTCATCCTTCGGGGATCAAGTTCATCAGCATATTGCAACGCCCAACGCGACCATCTTTCAAAGCCTTCCGCTTTTTTCCCTTTGCTCATCTGCTTATTATCAAGCTGTGCAACTAAGCTTCGAATTTGATCTGACTGCGTCATACGGGTCACCGCATCTAACAATGTGTCCTTGCGATGTAGCTCCAGCGCTGCAAGTCTCTCTCGTTCCTTTTGCAACAGCATGAGACGTTTGCGTTCATTAGAGGCAATCAGATTGTTGCGTGACTGCACGTCATACTCGTAGCTGCCCACTACGGATTTTCTGTGATTCTCTTCGCGCTCCCAAATTAGCTTCTTAATAATTTGACGAACGTCTTCTACCGAAAAATCCTCTGGAGCCTTGCCACCATGTGTTGTCGAACCCCAAGAGCCATTGCTCTGTGAAAAGTGAATGCGTAGACGCTTTGGGGATGTGACCTTCCGACGCTTGTAATCCCAGACTCGCGGTTCGGGATCGTGATAGCAGAGCACAAACTGACTGCCTCTGTTGAGTAGTCGGAAATATGTCGCAATGTGAACCCGTCCGGTCAGCGACATAGACGCCCCAAGCTTCTCCAATGTCCACGCAAATCCGTTTAGCTTTTCAAATAGTCGCTTTCCATTGTCGTCGCTGAAGATCTGCTTCTCCCAGCTGTATGGGCTCTTGGGATCCTTCCTTCGGTCTACCTCTAAAAACTTGGCGGCAATCGGGTGAATTTTCTTGTAGGTCTCAAACGCTGGCAGTTTGGGCAGTTTTCCAAATAGGTCGCCCGCTTGCTCATCCAAAGAATTTATTGGCTTATCCGGGGGACTAGGTATTGCTACTGTTAGGTCCTGCCAGTCGAATTCACGACTATCCTGTTGATATCGCTGCTCGTAATGCGCATTGATAAAGCGTTCAAAGTTCGACGGGTCAGAAGCGTGATCGGGAAGCGTAGGTTTTATATAGCGCTTATTTTTGCTTGGTGAACTAAGGTTCGCCCAGTAGCCACGCTGAGGTCTCGGTACATCCTTCTGCTTGCACAGCTTAGCAAGCATCACGTCGGAGATACCAAGGTCCGCAGCAACGTGAACCATTGGTTTTGACCAGACTCGGTTATAAAGCTCTTCTCGGGTGAGATCTACCGGCATTTCACGAGGTTCCCTAAAGTCTGTACTTTTTCGATCTTCAACTTTTCAGAGCGCTCGGCTTTTAGTTCCCACTGTAGGCAGAGACTATTTGGGCAAGTGCTTCGGACTTTTTTGAGGGATACGGAATCTTATTCGCTGCTAATACTGCGTGCCGCATATTCGTTGGCGACTGCAGTGCGGCGGAGACTATTTCTTGAAGTAAGTCAGCGCTTTCAGAAGGGTAAGGTGACTCAACTGCTGCCAAAATGGCGAGGTTAAAGTCCCCTTCTTTCAAGGCCGCTCTAACAACATCTCTTAACGCCGCTGCTCTTTTTGAGCTGTAGGGTACTGACTTTGCAACTTCATACATCTCGAGCAACCAACTTCGTTCCTTTTTGTACTCTGGCAAGTCCGTCCTAAGCTCAATAGCTGCCGCATCCTGCTGCAAGGAGATCGGTATTCTTTCGGTCGAGAACATGTCGCCCGAAATTCGATCATAAAAAGACACTAGGCCTGCAAGAATGGTTACTAGTGCAGCAATCCAGTATATGTTCAAGACTTTACTCGCCATGTGTATCGGGCAAAAGTTGGTTGTTGCCCTATCAGCGAGATTTTATTCCATACTTTCTATCGAGTTCACTTACTCGTCTTTCGAGTTAGACCAGCTCCACTGCATTTCTCAGCACGCCCGGACGTAGATCGATGTAGCGCTGTGTAGTAGCCATATTCCGATGACCAGCCAGTGCCATCATCACTCGGGTGCTGACCCCTTTCTCCGCTAAGTTGGTCAGGAAGGTCCTGCGTCCACTGTGGCTAGTGGCTCCGTCTATGCCTGCGTTCCTGTAGATCCCGCAGACGATCTGCGTCAGTGAGTTGGCAGTAAATGCTGCGCTGCGTTGGCTTGCGAACAGGGCCTGTTTGGCATCGGTGACAGTGATGGACTGCAGGTAAGCAGTGATCTCCGCCTGCATGCGCTCGTTGAGCAGCACGGTCCTGCTAAAGCTGCCCTTGGTCTGAGCGGCAGTTAGATTGATCTCATCCCGCACGGCGCCACTGGCTGTGAGCACATCGCAGACCTTCACAGCCGCGACCTCTCCAACACGCATGCCAGCGAGGTGCGTTAGCAGGATGATCGCCCTGTTGCGCTTTGGGTGCTGTGTTTTGGCTACGTAATCCAGCACCCGCTGCAGCTCGCGTTCGTTTAGGGTTTTGGCTTGTTTGGGCATCTGTAAGTCCTCTGATAACGATTTCTTACATACAGTTTGTTTTCTTATGAGCAAGATTCCTACCTCTTTTTGGCGGTTTCTAGCCTTCATAAAATCAATGACTTACGTCAACTGATAATATTTTCAGCAAAACCTTATCAGCTGTATTTAGCCTCGCTGTCGTGGCAAAACTGCCACGGATAGCTAGCTGCTGCGAGCAAGCCCTACAAGCGTTTTCCGCGCTCTGCGCTGGCTCTGAGCTGCGCAATGGGCTAACAGCTGCTTGTAGGCGGTTTTAAGCGGGCGATGCTGCTGATCCCTGGGTCCGCAGCCCTAAAAATCCTGCGCTGCAGTTTTCGCACGGGGAGTACTTATCGTTTCAGGGTGGTGATTTTTGACCCCTGGAATTGAAGTTCTGCCTGCCTATGAATAAGCTGTGGGCTAAACCGAAGAGATTTCCAATGCCCATTCAAACGCCTTTCGAACCTACTAAATCCTTTTGCTATCGCGTGGCTCGCTATGAACTACTGGATCTCGTAGCACAAGAGCCGGAGGCAAAGACTTATCAGCCCTTTCGGATGATTGAGGTTACGAAGCGAGTAATCAAAAAGAACTTCACGAACGAGCAGCTGGCTGTTGAGATTCCGGCAGCGGAAGCGGATCGAATAGATACCGTATTTGATACGCTGAAATTTTTTGTCCAGCTGCATGCTAAGCGCCTCGCAGACTCCCCGTTCGTTTGGCTTGGCGACGGGGGGATGTATCGTCTCAAAGACCCTGGGGATATCGAACAAGAGATTCAAGAGGCGGAATCTGAGGCTCTGGAGCTAAACGAGGATCAGGAACTCGCTGAGTACGACGGTTGGATCTACGCGTTCAGCTTTCCGAGCTTGATCAGAGAACACAGTGATTTTCCAATCAAGATAGGAAAAACCACGCAAGACGTTGATGCACGGGTAATTCATCAGTGCCGAAGCAGCGCTAGTTTCGACAACCCTCTAATACTTGGGCGTTGGCGAGTGAACCGAGTGACTGCTTTTGAACAAGCGCTTCACGCAATGTTGAAGGTTCGCGGAAAGTGGAGAGAAAACGTACCCGGAACGGAGTGGTTTGATACCAACGTCGCGGAGGTGGAAAGGTTGATCAAGGTGGTTAGCGACGCTTGAACCTCAATGAGGACCTCCTGAAAACGGGGTTTAGTCAATACACTTCATACCTTTGTAGTCCACGTACATACCGTGACCGCGATACAAAGGCATCGGATCCGCGTGTTCTCCCACGCCGGATAGCGATGGATCGGACGCATTGATAACGGCGACTGCGGCGTAATGGCCAGGCCCTTTATCCAGGAGAAATCTAAACCCGTCGTTTGTTGCTGCCAAATTCTCGTTAGAGTCGCCTCCGACTGCCAAGCCTCTCCTAGTTCGAACGATTACCCACTCAGGTCCTGCGTCACCGATAAACCATAGCGAAGGTGTAATTCGAGGGTCCCCGTTCCAAGACATCAACTCGCGCCCCTCCTTAGTAAGGTCATCCCGAACCACTTGGGCAGCGAAATCCTGCAGCTCCCAGTCAGTCATAACAATCTTTTCGTCCGAGATGAGTACTGGTGGATCAATGGGCTTGCGCGTACGCGCGTCCACCAGCCCCCAGCCGAGCTCTGTTGGCTCCCAGTCCACCCCGACTCTGCGCATAGGCATCAGGCAGGCGTGCCCAGCGCAGCCCTCCGCTATGGCTAGAAGTCCCTCTGGATTGCCGGGTGTTTCAAGTCTTCCGTCAACATCCTCGAGCTGAATGAAAAACAACTGGTTCCCAAGCCGAAAAGACAGATGCTCGAGAAACGGTGGGTTAAGGTGGGCACGTAACCAGCTCTGCAGGGGTCCCTGCGCCTGATTCTGAATGTGAAGCCCTGCAGCGTTCCAACAGCGAGCGAAATCCTCGGTAACTTCGGCCATGTGGACGTCGTGCATATCAGTGGAACCTCTCTCTAGCTCTTGTCAACGAGGAATAAACCAGATGAACTATTAAGGCCTTGTATTCAAGTGTCTCAATATCTCCGCTGATCGACGAAGCGCTGTAACCCCAAACTTTATTGATATAGGCATCACAAACGTCAAAGATCTCAATATCCGAATGCCAAGCTGGCAACTCAGACAACTCAACCTTGGACCCACTAAAAGGTATAAGCCCTTTCGGGTAGGCAGAGTCAAACTGCAGACCAGCTTGCACAACCCAGTCATGCCAGCCACGAACTGACAAATTATCGATGCCGCCTAAAAGCTCTTGATCGCGGTAGAAGAGGCTTGATTGAAAGCTCCACATTTGCTGCGCATACTCTATATCCATCGCCTGCATCAGCGATAAAAGCGGGACTTGGCCACGCTCGAGCCCGAGAAAATATTCAATGCGATTGCCACTGAGGGCACTGAAGTATTGGGCGTAAATCAGCGGCAGGCAGGATCTAATCAGTTCAGCGATTTGACGAGCACCGAAAACGTCCGTCCTTGCATGAAGTTGCATCTGCATGATTCCGCAGCTGAAAGCCTGAACCAAAGTTGTATTGCGGTTCGATGAAGAGAGTCCTAGCGCCGCAATAAAAGCATCATATAAACGGGACGCATCAGCAAGTCTTTCGATAGAGGAAACCTCTACGTCAAATAGCCCATGATCCCTGCTGTCTACGATGAATAGACTTTTGTCGACAGTCGGAATCTTTATTTCACGGAACTCTAGCTCAGCACCACTTCGAAAACAGAACTCACTAATCTCACGATCGTAGCCGTCATAGACAGGCCCCACGACTTCGTCGATATTTCGAGTGCGATCAAGCGGGACGGCAAGGTTTAAGGTCTGAAAAAGCTCTTCGATTCTGCTTTGGGTGTCTGGAGCTCCCGCGCAGAGACCCAGCATCACAAAAAAGCCGTGAACCCTCACTCTATCTAACCCGTCTTCATGGATACGCTCAACAAACTTACGCGTATGGGCTGGCAATCCTAAAAAGTCTGATTCGATCACGTTCCACCCTCGAGATAAGTGATTTCAGAGCTCGCCTCCAATAGCGCAAGCTCAATGCTTTTCAGGTCGTTCCTGTTGATGAAGAATTGTGCCTTGGTTTGTCGGGCCTGTGGATCCTTTGCGCCGGCAAAAACGGTTTCAAACTTTAATTCGACTGTGTCGGTGAGCGTACTTAACTCGCGCACTGTGAGTATGGTTTCAAACTTAGATGCGGACCCGAGTCGAACCTCGCGTTGAACCAATTGCTTTTCCATTTTCATCTCCTGTTTAGCCGGATGTGACAAAGCATCGGGGTCGGCAATCTGGATCAAATCCCCCCAGTCCAATTTTGCAGAGTGGACCAAGCTCATAGGTCATCTCAGTAGAACCAAACTCGGCACCGCATCTGGGCCACACCAAATGACGGCGTTTTGCTCATAGGCCTTGCCTAGCGACTTTGCCGCTTCTAACGCAAGCCCGAGCACGAGGAAGCTAGGCTCTCCGGGCCAGTCCCCGGATGGATGCTGCCCAACGCCCTCAAAGAAGCTCAAGCCTCTGCGTTTCAGCTCAGCACCCAGCTCGGCCTGGCGCTTTGCGTTATCGGCGTCACTCAACTCACGACTAAAGGGGTTGCACGCCGTTATGAAAGCGGCGCAGGAGGCACCCTTCGCCCTATAAAGACTGGCAAGCTCGGGGCTTGACACATCGACCCTGAGAACTAAAGGATGAACTCGCGTGGCACTGTACTCGGTCTCGCGGTATGCATTGATTAATGACGCGTCCAGTTCGGACTGCACAAACAAAAAACCCTCCGTTTCTGGGGAGGGTCGACGCTTGCTCGCTTGGTTGCCTCTAAAAAGGCCACATCCGCTTTCGCGACCCACCTTGCCCGGCGGGCAGGTTGGTATGGGCGTCGACCCAACTCTTGATGCTGCCGCCAGTTTAACGCACTCAGTCTGAACGACGAGAAGCTCACCCAGTGAGCCTGCTGCACGGCATCATGATCATTCTTTGCAAAGATTGGACTGGTTTGCCCTGCCTTCCACTATACTGACCATATCCATTATGTGGGAGAAATCCGATGGCCGAACAGCCGCCGCCCGCCATGACCGTCCGCGACGTTGCAGGGTTCCTGGCCGTGGACGAGAAGACGATCTACCGCCTAGCACAACAGGGGAAGCTACCCGGCTTTAAAGTGGCAGGTACCTGGAGATTCCAGCTGCAGGATATTCAGGGGTGGATTGACGAACGAAAGCGACTTGCACGCTCCAATCAAAACGGAAGTTAAAAATGGCATACGAAAGAAGCGGCAAAGATCTCTTTATCGTTGATAACAGCGTTTCAGGTTGGACCGGCCTGCGCTACTTAGAAGAGTGGTGTGGAATTGCGAAATCTTTTGATATCGCCACGGGCTTTTTTGAAATAGGCGCTTTGATAGCGCTGGATGGAAAGTGGCAAGGGCTGGACAAAATCAGAATTCTGATGGGAAGCGAAATGACCCATCGAACACGCAAACTGCTGCTGGATGCCGTGAAGACGGCCGTCACAAAGATCCTCGACTCAAGCCTAGAAAGACAGAAGACCCCGCAGCCATTCCTAGAAAAAGTCCCCGCAATTTTAGAAGCCATGAAGAGCGGGAAAATTGAGTGTCGCGTCTACGACAAGGACAAGTTTCACGCTAAAGCCTACATAACTCATGCACGGCTTGAGGTGGTTGGCTCACAAGCCCTGGTTGGCTCTAGCAACTTTACCGATCCCGGGCTTACGCAGAACATTGAGCTTAATGTCCAAATTCAGAGCGCTCGAGAAGTTGCGCAATTACAAGAGTGGTTTGAGACCCATTGGGAGGAAGCCTCGGAAGTGACTGGGGCGGTTATTGATGTGATTGATAGGCATGTTCGCGAGTACATGCCCTTCGAGGTTTATGCCAAAGCGTTGCAGGAGTTTTTTCGTGGCCACGAGCTCAGTGCAAATGAGTGGGACGAAACCCGCTCGAAGATGTTCCCGAAACTTGATCGTTACCAGAAAGAAGCTTACTGGGCGCTGATGAAAATTTCCCGTCAACATGGCGGAGCCTTTCTTTGTGATGGTGTCGGCTTAGGAAAAACCTTCGTGGGGCTGATGCTCATTGAGCGGTTAATCCTGCACGAGAACAAGCGAGTAGTTCTGTTCGCGCCCAAGGCTGCTAAAGAGGGTGTGTGGGAGCCTCACCTCAAGGAGTGGCTACCCCACATCGGCGGCGGCTCAGATTTCAGTAATTTGGCGGTATTTGCGCACACAGATCTGGTGCGTAAAGGTGAATTTCCGGAGCGATTCCGTCGCCTCGCTGAGCTGGCAGATGTTGTGGTGATCGATGAGGCACACCACTTTCGTAACCCCGGTCGGGCTGGTGACGGCGGAGATGTGGAGCCGTCCCGTTACTTCCGACTTTACGATCTCCTGAGTAGCGAGATTAGACAGAAGACATTATTCCTTTTAACGGCCACACCAATTAACAACCGCCTTACTGATTTTCGTCATTTAGCAGAGTTATTTACGCGGCGTGATCCCGCCTATTTTGGGCAGACCCTAGGCGTAAACAATCTGGTCGCGCACTTTGCCCAGATGGAGAAGGACCTACGAAAGAGAGTTGCACACGACATCACGGATGTTTCGGAGCACATGGAGGAAGCCGAGGAGCTCCTGGCGAAAGACACCATATTTCAGCATTTGGTCGTACAACGAAGCCGGGCTTACGCCCGGGAAAGCCAGCTCCGTGAGACGGGGAAGGCGGCAATCTTTCCAGTTCGTAAGGCTCCCCAGGTAGCCGAGTACTCAATAAAGAAAACCTACGGTCGGCTACTCGACATGTTTGAAAATGCCTTCAAAAGGCAAAACCCCCTGTTTACGCTGCCTATGTACTACCCATTAGCCTGGTACACCGGAGCCGATGGAACAATCGATCCTTTCTCGGAAAACCAACAGAAACAGGTTGTCGGGCTCATACGGACGAACTTTCTAAAGCGTTTCGAGAGCTCGGTAGCAGCATTTGAGGTCTCCTGTGAACGACTCTTACAGAAGCTTCTAGCTTTCATCGAAATCCATAGCGACACTGCGGCCCAAAAGAAAAAACTTGAGCAATGGAAACTGAACAATGCTGCTGCGCTAGGTTACGCAGCAAAACACCAACGTGAGCTTTGGGGAGATGACGACGTCGAAGCGGAAGACGATGACATTGTTCCCCAGGAGCTGCTTGATGCAGTCGAGCGTCTAGATCCAAAAGAGTATGACCTCTCTGCGATGATCACTGAGACTTATCGCGACCTTGATCAAATTATTCACTTTATTGAAGAGGCTAAAAAGTTTGAGCCGAAGCATGATGACAAGCTACAGAAGCTTATTCGACTACTAAACACAAAAGACCTGGCCAATGAGAAGGTATTGGTTTTCACCGAATTCGCAGACACAGCACGCTACCTAAAACGAGAGCTTGAAAAAGCTGGCATTCAAGGCGTCGGTGAGGTTGATAGTGCGACGAAAGGCAATCGAGCAGATGTCATTAAGCGCTTTGCACCTTATTACAACGGAACATCATCAGCGGAGCTTGTAGCTAAAGGACGGGAAGAAATTCGTGTTTTGATCTCGACAGATGTTTTATCAGAAGGTCTAAATCTTCAGGACGCCTGTCGAATGATTAACTACGATATTCATTGGAATCCAGTCCGGCTAATGCAGCGAATTGGTCGAGTAGACCGACGAATGAATCCCGAGGTTGAAAAGCGGCTCGGGGCCGACCATCCGGAGACGGAAGGCTCGCGTGGAAAAGTAATCTTTTGGAACTTTCTTCCACCCGATGAGCTGAACGCCATCTTGACGCTTTATACAAAAGTCACACAGAAGACGCTCTTAATTTCAAAGACTTTAGGAATAGAGGGTCGGAAGCTCTTGCGGCCCGAGGATCTCTACGACGAATTGAAGGTGATGAATGGCTTCGAGTCTGAATACGAAGGCTCTAGGACTGCTACTGAAGATATGCATCTGGAGTACCAAGCTCTCTTGAGAGCTGACCCTGAATTAGAAAAAAGGTTGACATCGCTTCCTGGCTCAATCTTTAGTGGGCGCAGGAAAATCGCTCGAGGGGCTACCGGAGTGTTTTTTTGCTACGCCCTTCCGGCATTGGACAAGCTTGCGGGTGAGTTTACGGAGGAGGCGGGAATCACCCGATGGTATTTCTATGACATTGAGCGTGACGCCATCCGAGAGGACGCCGGTGATATTGTTACCAGTATAAGAAGTGCCCTTGATACCCTGCGTATTTGCAAGACATCGCCAACAACCTTGATGGACCTGCGCAGCAAGGTGGAAAAGCATATAAAAACCACCTACCTAAAACGTGTCGACGCACCTGTCGGCGTCAAGCCAGCGCTGAGGTGCTGGATGGAACTCAATGAAGGCTAAGGCGATGGCTACAGATCACCGCGCAGAGCTCGCTCGCATCCACAGATTTGATCAGCTCATTCGTTATTTGCGTGACGAGATGGGCTGGCCAATCGCGAGCGATGACTTTGAGGAACTGACCTTCGACTACACTGCAGAAGAGCTCGGCATCAATGCTGAGAGTGCCGCAAAGATCCAGGAAATCAAACGCTTGCGTCCACTCTCGGCACAACAGCCCTGGGGCATCTTTTTTGTTAAGTTTGAGCCTAAAAACTTGCCAGTCGTAGCGCTGCGTCGGATTTTGAGTCAAGTTGCCTTGAAGAAGCGCGCCTCGGCTAACGCCGCGGATCGTGCAGGTTGGGCGGCTGATGATCTACTTTTTGTATCGAATTATGGCCAAGACGGCGAACGTAAAATTAGCTTTGCCCACTTTGCTAGGCCTAGTGGTCGGGAAGATCTTCCCACGTTAAAAGTTCTAGGATGGGATAACCAAGACACTCCTTTGCACCTCGATGCAATCGCGAAAGAGTTAACTGAGAATTTAGCTTGGCCCCAAAACGAGAACGACGTAGACAGTTGGCGGAGGCGGTGGCGTAGCGCCTTTACGCTCGGGCATCGCGAAGTCGTTACCACGGCAGAGCGCCTGTCTATAAGACTGGCAGAGCTTGCAGGCGCAATTCGTGACCGAATTCGATCGGCAATTGCTATTGAGTCGCCGCGAGGGCCGTTGACACGCCTAATGAAAGCCTTCCAGGAGTCTCTAGTCCACGACTTGGACGCTGAAAGCTTCTCGGATATGTACGCACAGACGATTTCCTACGGCTTACTGTCATCTCGCATCGCTGATCCGAGCAAGAAGACAGCCGACGACTTCGCCGCCCATATGCGTACCAGCCCGTTTTTACGCGAACTAATGCAGACCTTCCTAAAGGCGGGGGGGCGTAAGGGCAGGTCCGATGGCGCGGGTATCGACTTCGACGAGCTCGGCGTCGCCGATGTTGTTGAGTTGCTTGACGGTGCCAACATGGAAGCCGTCCTGCGCGATTTCGGAGACCGCAATCGCCAGGAAGATCCTGTCATTCACTTCTTCGAGGGCTTCCTTCAGGCATACGATCGAAGGATCCGCAAGGATCGGGGTGTCTTCTACACTCCACAACCTGTGGTCTCCTACATAGTACGTAGCGTGCACGAGCTCCTACAAAACGAGTTTGGACTTGCCGACGGCCTCGCTGACACCACCACTTGGGGCGAGATGCTGAAAAAGCACTCCAGTCTAAAACTCCCGCTGCTCACCGACGAACCAGGCGAAACGCGCACTATCTCCCCAGGCGAACCTTTCGTTCAGATCCTCGACCCTGCCACCGGCACGGCCACTTTTCTTGTCGAGGTAATTGATGTCATTCACCGCACCCTCTCGGCGAAGTGGAGACAACAACGGCTTACCCACGATCAGCAACTAGACGCGTGGAACGACTACGTGCCCAAGCACCTGCTCCCGCGACTGCACGCCTTTGAGCTGATGATGGCGCCCTATGCCATCGCCCACATGAAAATCGGACTTAAGCTCGCCGAAACTGGCTATCGGTTCGAGACCGATGAACGAGCCCGAGTCTATCTAACGAACGCTCTCGAACCCTGCGTGAAACAACTCCCGCTTATCGGCTTCGACGCCCTCGCCCACGAGGCCGCCGCTGTGAACGATATCAAACGCCACAAGCGCTTTACTGTGGTCATTGGTAACCCGCCGTATAGCGTCAACTCCACCAACGATATTCTCTTTATGCGAGAGTTGATGGATGACTATAAGCAGATCGAAGGAGTGCCGCTAGGGGAGGTTCGCATCGCTCCGCTCATGGATGACTACTGTAAATTCATACGCTTCTCGGATCATCTTATTTATGGATCTGCGTGCGGAGTAATCGGCATGATTACGAATCACGGCTTTCTAACAGGACCTGTTTTCCGTGGGATGCGGCATAGCCTGAAAAGCCGTTATTCCGTCTCCATCTTCGATCTGCACGGTAACTATTTCAGAGGAGACCCGGCGCTCGGCGATACGAACGTCTTCGATATTAAGCCTGGTGTTTGCATTAGCGTTCTTTCCCGCCCGCCCCGGCTCCCGTCGCCACGCCTAACTTATTCGGAGATTCGGGGACCCTATGAAACAAAGCTCCGCTTACTTGCTGGCAATGATCCGCTACTGAGTGACGAAGTAATGCCTTTGCCACCGCTGTTTGTGTGGACTCGCGCATTGTCCGGGAACGAGGAATATTTCTCTTTTCCATCGGTGACGGAGATGTTCTCCGTCGGGACCCTTGGCATGATGACCGGCAAGGACCATTTTATGATCTCGTGGTCAAAGGCAGAGATGTCTGAGCGGATTAGCCATCTCAGCGATCGGCATCTGACGGATCAGCTGCTCCGTGAGAAATACGCGCTCGAGGATAGCCGGGATTGGGTTTTGAAGCGTGCACGCTCAGCCGGTTTTGACCCCGGCCTTGTCGTACCGGTGAACTACCGGCCATTTGATATTCGGTGGACCTATTACCACAAGGATTGCCACGCTAGTCCCCAAAGGCGCGTCAACGACCCAATGATCGCTGTAAGGAACTTAGCGTTGTGTGTTCCCCGTCAATTAGCTTCTTTGCCGTTCGAGCACTGCTTTGTCACCAGTCACGTTACCGAAATGTCCTTGATCTCGAACAAGACCAAGGAAGCCAACCGCGTTTTTCCTTTATATGCAGGCAACGATAGTGATTCGTTATTACAAGCAGGCTTAAACTCCAACATAACGCCGGGTTTTCTTGATCGCATTGCGTCTGCACTAGGTGGCCGACAACCATCTCTACTGACACCCGAAGACATTTTCCACTACTCATACGCGGTTTTTCAAAGCCCCGGCTACCGGAGTCGCTACGCGGAGTTTCTGAAGATTGATTTCCCGCGCTTGCCGTTGACCGGGAACCTGGAATTATTCCGCGCGCTGACCCATCTCGGCAGCCAACTCACTGCCCTGCACCTACTGGAATCACCACTGCTCGACCAGCCCATCACCGAGTTCATTGGCATTCGGAACCCCGAGGTTGAAAAAGTCTCCTGGACGCGCGACACCGTGTTTGTGGACAAGGCGCAGACCATTGGCTTCCGCGGCGTGAGCGAGAAGGTGTGGCACTTTCACATTGGCTGTTACCAGGTTTGCCAGAAATGGCTGAAGGATCGTAAAGGCCGCAAGCTCTCGAAAGAGGATATCGCCCACTACCAAAAGGTTATCGTTGCACTGACTGAGACGATCCGTCTCATGGTGAAGATCGACGAAGTAATTGAGCAGCATGGCGGCTGGCCCGACGCTTTTTCAAAAATTTAGAAGCTTATTCTGGACTCCAGAGATCAGTAAGTCCGCGTTAACCAACCCCCTTCAATCAGTGCGCCCTGGCACACCCCATTTTTAAGAGGCGTACCTAGCCTTGCTCAGGTCAACAGGTTTTGAGCAGAAGGTGACTGGAACGGAGTTCCATGACAGAAAACTATGGCTCGTAGGATGTTTCTATTACCTCACCATCGCTGTCATGCAAAGACAACCATGTGGGCCCGATTGCCAAGTCCGATCGCTCGTAGGTGAGTTGGCATTGACCTAATATCGATCCCGCTTCAAGCATCGATAGCCGGTCCTCCTCGACCTCCACGCTGACACCTAGAACGTTCTTGTCCTCCAAGAAAAACACCTCAGGATCGTCGGCAGCAGCCCAAAGAGCAGCATCATAGAGCGCAGCCTGGAGCTTGCTAATGTCCTCGGCTGTCGTTGGCTTGGTGATGTGGATATTGAATCGTGCGAACAATTTTCCCATGAACCTCTCCGAAGGGACTCGGTATCGACAACTGAATCTTACTGCGAAACGGATGCGTGTCTCCTCCTCATCACACTGCCTCAGCCAACATCCTCGCCTTCTCACCACGCTCCCACTTCACCGTCTCAGTGATGATTGCGTGGAACTCCTTAGGATCAAAGGCCACGGCGTGAGGGGGTTCGGTCTGGCAGGGAAATAGGCCACGGGCGGCATTCTCCGCCAGCCACTTGCCTAGCCTGTACTTCCTTGAGGTCATCATCTCCAGGGTGCGCAGCTCGTCTCTGTTCATGGCGGTGCGTTTGGTGGTTTTCACATCAAACTTGGCGCTGTAGGTTTTACTGATCTTGGCTTCCACGCCCACCTGCCAGAGTTTGTGGTCAGGTCTCGCGGCTCGGATCATCAAGACCGTCATCGAGTCGATGATGTTCTGCCGATGCATGTCTTTGGTGACTAGCTCGTACTTGGGCTTGGCGGGCACCAGTTTAGGCGCGATGTGCTGATCAAACAGCCGTTTGACTTCCTTGAGCGCACGCTGGCGAGTGAGGTTTAAGGGCACTGACAGCACCATAACCTCCGGCTGGCTCTCTTCCTTCCACTGCGTCTTGAAGTAGTGGTTCAGCCAATACAGCTTGTTGTCAGTGACTGCGTCTCCACTCTTGGCCTTAAAAAGCAGTCGTGTCTCAGGCATGTCGCCAGGGCTCCCAAAGCAGCGTATCCCTCTGTCTAGCCACCACGGACGCCAGAACGTGCGCTGCACGTCTCCAAGGTCGTCATATACCGCCAAGACCTGCTTGAAATCCTTGGGTAGCCGCTGCTGATCCTCCTTTGCCAGCTTTCCCCCTGAGAGTCGATAGCGCCTTGCCAGCTCATAGCTAGGGCTGAGCCTGAGGAACTGGAACAGCAGCCTGTAGGAGCTGTGCGCTTCCGCGAAGAACCCTCCTCGGCTGAAGTCTCTTTTAAGTGTTCGCAGCTGTTTTGGGGTCTCAGGCATCAGTCAAATGTTATCTGAAATAAATCAAATAGATTTAGTAGGTACGTTAATAGATTACATATAACTAGAGTCACTCCTAGGCAATCAACGGTTGGTTTGCCTTAACCAAAAAGGAGAAGTGAGATGTACCAATTAACGTCAAATGAGACTCAAGCAGGTGCGAAGGCGGACATGATCCCCCTTCCCACCTTCCAATCGCAGGTAAGTACCGGCGACGAACACTGGGACGTGCAGCTAGTCAACAGTAGGGAAATGGCTGAGATGTATCCGGATTCGTTCCAGCGTCACCCCATAGAAAAGCTGTCGCCTATCCCCGAGGGTATGTTCGTCAAAGTCTTTTGCATCTGGCCTATCGAGGTACTTCCTAACGAGCGCTTCTGGGTGGAGATCACTGAAGCGAGGGAGATTGACTCAGGGGTCTACCAGTACTTCGGCCTACTTCGGAATCGAACCTTACTGGCTGACTTTGGCGAGCGCATCGGTCCAATGACATCCGAGTGCTTCTGCGACATCGACATGGAGAAGTTTGTCGAGGAGCGGGCGGGGATGTTCGGTTCATATAAGGCTGGTTGTGCATCACAGTCTCTTAACTAGACAAAGCGAAAGGAACACAGACATGCTGGACGTAACAAAGGTTGTGAAAAGCAGGCTGGCAGTTGAGCAGACAGATGCCATCGTCCGTGACATCGCTCAATCAGCTAAGGGTCGATATGAGCTCATGGACTTCACTGATATCGAGGAGGGCTATGACGCTCTGGAGAAGTACGTGGTCAGTGTGGCCACGGCGCAGCTGCGTGGACTGATACTCACTGGCCCTCCCGGAGTGGGTAAAACCACGGCCGTGGTCGAGATGCTCAAGCAGCATGCTCAAGGCAGCTACAAAGTGGTCGCTGGTCACATGTCCGTGGTGCAGCTCTACATCGAGCTGTATCGGCATCGGGCAGCGGGTGACATCGTGGTCTTAGATGACGTGGACTCCGCGTTCAAGACCATGGAGGGCATCAATGTCGTAAAAGCGGCCACAGACTCGGTGCCCCAGCGCAGGGTCTCGTGGGCTACCAGCAGCCCTGTGCTGCAGACGTGGAAGGTTCCGAATGTGTTCGACTACTCTGGAGGCTTGATCCTGATCTCTAACGAGACTGAGCGCACAGGTCGAACTGGCAAAAATGCGCAGCATATCGCTGCGATTGCGGACAGGCTGTTCAAAGTGTCAGTGGGCAGCGCTGACAGAGATGAGCAGTTCAGGCAGGTCTGCTATCAGGCAGTTCGTCACGGGCTGCTGAGCAGTCGTGGACTGACAAAACAGCAAGAGACAGCGGTCTTGGACTACATCAGCGAGCACAGGGACAGCTTGGATCGCATCAGTTTGAGGACGGCTACGAAGCTGGCGGACTTGGTGCGGCTGGACCCCTTGCACTGGCGTTCTATGGCTCGAGTAGGTGTGCTCAACAGCATCGACCACGTGGGAGGTCAGTGACATGAATGACCAGATCATACTGAGGGATGGCACGACCATGAGCTGGGATGAATTTTCACAGCTCAGTGACTTAGAGCAGGCTAGGCTAATGAGACAGACGGCGCCGGGTGGGGGTGCAGGATTCCATATGCCTCAGCGGGAGCTGCTGCCGCGTATCCGTGCTGCGGCAGAACGGAACAGGATCACGGAGGAGGATCTGCTGACCTTCATCAAGATCATGCACGACACGTTCTTTCCTCCTGCACCCACTGTGGGAGGTACTGTAGTCGACAAGTCGCCCGAGCCCGTTCCAAAGCAGCAGGGTGGGGGCGCTGCTTTCAAGCCTAAGGCGGTGAGGACGCCAGCAGGAGACTTCGAGTCAATTGCTGCAGCCACACGCTACTACGCGGTGGATGGGGGGCGGATCCGAGAATGGATCAAGAAGGGCAAAGAAGGATTTGAATTTATTTAGATTTGTCAGGTCAAGGACAAGGAGAAATCGTCCTTGACGTGACAAGCACCTCACGTTATCGAATGATTCTTTGCGAAAGCTTCAAGCACGTCCATCACATCATCTAGGTCTAACTCGGTATCACTGTTTTCGGGATCTTCGATATCCCAATACCCCTCATTTTCTCCATCCTCAATTTCCTGTGGCGTCCTGTCCTGGCTCTTTATGAACCAGGCGCGTAGGCACATTTCCTCCTTGGGCCTGTGAATGATCCCAAGGGGTGATTTTTGATGCTCTGGAAACTCGGCAAACTTGGTTCCAGATCCGCGGTGAACGAACACACAATATTCCTCTACGTTTTCGTCGTCGTCTTCTCCGGTTTCTTCATTTGCCCCGTACTTGTTGAACATCACTTTTATTTCAACGAAATCGGAGATGTTTTCCCCTACCTCCAACTCCTCAGGATCTCTCCATGCTTGGGTTAAAACTTGCTCGATAATTTGTGTGAATCTGTCGTGGTCGTATGTCATAGCTCTTCACTCTCATTGTCAGTATTAATAAGGCGAACTGCATTCGCCTGCTCTTCGCTTATCGCTCATCGCCTTTTCTTTTTCAAAGCGCCGATAGATAAAAGAATAAAACATAAACATCTGCTTTTGGAGCATAGGACGGCTACAGCCAGCGCTCAAAAAAAGCGGTGTCTGCTGTAGCTGTCCTAGTCCTCACGCAACCTGCTTCCGTATGCGTTAAGGAACGTGGAAGAGCTCTACGGGAGACAGTCTTATTAAAACTCCCAACCCACTTCGACATTGGTTTGCCTGGTGGTCAGCTCTGCGGCGTCTACTCATCGGCAGCGGTCCTCCACGTCGAACCAGCTGCGAGTGCGGGGTCGTTAGCCGTCATATCTCAACCCGCGTTTTTGCCCTTTGTTTGAGGCAGTGGCTTATCTGCCCTCGAATGCCTGCGTTGCCTCGGATGCCTGTGTCTCTGCCTGCTTTTCCAGCTGCCTAAGCTGTTTAAATGCCTTTCTGTTGACCTGCGAGCCTATGTTCATGACCTTGTGGATCTGGGCCTGGGTGATGCGCCTGCGTCGTGCCTGATTAGTGAGTGCCTTTAGGAATGTATTTAGAACCGCTGCCTCGTTAGGGCCTAAAAAACGGCCATAGTGCTTGAGGCAGTTATGGGCGATACGCTGCGCCTGGATCAGGGGCAGTGCCGCGTCAGTGAAAGTGTCCGCGTCCAAGCCCTCTGATTTCAGCCAGCCTCGGGTTTTTCGGTCATCCACTGCTTCCCGCCTGGGGATCTGATGCTCTAGTTCACGTTTATTCATGAACTTATTTAGCTCACTGATAAGGAATCCAAAAATTTCTGGATCTGATCTATTCAGTGGCCTGAAATCCGGTTGTCCTATCCCGCATGGTGAAAATACTGTTGTGTTGCCTACTTAACTACGAAAGGACAAGGCGATGGCAACACTGGCAACACTCAAGCTGGTCACAGCTAAAAAACCCACCAATCAGCCCCCTGTGGTGCAGCGCAGGAACAAGCTCAGCAGCAAGGTCTACGAGCAGATCCAGCTGGCGCGAGCACACAGCAAGGGCGAGACCTACGCACCCACTAGACAGAAAACCGTGACAAATGGCGATGGACAGCGGGTGGCTGTCACCGTGCCCAAAAGGGTCAAGCCCTGGTGGTTCGTGGCGGAAAACGGCAAGTGCTGCGTCAGCGTGCGCTACGGCGCCAAGCTCCTAGAGCTAGCCAAGGGCAAGAGCGCCATCGAGGTGGCCAATCCAGACGCACTGGTTGAGGCCTTAGAGGCAGTGAACGCTGCTGTGCTGGCTGGTGAGCTGGATGCGCAGATAGAGGCTGTGTCAGTGCAGCTGCGCAGCGGTTTCCTCAAGTGATCTGAAGGATGTGGGACCACGAGGCTCTCACACCCATAAATACTGTTTTAGGAGCTCAGAGATGCGAGTGCGAGAGATCGTGGACCCAGGGCAGCAGCGGGTCAACGCTATGCAACAACAGGCCAAAGCTGCTCAGAAGCGTGCCAAAGAGGCAGCGCTGAGATTGCGGCTGCAGAAGACACAGAAGCAGCTGACCCAGGTCGCTGCAAAGCCACTATGAAGGCCAACAGCGAACAGCTGCTGGAAAACCTGACCCAGTTCACAGGCACCACACAGTACTACCGTGTGCTGCCCTCGTTCGTGGTCACGGATGGGGTCAAGTACCTGATGGACGAGGCGGAGTGCTACTGGTTAGCAGAGCTCTACGGCCTGCACCTCGTAGACATCAGTTTCAATGAAGAACCGTTCACGTTGCTGAAGCTGAAAAGAGCCGGTGAAGGCGCGAGGATCGTCATCGAGGATGGCAATGGCCGGACCTTGAGCTACCAGGGCCTGCACTTCACGGATTTCCCTTTGGACGAGGTCACCTTGTTCGCCAGTTGGAGCAGCGCTTACTGGGTTTGCATGCTGCCCAGCGAGTATTGAAAACCCCTCAAACGGGTCAAAAGACGGGTTTTTAGGTCTGAGGCAGTGTGGAAACAAAGACGAGCTTTGTGCTCCGACAGGTATAGCAAAAATACCTTGAGATGACCGTCTGGTGCCGCTTGCCGGATTCGAACTGGCGACCTTTTCATTACGAATGAACTGCTCTACCAACTGAGCTAAAGCGGCGTTGGCTCGCATTTTAGCGGCTTCCGGGCCATAAGTCACATTAGGCACTAGCTTATTTTCACGGACTTATTGCGTATGGACGCAGGGATCTTCTCAGCCTCTTTCTTGAGGATCTCGTTTAGGTCTGGCGTAGCTTCGTGGGTCATAAACGTTTTAGATTCACGCCTAATACGAGGCTGTTTACGCTTGTGGAGATCTCGTGTGACGTCTGAACTTTCTAACTGCGCAACATAGAACCGTTCGATGATTTCCGTCGATGTACGGGCATTCTTAGCGATCTTGGTGGTGTTGATCTCACCACCATAGATCAGCCGATACATGATGCTGGTATGGCGCAGCGAATAAGGCGTGAACACATCGCCCTTGCCACTGTGCTTCATATCCGCCGTTTCTAACACCAGCTCAAACTGCCTGTAGATCTGAGCATAGGCATAGTCACGGTTAGCGTGCTGCGGGCTAAACACATAGTCATCTGAGATATCCACTTTGGCAATGGGCAACCCCGTGCTCTTCGCTTTGTCAGCCAGGGCCATTGCTTTTAACTGCTTATAAAAGACTGCAGCCCTAGGCATTGAAGTGATTGGCGAGTCGTGCCGTTTGGACTTGGGCAGCGGCATCCAGAGGTACTCACCTTCCTCACCCTGTCTGATTTCAATGTGCTTGTGCTGGATCTGCTTGAGGTCCGTTGGTCTAATGAACGTGTAGATCATGAATGGGATCAACAGCTGGAATTCCCTGGTGACCACGACATTACGCAGAACCTTGGCAGCATCTTCGTCATCACCGCCTTTACGCTGCTTGATCTTTGCCACTGCGCCAACTAGTTTCCTCGTAGTCCTGCGAAGGCGCTTGTATTCCTGCAGATTGAAGTAGCCCCGCGGGTTGTCTTCCAGTTTGACGTCAGGAAGCAAAGGAGCCACTTTGATGATGCTGTGGCGCTGTGCGTGATTGAAAATCTTCTTGACTGCCACGAAGTGCATCTTTACCGATGCCGCAGCGAGATTCAGTCCAAACAGGTAGGTCTTGAACTTGTCCAATATCGCGTAGTTCACATCCCCGATTTCATAGGCCTTGAAAAAGGCTTTGATGTGTTTGTTGATCAGAGTCCGCTGTGTCTTGGCGTAACGCTCGCTGAGCTCTCCTCGCTTGGCTTTCTCCTCATCCTCTTTGATCACGGCGTTTGCGCACAGCATAAAACTCTTGATTTTTCCGTTGTTGCTGCGGCCCAGTGCGTTGTTGACCACTACAGACTCATAGAAGGCCTTGGCGAAACGGATCGCCTCTTGCTTGTTGTCGGTCTGCGTGCTGCGCTTGATGGGTTTGCCGTCGTAGTACCGCACCCACCAAAACGGTGATGCAGGCACTTTGAAGATGATCAGCTTTTCAGGGTAGCCACGGATGCTTTCTATGGTGCTGGGGATAGGCACCACGCTGCGGCTTTTGGGTTTGGCAGCAGCTTTTTTTGAGCTTTGAGCAGCGGGCATAGCTCAAAGTTTAAGCTCAAATTGCCAATCTTGTAGCATACCTTTTGGCATGCTACAATATAGACTATAAACTATTGATTTATATGTAATTTCGTCTAAAAAACAGAGAGAATACAAAATTACGAATGCGCTGCTCTACCGTCTGAGCTACACCGGCAACACCGTCATTCTACCAAAGCCCGCTAGATCTCCCGTTTGCTCATCAAAGACACGATGTGGTCAGCCTGACGCAGTGCCAACGCCACGATGGTCAACGTTGGATTTTCCGCTGCCCCTGTCGTGAACTGGCTTCCATCCGAGATAAAAAGATTCTTGATGTCGTGACTGCGCCCAAACGCATTTACCACACCATCCTCAGGCTTGGCGGACATGCGGCAAGTGCCCAAGTTATGAGTGGACGGATAGGGCGTAGTTGGAAAGAAACGCGTAGCCCCTGCAGCCTCATAAACAGCCTGTCCACGCGCGTAGGCATGATCTCGCATCTTGATGTCATTAGGGTGGTCATCGAAATGCACATTAGCCACTGGCAATCCATGCTTGTCTTTGGCCTTGGCATGCAAGGTGACACGATTCGTTGCCTGCGGCATGTCTTCGCCCACCAACCACATGCCCGCCATGTTCTCGTATGCCTCCATGCCGGTCGTGAACTCTCGTCCCCAGGAACCAGGATCCAGGAAGGCCGCCATAAAGGGCACTCCCAAAGAGAGCGTTTCCATTTCATAGCCCCCGACAAACCCTCGCTTTGGATCGTGCCTAGACTCATCTTGGATGATTCCTGCCATGGTGGTTCCCCGCCACATCTTCACTGGACGATCAAAGCTGGCGTAGACGGACCCGGTCATATGACGCATATAGTTCCTACCCACCTGATCTGACGAGTTGGCGAGTCCTTTAGAGAATTTGCCGGATGCAGAAAGCAGCAGAAGCCGTGGCGTCTCGATTGAGTTCCCAGCTACAGCAACAACCCTGGCCTTCTGACGCTGAGACTTTCCGTCCTTGTCGTAATAGACCACCCCAGTAACCTTGCCGCTGTTGTCATGCTCGATCTTGTAGACATGACATTGGCTCCGTACCTCTAAATTTCCGGTCTTTTCCCCTTTGGGGATTTCAGCGTAGAGCGTCGACCACTTGGCACCACTCTTACAGCCCTGAAAGCAGAAACCAATCTGCTGGCAAGCCGCACGACCGTCCCGCGGTTGACTGTTGATGGCCATGTTTCCAGTGTGGACCATGGAATACCCAATCTTCTTGGCCCCGTATTCCATCACCTTAAAGTTATTGTTGCCGGGCAAACCTGGAATGCCATTAGTTCGAGTGACCCCCATTCGATCCTCTGCCTGCGCATACCAAGGCTCCATCTCCTTGAGCGTGATCGGCCAATCCAGGAGCGAAGCACCCTTCACTTCACCATAGACGGTCTTAGTCTTGAACTCATGCTCCTGAAACCGCAGGGAAGCACCTGCCCAGTGGGTCGTAGACCCACCCACTGATTTCACAATCCAAGCGGGGAGATTTGAAAAATTCTTCGATACCCGCCACGACCCAGAGGTGGTGCGCATATCGGTCCATGCGAGTTGCCCAAATGAGGCCCACTCATCATTGACGAAGTCCTCGATCTCGTGCCGCGCACCCGCCTCCAGACAGACGACCTTCACTCCTTTAAGGGCCAACTGAGTGGCTAGAGTTCCGCCCCCAGCGCCCGACCCGACGATCACCACAACCGAGTCATCATCCATTCGAAACTTTGTGTTCATGTCTGTGTCCTCCCTTAGGCTCAGAGCCAGGTCAAATCATTGAAGCCGCGATTGATATAGCCGCCCTTAGAGGCACTCTCGCCTTCATAGGCGAAGACCGGCCAGACTTCTTTCTGGTTGTAAAGACTCACCACCAGGTCTCCACGAATGGCCTGGAAGAATGGAGTGTTTTCGATCGCTCTCAACAACTTCACGCGATCAATCTCCCAGCCCACCGACTCGTAGGTCCCACGCTGGTGGGCCTTCTTGGCCCGCGCGTTCAAGTCTGCAACCCCCTTCTCGAGAAGGGCCTTGAGCTTGGCGTCACCCGCAGCCTTGGCATCGATCCCCTTTATCGCCACCGCGTAATACTGGTTGGCAATCCGATCGTGAGGGTAAATATCCCTCGCCATTTGAATAAGCGTGCGAGCGGTCTCAGCCTTAAGCGCTTTCACTTCTAAGGCCCAGGCCTCGGACGTATTCATGAGCGCGCCCGAAGACACGACGACCGATGCGGCCACACTGGCGCGGATGAACTCCCGTCGCGCGGGTTTTTGAGGCGAAAAATGAATCACTTGCTCCATGGTTGTCTCCTGGTGTTGTTGTTTGGAACCTCGTCCTACCGGTAATGCCCGTGACGCTCCAGCACTTCGATCTTGTACCCGTCTGGATCCGTCACAAAGAAGAAACGCGCTACTAATTCACCTTGGTAGTTCATCGCCTTGATGTCGCCCAGCGTGACTCCTAGCGAAGACAGGCGCTCATGCTCTGCTGCCAACTCGTCGACACAGACGGCCAAGTGCCCGTAGGCGTTGCCCTGCTCATAGGCCTCGGAACGCCCTTTGTTCTCTGTCAACTCCACTTCGAAGTCGTTCTCGTCATTCCGAAGGTAGGTCAGCTTGAACGTCTCGTAGTCAAGAACATGAACGGGCTTGAGGCCAAAGGCCTTCTGATAAAACTCGACAGAGCGCTCGGTGTTCATCACGCGGATCATCGTGTGGATTGCCTTGGCCAAATTAATCTCCTATGGTTTTCAAAGTACTGAGGTATTGAATGACCAGGGCACGACGCTCAGGATTTCGCATCGCATAACCCATGCTGCTCCCTGGAACCAGTGCAGAAGGGTCTTCTAGCCATCGATCTAAGGTCTGGGCATCCCAAACCAGGCCAGCCTTACTCAAAGCTGCTGAGTAGACATAACCCTCCACTTTTCCTGAAGGACGACCCACCACGCCTCTCAAGAGAGGGCCTGACTTTTTGGGCTCTTCAGAGGAAAGGGCATGGCATGAGGCGCACGCAAGCTCAAAGAACGTCTTGCCGTCGGTGTTAGCCCAGGCGCCACCCAGCCATAAGCCGAGCGTCAAGTTCACAAGTGCCTGGACTCCGCGAGTCATTGCCGGGTCACTCCGTCCAGCGGACCCATATTGGAGCGGGAAAAAGAGCCGAGGGAGGATTCAGAGGCTTCGGAATCCGCGGATCCTCCCTGAAGCTTTCGATTGAGGTACCTCAAACAGGTCACTCGAAGGAACGAGGCAAAGTTTGGGGTTTCCCCATTTGCCTGCATCACCTCACGATGGAGTGTGGTGATCAGAGCATTGGTGGAACTAGATTCGTCTTCCGCAATTCGGGCCAGAATTTCCCAAACAAAATTTTCCAGCCGAATGCTGGTAACGACACCATCGATTCGCACGGTGCGCGTCCTCGACTCGTAGAGAATCGGGTCTGCCTTTGAGTAAAACTCACACATGTATGGTCCCCTGTTGATGGTTGAGGAGGGACTTGTTTGTAGTGAATCTTTGTCTGAGTTCAGTGTCGTCCGGTAATAGTGGGTTACATACCCGAGTAATCCCTGACCTCGATAACATGTGCAGATGCAAAAGATTCCTGAATCAAGGGTCGTGGCCACCCTAATGGGCAGCCTACCAATGGGAGGAAGCGTTCAGGGCACCCCCATCTACGCGCTCAGCGCGAACTTGTTTAGTCCTCAAGATCTATCCCCGCCGAGTGCCCCCTCTGAAAAGACCGATATTGACCTTGATGGGCAGATGGCCTTTCTGGTCTCCAACGTTCTCACTCGGGAACAGTGCGCCCGAATCGTGTTCGCCACGGAGGCGATGGGATACAGCCCCGCCGCCCCTGGAATCGCGACACCACCGGGGATGCGAATGAATCAGTCAGTTCATTGGATCGCTGACCGGCCCTTCATAGAAGCGCTTGGACGCAGAGTGCTGCCCCACATGCCCAACACCATTGACGGACGACTGCTCCAAGACACGCTCAGTCAACGGATCAACATGTACCGCTACTTCCCTGGGGATCAATTCCGGTTCCACATCGATGGAGATTGGCCAGGCTATGGTCTCAGCGTCGATCAAACCCATATGCAGGAATGGACCGGTATGCGATCAGCGCTCTCGATGCTGCTCTACTTGAACGACGAGCACGATGGATTGGTCGGAGGGGCGACGCGACTCTACAGCCGCGCAGGAGCAGTGGTGGACGTCAACCCGGTCGCTGGAGATGCGCTCTTTTTTCGACATGGGTTCAACATGGACTCCGTCCAGCATGAGGGCCTCCCTGTGCAATCAGGAACCAAGCACCTCGCGAGAATCAATGTGATGTACGAGGCCTAGCCCAAGCCCTTCGGCAAAGGAAACCGGATGTGTTCTTCCGCCCCCGGAAGGCGGCGAACAGCGCCCGCACCCAGGCCTTTTACAGCCTGCACCAGACCCTGAACCAGCGCCTCTGGTGCCGAAGCCCCAGCTGTGATGCCCACGCGCGACTTTCCCTCCAGCCAGGTGGGATCAAGCTCAGATGCATCATTGAGCAAGTATGCGGGCACGCCGTGACGCTCGGCCACTTCCCGCAGACGATTGCTGTTTGAACTGGATCGACTGCCCACCACCAGCACCACATCCACCTGACCACTCATGAGCTTCACGGCATCTTGGCGATTCTGGGTGGCATAGCAGATGTCACTGAACTTGGGGCTACGGATGTTGGGAAAGCGCGCCTTCAACGCGTCTACCACCACCTTGGTGTCGTCCATCGACAAGGTCGTCTGCGAGACATAAGCCAAGCGATCGGGCTTCTGGACCTGCAGGGTCTGAACTTGATGTTCATCCTCAACCAGGTAAATGCCGGCATCCAACTGACCCATTGTTCCCTCGGTCTCTGGATGCCGTGCATGGCCAATCATGACAATCTCATAGCCCTCCGCGGCAAGCTTGCGAACCTCCACATGCACCTTGGTGACCAGCGGACAGGTCGCATCAAACACATCCAGCTCACGTTCAAGGGCATGCGTGCGAACCTTACGCGATACGCCATGCGCGCTCATGATGACCCGCGCGCCCAGTGGCACTTCTTCAAGGTCTTCAATGAACACCGCACCCTTGTCTCGCAGCTCTCGAACCACGTGGTCGTTGTGAACAATCTCGTGGCGGACATAGACCGGTGCACCAAACTTCGCGAGGGCGCGCTCGACAATCTCAATTGCCCGATCCACCCCAGCGCAGAACCCACGGGGTTCAGCCATCACAATCTCAGTCGCGGTTTCGGCCATGCTTAGAGCACTCCAATAATCTGAACCCGAAAATCCAGCGGGACCCCTGCCAGGGGATGGTTGAAGTCAAAAACGGCCTCCTGCCCTTCCCAGCCCTTAAACACGCCGGCAAACCTGCCGCCATCTGGGCTGGGAAACTCAATGAGGTCGCCGGGCTCTAGCGGATCCGCTGGGTCTGCATGCTCATCCATGAGCGACTTCGCGAGGCGCTGAATCAGTTCCGGGTTCCGAGGACCGAATGCATCATCCGGCCCGAGCCGATACGAACGCTCCTCCCCCTCCTGAAGTGCGAGCAAACAACGCTCCAAGCCCTCCGAAAACTGCCCGAGCCCCATTTGCAATGTAGCGGGCTTGTCACCAAAGGTACTCAAGACCACCTGCCCGTCATCCAGCGCAAGGCTGTAGTGAAAGGTGACGTGGGAATTCGCATGAATCATGTCAGCAGCTTCCTTCTTGAGGGCTAATCAACCCGGCCTAGGCAGACCGACGGTCCTCACCGCAGCAAGCCGCGCGAGTCTGGGACATTTTAAGCGAGGCAAGCCCATGCATACCGAAATTGGCCCCAGAGAGAAAATGTCGCGCTGGGGCGCCGCTCAACTCAGTGACCCCGAACTCCTTGCCCTGCTCTTTCAGACTGGGCGATCTGGCGAAAACCACCTTCAACAGGCCCATCGCCTGATCAGTGAGTTCGGATCTCTCGGCTCGCTGATGCGCGCTCCGCTGAGCCAGCTCCTTGCCCAGCGAGGCATCGGCCCAGCGCGTGCGAGCCTGATTCTGGCCTACGGCGAGCTCACCCGGCGGATCACGGGAGCCTTGCCGCGGGGGGCCGTGATTCGAACCCCACAAGACCTAAGACCTTGGATCGTGGCGGAGGTGGGTGGACTTGCCCACGAGGCCTTTGGGGTGGCGTTTCTGGACACCCATCAACGGCTGATCGCCATCGAGGTGCTCTTTCGAGGCTCGCTCACCCAGACCAGCGTCTATCCGCGCTCGATCGCCAGCCGGGCCCTTCAACACAATGCGGGCCGACTGGTGCTCTTTCACAACCATCCATCTGGTGAGAGAAGCGCAAGCCGAGCGGACATCCAACTGACCCAGAGGCTGCAGGACCTCTTTTCACATCTTGAAATAACGATCTGGGAGCACCTGGTGGTGGCCGATGGGGAGGTCTATGGCATTCTTCATCCCCGAATCGGAGACTTGATTTAGGCCATCTGGCCAGCTAGAATCTCGGATTACCCGTCGATGTGACGAAGTCTGATCAGTTAAAAGGAACACAGCCATGGCACGCGTCTGCCAAGTAACCGGCAAAAAACCCATGGTGGGGAACAATGTTTCTCACGCCAACAACAAGACCAAGCGGCGCTTTCTGCCCAACCTGCACTATCGCCGGTTCTGGGTTGAGAGTGAAGGCCGCTGGGTGCGCCTGCGTGTCTCGAATGCTGCGGTCCGTACCATCACCAAAAATGGCATTGAATCGGTGCTCGCAGACCTGCGCGCCCGTGGTCAGGCTTAAGGAGAACCACCATGGCAAAGGGCGGTCGCGAAAAGATCAAACTGGAGTCCACGGCTGGAACCGGGCACTTCTACACCACCACCAAAAACAAGAAAACCATGCCTGAGAAGATGGAAATCAAGAAATTTGATCCCAAAGCTCGCAAGCATGTGATGTACAAAGAAGCCAAGATCAAGTAACCCGCCTCGCTTCTTTGCAGCCTCACAAAAAAGCCCCGCCATCGCGGGGCTTTTTACTTGGGGATGGACTAGTGGCTGTGGAGCAAGTTCGTCGCCAGCGCTGCAAGTCCCACCCCCATCACCATCAAAAGGGGCTGCTGCCAGGCTGCCTTCTTCTGACCGCCATGGTGATGTGAATCTGCCTGTGCATGGAGTTGCGGGATCAGATCGGACAAGGCGATATAGATAAAGTTGGCTGCCGCCACCGTCAGTACAAACGGGAGCCAGCCAGCTGCCTCCGCCAACAAAAAGAAACCCGCCACCCCACCCACCAACGAGCCCACTCCGGTGAGAAGGTTGAAGAACAGCGCGCGAGCCCGACTAAATCCACTATTGAGCAGCACAAAGAAATTGCCAATCTGCTGCGGCACCTCATGCGTAGCGATGGCCGCTGCAGTCATCACTCCCAAAAACGGGTCGGTTCTGAAAGAGGCTGCAATCAAGACTCCATCCGCCAGAGCGTGAATGGTGCTCCCCACGAGGAGCGTAAAGCCGCCGCGACCGGCCGTCTTCGCATCGTGACCATGCTCATGGTGATGCCCATCGTGCTCATGATGGTGATCGTGTCGCAGTAGGGAGAGTCGTTCCAGGAAAAAGAAAGCCAAGAGTCCACCCAGGAGCGTGGCAGTCATGGTGTGAACGTCCACGCGCCCTAGGTGAAGACTCTCTGGGAACAAATGCAAGAGGGCTGTGCCCAAGAGCATGCCCGCCGAGAAGCTCACCATGCGATCCACGAGGCGTGAAAGCGGTCCCAGCGACACCAATGCAGCCAGGAGCATGCTCACGAAGGTAGCGGCCATACAGGCCAACAGAATAGAAGTTAAGGTCAACACGCCGTGAGCATAATCTGATTGTCATGCGCATCGGGCCACAATGCAGAAAAAGTTTGGAGCCAGTCATGTTCGATTCTCACGAAGACCCCATCGCCAATCCGAATCCTCAAGGGCATTTCCAGGAGGTGCTAGAGGCAAGCCTCCGGAGCCCAGCCCGGAGACAGGTCCTGCAAGGGGCCGTGGGTCTCAGCGCGGCCGGCCTCGCACCCTTGGCCCAGGCCGCCGCTTCCAAACCCGCATCCTCGCTCGGGTTTCAGGCGACACAGAAGCTTGTCACCGATGATGTGATGCTTCCTCCGGGGTACAGCTACCAGGTGGTGCACGCCACGGGAGATGCCCTGGATTTCCACGTGCCCAGCTTTGGTGCACTGGGGCTCGAGACCGATGACTTCAGCCATCGCATCGGCGACCAGCATGACGGCATGGCCCTCTTTTTCATCGACTCGACGGGGCGCTACACACTCGAAGACACGGGACGAGCGCTGCTCTGCGTGAATCACGAGAGTTCTGCGCTTTCCGTTTTTTTGCACGTCAAAGGCCAAACGAGCAACGGAAAATCGGGGCAGCGCTTCGGTGGAGTCGGATGGGACGGAGGGGTACGGCCTCTCGAAGAGGTCCTCAAAGAAATCAACATTCATGGCGTCTCCATATCCGAGATCCAGCGAACCAGTGCAGGTTGGCAGCTCGTTAGAGGCTCCCCATTCAACCGACGCATCACCCCGGAGACCGAGGCGCGAGTCGCTGGTCCCAAGGCGCACCTGAAAGACATTCAAGCTCGCTTCGCGACCAAGCGTTTCCCCAAGGGAGAGAAGAGCCGGGGCACCATCAACAACTGCGGTATGGGTCAGACCCCTTGGGGCACCTACCTCACCTGCGAAGAGAATTTCTACGCCTATTTCGTGCGCACCAGGGGCGCGTTGCCCGATGTGAAGACCTCACGCGCGTTCCTGCGCTATGGCATTCCCATGGACCTGGTTCAACCTGACATGCGCAATCGAAGCCAAGGCTGGGTCAGCGTGCGTGGAACCCAGGACGATAGCCGGTTCGAGCGCTGGGATACCTCCATCACAGGCAGCCGACCCGAGGAAGACTATCGCCAAGAGCCCAACACCTTTGGTTATGTCACCGAAATCGACCCCATCGACCGTACCAGTCTCATCGTCAAGCGCACGGCGCTTGGGCGCTTTGCTCATGAAGCTGCAGTCTTTGCTCGACCCGTAAAAGGTCAGCCGCTGGCCGTGTATATGGGATGTGACGGACGCAACGAATACATCTACAAGTTCGTGAGCAAGGCCCTCTGGGACCCGGCCGACATCGGGGGGGGGCTGGCTGCAGGCGACAAGTACCTGAATGAAGGTCAGCTCTATGCGGCCAAATTCCGTGAGGACGGGCGAGGTGAATGGCTGCCCCTGAGCCTCTCCAACCCAGCCATCGCAAACAGCACCAACTTTCCTTTCACGAGCCAGGCCGATGTCCTCGTCTTTGCCCGACTCGCAGCAGATGCGGTTGGAGCCACCCCCATGGATCGCCCCGAATGGGGGGCGGTGAATCCAGCGAATGGAGAAATCTATTTCGCCCTCACCAACAATAGCGATCGACTGAGAAAGCCCAACAACACGAGCGCAGCCAATCCCCGGGCCTACCAAGATGCCGACGGAAAATCGTATAAAGGCAACCCGAACGGCCACATCATTCGGTTCCGAGAAGATCGGGGTGCCAACACCTCTACCGGATTCCAGTGGGACATCTTCCTTTTTGGGGCGGAAGAGGACAGCGGTGCCATCAACGCGTCCAAACTCACCGCAGACAACAGCTTCTCCTCACCCGATGGGATCTGGTTTAGCAAGGCCACGGGCATCTGCTGGATTCAGACTGACGACAGTGCCATGACTGACGAGAGCAACTGCATGCTGGTCGCAGCCATACCGGGCCGCGTCGGTGACGGCGGCCCCCTGGTCATCAAGAATGAGATAGAGGGACTGCAGGGCAGTCAGGGGACCTTCGTCGGCGCCACGCTGGGAGCCAACCAGCTCAAACGCTTCATGACCGGCCCCATCGGCTGTGAGGTCACAGGCCAGTGTGAGACGCCCGATGGCAAGGCACTCTTCGTGAACATCCAACACCCTGGCGAAAGCACCAAAGTAGAGGACATGCTCGACGAGTTTTATCAGAGCCGATGGCCCGGAAACCGGGGCTATGGCCGCCCCGGCCGCCCTCGCTCGGCCACCATCGTCATCACTCGGGACGACGGTGGTCCTATCGGGCTTTAAGCGTCTTTCCGAACCACGCGAGGCATCGCTTCCAGCCATCCTCCGCCTCGGCTTTTCGATAGCTGGGGCGGTAGTCTGCATGAAACGCATGGGGGGTGTCGGGATAAAGGATGATCTCTGATGTTTTGGACGCCTCTCCGCCGAATGAGAGCAGCGTCTTCATTTCATCCACGTCAGAGTTGGGGATCCCACTGTCAGCGGCGCCATACAGGCCCAAAACCGGCCACTTGAGCTTCTCTGCAATATCGATGGGGTGGAAAGGGTTGGCCTCATTCACCGTGCTGCGAATACGGCCATACCAGGCCACCCCTCCGCTCAGCTCACTCAGCTCTGCGGAGGCCAGCCAGACGATGCGCCCGCCCCAACAAAAGCCGGTGACGCCCATTCGGCCCTTTGCTCCCCCCTGTTTGAGCGCAAATGCAGCGGCGGCGCGCACGTCTCCGAGAACCTGACGATCCGTTGCCTTGCTCACCACCTTCTCAAAAATCTCGGGAATGCTCTTGAGCTGACGAGGATCGCCTTGGCGATGAAAGAACTCGGGCGCCAATGCAAGATAACCCTGCTTGGCAAAGCGTCGACAGACGTCTGCAATGTGCTCGTGCACACCAAAAATCTCATGAGCCACGATGACGGTGGGTAAGCCCGATTGACCCGCTGGCTTGGCCAGGTAGACCGGCACCTCCCCTGAATCCGTGGGCATCTTGGTCCAGCCAGCCTCAAGGCCCTGGGTATCGGTGGTGATGGTCTGGGCTTGGAGATCGCCAGCAGGGGCCACGGTCACAGCGAATCCGGCCAGTGCGGATGCCTGCAGAAAGCCGCGCCGGCTTCCAGGCAGCAGCGACGGGTTGGGGGGTGAGATGGAATCAATCTCTTGTTGTGCTGCGGTGGTCCAGTCTTTCACGGTCTAAGCTCCTGTCTAGAAAAAACTACGACTAATGGGCGTCGTCCCAGTTCAACCCGGTCCCTACGGAGACCAGCAGCGGAACTCGAAGCTGAGCCACCTGCTCCATCACGCGAGGGACCCATGCCTTGACCGACTCGAGTTCATCCTCTGGGACCTCAAGAATCAATTCATCATGCACTTGAAGCAACAAGCGGCTTCGAAATCCACCGCGATTCAATTGATCATAAACCTGCACCATGGCGAGCTTGATCAGGTCGGCCGCGGTGCCTTGCATAGGGGCGTTAATCGCCGCACGCTCTGCTGCAGCCCGCCTCGGGCCATTCGGGGATCGGATTTCATCAAGCCAGAGCCGGCGCCCGAAAACCGTCTCCACAAAGCCTTGTGCCTTGGCCAGAGCCTTGGTCTGCTCCATGTAGCGGGCGACACCAGGATAGCGATCGAAGTAACGGTCGATATAGAGTTTGGCAGCATCACGGGGGATATCGAGATTCTGCGCAAGCCCAAAAGCACTCATGCCGTAGATCAGCCCGAAATTAATCACCTTGGCATAGCGCCGTTGATCGTCTGTCACCTCTCCAAGATCCACTCCGAAGATCTCCGATGCAGTCGCTCGGTGCACATCCTGACCAGTCTCAAAGGCGGTGACGAGTCCGCGATCCTCAGAGAGGTGCGCCATGATCCGCAGCTCAATCTGTGAGTAGTCCGCCGAGAGCAGCACGTGCCCCGGGGGCGCAATAAAGGCCTGGCGAATCCGCCGACCCTCTGCGGTCCGGATCGGGATGTTCTGGAGATTGGGCTCACTGGAGGCCAACCGACCCGTCACGGCGACCGCCTGTGAGAAGGTGGTGTGGACCCGCCCGGTTGCGGCGTCCACCATGCGAGGCAGCTTGTCGGTATAGGTGCTTTTGAGCTTTGAGAGCCCACGCCAAGACAGCAGAGCCTTGGGAAGGGGATAGTCCTGAGCGAGCTGCTCCAGCACATCCTCATCGGTGCTTGCAGCTCCTTTGGCTGTCTTCTTGATCGGCTTGTAACCGAGCTTTCCGAAGAGAATCTCACCCAGCTGTTTTGGGGACCCCAGATTGAAGGCCTCGCCCGCCAGGGCATGGGCCTGTTCTTCGAGCCCCCGGATAGAGACCGCAAGCTCTTGGCTCTGTTGATCGAGCAGCTGGGTATCCACCAGAATGCCTGCCTCCTCCATGGCCCAAAGCACCCGTAGGCTGGGCAGCTCGATCTCCTCATAAACCTTGCGCAGACTCGACTGGGCCTGGATTTGAGGCCAAAGGGTCTGGTGCAGATGGAGCGTGAAGTCTGAGTCTTCTCCCGAATACTGAGTCGCCACATCCACGGCCACCTGCTCAAAGCCGATGCGCGACGCCCCTTTTCCGGTCACGGCGTCATATGAAAGGCCCGACCTGCCGAGGTGACGATCGGCCAGAGATGCCAGATCATGCGATCGATGTGCCTCCAGCACGTAGGACTGCAGCAGCGTGTCATGGGCAATCCCGGCCAATCGAATGCCGGCTTTCAGCAAGACGTGAGCGTCGTACTTGAGGTTCTGGCCCAGCTTGAGCCGGCTCGAATCCTCTAGCCAGGGTCGGAGCCGATCGAGCACGCCCGTGAGGGGAAGTTGATCGGGGGCCCCCGCATAGCGATGCCCGATGGGCAAATACACCGCATGACCCACCTCCCAGGCGAAGGACAAACCGACCAAGTCAGCCTGACGAGGGTCGATCGACGTCGTCTCCGTATCGAAGGCCACCAGGTCAGCCTCCCAGAGGCTTTTGAGCAGGGCCGCAAATGCGTCCTCAGTGAGAATGGTCTCGTATCGTCCCTCCAGTGCCGGTGGCCTCTCAAGGCTCGCCTGCACGCCGCCTGAATCGGGCGCAGCAACCGGACTGGCCATCATCTGCGACTCATCGATCAGTCCACGTAGGCTTCGACCAAGATCAAGCTGTTCGCGCAAGCTCCGAAGGGCTTCAGCCGAGGGCGCTGAGGGCACCAAAGCGCCCAGGCTTGGCACTGTCCCTCGAAGGTCCGCATCACACTTCACCGTCACAAGCACTCTGGCGGTCGGCAGCCAGTCGAGAGCCTTGCGAAGGTTTTCCCCCACCACGCCCTTGATCTCCCGGGCCGAGGCCATGACAGCCTCCAAGGATCCGTACTCGGCAATCCACTTGGCGGCCGTCTTGGGTCCGACCTTCTCCACCCCCGGAACATTGTCCACGCTGTCTCCGACCAGGGAGAGGTAGTCCACGATCCGCTCTGGGGCCACGCCGAACTTCTCCAACACCCCTGCGCGATCCATGCGCTTCGGGGGGCCACCGTCTCGCGTCATGGTGTCTACCAGAGTGACCTGATCCGACACCAGTTGAGCCAGGTCCTTGTCCCCTGTCGCGATGAGGGTGTCCAACCCCATCTCAGTGGCCTGTGTGGCCAACGTCCCGATCACGTCATCAGCTTCCAGTCCCTCCACCACCACCAACGGCCAGCCTAGGGCTCGAACGACTTCCAGGATGTAGGGCATTTGGGTACGAAGGTCATCGGGCATGGCCGATCGGTTCGCCTTGTAGTCGGGGAAAATATCGTCCCGAAACGTCTTACCGGGTGGATCGAAGACGCAGGCGGCATAGCGAGCCGGAAACTCCTCGCGAACCCTACGGAGCATATTGACCATGCCGGTCACGGCACCGGTGGGAAGCCCCGCCTTGCTGCGCAGGTCGGGCAGCCCGTGAAAGGCTCGGTAGACAAAGCTGGAGGCGTCAATCAAGAGGAGGCGGTCGGCAGGCATAAAGGGATTATGCGGCAGAGCTTCAGTACACTACGGGACATGTCTGACACCCCGATTGAAGTGACCCATTTCCTGCGCCAGATCATTGAGTCCGACCTCTCTGCTGGGCGCGTCTCACAGGTGGTGACCCGGTTTCCACCTGAACCCAATGGCTATCTGCACTTTGGCCATGCCAAGTCGATTTGCCTGAATTTCGGGCTGGCCCAAAGATTTTCTGGCCAGTGCCATCTCCGCCTCGACGACACCAATCCCGCGAAAGAGGAGCAGGAATACGCGGATGCCATTGAGGAGATGGTGCGCTGGCTGGGGTTTGACTGGGGTGATCACCATTACTTCGCCAGCGATTACTTTGAGCAGCTCTATCAGTTCGCCGAGGCGCTTGTGTTGGCTGGCCACGCCTATGTCGACTCTCTTCCTGCGGACGAGATGCGGGCCCGGCGAGGAACGCTCACACAGCCAGGCGAGAACTCGCCCTTCCGTGAGCGAAGCATCGAGGAAAATCTGGACCTATTCCGGCGGATGCGCGCTGGGGAGTTCCCCGACGGCAGTCATGTGCTGCGAGGCAAGATCAACATGGCCTCGCCCAACATGAACCTCCGAGACCCCGTGTTCTATCGCATACGACACACCGAGCACCATCGAGCTGGAAATGCCTGGTGCATCTATCCGCTGTATGACTACGCCCACCCGCTCTCGGATGCGATTGAGGGGATTAGCCATTCCATCTGCACCCTCGAGTTTGAGGACCATCGTCCCCTCTATGACTGGCTGGTGGATCGAGTGCGGGAGACTGGTCATCTGGCAGGCCCCACCAGACCCCACCAGTATGAGTTTGCACGACTCAATCTCACCTATGTGGTGCTCTCGAAGCGAAAGCTCATTGAACTGATTGAATCCAAGGTCGTCAGCGGCTGGGACGATCCTCGTATGCCCACCCTCGTGGCTGCCCGACGGAGGGGATACCCGCCCGAAGCCTTTAGAAAGTTTGTCGACAGCACCGGCGCATCGAAGTCAGATGCGTGGATTGATTACAGCGTGTTTGAGCAGGCCATTCGTGACCACCTCAATGAGGTGGCTCCGCGTCGGGTCGCGGTGCTCGATCCCCTCAGACTCGTCATCGACAATCTAGAAGAATCTCAATCACACGCCTGCACGGCCCCCCACCACCCTCAACACCCCGAGTGGGGGGGCCGAGACATGCCCCTGACGCGGGAGCTCTTCATCGAGCGAGAGGACTTCATGGAAGTCCCGAGCAAGGGGTTTTTCAGGCTCAGCCCGGGCGGGCGCGTGCGACTGAAGTATGGGTTTGTAGCCGAGTATGTGAGCCACAGCCATGACGCTCAGGGTCAGGTGGACGCGGTGCATGTCCGCATTTTTGAAGACTCCAAAAGCGGAACCCCGGGCGCGGACGCCTATAAGGTCAAGGGCGTCATCCACTGGGTCAGTGCAAGCCACGCGGTCCCGGCAGAGGTTCGGCTCTTTGATCGGCTGTTCTCCAGCCCCACGCCCGGTGCCCGACGCGAGGGGGACCCTCCCGACCTCGAGCGGCACTTCATGGACGACCTGAACCCAAACAGCCTCACCACCATTCAGGCCATGCTAGAACCCAGTCTCGCGAATCCCGCTCCCGGGCAAGCGCTCCAGTTCGAACGCCACGGCTACTTTGTTCCAGACAGCATGGACAGCAAGCCCGGCCGACTGGTCTTCAACCGAACCGTGACCCTCAAAGACTCCTGGGGAAAGTAGCCCATATGCGACGCATCGACCACCATCCTGGCGGCGGGCCCGAGTGCCTCCACCTCATTGAAGCCGAAGTGCCAGCCCCAGGTCCAGGAGAGGCCCGTATTCGGGTGGCCTACGCCGGAGTGAACCGGCCAGATGTCCTTCAACGCAAAGGGCTGTATCCGCCACCGCCCGATGCCAGCCCATACCTTGGCCTGGAAGTCAGCGGGGTGGTCTCTGCCGTAGGCGCAGGCGTGGACCCGTCCCTCATAGGGCAATCCGTCTGCAGTCTGACCCCGGGAGGTGGATACGCCGACGAGGTGTTGGTGCCCGCAAGCCACTGCATGCCGCTGCCTCAAGGCTTGAGCCTGCGGGAGGCCGCCTGCCTACCCGAAACCATGATGACCGTATGGGCCAACCTGATCGAACGCGGCCAGTTGATGCCTGGCCAGTCGGTCCTGATCCATGGGGGATCCAGCGGGATCGGAACCACCGCCATTCAATTCGCCAAGTGGGCGGGGGCCTCACGAATCTTCACCACGGTTGGCTCTGCGGATAAGGCGCAAGCCTGTATGGCCTTGGGGGCAGATCGCTGCATCCAATACAAAGAGGAAGATTTTGTCGATGTCATCCGCACCGAGATGAACGACCAAGGCGTGAACCTGATTCTCGACATGGTGGGCGGTGACTACATCTATAAGAATCTCAAATGCCTCGCGCTCGAGGGACGTCTGGTTCAAATTGCTTTCTTGTCTGGTGCGAAAGTGGAGATGAACTGGGACCTCCTCATGCGTAAGCGGCTCACGTATACCGGCTCCACCCTGCGCCCTCGTAGCATCGAGGAGAAAGCCCGCATTGCGCAGAGTCTTCAGCAAGCCATCTGGCCCGAGATCAGCGCAGGGCGGATTCTCCCCCTGGTGCATGCGGAGTTCGATCTCTCTGAGGTTCAGGCCGCGCATGCGCTCATGGAATCATCTCAACATGTCGGAAAAATCGTCCTGAAAGTCCAGCCATGACTCCCACCAAGCTCCACATCATCACCACCTCAGAGCCCCTCGCCCTCCTGCGCCTCGTGCGCTTTCTCGCCCAGGCGGGCGTGGCCTGTGAACTCGGCAGCAACTTCGTCAAGTTTCCCCGGGGAGACGAGACCTCCGATCAGCTCGCTCAGCAGCTCAAATCCATGGGATTCAAGCCCATCGCATCGATGGATCAGTTTTCCCCCGACACCGCAGAAAACCTGCAAGAGCGCGTGACACCCTTGCTGGCTCAACACCACCATCATCACGACCACGACCACGACCACGGCCATGTCCATGGACCGGGCTGTGGCCATGACCACGGTCACGACCACCACCACTCATGACCATTCGCGTCCGAGGGGCACGTCAGAACAATCTGAAAGACCTCTCCCTCGACCTCCCGTTGGGAGAACTCATTGTCGTGACCGGCGTGTCTGGATCCGGCAAGAGTTCTTTGGTCTTCGACACGATCTACGCGGAGGGGCAGCGTCGGTACATCGAGACCTTCTCAGCCTACGCCCGGCAGTTTCTGGACCGAATGGACAAGCCTCAGGTCGATGCCATCGAAGGGGTGCCACCAGCGATTGCCATCGATCAGACCAATCCCGTTCGCACCTCTCGTTCAACCGTGGGCACCATGACGGAGCTCACAGACCATCTCAAGCTGCTCTTTGCTCGTGCGGCCGAACTCATCTGCCCAGGCTGCAACACCCCTGTGCAGCGAGATCATGTGGACGGCATGGTGACACTGGCCCTTGCTCAGCCCGAAGGACAACGCCTGGCGATTGTCTTTGCCAGAGACGTTCCTGAAGAGCTAGAGCAAGAGCAGCTCGAGGCTTGGCTTTCTGCACAAGGGCTCACCCGCATCTACTCCCGAGAGGCCGGTCGTGTTTGGGTGATCGTCGATCGCGTCTCGGTGCATCCTGACACCGAGCGAAGCCGTTTGGCGGAAGCCTTTGAGACAGCCCTTCGTTTTGGTGAGGGGCGCTGTGAGCTCATCCTCATGCAGGGGAAGGAGGCCTCCGCGGAGGACCGCCGCCTTCGCTTCTCAAGCGCACTGCAATGCGCAGCTTGCTCGCTGAGCTTTCGGGAGGCCAGACCAGCGCTGTTTTCATTCAACTCTCCCATTGGTGCCTGTGAGGCCTGCCGCGGCTTTGGACGGGTGATCGGGATTGATCGTGGGCTGGTGGTTCCCAACGAACGGCTCTCGCTCTCCGAGGGAGCCATCAAGCCCTTTCAAAGCAAGTCCTACGAGGACTGTCAGCAGGAGCTGCTGGCGGCCGCTCGAAAAAGAGGGGTGGCCGAGGACATTGCCTGGCGTGACCTTCCACCAGAGGATCGCCACTGGGTCTTTGAGGGAGATGAAGACTGGTCGGGCAACTGGAAGCGGCAGTGGTATGGCGTCAACCGTTTCTTCGAGTACCTGGAGAGTAAGGCCTACAAAATGCACGTCCGAGTGCTGCTCTCCCGATATCGCTCCTACACGGAGTGCCCGTCCTGCAAAGGTGCGCGGCTCAAGCCGGAGGCGCTGGATTGGCAGGTGCTCGGGCTCAATCTACCTGCTGTCATGCAGATGTCGATTGACGAGGCCTGGGACTGGTTGGAGCGGGTGGAGGCTTCATGGTCTGGGTCGAGGGCCTCCGCGAGCCAGACCGCTGCGGCTCAGTTGGTGTTCAAAGAAATGCGCGCCCGGCTGCGATTTCTCAGAGAGGTGGGCCTGGGCTATCTGACGCTCGATCGCCAGTCCAGAACCCTCTCGGGGGGCGAGGTCCAACGCATCAACCTCACCACGGCACTGGGCACCTCTCTGGTCAACACGCTCTTTGTGCTGGACGAGCCGTCCATCGGACTTCATCCCAGAGACCTTCAACGGCTGATTGGGGTCATGCATCGACTTCGCGATGCGGGAAACAGCCTGCTGGTGGTGGAGCACGATCCAGAAGTGATGCAGGCTGCAGATCGCATCATGGACATGGGCCCAGGCCCCGGAGAGCTCGGCGGCCGCCTCTGTTTTAACGGAGACTTCGCAGCGCTCCTGCGCGCAGACACCCTCACCGGGCAATACCTGCGAGGAGAGAAGAAGACACAGGCGCAGCCACCCAAGCCCAGGGCGAGCGTACTGCAGTCACACCGACTGCGGCTCACCCATGTGCATGCGAACAATCTCAAGCACCTGGACATCAGCATTCCCTTGAGACACCTCGTCTGCGTGACGGGGGTTTCGGGATCTGGAAAATCCACCTTGGTGCAAGATGTGCTGTACCCAGCGCTCTGTAAGCATCTCGGAAAGGCGACAGAGCCTCCCGGACCATTCGGTCAGCTTGAGGGAGCTGCACTCATCGCCGATGCCCTTCTCGTCGATCAGTCCCCCATTGGAAGAACGACCCGCTCGAATCCGGCCGTGTATGTCGGTGCCTTCGATGCCATTCGTCGAAGATTTGCCGAGGCCCCGCTCTCCCTGCAACGTGGCTACACCACGGGCACCTTTAGCTTTAACGCAGGGACGGGGCGTTGCCCCACCTGCGCAGGCAGTGGATTCGAGCAGGTCGAAATGCAGTTTTTGTCGGATGTCTACCTGAGCTGTCAGGACTGTAAAGGCAAGCGCTATCGGCCCGAGACGCTTGAGGTGACCCTGGAGGGCTATTCGATCGGTGATGTCCTGGACTTCACCGTGAGACAGGCGCTCTCATTCTTTCAGGCGGACCCGGAAGTTCAACGCAGGCTTCAGCCGCTGGTGGATGTGGGATTGGACTACCTGCGGCTTGGACAGCCTGTGCCCACCCTCTCGGGTGGCGAGGCTCAACGCCTCAAGATCGCAGGCCACCTCGCTGAGGCACTCGAGCGAGGGGGGAAAGCGAAGAAGGGCATGATGCTGATCTTCGACGAGCCCACCACAGGCCTTCATTTCGACGACATCGCGAAGCTCATTCGTGCTCTGCAGGCGCTGGTCAGTGCGGGCCACTCCCTGGTGGTGATTGAGCATAACCTCGACCTGATTGAGGCTGCCGACTGGATCCTCGACCTTGGCCCCGAGGCAGGTCCCTCGGGAGGGCAGCTGGTGGCTCAGGGCCAGCAAGAGGATCTCATCGCCTGTCCCGAGTCTCACACCGGCCAGGCCCTGGCGCGCATGCGCGGCCTCTCCGTTCAAGACCGAGTGCCCATAGTCCTCCCACGGGCTGCACCGGCTGAGGCCATCGAGATTCACCATGCCCGCGAGCACAACCTCAAGGATGTCAGTCTCTCCATTCCCCGCAATCAGCTCACGGTCATCTCGGGCGTCTCTGGCTCTGGGAAGTCCACACTCGCTTTCGACATTCTGTTCTCGGAGGGCCAGCGTCGGTATCTGGAGTCGCTCAATGCCTATGCCCGTCAATTCGTTCAGCCGGCCTCACGTCCGGACGTAGATGCCATCTATGGCATTGCGCCGACGGTCGCTATTGAGCAGCGCACCAGTCGAGGGGGACGAAAGAGCACGGTCGGTACCCTCACTGAAATCCATCACTTCCTGCGCCTGCTGTACGTGAAGCTGGGTCAGCAGCACTGCCCAGACTGCCAAAGCCCAATCGCACCGCAGAGCCCCGAAGCCATCACCGCAAGCCTGATGCGCGACTACCGCGGCCAGCATGTGGGCCTGCTCGCTCCTCTGGTCGTTCAACGCAAGGGCCTCTACCAAGACCTGGCGAAATGGGCGCTCTCTCGTGGACATCAACACCTGAGGGTGGACGGGGCGTTTCTGTCGACCGAAAAGTTTCCCCGGCTGGATCGCTATCGAGTGCACACCATCGAACTGCCCATCGGAGACCTGGTGATCGCGCCCGAACAGGAGGCACAGCTCCGTGCCCTTGTGGACGAGGCGGTGCTACAAGGACAAGGAAGCCTCACGGTGCTGGCCCCACTCCAGGGAGATGCGAGCCCTCAGGCACGACTCTATTCCACCAAGCGAGCCTGTCCGGTCTGCACCACCAGCCTTCCGGAACCCGAGCCTCGCATGTTCTCCTATAACCACGCCCTGGGCTGGTGCCCAGGCTGCACGGGCACGGGCCTCTTTGGTCAGGCCCTGAAGGAAGGGGAAAGCGGGGAGGAGGATCAATACCTGGAGCGTGAGAGCCCGGAAGCGGAAGCGACTGAGCTTCCCTGTCCCAGCTGCGAGGGGGCCCGACTCAACCCGATCGCTCGGGCCGTGACCATCGCCCGGACGGGACTCCATGAGGTCTCCAATCTCGCACTGGACCAGTTGCCCGGATGGCTCACCTCCACCGCCGCTGGCTTTGGCCCGAGGGAGTCAGCCATCGCTGAGGGGCTCATTCAAGAGATTCAGGCGCGAGTCGCCTTTCTCTGCTCGGTCGGCCTGGGTTATCTCAATCTCAACCGCGCTGCCCCCACCCTCTCCGGTGGCGAGGCCCAACGGATACGACTGGCTGCGCAACTCGGCTCAAACCTTCAAGGCGTCTGCTATGTGTTGGACGAACCTTCCATCGGCCTACACCCCCAAGACAATCAGGCCCTCCTGAAGCTGCTTCGTCAGCTCCAGCAAAAGGGCAACACGGTGGTGGTGGTCGAGCACGATGAAGAGACTCTGGCGATTGCGGACCACCTCATCGACATGGGCCCCGGGGCAGGAAAACGCGGCGGCGCAGTGGTCGCGCAGGGTCAACCCAGCGACCTCATGGCCTGTGAAGCCTCCATCACCGGGCGCTACCTGCGCGAGCCGATGGTGCCCCCTTCCGCTCCGCTCAGAGTGCCTGCTGAGGAATGGCTAGAGATTCGCTCCGCCAGCCTGCACAACCTCAAGGGCGTCACGGTACCCATCCCGCTGAGGCGTCTGACCGTCGTCACAGGCGTCTCCGGTTCAGGTAAGTCCACCCTCGTCCGGGATGTCCTTCGTGCCAACCTCAGCCGAGCCGTCGACCAACAACGGTCCCGTGCAGGACGGGCGCGCCAGGTTCAGTGGAGCGGATGCGAATCGATCCAACATTGGGAATCCATTGATCGGGTCTTAGAGGTCGATCAGACTCCCATTGGCAAGACCCCACGCTCAACCCCTGCCACCTATACCGGCCTCTGGGATGACATCCGCAAACTCTATGCAGACGGTGAGGATGCCCGCAGACGCGGATGGGCGGCCAATCGATTCTCCTTCAACACCGGACAAGGTCGTTGTGAAGTCTGTGAGGGGCAAGGCTGGCAGACCATTGAGATGAGTTTTCTGCCCAACGTTCGAGTGGTCTGTGATGCCTGCGGCGGCAGCCGATTCAATGCCGAGACTCGACTGGCGCGTTGGCGTGGGCATGCCATTTCCGATGTGCTGTCCATGTCGGTGGATGAAGCACTCGAAGCCTTTGATGGCGTCTCTAAGATTAAGCGCCCGCTGCAACTCATGCAGGATCTCGGTCTGGGCTACCTCAGCCTCGGGCAGCCTAGCCCTACCCTCTCGGGCGGGGAGTCACAGCGCATCAAGCTGGTGGCCGAGCTGGCCAAGACTCGACAAACGGGCCATACCCTCTACGTGCTAGACGAGCCCACTGTGGGCCTTCACCTCTCCGATGTGGAGCGGCTCATTCATGCGTTGCATCAGCTCGTCGAGCTTGGGCACAGCGTGGTGGTGATCGAGCATCAGCTCGACCTCTGGGCTCAGGCCGACTGGCTGGTGGACTTGGGGCCAGCGGGCGGAGCAGCGGGTGGGCAGGTGGTCGCTTCTGGGCCGCCCCGCACGGTTGCAAAGCAGCCCACCCCCACTGGGCGGTGCTTGGATGACTTCTTTAAGCGGGCTTCTTCGCGAGATCCGCAGCCGTCGTGAACGCGTCGGCATAGAACTCATCTTCAGGGAGCCCACAATGGGCCATAAAGTCTGCTTTGGCTGACTGCACAACCACCGGGGCGCCGCAGGCATACACACTATGGCCGGAGAGGTCTGGGAAGTCTTGCATCACGGCCTGGTGTACAAAGCCCGTGCGACCGGTCCAGGCATCCTCGGGCAGGGCATCACTCACCACAGGCACAAACGTAAAGTGGGGCATCTCGCGGGCCCAAGTCTGGGCGAGATCCATCATATAAAGATCGTGCGGGCGTCGCCCGCCCCAGTAAAGCGTCATGGGGCGCTCGATGTGTTTGAAGCGGGCATGCTCCACAACCGCTTTGATCGGGGCAAAGCCCGTACCGCTCGCCAAAAGCACCATGGGGCGTGCACTGTCTTCACGCAGGAAGAAGGTGCCCTGAGGCCCTTCGAATCGCAGGATGTCTTTCTCCTTGACCGCATTGATGGACGGCGTCCCAGAGCCAAAGAGCGCATCGGTAAAGGCACCCCCTGGCGTGTGACGAATGTGGAGCTCGATCGGTCCCTGCTCGTGAGGCGCGGAGGCCATTGAATAACTTCGGCGCTTGCCATCCTTCAAGAGGATGTCGATGTACTGACCCGCAAGAAACTCGAACTTCTCGGTAGCCGGTAATTGCAGCTTGATCACCGCTACATCTGGGGCTGCGCGCTCAATGCTGGCGACCCGACAGGGCAGCTTTCGAATGGGAATCATGCCCTCGGCCGCCACCACTCGGGCGGATACCGTGAGGTCCGTCTCCGCACGCGCCTGGCAGAGCAGCAACCCACCGGCATCGCGATCAGCGTCACTCAGCGCCTTCTTTTGGTAGGTGCCGAGGTCTACAGACCCCGCCACCAGCGTGGCCTTACAGGAGCCGCAGGCTCCATCTTTACAGCCGTACGGGAGGACCACCCCAGCGCGCAGCGCGGCCGCCAGGAGGGTTTCTCCATCGTCAACAGGAAAACTTCGTCCGGAGGGAGTGAGGGTGCAGGTTTTTGTCATGATGCCGGGGATTGTAACGACCAGATCCCTAGAGTCCCCTGCGTTGTACCCAGGAAAAGAGGCTTGCCGCAAAAAGCAGTGCCCCGAGGCTGGGCAGGAAGACCACCAGAACCGGGGGCCAAGCAGCGAGCAGCCCGAGGTGTGAAAAGAGGCTGTTGACCAGATGAAAGCCCAGCCCCGCGGCAATGCCGAGGCCCAGTTTCAGCCCGAGGGAACCCGAGCGTCCTTTCACATAGGCAGCCGGCAAAGCCAGGAACAGCATCACCCAGACCGTCCACGGATACAGCATCTTCTTCCAGAAGGCCATCTCATAGCGAACCGACTGCTGGCGGGCTTCACGAAGAAAGCTGCTGGTGGCGTACAAATCTCTGGCCGACATCTGATCGGGTTTCACCCGCAGCGCCGAGACAGCACTGGGCGTGAGGGTGCTCTCCAGAACCGTCTCCGACGCCTCAAACCGACTCACTGCGCCGTCCAGCGAAAAGACCAACCCCTCGACCGTCTCAAGACGCCACCTGCTCCCAGCCGGGGAAGGGGCGCCTTCGACCACCGCACGACGGGCTCGGAGCACGCGCTGAAGGCGCCGCCCCTGGTCAAATTCATAGACCACCACCTGCTCGAGAGACTGGTCCGGGAGAACATTTGAAAAATTCGCCATGCGCTCGGAGACAGACCCCCCGAGCACTCCAGCGGGGTCACGAAGCCAATAGCCCGACTTTAATGCGTTTCGACCAGAGGCTCCTAGTGCGATTGCTTTGACTCGAGCAGACTCTCCCTCGCTCCAAGGCACGACCCATTCAGAGACCGCGGCTGTGGCAAGCGCAAACGGAAGACCCATGACCAGCAAGGCAGACAAGGCCCTCAACGGCCCATAGCCCGCTGCACGGGCGGCCGTGAACTCAGACTCACCGGCCAATTCAGCAAACGCCCAGAGCCCGCCAATCAGGCATGCAATTGGCATCAGTTCCACCGACAATGCCGGCAGCCTGTAGAGGGTGGCCTGCAGCGCGGCGGAGAAGCCAAAGCCACCGCGGCCCATGCGATCCAACTCCCCCACCATCTCAAAGACCGCAAAGAGTCCGAGCAGACCGGCCAGAACCATCAAGACCCGCAGCCAAACCAGGCGTGTCATGTAGCGAGAGAGTCGGTCCACGATGACTTAGGCGCTCTGGCTGCGAGTGGGGAGTTGACGCGCGGCTCTGAGCCCGGCCAGGCGTGCGGAGAGTCTGGCGAACAAGCCTCGTCTGGGCCGATAGCGCCACCAAAACATCAGCGCAGTGATCCCCAGAAGCGTGAGATGGAGCGGCCACCAGCCCCACGAAAAGGAGACCTTCTGCTGCGCAATCCAGGCCTGTGACACCGTCAGCAGGTTCAAGGCGGCCATGGTGATCAGAAAAGCAGACGCGAGGTGAAAAGACCGCCCAAGCCGGGGGTTCACAAAAGACAGCGGAACGGCGAGCAGGGCAAGCAACAGCGTCAGCAAGGGCAGCCCGACTCGAAAGGCCAACTCCCCCTGGGCCTGGGCGCCCCAATCCGCCCACAACCCCGCGAGCGTCTGCGCACGGACAGAAGCATCCAGTGATGGACGTGGGGGAGGCACATCGAGCCGCAGCGAATACTCACCGAAGGACATCCGTCCCACCGCAAGCGCAGATGGCGTCTGCGGAGCAGAGAGGTCTACCCGCATCCCATCACGCACCCGAGCCCAGGAGAGCCCATCAGCATCTGTCTCCAGTCGTCCGCCAGAGGCCATCAAGACCATCTCTGCGCCAGAGGCATCTCGCTGCAGCACGAAGACCAGGCCGAGCTCCCCAGAGCTGGGGTCGGGGTTTTCGACGAAAAAGACCCTACGCCCTGAAGAGGATTCGCCAAACTGTCCGGGCGCGAGGCGCTGAGCGTCTCCTCTTGACTCAAAACCCTCGCGAAGACGCTCTGTTTGATCCCGCGTCCAAGGGGTGATGAAGAGCGTGGATGCGGCCGTGAGCAGCACCCAGGGGAGAGCGAATCGAAGCACGGGGGTCAGAAGGCCAACAGAACTCACCCCGCTCGACTGCCAGACCACCATTTCTGAGCTTCGCCACATCCGTGAAAACACCAAGAGCACCGACATCACGGCCGTGAGGCAGGCGATCAGACCCAGCGAGCTCAGAGATGACAAGGCAATCAGAGGGAGCAGCAACGCCTCGTCCGCCTTGCCTGCAGCAGCTCGGCCGAGCTGACGAATGAGCGCCGAGGTGATCACAATGGCAAGAATCGTGGCAAACACCATTCCTGCCGTGCTACGCAGCTCACGCACCAGAGACTTGTGAAAGATCACGAACTTTTATAATGGCGCTTTGCAGAAGAAAGGCATTGTGTCATGACCGCCACCTCCACCCCCAAAGATTCCAAAGAAACCAAAGACCTGAAAGACCCCGGCGAAGCCCGAGAGTCGCTTGACTTCAGCGCGAGCAACAAACCCGTCGATCGCTCCAACGCAGACTGCGCCTGGGTCGGCGTCTATGCCACCGCAGCAGGAGCAGAACTCTCGCCCTCGGCTCGAGTGGTCGACAAGGTGACAGATGGCGCCATTGCCAAGCTTCTGAAATCCGGCGATTTCGATGCCAAGCTTGGCGGCTGCTCCCTCGTGCGCGACCTTCCCGGACTCGGCGTCAGTCGGGTGCTGTTGGTCGGTCTCGGAAAAAAAGAGGCCTTCAAAGAAAAAGCCTATGCCGAAGCGGTGCGGGCAGCCACAAAGGCGATGGTCGGACTCAAAGGCGTTCGACGCGTCTCGTCCTACCTCACCGAGCTGGCGATGGACACCCAAGACGGTGAATGGCGTGCTCAGACCCACGTGCTCGCCATGCGAGAGGCGCTCTATCGATTCGAGCGGTTCAAGACCCGCAAAGACGGGCAGCCCGAGGAAAAGGCTGCAGGCGCCAAGGCCAAGGCCGTGAAGTCGGACCAGCCAGCACTGCGTGAGGTTGAGATGCTGTTGCCAGGCGACATGCGTCCTTCCGATGCACCAAAGGTCTTGGCCGATGCGGTGGCCGTGGCCAACGGCATTGAGCTCACCAAGGACCTGGGTAATCTGCCTCCCAACATCTGCACCCCCACCCACCTTGCCGTGGTGGCGCGTGGCCTCTCTCGCCAATTCCGCATGAAGGTGGAGGTGCTCGACCGTTCAGCCATGGAAAAGCTCGGCATGAACGCCTTGCTCGCGGTCTCCGCTGGATCTGCGCAGCCGCCCCAGTTCATTGTCCTGCATCACAACGGGGGCACAGCCAAAGAGGCGCCCATGGTGCTGGTCGGAAAAGGCATCACATTCGACACCGGGGGAATCTCACTCAAGCCAGGTGCCGATATGGATGAGATGAAGTACGACATGTCCGGAGCCTCCAGCGTGCTGGGCGTCATGCGCGCAGTGGGAGAGATGGGCCTGAAACGCAACGTCGTAGGCATCATTCCCACCTGTGAAAACATGCCCAGTGGTACCGCCACGAGGCCCGGTGACATCGTCACCTCCATGTCGGGTCAGACCATTGAAATTCTCAATACCGACGCTGAAGGTCGTCTCATCCTCTGCGACGCGCTCACATACGTAGAGAAACACTTCAAGCCTGCCTGTGTGGTCGATATGGCCACCCTCACAGGGGCTTGCGTCATTGCCCTGGGCCATGTGAATTCGGGCCTGTTCTCGGCAGACGATGCTTTGGCTGAAGCCCTGATCCAGGCGGGCAAGAAGCGCCTCGACCCAGCATGGCGCATGCCGCTCGAGGAGGACTACCAAGAGCAGCTCAAGTCTCCCTTCGCAGACATGGCCAACATCGGTGGACGTGCGGCGGGTAGTGTCACTGCCGCCTGTTTCCTCTGGAGATTTGCCAAGGCCTATCGCTGGGCCCACCTGGATATCGCCGGGACCGCATGGAAGAGCGGCGCTCAAAAAGGTGCAACCGGACGACCGGTGGGCCTCCTGGTGGAGTTCCTCAAAAACGGCCTTGCGTGACCAGTGTCGACTTCCACTTCAACGCGCCAGACCGGCTGAGTCACGCCTGCCGTCTGGTGCGCAAGGCCATGCGCAGCCAGGCGGCCAGTGACGCCAAGCCACTGGTCGTCTTCTGTTCTGATGCTGCGCAGTTGCAGGCCTTCGATGACCTGCTCTACACCTTCTCCGATGACGACTTTCTCCCGCATGTCCACGCAGACCACCCACTCGCGGATGAGGCGCCCGTCATCCTGTGCCATCAGCTCTGGACTCCATCTCCGCCTCGCGTTCCGCATCTGCTGATCAACCTCGACCCAGAGGTCCCGGAAATCTTCAGTCAGTTCGACCGCGTCTTTGAAATCGTGAGCCTCGATGAGGCCGACCGTCAGGCGGCTCGCGTGCGTTACGCGTTTTACAGAGACCGCGGCTACCCCCTCACCCGTCATGACCTCGGACAAGCCAACCATGGATAGCCTCGCCAAGTCGTTTGAACCCGCCAGCCTCGAAGCCGAATGGGGGCCGGAGTGGGAGCGCAGAGGCCTTTACTCGGCTGGTACTCGTCCCGATGCCGAGAGCTTCTGCATTCAGCTTCCTCCACCGAACGTCACCGGCACCCTGCACATGGGTCATGCCTTCAACCAGACCCTCATGGACACACTCTCCCGCTGGCATCGCATGCGTGGAGACAACACACTCTGGCTTCCGGGAACAGACCATGCGGGCATTGCGACGCAGATTGTTGTGGAACGTCAGCTCGATGCCAAAGGTATTTCGCGACATGACCTCGGACGCGAAGCCTTTTTGAAAGAAGTCTGGGAGTGGAAGCAACAGTCTGGCTCGACCATCACCGGCCAGATGCGGCGCCTTGCCGCCAGCTGCGACTGGTCTCTGGAATACTTCACCATGAACCCCACCTGCTCAGCCGTGGTTCAGCAGGTATTCATCAGCCTCTATCGACAGGGCCTCATCTACCGCGGGAAGCGCCTGGTGAACTGGGATCCCAAACTGCTCACCGCGGTCTCGGATCTTGAAGTGGTGAGCGAAGAAGAAGACGGCAAGATCTGGGATATTCGTTACCCCCTTTCCGACGATGCAAGCCAGGGACTGGTGGTGGCAACCACCCGCCCCGAAACGCTCTTGGGTGACGTGGCCGTCGCCGTCAACCCAGAAGATGCGCGCTATGCGCATCTCGTGGGCAAAACCCTCACCCTGCCTCTGGTGGGCCGCCAAATTCCCATCATTGCAGACAGCTATGTGGACCCAGCCTTTGGCACGGGCTGCGTGAAGATCACACCAGCTCACGACTTCAACGACTATGCGGTAGGCCAGCGGCATGGGCTCACGCCCATCAACATTCTCACACTCGATGCGCACATCAATGACCAAGCGCCAGCGGCCTATCAAGGCCTCGAGCGCTATGCTGCACGCAAACGGGTACTCGAGGACTTACAGGCCCAGGGCCTGCTGGTGTCTGAGAAGCCCCATAAGCTCATGGTGCCTCGAGGTGATCGAACAGGAGTGGTGATTGAGCCCATGCTCACGGACCAGTGGTTCGTCGCGATGTCCAAACCCGCACCTGAAGGTACCCACACACCCGGTATCTCGATTGCAGAGCGTGCGCTTCAGGTGGTGGACCAGGGAGAAGTGCGGTTCTTCCCAGAGAACTGGACCAGCACCTATCGCCAATGGCTCGAGAATATCCAGGATTGGTGTATCTCCAGACAGCTCTGGTGGGGCCATCAGATTCCCGCCTGGTACGCAGCAGACGAGCATGGCCAGCCCCTCGAGGGAGGAGCGGTCTTCGTCGCAGCCACCGAGGACGAGGCACGAGAGCAGGCGCGTGCGGCGGGCTTCCAAGGTCCGCTGATTCGAGACCCAGACGTGCTCGACACCTGGTTCTCGTCAGCCCTGGTGCCCTTCTCGACGCTGGTTGAGCCGGGGCAGGAGTGGGACCCACAGCAAGGTCAAGATCGCGGGCTTTCTTTCGGGGGGCCCCGCCTTCAACCTGAGCTCGCGCAATACCTGCCCTCTAGCGTGCTCGTCACGGGCTTTGACATCATCTTTTTCTGGGTCGCACGCATGGTCATGATGACCTGCCACTTCACCGGGCAGGTGCCCTTCCGGGATGTCTATGTGCATGCATTGGTCAGAGACAGCGAAGGCCAGAAGATGAGCAAGAGCAAGGGCAATACGCTCGACCCAATCGACCTGATCGATGGTATTGCGCTCGATACCCTGGTGCAGAAGCGAACTGCCGGCCTCATGAATCCCAAGCAGGCCGCGCAAATCGAGAAGAAGACCCGACATGAGTTTCCTCAAGGGATTACGGCCTACGGAACGGATGCGCTTCGGTTCACTTTCGCCAGTCTTGCCACCCCTGGGCGCAACATCAATTTCGATCTCTCACGCTGCGAGGGGTATCGCAACTTCTGCAACAAGCTTTGGAACGCCACCCGGTTTGTGCTCATGAACTGTGAGGGACAGGACAACGGCCTCTCCGTCTGCGCGGGTGACTGCGGGCCCGAGGGCGCATTGCACTTTAGCTTTGTCGATCGATGGATCGTCTCAGAGCTGCAACGTGTCGAGCTTGAAGTCCATCAACAACTGACTGCCTATCGATTCGACCTCGCTGCAAAAGCCATATACGAGTTCATCTGGAATGAGTTCTGCGATTGGTACCTCGAACTCGCCAAAGTGAGTATCCAGACGGGGCCAGAGAACCGTGCCCGAGCAGCACGGCGTACCCTCCTGAGGGTGCTCGAGGCCACCCTGCGACTGGCACATCCCGTCATACCCTTCATCACAGAGGCCCTCTGGCAGGTGGTGGCCCCGCTGGCCGGTCGATCCCCCAAGCTGGAGTCGGGAGCGCCCGACAGCATCGTGACAGCGCCCTTCCCCGTTGCAGACCTCAAAAAGATTGACCCTGAGTGCGATGCCCACATGAACCTGCTCAAGGCGATGGTGGCTGCAGTTCGGTCCCTTCGTTCAGAGATGGGCCTCTCCCCAGCAGAGCGGGTACCGCTTCGCGTCAGCGGTCTATCCAACCCCGGGGAGGCGCATGCCCTCATGGCGGCCGGCCTCAAGGCGCTGGGCAAGCTCAGCGAGGTCTCGTTTGTCGAGACGCTTCAGGCCGAAGGCGAGGCCCTGCGGGCGCCCGTCCAACTCGTGGGAGACCTGCAGCTCATGCTGGTCGTCGAAATAGACCTCAAGGCCGAGCGGGAGCGACTGAGCAAAGAGAAGGCCCGTCTCGACTCTGAAATTCAAAAGGCCCAAAGCAAGCTCTCGAATGAGAGCTTTGTGGCGCGGGCTCCGGAGGCCGTGGTGGCCCAAGAACGGGAGCGACTGGTCGCGTTTCAGGCCAGCCTGGACCAGGTGCGGTCTCAACTGGCGGGGCTTGAGTAGACGAAAAAAAGGCGAGGCAGGCACTGCCTGCTTCGCCCCCAAAAGGCCGCTTATCGACTTGCGTCACGGCCTCTCCTCCTCAACAGACTTAAGGCTAGAGGGGGATCATCTGAGCCACAAGTTGCGCTGCAACAGGAAATCGGGCTTTGACGATGGCTTGTTTAGGTCAGAAAGACCGAGACCCCACTTATGGGTCCGACAACATCAAAAAAACTAGGGAAAATCCGGGGGCAGTGAAACGTTATTTCCTGCAAATCAGAAAGCGATAAACGCCGTCGAGCTCCTCGCGCTGCAGTAAAGCGTGTCCAGAGTGCTTGCAGAAATACTCGAAGTCGTCCCACGCGCCCCCATCGGTGGCCAACACCTCGAGCTGCTCCCCCGAGGCCATGGAAGAGAGCGTCTTCTTGGCCCGCAAGATAGGAAGCGGGCAGCTGAGCCCCTTCACATCCAGAGTCTGGTGAGGGCCTTGAGTCACGACCCGCACTTCCCCTGGACAAACGCAGTCAGGCTCTCAAGCGCAGCAGGCAGGGCCTGAGGCTGTGTGCCTCCGCCTTGGGCCATGTCCGGGCGGCCCCCTCCCTTCCCACCGATCTGGGTCGCCACATGCGTGACCAGTTCACCCGCCTTGATTCGACTGGTGAGGTCTGCTGTCACGCCGGCAATGAGACTGACCTTCTCGCCCTCGACAGAGGCCAAGACAATGGCAGCAGATTTGAGTTTGTCTTTCAGCCCATCCAGCATCTCTCGAAGACCGCCCGCATCTGTACCCTCTACACGCGCAGCCAATAGGGTGACACCCGCGACCGTCTGAGCTGCCGAGGCAAGATCCTGGCCTGCGGCCGCAGCCATTTTCGACTTCAGTCGAGCAAGCTCCTTTTCTGCCTGACGGTTGGCCTCAAGCGCCTGAGCCAGTCGTGTGGTGAGCTCTGCTGGTGAGGTTTTCAGGAGCGCACTGGCCTCCTGCACCTGGGCCTCGAGCGACTGGATCCTGGCCAGGACACGGTCTCCACAGACGGCCTCCACTCGGCGAATCCCAGCCGCAACGCCTCCCTCGGAGACGATCTTAAAGAGTCCAATGTCCCCCGTCCGAGAGACGTGCGTGCCCCCACAGAGTTCTCTCGACGTACCAATATCGAGTACGCGAACGTGATCGCCATACTTCTCGCCGAACAGAGCCATGGCCCCGCCTTTCACCGCATCATCGAAAGCCATCACTTGGGCTTGGGTGGCCTGGTTGGCCAGAATCTCGGCATTGACGATGGCCTCTACAGCAGCAATCTCAGAGGCTGTCATGGGCTGGGTATGTGAGAAGTCGAATCGAGTCTTCTCGTCGTCCACGAGAGAGCCCTTCTGCTGAACATGCGCCCCAAGCGTCTCTCTGAGCGCTTTGTGCATGAGGTGCGTCGCAGAGTGATGCCGGACAATGCGCGCCCGGCGCTGCAGATCGACCTCTGCGTGTACCGCATCTCCCACCCGCAGACTGCCCAATGCCACCGTCCCGTAGTGTCCAAAGACATTCGCCGTGATCTTCAGGCAGTCATCGACACGGACCTGCCCACCGTGCGCAATGAGACGGCCGGCATCTCCCACCTGCCCTCCAGATTCGGCGTAAAAGGGCGTGGTGTCGAGCACAACCACCACAGACTGACCCTCTGAGGCCTGCTCGACCGAGGCTCCCTCGACATAGAGCGCCTGAATGCGGGCGGCGTGAGTGAGCTGCTCATAGCCCACAAAATGAGTGTCTTGTCCCTCATAGCTCAGGGAGACACCTGCTTTGAATTTACTTGCAGCACGGGCCTGCTCGCGTTGCCGGTTCATGGCCGCTTGGAAGCCCGCCTCATCGACCTGGACGTCGCGTTCACGACAGACATCCGCCGTCAGGTCTAGCGGAAAACCGAAGGTGTCGTAGAGCGTAAAGGCCGTCTGACCATCAAGCGCCTGGCCCTTGGCAAGGCCCTCAAGGGCTTGAGACAGAATGGCCATGCCCTTTTCGAGGGTCTCGCCGAATCGCTCCTCCTCCTGCCGCAGCATCTCGGCGACACGCGAGGCAGAGGCGGAAAGCTCCGGATAGGCCACGCCCATCTGCTCGACCAGATCGGGCACCAGTCTGTAGAAAAAGGGCTTGGGTTGGCCCAGCTTGTGGCCGTGACGTAATGCCCGACGAATGATCCGGCGCAACACATATCCACGCCCCTCATTCCCGGGAATGACCCCGTCCACCATGAGAAAGGAACAGGCCCGAATGTGATCTGCAATCACGCGTAGGGATGGGTTCTCCAGGTCCTGACAGCCCGTCTCTCTTGAAGCCGCCCGAATCAGGGCCTGAAAGAGATCGATCTCGTAGTTGCTGTGCACCCCCTGCAAGACCGCAGAGATGCGCTCTAGGCCCATGCCCGTGTCGACACAAGGACGAGGCAGAGGCGTCAAGACACCCTGAGCATCGCGATCGAACTGCATGAAGACCAGGTTCCAGATCTCGATGTAACGATCGCCATCCTCCTCGGGGGATCCTGGAGGACCGCCCCAGATGTCCGGACCGTGGTCAAAGAAGATCTCGCTGCAAGGCCCGCAGGGGCCGGTGTCGGCCATTTGCCAGAAGTTGTCGCTGGCATACCGAGCGCCTTTGTTGTCGCCGATTCGTATGATGCGGGCGACCGGCACACCAATCTCATCGCGCCAAATGGCATACGCCTCGTCATCCTCGGCATAGACCGTCACCCACAACTTCTCTTGAGGAAGCTGATAGACCTCGGTGAGCAGGGTCCAGGCATGACGAATCGCATCGCGCTTGAAGTAATCGCCAAACGAGAAGTTACCCAGCATCTCGAAAAAAGTGTGATGCCGGGCCGTGTAACCCACATTCTCGAGATCGTTGTGCTTACCGCCTGCTCGGACGCTGCGCTGGGACGATGTGGCGCGGACATAAGGCCGCTGCTCACGTCCAAGGAACACATCCTTGAACTGCACCATGCCACTGTTGGTGAACAACAGGGTGGGGTCATTCGAAGGCACCAGGGCGCTCGAGGGGACCACGGTGTGGCCCTGGGATTCAAAGTAGCCGAGAAACTTCTGTCGAATCTCGGAGACGGAGACGAAAGGGTGGTTTGAGCTCATAGTGGGAGTTTAATAGATGGGCGCATCTGCTCGGGATATCCTATGGGCCTTCATTGACCGAACCTGAGGACCGCCATGTCGAGCATTCAAGCCAAAGCCTACGATCCAGCCCCCCCCACTGCCGTCGCCTTCATTGGCCTGGGAGTCATGGGCTTTCCCATGGCCGGGCACCTGGCCAAGGCGGGCCACACGGTAACGGTCTACAACCGAAGCCCACAGAAGGCACAGGCCTGGGTCAACGAATTTGGTGGTCGCTCGGCCCCCACACCGCGTGAGGCGGCCCAGGGGGCTCAAATCGTCTTCTGCTGCGTGGGCAATGATGACGACCTTCGCAGCGTGGTCTTGGGGTCAGATGGCGCATTCGCAGGCATGCAAGCAGGCGCCTTGCTGGTGGACCACACCACAGCCTCCGCCCAGGTGGCTCGGGAGCTGGCTGGCGTGGCGCAGTCCCATGGACTGGCCTTCCTGGACGCCCCCGTCTCTGGCGGCCAGGCCGGCGCGGTCAACGGCCTGCTCACCGTCATGGTGGGGGGCGACCTTGGTCGCTTTGAGCAGGCCCGACCTGTGGCCATGGCCTTCTCCCGCGCGTTCACGCGCATCGGGGATAGCGGTGCCGGCCAGCTGGCCAAAATGGTGAATCAGATTTGTATTGCAGGTCTCGTTCAGGGCCTCTCTGAGGGCGTTGCTTTTGGCCAGAAGGCTGGGCTGGACATGAAGCTCGTGCTCGAGGTGATTGGCAAAGGGGCAGCGCAGTCCTGGCAGATGGACAACCGCGGAAAGACCATGGTCGACGACCAGTTCAACTTTGGCTTTGCCGTGGATTGGATGCGCAAAGACCTGGGACTCTGCCTGGATGAGGCCAAACGAAACCAGGCCAAGCTGCCCGTGACGGCGCTGGTCGATCAGTTCTACGCCGACGTGCAATCCATGGGTGGGGGTCGCTTCGACACCTCCAGTCTGATCAAGCGACTCCGCTAGCCCAGCTACACTCTCGGACATGGCTGTCTTTACTCCCGTGTCCTCCGAGGCGCTCGAACACTTGCTTCAGGAATATCCCCTCGGAACCCTGGTGCGGTTTGAGGGGATCTCTTCCGGCATCGAGAACACCAATTATTTTGTCGATACGACGGAGGGCCGCTTTGTCCTCACCCTCTTCGAAAAGCTCAGCGCTGAACAGTTGCCGTTTTACCTGAGCCTGATGCGCCACTTGGCTGACAAAGGGGTGGCCTGTGCCAAGCCCATGTCTACCTTGACGGGCAGCCTCCAGACGCTCTGTTGTGGAAAGCCTGCCGCATTGGCCAGCCGAATTCCGGGGCGCGACGTGAGTGATCCGGGACCTGCGCACTGCCGGGTTCTGGGCAGGGCCCTGGCAGAGGCGCATCTGGCGGTGAATGATTTCCCAGGCACGCAGCCCAATCTTCGCGGCTTGGCCTGGTGGACAGAGACGGTACCCACCCTGCTGCCATGGCTCTCCGAGCCCGAGGCGCAGCTCTTGAAAGACGAACTCTCGGCCCAGACTGCCTTTTCGTTCACCAAGGTTTACCAAGAGCTCGCCACAGGGGCAGTCCATGCAGATCTTTTTCGAGACAACGTACTCTTCGAGAACGACAGCCCAAGCCATCCCCAGATTGGAGGCTTCATCGACTTCTATTTTGCTGGCGTCGATCGCCTCTGCTTTGACTTGGCAGTGACCGCCAATGACTGGTGTCTGGACCAGAGCACAGGGGACTTTGGGCACCTCGATACCGAGCGGGTAGAGGCCCTGCTTGAAGGCTACGACTCCGTTCGTCCTCGCCCAGCCAATGAGCTCGAGGCCTGGCCCATGATGTTGCGCGCAGCGGCGCTCCGCTTTTGGATCTCGCGTCTATTCGACTGGCACCTGCCTCGAGAGGCCGCCATGCTCACCCCCAAAGACCCCAGACACTTTGAGCGGCTGCTTCGAGCCCGAAGGGCCGGGCATTGAAGCTGAGCAATCGCCCGCATCTTTTGCCCTCAAGACGCGGCGCAGCGTGGGTGGGTCTGGGCTTTCGCTTGTTCCATCAACAGCCCCTGGTCTGGTTCGTGACCATGGTGAGCTACTGGCTGGTGCTGGTCTTGGTCAGCAGCCTGCCCATGATCGGGGTGGCGATTTCCATGGCGCTCTCACAGGTGATGGCCTTCGGACTGGTCGCACTGGCGTTTGCCATCGACCGGGCAGATCCACAGCAACCGGCCACGCCCGCAGCCCTCTTCTCGGGCTTTCGCATGGGCCGAGAAACTGCTGTTCGGCTCATTCAGCTGGGCCTGATCTACGGCGCATGTCTTGGCATGCTGCTGCTCATCTCCTTGGGCCTGGACCCACAGGCCGCCACCCAGCCCGCTCCCACTCCCGCTCCAGACTCACCCGATGAGGCACTCGAACAGATGAGCCAGCGCATTCCGGGCTCTGTGTTTTTGTTGGCTGTTCTCTACATCCCGATTCTGATGGCCTTCTGGTTCGCCCCGCAGCTGGTGGTCTGGCAACAGCTCCCGCCCCTCAAGGCGTTGTTTTTCTCCTTCGTGGCCATCTGGCTCAACAAAGGGGCATTCCTGCGCTACTCATTGCTCTGGATCGGAGTGATCCTGGCCTCCAGCGTGGTTCTGGGTCTGCTCATCACCGCAGTAGGCTTCAGCGGTGGAGGACTGATCATGGCGGTACTCCCACTCTCGCTCCTGCTGATGGCCATTGGACACGCCAGCGCCTACATCAGCACCCGAGAGGTGCTCGGTGCCGATGAGACAGACTCGACCGCTACACCCGATCGAGCTTAGCCACTGAGAGCGCAAGCCATTTGCTCCCGGCTCGCTTGAACTGAACCTGGGCGCGCGCATCCTGGCCACTGCCCTCCAGCGCGGTGATGACACCTTCGCCGAAGCGGGCATGGCTGACCGCCTGCCCTACCCTGAATCCACTGTCGTGCGTCTGGCCGGTGAGACGTGCGGGCCCTCCCATATAAGGCGTATCGGCAGAGACACGCTTGGCATGCATGGGAGCATCTGGGTCGAAACTGCTGACCGTCGAACGACTTGAGCCAAAGTCACGGGTCCCAAACGACGGAGCGGTCCGCTGTGCGACCCGCGGAGCCAGCCACTTGAGAGATCCCTCGGGGAGCTCATCCAGGAAGCGGCTGCGCATGTTGTATCTCGTCTGCCCATGGAGCATGCGCGTCTGGGCCAGCGAGATATAGAGACGCCTGCGCGCGCGCGTGATGGCCACATACATCAGCCGGCGCTCTTCCTCCAGACCATCAAGCTCAGAGAGACTGTTCTCGTGAGGAAAGAGTCCCTCCTCAAGGCCCGTGATGAACACGACATTAAACTCGAGCCCCTTGGCCGAATGAATGGTCATGAGCTGGACTGCATCCTGACCCTCTGAGGCTTGATTGTCGCCCGCTTCAAGCGAGGCATGTGCCAGGAACATCGAGAGTGGACTGGAGAAGATCTCGCCACTCTCATCAATGGACGCTCCCGCAACCCCAAGGTTTGCAGGTGCCTCCAGCACCAAACCCTCATCCGCCACAAAGGCCGCGGCTGCGTTCACCAGCTCACGCAGGTTTTCCAAGCGCTCACGCCCCTCTTTCTCTGTCTCGAAGTGCCGCACCAGGCCGGAGCGTTCGAGCATGGCCGTGACCATCTCGTGAAGCGGAAGCCCTTGAGTCTCAAAGCGCAGTGACTCAATCATCTGAACAAACCCGCGAACGCTCGTACCAGCCTTTCCGTCGAGTGCAGACGCCGCCTCGTAAAGACTGCACTGCCTTGCCTTTGCCAGATCGGAGAGCTGCTCAATGCTGCGCGCACCAATGCCGCGCGTGGGGAAGTTCACCACGCGAAGGAAGGCATTGTCCTCGTGTGGGTTGTCCATCAGCCTCAGGTAAGCCAAGGCGTGCTTGACCTCCGCACGCTCGAAGAACCGCAGCCCACCAAAGACGCGGTAAGGAATTCCGGCGTTGAAGAGCGTCTGCTCGATCACTCGAGACTGAGCATTGCTTCGATACAGCACGGCCATTTCGGAACGCAGGCGTCCCTCCTGAATCAGCTGTCTGACCTCATCAATCAGCCACTGGGCCTCGAGCAGATCGGTTGCAGCCTCCATGATTCGGATGGGCTCGCCCACGCCTGCGTCTGTCCAGAGATTCTTGCCCAACCGGTCACTGTTGTTCTGGATGAGTGCATTCGCGGCATCGAGAATGTGGCCATGGGAGCGGTAGTTCTGCTCGAGCTTGATAAGGTGCCGAACACCGAACTCACGCTCAAACCGCTTCATATTCTCGACATCTGCCCCCCGAAAGGCATAGATGCTCTGGTCATCGTCGCCGACTGCAAACACGCCTGTACTGGGCGTCGAGAGCTGCTTGAGCCATTCGTATTGAAGGGGATTGGTGTCCTGAAACTCGTCAATCAGAACGTGACCAAAACGCTGCCGATAGTGATCGCGCAGCACGGTATGTCGCTGCAAGAGTTCAACTGAACGCAGCAGCAGCTCGCCAAAATCGACCACACCCTCGCGCTGACACTGGTCCTCATAGGCCTGGTAGATCTCCACGAACTTTCGGTTGTATCCATCGGAGTCGTCGACTGCGGAGGGTCTCAGGCCCTGCTCCTTGGATCCATTGATGAACGACTGGACCTGGCGAGGTGGAAACTTTTCGTCATCCACCCCCATGGCCTTCATGACGCGCTTAATGGCGGAGAGTTGATCCTGATTGTCGAGAATCTGGAAGGTGGCTGGCAGAGCCGCGTCTCGATGGTGGGTTCGGAGCAGTCGATTACACAGCCCGTGAAAGGTGCCCACCCAGAGCCCCTTGAGGTTGACCGACAGCATGGCCCCCAACCGCGTGAGCATTTCGCGAGCGGCCTTGTTGGTGAACGTCACCGCAAGCAGGCCGTAGGGGCTCACCTGGCCAGTCGAGACCAGCCAAGCAATGCGGGTGGTGAGGACACGGGTCTTGCCGCTGCCGGCCCCGGCCAGAATCAGAGCGGGCTCTGCAGGAAGCGTGACCGCTTGGCGTTGAGGGGGGTTGAGACTCTCGAGCATGGGTGCATTCTACGGGCTAGAATTCTCGGCTTATGGACACCTATCAGCCACAGGCCCTTGAGGCCGCCGTACAAGCCGAATGGGACACGCAGGATGCCTATCGCGCGATCGAAAACGACCCTCGTTATTCCAAAGGTAAGTATTACGCCTGCTCCATGCTGCCCTACCCCTCCGGCAAGCTCCACATGGGCCATGTACGCAACTACACCATCAATGACGTGATGGCGCGCTCCCTGCGCATGCAGGGCTATAACGTGCTTATGCCCATGGGCTGGGATGCCTTCGGGCTCCCTGCAGAGAATGCCGCCATGGCCAACGGCGTGGCCCCCGCAGCCTGGACAGATGACAACATCGCCCACATGAAGGGCCAGATGCGATCCATGGGCTTGGCCATTGACTGGTCCCGCGAGATCGCGACCTGTAAGCCAGACTACTACCGCTGGAACCAGTGGCTCTTTCTCAAGATGCGCGAAAGGGGCATTGCTTACCTCAAGACAGGCACGGTGAACTGGGATCCCATCGACCAGACGGTTTTGGCCAACGAGCAGGTGGTTGACGGACGGGGCTGGCGCTCGGGCGCGGTGGTGGAAAAGCGTGAGATTCCCATGTACTACCTTGGCATCACACAATATGCCGACGAGCTCATCAGCGGGCTTGAGGGGTTGGGGTGGCCCGACCGCGTCAAACTCATGCAAGAGAACTGGATTGGTCGCTCCGTTGGCGTGCGATTTGCCTTTCCGCACAGCATCGTCAACGCGCAAGGCGAGCTGATTCAAGGTGGACGGGTCTTTGTCTTCACCACACGCGCAGACACCATCATGGGCGTGAGCTTCATGGCGGTCGCCCCGGAACACCCTCTGGCGAGCCACGCAGCCCACAACAACCCCACCTTGGCTGCCTTCATAGAGTCCTGCAAGGCGGGCGGCGTCGCCGAGGCAGACATCGCGACCCGTGAAAAGGAAGGCATGGACACCGGTCTCACCGTCAAGCACCCCATCACGGGCGCTGACGTGCCCGTCTGGGTGGGGAACTATGTCCTCATGAGTTATGGCGATGGCGCCGTGATGGGTGTACCTGCCCACGACGAGCGGGACTTCGCGTTCGCCAAGAAGTACGGTCTGAAGATTCACCCGGTGATGTCTCTCGAAGGACAATCCTTTTCCACAGAGGCTTGGCAGGACTGGTATGGACAGAAAGATGGTGTTCGTTGTGTGAACTCGGGCGCACTCGATGGCCTCAACCACCACGAGGCCGTGGAAGCCGTCGCTGCAAAACTCTCTGCGCTTGGCCTCGGCGAACGCAAAGTCCAGATTCGTCTGCGCGACTGGGGCATCTCACGACAACGTTACTGGGGAACCCCCATCCCCATCATCCACTGTGAGTCCTGCGGTGAGGTCCCAGTGCCCGAGCAGGATTTACCTGTGGTGCTGCCAGTCGACCTGGTCCCAGATGGCAGCGGAAATCCACTGAACAAGTCTGAAGCCTTCCTCCGTGTGAATTGCCCGAGCTGCGGAAAGCCCGCGCGCCGGGAGACAGACACCATGGACACCTTCATCGACTCGAGCTGGTACTTCATGCGCTATTGCTCGCCCAACAGCGAGGCCAGCATGGTGGATGCCCGAGCGGCCTATTGGATGCCCATGGACCAGTACATCGGCGGGATCGAGCATGCGGTCCTACACCTGCTCTATGCCCGCTTCTGGACCAAGGTCATGCGTGACCTTGGACTGGTGCAGTTCGATGAGCCCTTCTCCAATCTGCTCACACAGGGCATGGTGCTCAACGAAACCTATTACCGCGAGGACCCCAGTGGTCGTCGCCAGTGGTTTAACCCAGCGGACGTCGACGTGTCATTCGATGACAAGGGCCGGCCCGTTTCTGCAGTGTTGCGCAAAGACGCAGAGCCCGTTCAGATTGGCGGCACTGAGAAGATGGCCAAATCCAAGAACAACGGCATCGACCCACAGGCCATCATCGACCGATATGGTGCCGATACCGCTCGGCTCTTCACGATGTTTGCCTCGCCCCCAGAACAGACCCTGGAGTGGTCAGACTCAGGCGTAGAGGGTGCCCATCGCTTCCTCAAGCGCCTACACACCCTGGCCAGCCATCATGCGGGTTGGCTGCCGCAGGCAGCTCCCCATGCCATGCAAGGGGCCAACGCCGAGACCGTTCAGGCCAAGGACCTGCGCAGACAGATGCACGAACTGCTCAAGCAGGCCGATTTCGACATGAGCAGGCGGCAATACAACACGGTGGTCTCGGCCAGCATGAAGATGCTCAACCTGCTGGATGAGGTCACCAAGGCGCATCCTGAAGAACTGCCCTCACATCTCAGGACGGCGTTCGCTGAGGGGCTCGGTATTCTGCTGCGGGTGCTCTACCCTGTGGTGCCACACCTCACCTATGCGCTCTGGCAATCCACCGGGTTTGCAAGTGCCCACGGCAGCCTGCTCCATGCGCCGTGGCCCATGGTCGACGAATCTGCCCTGGTGCGAGACACGCTCGAGCTTATGCTGCAGGTCAATGGCAAGCTGCGGGGCAGCCTTCAAGTCTCAGCGGGGGCCAGTCGCGAAGAGATTGAATCGGCTGCCCTGGCCTGTGAGGCCTTCACCAAATTCAGCGAGGGCAAGCCTGCGAAGAAGGTGGTTGTGGTTCCCGGCCGGCTTGTGAATCTGGTGGTCTAAGGTGCGACGCACGCTGATTCGAGGCCTCATCCTCAGCCCCCTGATCTGGGCATCCGGCTGCGGCTTTAAGCCCAGGCCGGTCCGGCTGAACCTGCCCTTTCAGCGCATCTTCATTCGAGACGATAAGCCTCAGAGCACCACGCAGAACCGACCCAGCCTTGACCGCGGACAGACTCAGATCACCCAGCGGCTCAAAGAAGCGCTGGGCGGTCGTCTTCAGCGCGAACTGGTCAACACCCCAGAACAGGCCGAGGTGATTCTGCGCATCTTTGAGAGCGAATCCCAGCGCATCATCGTGGGCTACTCGGGTACAGGTCGGCCCCGGGAAGTGGAGCTGCGGCTTCGGCTGGCTTTTCGCATCGAGGATCGATCCGGTAGGGCCTTGGTTCCGGCAGATGAGCTCGACATCAGACGCACCATCCGCATCAATGAATCCGATGTCCTCGCCACCGAAGACGCTGAACGCACCCAACAGGTCACAATGGAAGAAGCGCTGGTCCAAGAGGTACTGCGCAGGCTCGAGGGGGTGAGAACCGATGCAACTGCGCCTAGATCCTAGACGCGCAGAGGGGTTCGAGGCAGAGTTTGCGCGTGCCCTTGCCGGGGCCAACGGCGTCTGTGCCCTTTCGGGCGATGATCCCCTGCTCATGACGGAGGCCGCTGACGCGCTGAGAAAAGTCTTGCGACAACAAGGCTATGCCGATCGCGAATCCGAGGTCACGGACCGCAGCTTTCCCTGGGCCTCATGGCTGGCACAGGCCAGCACCGGTTCACTCTTTGCAGAGCAAAAGCTGCTCGAGCTTCGCCTGCCCACTGGACGCCCCGGGGTGGAAGGGGCCAAGGCCCTTCAGGCTTGGGCGAGTCATCCTCCCGAGAGTCGCTTCTTGGTGTTGCATTTACCCCGACTCGATCGCGCCGGACAGAATAGTGCTTGGGCTCAAGCGCTGGCCTCCAAGGGACTCTGGGTGCAGATGGGCGACCTCTCGGTCAGCGACATGCCTGGCTGGATTCAATCAAGGCTGGCCCGTCAAAAACTCACCGCCCAACCTGACGCCATTCGTTGGCTGGTGCAGCAATGCGAGGGCAATCTCACTGCAGCTCACCAAGAGATCATGAAGCTTGGGGCGATTCCTCGGACCGACCCGAGCGCGCCCATCACGCTTCGAGACATGCAGGACGCCATCTCGGATCATGCTCGGTTCAATCCGTTCTCTCTCGGAGAGGTTCTCACGGCCGGCGACGCGCGACGCAGCCTGCGCGTCATTCGGACCCTCCGAGAGGAGGGAGAGCCGCTGCCCATGCTGGTGTGGAGCGCTGCACAGGCTTGCCGAAAGCTGCCCTCGAGACGATCTGGGCCAGCACTGCAGGCGCTGAGTCGGATCGATACAATGGCCAAGGGGCTTGCGCCGGGCCAAGACCCATGGATGGCGCTCGAGCGCCTCGCCCTTTTTCTTGCTCAACCACAAGGCAATCGATAGGCCATCGATGAACACTCAAGACACCCTGATCGCCCTCGGTCGAGAGGCCCGTGCCGCAAGCCGCCCACTGGCGGCCGCAAGCACAGCGCAGAAGAATCAATGTCTGCTTCACCTGGCAGGGCTCATTGAGTCTTCTCGCGAATCACTGCGAGAGGCAAACCAGATCGATCTTCAAACGGCTCGAACCCAAGGACACGATGAGGCCTTTGTTGACAGACTCACCCTCTCGGACAAGGCGATTTCAGCAATGGCCGAGGGACTGCGACAGGTGGCTGCCCTGCCCGACCCGGTTGGTGAACTCGGGCCGCTTCGACAGCAGCCCAGTGGCATTCAGGTCGGTCATATGCGTGTGCCCATTGGTGTGATCGGCATCATTTATGAGTCCCGCCCGAACGTAACGATTGATGCTGCAGCCCTCTGCCTGAAGAGCGGGAATGCAACCGTGCTGCGTGGAGGCTCCGAGGCCCACCATTCCAATCAGTTTCTTGCAGCGCTCATCTCGCAGGCCCTTCAAGCCAATGGCCTTCCCGCCGCCTGTGTGCAAGTGGTTCCCACCACCGATCGTGCAGCCGTGGGTGCCATGATCACGCTTGCGGAGTACATCGACGTCATCATCCCCCGCGGTGGAAAATCCCTGATCAGCAGAATCACGGCAGAGGCCACCGTTCCAGTGATCAAACATCTTGACGGCATCTGCCATGTCTATATCCACGAGCAAGCCGATGTGGAGAAGGCCATTCGGGTGGCCGACAACGCCAAGACCCAGCGATACGCACCCTGCAATGCCATGGAGACGCTGCTGGTCGACTCCACCATTGCTGGGAGGGTGCTCCCCTCGCTCTTTGAGATTTATCTGAGCAAGGGAGTTGAGCTTCGGGTGTGTGAAGCCACGCGTGATGTGGTGCGCAACGCCTCCTGGTCCAACCAGCTCGTGACTGCCAGCGAGGAAGACTGGAGAACCGAATACCTCGCGCCCATCCTCTCAGTCCGACTCGTGAACGGAGTCGACGAGGCCATGAACCATATCGCCACCTACGGCTCCGCACACACCGACAGCATCATCACCGAGAACCACAGTGTGGCCATGCGCTTTCTCCGAGAGGTGGACTCGGCCTCAGTCATGATCAACGCATCCACTCGATTTGCGGATGGCTTCGAATATGGGCTGGGCGCGGAAATCGGCATCAGTACCAACAAGCTACACGCTCGCGGGCCAGTTGGCCTCGAGGGTCTGACCACCCAGAAGTGGGTCGTGTTTGGCAACGGCCATATTCGAACTTAAAGGAAGCGCTATGGATGCGTTTTGGTTTGGGGCCATGCCCTGGGTGAAGTCTCTGCACATTGTCATGGTGACAAGCTGGTTTGCTGGGCTTTTCTATCTCCCCCGCATCTATGTGAATCTGGCCATGGTGCCGCAAGGCGAAGCCCACCACGCTGAGCGCGATCGACTGTTGCTGATGTCACAAAAGCTCTATCGATTCATGCGCCCTCTGATGATCCTCGCCCTGGCCTTTGGCCTCTGGCTCTGGCTGGGGTACGGCATTGGTCAGGGCCCTGGAAATGGATGGATGCATGCCAAGCTGCTTCTGGTCGTTGCCCTTCTGGGCTACCACCACGTCTGTGGCCGACTGCTCAAGCAATTCCAACAAGGCACTTGCCACAAAAGCCACATCTGGTTTCGTTGGTTCAACGAGGCCCCCGTGTTGGTGCTCCTGGTGACGGTCATTCTCGTCGTGGTTAAGCCGTTTTGAAGCATCTGCTCGCAGCCTTCGCAGTCTGCCCCTCCGGACTGGAGCCTTTGCTCGCTGCTGAGCTCGCAGCCATGCCTGGCATCGATGAGAGTCAACCCGGAAAGGGAGGCGTCTCCTTCCGGGCGGACGCCACTGCCATCGCTCGAGCCAATCTCTGGTCCAGACTCGCCACACGCATCCTGGTGCTCGTGGATCAGGTTCGCCTTCGCGGTCCAGAAGACCTGCTCATCGCTGCGCAGAAGATCAACTGGGAGAAGTGGCTGACCCCCGACATGACCATTCGCGTGGACGTGAACCAAGGACGCCCCTTACACCCACCCATTGGCCTTGCGTTGGCAGCCCTCAAGATCAAGGATGGCATCTGCGATCGGCTGACTCAACAGATGGGACGTCGTCCCTCGGTCGACACTCGGAACCCCGACATACGCATCTGGGCTTACCTCGATGGGGATAAGGCAACGATCTCCGTGGACACCACGGGCGAGCCTTTGTTCAAACGAGGCTGGCGCCTCTCCAAGGGCGAGGCTCCGCTTCGAGAAAACCTCGCAGCAGCCTTGGTGCAAATGACCGAGTGGCGATCGACCAAGCCCGACCAGCCGCTTTTTGACCCGATGTGCGGCAGCGGAACCCTGCTCATTGAAGCCGCCAGTTGGGCGGCTGGACTTGCGCCGGGGTTCCATCCGAACCGACCCCGACCGTTTTCATTCGAGCAGTTTGCATCCGGCAGCCCGTTTAGTCGGGTGTCCCTGCCAGAGCTGCACCGAGAGTGCGCCCAGGCCTGGCAGCGTGCGGGTCAGCGCACACTGCCCGTCATCGTCGGTCGAGACCTCGATCCCGATTTGGTGAGCCATGCGCGAGCGAATGCCGCGCGAGCGCTGCCTGAGCCACTTGCACAGCAATTGACGTTTGAGACGGGAGATTTCTTCGAGTCCGAACCACCCGAGGCACTTCATGAGACAGCAGGGATGGTGATCTGTAATCCACCCTATGGAAAACGCCTCGAACTCGGTGAGGATGCCCGGCGGGTCTCCGAGGTGCTCAAGCAGCGCTACACGGGCCAGACCGTGTGGCTGCTCAGTGACGATCTCAAATTCGATAGCGCACTGCGCCTCAAGGCTGCTCGTCGAATCCCGGTTTATAACGGTGACCTTGATTGCCGTTGGATGCGCTTTGACATGGTGGCAGGATCTGCCCGCCGCCCGAAGGCCGATGAACTCAGCTCCCAGTCTTGAATCCCTTCGGGAAAACCTCGACCAGCTGATTGCGCGGATTTCCACTGCCTGCGCAGATCAGGGTCTCTCGCCAGACCGCGTGGCTGTCCTGGCTGTGAGCAAAACCTTCGAGGCAGCCGCAGTGACTCAGGCCTGGCGGCTTGGTCTGCGCCATTTCGGAGAGAACTACGTTCAAGAGGCTGCGGCAAAGCGTAGCGAGGTGGAGACCGCACTGAAGGCGATGGGGGAGGACCTTGAGGTCGCTCGTCCCACGTGGCATCTGATCGGTCCCCTCCAGAGCAACAAGACCCAGATCGTTGCTGAACACTTTGACTGGGTGCACAGTGTGGACCGACTCAAGATTGCGCAGAGACTGGCCGAACAGCGACCAGAGCGCCTTGAGCCGCTACAAGTCTGTATCCAGGTGAACCTCAGTGGCGAGGCCTCCAAGTCGGGGGTGGCGCCAGACGAAGTGATTGACTTGGCCCATGAGGTGGCGGTCTTGGCTGAGACGACAGGTCGTTTGGCTCTGCGGGGACTGATGACCATTCCTGAGCCATCAGAGGATGCGACCTTGATTCGGGCTCGGTTTCAAGCGCTCAAGGCACTCAAACGCGCCATCAATGCGGAGCTACACCGGTCGATGGACCTCGTTGAGCCTGTTCCCATGGACGTACTGTCAATGGGGATGTCCGCTGACTTGGAGCAGGCGATTGCGGCAAGTGACCCTGAAGGGATCACTTGGATACGCGTGGGGTCTGCACTCTTTGGTGCGCGGACCCCACCCACAACGGACCCAGGAAGTTAAGCCGGAAAGGCTTAGGCAGCAGCGGCCATGGCCTTGAGGGCCGAGGCCAGACGGCTCTTGTGGCGAGCAGCCTTGTTCTTATGCACGATCTTCTTGTCGGCAATACGGTCGATGACGCTGGAGGCAGCCGAGAAGGCTGCGAGGGCTGCTTTCGCGTCACCAGCGGCCACGGCCTTGCGCACCGACTTGACCGCAGTGCGGTAAGACGAGCGAAGTCCAGCGTTCGACAGACGACGGGCGGCAGCTTTTCTTGCGCTCTTGCGAGCAGATGCAGAATTAGCCATGTTGATCCTTTGGGTCCCGAAAACGGAAAAGCCCTAGACTATAGCTCAGCTTATGAATCTACTCAAGACTGTTGCCACCGTCAGTGGCTTTACCCTCCTCTCCCGGGTCACGGGGCTGATGCGAGAGGTGATGACGGCGGGTCTGTTTGGGGCCAGCGCCGCAACAGACGCCTTTTTCGTTGCGTTTCGACTTCCCAACTTATTAAGACGACTCTTCGCTGAAGGGGCCTTCTCGCAAGCGTTTGTGCCCGTGCTTGGCCAGACGAAGGCTCGAGAGGGCGATGAAGTCGCACTCAAACTCGCGCATCAGGTGGCGCTCCTTCTCTTTGTGGCCCTTGGGCTCATCACCCTTTTAGGCATCGCTGCAGCCCCCCTCCTGGTGCTGCTCATGACAGGGGGATATGGAGGCGATCTCCCTCGGGAACAACTCACCATCGAAATGACCCGATGGATGTTTCCCTACATCTGGATGATCGGACTGGTGGCCCTTGCCTCTGGCGTTCTGAACACCTGGTCACGCTTTAAGTTGCCTGCTTTTACACCCGTCCTACTGAACCTCTCGTTCATCGCCTGTGCCTGGCTGTTGGCGCCCCAACTGGATGATCCCATCTGGGCCTTAGTGGCTGCCGTATGGATTGGGGGACTGCTCCAGCTTGGGGCCCAAGCCTATGGGCTGCAGCAAGCGGGGCTCCTCAAGGGGCTTGCAGCCCTCCTTCGGACACCATTCAAAGGCCTACGAGAGGCGCTTGCTGCTGAGCCCGTGCGGCGCATTCTGACGCTGATGCTCCCTGCAAGCCTCGCCGTCTCCGTGGCCCAGGTGAGCCTCGTGATCAATACCCACATCGCGGCACGGCTCGAGACGGGGAGCGTGTCCTGGCTCTCTTATGCAGATCGCCTCATGGAGTTCCCCACAGCCATGCTAGGCGTCGCCCTGGGCACCGTCCTACTTCCGACGCTCTCCAAAGCGTTTGGGGCTCAAGACACCGAGCGGGCCTATGCACTGGTGGACTGGGGATTGCGGCTCGTCCTTGTGTTGGCTGTACCCGCTTCAGTCGGCCTCTGGGTGCTCTCGGAGCCCCTGGCAGCGAGCCTCTTTCATTACGGGGCGTTCGATGCACAGGACCTCGCCATGACCGCCTGGGCTATGCAGAGCTATGCCTTTGGGCTTTTGGGCCTCATTGCAGTGAAGGTGCTCGCGCCCGGCTTCTATGCGCAGCAGAATGTCCGTACCCCAGTGAAGATTGCGCTGGTCTCACTCGTGGTCACGCAGCTCCTTAACCTCCTCACCGTACCCCTCTTCGCACATGCTGGACTCGCCCTGTCGACCAGTCTGGCCGCCTGGGTGAACGCCGGACTCCTGCTGACCTTTCTCATGCGTCAGGCCGGCTTTCGACTCCAGCGCGGCTGGCTGCTGTTGGGCCTGCGGGTGCTCCTCTCAGCCAGTGTGATGGGTGCCCTTCTCGCTTGGCTGGCCTTGCCCATTCCATGGGCTGACTGGCAGGCCACCCCCTTCACCCGAGTGGGCGCTCTCGCGGGTCTACTCGTGCTCGCGCTCACGAGTTACGCCCTCAGCCTGACCCTGCTGGGCGTGCGCTGGCAGAACCTCTTGAAAGGACCCCCTGCATGAATGCTCGAACAGCCTCTGGTCTCTCTCTGGCTTTCTTGGGTGGAGGCAATATGGCGCAAGCCCTGTTGCTTGGCCTTCTTCGTAAGCCCAACGAGCAGCTGAATCTTCATTCCATCACCATCATCGAACCCAACGAGGCCGCCCGCCAGCACATCCTCAACTCCGCCTCCCAGCTCACGCAGTCCACTGGGATAGAGCTTCGGGTGACCGCACGTTCTGACCTTCCAGGTTCTGCCCCCGCGCCAGATTGGCTGGTGCTCGCAGTCAAGCCGCAGGTGGCACAAGAGGCCCTCCAAGAGCTGAGTGCGTCGCATCCCACCTGGGTCTCGAATAGCGTTTTACTCTCCATCGCAGCCGGACTCACCACAGACAAGCTCTCGTCCTGGATTGGGCACACGCGGATCACTCGCAGCATGCCAAATACGCCTGCACTGATTGGGAGGGGAATCACCGGGCTCTTTGCTGGCAGTTCTGTGGAGAGCGAGCGTCGCAAGGAGGCAGAGCTTCTGCTCCAATCCGTGGGCGAAGTGGTCTGGCTCGAGGAGGAGGGCCAGCTCGATGCAGTCACCGCACTTTCCGGATCTGGGCCTGCCTATTTCTTTCTATTGGCGGAGGCCATGACTCAGGCTGGCATCGCACTCGGGCTCAGCGAGGACAACGCTGCACGGCTTGCTCGACACACGGCCGCTGGTGCTGGCCTCCTCCTCGCAGAATCCAACGAGTCTGCGCAGACGCTGAGAACCCGCGTCACGTCACCAGGGGGAACCACCGCGGCAGCCCTGGCTGTATTTGAGTCCAGAGCCTTTCGAAGCATCGTTCAAGAAGCGCTCACGGCGGCTCGAGATCGAAGCCAGGAACTCAGCAAGTAAACGCTGCGCCCGTCAGCGCCCTCCTCAGAAGAGCGCCTGGACGGCAAGATCGGTCGCCATGCCAACCCAGAGCACGGCTCCCACCCAATGGCTTTGGCGAAAAACCCAGAAGCAGTCCTCGCGTGTTCGCGAGCGCAGGCGGCTCAAGAGCCTCCAAGAGAGCACCACAGCGATCAGCCAACTCAATAGGTAGAGGCTCCCCACCGGCGCCATCATCGGGACCGCGAGCATGAGCAACAGAAAGGCCGTCTGGGCCAGCGCCACAGCCGTCCAGTCCCAAGAGCCAAACGTGATGGCGCTGCTCTTGAGTGAGAGCTGAACATCATCATCCCGGTCGACCATGGCGTAGGCAGTGTCATAGGCCAGGACCCAGAGCCCGTTGGCCAGCCACAAGACCCAGGCCAAAGGAGGGATGGAATGCAGGGTGTCTGCAAAAGCCATGGGAATGCCGAATCCAAATGCCACGCCAAGAACCGCCTGCGGCACAGGAAAAAACCGCTTGAAGAATGGGTAGGCAGCCGCGGTGACGACGGCAAGGCATGCCATTGCAATGGCCAAGGGTGTGAGGAAATACAAAAGTCCCGCTGAGAGCAGCAACAAGAAAAGAGCGAAGCGTGCTGCCTGCTGGACGCTGAGCGCTCCTTGAGCCAACACCCGCTGCGCCGTGCGCTGGACAGCTCCATCGAAGCGTCGATCGGCGAGGTCGTTGAGGACACAGCCGGCCGCGCGCATCAGTACGACACCCAGCAGAAAAACGATCAGACGAGGAGGGTCTGGAAAGCCTTGTGCTGCCAGCCAAAGGCCCCAGGCCGTTGGCCAGAGCAGCAGTAAGGTGCCAACCGGCTTATCAAATCGAGCAAGCCGCCAGTACGCGGACCAGGATGGGGAAGACGGATGAGTCATTCCCCATTTTAGGCAGTCTTCTAGTCTTTACGCCTGGCTGTCGGATGGGAGCTGACCGCTGCGCGTTGCTTGGGCTGAGTGGCATCTGCGCCTTTGGCCATGGGGGGCTCAGGCCGTTGGGGCGTGGGGACCACCAGCCCACCCGCTTGGAACTTCTGAAGGGTCTTCTCGCCAATGCCTGAAACCCGCTTGGCCAGATCTGCGGGGGACTTGAAAGGTCCGCGTTTCTCGCGCTCCTCCAGAATGCGTGCCGACATGGCTGGACCAATGCCTCTAATGGCCTCCAGTTCAGCTCTGCTGGCCTGGTTCACATTGACGGATGCGTCGGCAGAAGTCATCCCAAGCACGGCAGCGAGAGCAAGCCCGGTGAGCCACGAACGTTGAGAAAAAGACTGAATCACATGAATCTCCTGGGTTGTAAAGGAACCCAGAGCCTAGAAGCGACAGGGGCCTCAGAGCATCGGCTGAAGGTCTGCCCAAGAGACCGTGGCGGTGCCCAAACGGCCAACCACAATGCCGGCGGCTGCATTGGCCAGGCGAACCGCACGCGGAAGCTCAAATCCCGCAGCCCAGGCCGCCGCCAGCACTCCGATCACGGTATCCCCTGCACCTGTGACATCAAAGACCTCCCGTGCCTGGGCGGGGACGTGCAGCGGAGCCTCTCCGGGCGTAAAGAGACTCATCCCGTCCTCGCTACGAGTGACCAGAAGATGGGAGAGCCCCAATTGCTTGCAGAGTCGATTCGCCCGATCCGACATATCCGACTCGGAGGAGGGGCGGCCAGCAGCCTGCACGAACTCACCATAGTTGGGCGTCAGCAGTGTCGCCCCCGAGTAACGTGAATAATCCTCGCCCTTTGGGTCCACCAGAACGCGTTTGCCCAGCGCAACGGCGGCTGTGATGAGGGCGGGAGATTCACCCAAGGCGCCCTTTCCATAGTCGGAGAGCACCACCAGCGATGCTGACTGCACCCGCTCATGAAACGCCGCCTGCTTGTCTGCCATCACGGCCTGAGAGGGCTTACCTTCAAAGTCCAGGCGCAAGAGCTGCTGCTGGCGGCCAATCGCACGCATCTTCACTGTGGTCTGGAACCCGGGCGCCACCAAGAGTGCATCCTCGACTCCCTCTGCTTGGAGCAGGGATCGAACGCGAGTGCCGGGTTCGTCGTCCCCCACCAGACCAAGCAAAACAGGATGCGCTCCAATGGACGAGAGGTTTCGGGCCACATTGGCCGCTCCGCCCGGTCGATCGTCTTGCGTCTGCACCCGCAGAACCGGTACCGGTGCCTCTGGAGAGATCCGATCGACAGCGCCTTTATAGGTCCGATCGAGCATGACGTCACCGACCACGAGAATCGGGATTTGGTTAAACGGATTCAAAGGGGCGGGAGCTGTCATTGACGCGCGTCCAGAAGCGATTGGTAAACCGCTAGGTTACCGCGAGCCATTTCCGCAATCGAGAACTCTCTCAAGACTCGGGCTCGACCCGCAGCGCCCATCGCCCTGCGCTGAGTCGGAGATGACATCAGTTGACTGAGGGCCTCGGTCAGCGCATCTCGATCGCCTGCAGGCACGAGGAGGCCCGTCTTCCCATCGAGGACAGCCTCCGGAATGCCTCCCACTCGAGTGGCCACGATGGGCAGCCCCGCTGCGGAGGCTTGCAGGAGGGACACGCCCAGACCCTCCGCATAGGCTGGATGCACCAGCAAGTCCAAACCGCCCAGATGATCCGCGAGGTTGGGAACAAAACCCATCAGACGCACCCGGTCCCCCCAGGCCCGTGCCTCAATCTCCATCCGAAGACGCGCCTCCAGCGGTCCGCGACCATAGAGCAGCACGCGCCAATCAGGGTACGCACTCCAGAGGGGCTCGAGTGCCTCAAGCAGCAGCCGATGACCCTTGCGATCAATCAACTGCGCGACCATCGCCAGGATCGGCGTGTTGGGCTCGAACCCCAGACCCTTCCGAAGCACCTGACGGTCAACAGTGCGCAGAAAATCTGTTGGATCCACCGCACTGCGCACACACACCAGCTTGCCCTCATCTACCCCAAGACTGCGCTGTACCTCGACAATTCCTTGTGAAATGCCGATGACTCGATCGAAGAGACGGGCGCGAAAGCGGGCGAGCCAAGCGCGCTCACGATTGTCGACACGGCGCGAGAGCACGGCGGGACATCCCAGTCCACGTGCGACGAGACCTGGATAGATGTCTGCGCCGCGTCGTGAATGGCCATGAATGATGTCTGGCCCAAATCGCTTCGCCACGCTGCGCAGCCGTGTGTAAAGACTGAGATCAAGATCTCCTGCCATCGGCAACTCCACCACCTCAGCGATCGAACGCGCGGGCCCTGCAATTTCAGCCCCAGGTGGACAAACCAATAGATTCTGGTGGCCCCAGTCCTTCAGCACACTCATTAAATAGAGGACCTGCTGGGCCCCGCCATACAGATGTCGCCCTGCCTCGACGTGCAGAATCTTCATATCACCTGCTCACGCGCGACAAGGCGTCAACAGCCTCAAGAGGCGTGATCTGCCGAAGACAGTCGAAGCGCCCCCCGCAGGTGGGGTGTCTCCGACATGGAGAACAGGTGAGCGCTTTCCAGAGAATCTCGACACGTGGATGCAGCGGCTGACGATACGGTACCGTTGATCCAAACAATGCAACAGTCGGAACGCCCAGTGCTTGGGCCGCATGGGTCAGACCAGTATCAACCCCAATCACACCCTTCGCCTTCGAGAGCAGCGCCAGCGAGAGGCCCAGAGGGGTGCGACCCACCAGGTTGATGATAGATGACCTGCCCTGGAGCATGCGCTCTGCGGTCTCACGATCTGCAGCCCCTCCCAGAAGGACCAGCCCATCTGCTGGGGATTGCGCACACCAGATCTCGATCCATACGCGCCAATGTGACTCAGGCCAATGCTTCTGAGGTCTGGTGGTAAAGGGGCACAGGACGACATATCGACCAGGCTCGAGACCATGAGTGGTCAGAGCATCATCAAGCTCCCTGAGTTCGTTCTCTGGAATCACGAGCCTCGGACGGATCTCAGAGGAGAGGCAGAGCCCGAGGTGCTGGGCTAGCTCGGCATACTCCGCTCCCACGACCGCTCGCTCTTCCTCTCGATTCGCGCCTCGCGCAAACACCTCATGGGAGATCCAGGCGGAACCCTCTCTGCCGCCCAGACTCGTTCGGCGAGGCGCTCCACTGAGCCACCCCATCAAGCCGCTCTTGAGCAGTCCTTGAAGATCGATCGACCAATCTGCCCGAAGGCTACGAAGCTGAGATCGGAAGGTTCGAATCGCCGCCCAGAGTTCAGCCCAACGACGTGCCCGCCAGAGTTCACGCCATTCCCTTCGGGGCCAGACCAGAACCGAGTCCACACCCGGAATGGCGGCAACCACAGACTCAAGGCCGGATTGAACCAGCCACACCAATCGAGCACCTGGATGTGCATGATGTAAGGCCTGCACAAACCCTGAGGCCATCACCAGATCGCCCATGGCCGAGAGACGAACCACCAGGATGACGCGTGGGGCGGTCATTTCTCCTGATCCATCACCCAGAGCGCAGCGTATTTATGAAACGCATACTGCCCCAAGACCACGGCCATCAGAAAGCCTCTCTGCCCATCCAGAAATCCACCCCGAATCACATACTGCTGAAAGAAGTCGACAAAAAAGCGCAGGGTGGCGAACAGCAGGGATCCTCTGGCTCCCTTGGCGTGCTTCTGTACGGCCAATAAATGGGCGTACTGCAGGTGTTTACTCTGCAGGTGTTGATAGTCACGCCAGGAGTAATGGTCTAGATAGCCACTGAGTCTGAGCTCCTGTCGAACCGGCATGAGGAGCGATTCATGAACCAAATGATCCCGATAACGAGTGCCCTCCCGGATAAAGAGCTTGGCCTGAGGCGAGCTGTATCGGCCTCTTAGAATGGGGGCGCCGAAAAGATAGGTGCGCCAGGGGAACTTGATCACGGTGGCTGTGAGGCCAGGGTCTGCGAGCGCGGCGTCGATCTGAGCTTTCAGGGGTTCCGTGACCACCTCATCCGCATCCAGAGAGAGCACCCATTCACCCGTGCAATGGGCGAGCGCGCGATTGCGCTGGGCGCCATAGCCAGGCCAGTCTGTCACCCAGACCCGGTCGGTGAATCGACGCGCGATTTCAGCCGTTCCGTCCGTGCTTCCACTATCGAGCACAATGATCTCGTCGGCCCAATGGGCAACCGAGGCGAGCGAGGCCTCGATTCGATCGGCCTCATTCTTACAAATCATCAAGACCGAGAGGGTTCTGCGGGCGAATGTCATGATTGAAAAGGCATCTTACACTTCGACCCACATGGTTATTTCCGCACTCCTCAAGCTCAGTTTGCTGCTCACTTTGATTCCCTTCTCGATATGGAATCATGCGCCCTCAGTGGGCCTCGCGTGTGCCGTTGGGCTCTCAGCTTGGCTCTTGCTCACCCAGAAGAGCGAACCTCTGGTCACTTCAGACTGGATTGTGATCCTTGGCCTGTCTGCAGTCCCGATATGCACTGCAATGGGTCTCCTGATTCACGACGATAGCCTCTGGGTGTTTGATCGTCCCTCAAGATTACTGCTGGCGGTTCCGGTTTTCCTTGCTATCCGAATCGTCGGTGCTCGCGCACAGACGCTCACCCAAGCAGCAGGCTGGAGCGCCATGGTCTTCGGACTGATTGCACTTTGGGAGCGCCTTCATGGTGTGGATCGGGTCATCGGACAGACTGGGCACCCCATCATTTTTGGGAATGTCGCTTTGCTCATGGCACTAATCTGTCTGGCCGGGCTTCTCTCTCGGGAGAAATCCTCAAAAGCATTCCACACGGGGCTCCTCGTCATTGGATTGGTTTCGGGTGTGATGGCCTCACTCGCCTCAGGAAGCCGAGGAGGCTGGCTCTTTGCTCTTCCGATTGCAGCCATGCTCTTTCTTGGCAACCCGAGACCATCTCCCAACCCCCTCAAAACCCTCGCCATCTCGGGGGTGGTCGGGGCGCTCGTGCTCATGATCTTTGGCCCTCAGATCATGGATCGATTACACCCCGTTTGGCAGGGCATCCTCTTCGCTCTCCAGTCCGACACACCTCCTCCAAATGAACTCTTATCGGTCGTCGCGCGAATTGACATGTGGCGTGAAGCGATCACTGCGTGGACGCAATCACCATGGATCGGGATAGGGCCAGATCATTTTCTGGCGACTTTGGAGAACAGGGCCCGCCTCGGATTTATGGAGCCCGGTCGAGCGCATGCTCATAACGAAGTGCTGACTCAGGCAGCCTGGTTCGGAGTGCTTGGACTCCTTGGGCTCCTCGCGCTCACGATCTGCATCAGCTACACCTTTCGCCAGTTCTACATCCTAGAGGCACGAATCGGCCTCGTGGTGCTTTGGACGTTCTTGCTCTTTGGACTCACCGATTCGATGTTCTCTATGATGAATCGGGTTGAACTCTATGCCGTCTTGCTAGCGGTATGCGCTGGCGCATGTCGCCATGCGCAACTCCATCAAGAGAGTGAGCGTAGAGAGTCCCAGGCTTCACACGCTGGACATTGCCAGGCGTGACGTGAGAGTTTGGCGCCACAATGGCTGCATTGATGGGGCAAGGCTGGGGACGATCCATCTGCATGAAGTCGGGGGTGCTCTGGGATCAACTCCGAAGCGGCCTCGCGCTGGCCCAACTCCATATGAAAATGAAAGCGTTGAAGGTTAAGTGCGGCATCTGTTGGGCTTCGGTGGGCCAACCAGTCCGCGCTCTGGAGGGCCTCTGCCCAGCGACGCTGACGCTGCATGAGCATCAGAAGCTTACGATGCGCCTGCTCCGCTACGGAGCCTTGAACGAGAGACCTCAGCAGCGTCTCGGATCGATCTAGGATCCCAGCCGCCCGGTAGTCCTCTGCCAATTCGAGCTCGACCGATTGACGCTCCTGATCTGAAAGCGCTGGCCGGGCCAAAACGGCCTGATGGACCTCAATGGCTCGATCAGGCTGCCCGTTCAGGCGGAGCACCACACCAACAGAGGACTGAAGACCCACGGCGTCGGGATGTCGCCTAATCGCCCTGAGCAGAGCATCCTCAGCCGCATTCCAGTCTCGTCTCAGCAGTGCGTCTAC
>CAMAZF010000005.1 GCA_945862985.1 Bordetella parapertussis | reverse complement strand
TCAAATTCGAACCAGCGGGAGGAGAGCTTGGGCGAAGTGGCGTTGGCGTGGTGATTGTTGTGAAGCTCTTCACCGCCAATCAAGATACCCCAGGGCACGATGTTGGTGGAGGTATCTGGGCTTTTGAAGTTTCGATATCCCCAGAAATGCCCCACACCATTGATGACGCCTGCCGCAAAGAAGGGGATCCAGGCCATCTGAATGGCCCAGACCGCAAGACCCAGGATGCCGAACAGCAGCACATTCACAATCAGGCAGAGGCTGACGCCCCATGCCGAGTGTCGGGTGTAGAGGTTGCGCTCGATCCAGTCGTCAGGACAACCATGGCCATAACGCTCAACCAAGGCAGTGTCTTTGGCAGCCACTCGGTAGAGCTCGGCCCCCCGCCACATCACTTCCGGAAGTCCTCGAGTTTGGGGTGAATGGGGGTCTTCTTCCGTCTCACACTTGGCGTGGTGCTTGCGGTGAATGGCTGCCCACTGGCGGGTGACCATTCCCGTGGTGAACCAGAGCCAAAACCGCAGAGGGTGAGACACCAACGGATGAAGCGTGAGCGCGCGGTGTGCCTGACAACGGTGGAGATAGACCGTGACACCGATGATGGTGAGGTGGGTCGCCGCAAGCGTGTAGAGGGCCACGCCCATCCAATCCCATCCTGTCACACCAAATCGAAACCACTCCACCAAACCCATCATCAGCATATCCAAAGCGCTGTTCTCCCTAAAGAATTTGCTTTTATTGTCCCACGGTTCAGGGTTTGCGCACCAAGATCACCCCAAAGAACCCATCGGTCTGTGTCCGATGCGGCCAGAGTCTAAGTGCTCCAGAATCGGCATAGGGACGCCAGTCTTGCGGCAGATCAATGTTTGCTCGACTGAGGACGGACTGCGCTGGTTCGATCTCGAACTCGGGGTGTGATGCAAGGAACTGCGCCACCTGGTCCTCGTTTTCCTCTTGAAGCGTGCTGCAGGTGGCGTAGACCAGTCGACCCTTCGGCCCCACCAGTCGGGCTGCCGAATGAAGGATCGCTGCCTGCTGGGCCATGAGGCTCTGCAGGGTGACCTCTGACTGGCGCCACTTCAAATCAGGATTTCTTCGAAGCGTTCCCAGTCCCGTGCAGGGGGCATCCACCAGGACGAGACCCGCCTTTCCAGCCAGACGAAGCAAGCGCTCATCACCGAGACCACTGATGGCAATGGGCCAGACATTCGAGAGGCCACTTCGAGCCAGTCGCGGCTTGAGCTTTTGCAGGCGAGGGGCGGAGGTATCCAAGGCATACAAACGACCGGTATTGCGCATGAGCGCACCCAGCGCCAGCGTCTTCCCACCAGCCCCGGCACAGAAATCCACCACAAACTCTCCGCGCCTTGGTGCACAGAGCCTCGCCAGGATCTGACTGCCAAGGTCCTGAACCTCAAAGGCTCCCCGCAGAAACGCAGCGCTTCGAGAGAGACTGGGCCTCCCTTGAACTCGAATCGCCTCAGGAAGGACCCCCAGGGCTTCTGATTCGACCCCAGCCGCCTTGAGTTCAGCGAGGACTCCATCGGCCTGGGCATTCAGAAGATTCACTCGGAGATCCAAAGGTGCTGCGGTCAGGCTCTCCAACGCACAGGCCCGGGCCTCCTCCGTGCCGAGTTGACGCTCCCACCTGGACCAGATCCATTCCGGCAGACTGGCCCGGAGTTGAATAGGCTCCGCATGTTCGACCTCATGCATCGCAGCAAGAAGCCAGGCGCGCTCCCCCTCGGTCATCTCCGTCACGATCCGATCCAGCCCCGTGCTCAGCGCAGCACTGACCAGAGCAAAACGGCGCCATCGGGTCTGTGTCGGCTCAATCTGGGCATCGATCGCGGACCATTGACGGATGGCGGCATAGAAACCATCGGCAAGAAAGCCTCGCTCACGCGACCCCAGAACGGGGTTGGCCAAAAAGTAGGAAGAGAGCAGGCGGTCTGCGGGCTGGGCGAAGCCCTCTGTGCTCGAGATCAACTCAGCCAATCGGTCCAACCGGAGCGTGGAACGCATGGGGACTCGCTGCCCCTGAAGCGCGCGCGCCCGTCCTTGACCTTTACGGGGAGTCTTCATGAATGAGGGGCCTTTCAGGGACGCTGGGGGGATTGAAAAAATAGAGGGTGCAGCAGAACCGGGCGGAACACCAATCCATCAAACCCTGGCGCTGGGACACTGCGCATCCAGCCCCCTGGGCCAAGACGGACAAGTCCCCCCACGACGGCAGCGATGGCCTGCGGGAAGAGTTGATGTTCCATCTCCAGCACACGTGCACTCAATTGCTCAGGCGTGTCCGTCTCCAGGACGGGAACCACCGCTTGCGCCAGGACTGCACCTGAGTCCAGTTCAGGACTGACCAGATGTACGGTTGCGCCATGCACCTTTACGCCCTCAGAGATCGCACGCTGATGGGTATTCAGGCCCGTGAACGCAGGCAGCAATGAGGGGTGAATGTTCAGCACCTGACCTCGATGCCGCTCACAGAACTCAGGCGACAGAATGCGCATGAAACCGGCCAGCACAATCAGGTCAGCGGGCTGGGCTTGGAGCTCCAACTCCAGCGCGCGCTCAAATGCCGGCATGCCCCCCAGCGCCTTGGTGTCCAGACAGAGCGTTCTGAGACCTCGGCTCCGAGCAGCAACGAGGCCGGGTGCATCCGGCCTGTTGGAGATGACGCAGCTGATTTCAATCGGCCACGGGTTCGCCGAGAGCCAATCGGCAAGGGCCAGAAAGTTACTTCCGCGGCCAGAGAGGAGAATGCAAAGGCGTTTGTTCACGAGCCGCATTGTAGGCCCGCCCCTATAATGATGCTTTTTGATACGCATGCGGATCTGTCGCGGGATTCCGGCCCTCCTCGAGGGTGAACGGGCCCTCACCATCGGAAGCTTTGACGGACTACACATGGGGCACCAAGCCCTCGTGCGTCAGACCACGTCTTGTGCAGACCGTCTTGGGCTGCACGCGGCTCTGCTGAGCTTCCACCCCCACCCGCGAGCTTTTTTTCGACCCGAGCAAGCCCCGAGTCGAGTCCTACCCTGGCGTGATCGCCTCATGGCCCTTGACGCACTTGGCCTCCAAGAAGTGTTCATCCTGAAGTTCAACGCAGCGCTTGCTTCTCTCACCGCTGAGCACTTCGTGACGGATGTCCTGCTCCGAAAGCTCAAGATGCGTGCCCTGATGGTCGGGCAGGACTTTCGCTTCGGGCAAAAGCGCGCTGGAGATGTCGACCTCCTACATCGCATGAGTCGCACCCACGGGTTTGAGTTCACCCCCATGCCGATCGTGGAGTCGGCTGGCCAAAGGAGCTCCAGCTCGTCGCTTCGAACAGCGATTGAACAGGGGGATCTGGCACAGGTCCGGACTTTACTGAAAGGTCCCTATCTGCTGAGCGCCCGAGTCTCACATGGGCAGCAGCTGGGCCGCACCTTGGGCTTTCCCACCCTCAACCTCCGCATGCCGGAGGACCTCGCTGCTCGGGGCATTTATGCAGTCTGGGTCCATGGCCTCTCACCCAGTCCGCTGGCTGGTGTGGCGAGCCTCGGGCGTCGCCCCACCGTAGAGGACGCCGGTCGGCTGCTGCTCGAAGTCCATGTGCTGGATTGGTCCGGGAATGCCTACGGACACTGTGTGCGCATTGAGCTCGCCCAACATCTGCGCGGCGAAGAGAAATTCAGTGACCTCGCCCTCATGACCCAACAAATGCATCGCGACCTCCGTCAGGCTCGCGAGTTTCTCTCCTCAAACCCCTCTCTGCTTCTGGGACACACCCCATGAACTACCGCGACACCGTCAACCTTCCGAAGACCGATTTCCCCATGCGCGGCGACCTCGCCAAGCGCGAACCCGCATGGCTCGAGCGCTGGAATCAAGAGGGTCTGTACCACCAGATTCGCGCAGCCAGTGCCGGCAAGCCCGTATTCGTTCTGCACGATGGGCCTCCGTATGCCAATGGGGACATCCACATCGGTCATGCCGTCAACAAGATTCTCAAAGACATGATTGTGAAGTCCAAAACCTTGGCGGGGTTCGACGCGCGCTACGTTCCGGGCTGGGATTGTCATGGCATGCCCATCGAGATTCAGATCGAGAAGCAGTTCGGCAAAGGGCTGCCCACTCAAGAGGTCCAGCAGAAGTCCCGCGCCTATGCCGAGGTGCAGATCGAGCGTCAGAAGGGCGACTTTATTCGGCTGGGCGTGCTGGGCCTCTGGGAACGCCCCTATAAGACCATGGATTTTCAGAACGAAGCCAACGAGATCCGAGCCCTCAAAGCCATTGTAGAGAAGGGCTTCGTCTTTCGTGGACTCAAGCCCGTGAACTGGTGCTTTGATTGTGGATCCGCGCTCGCGGAGGCGGAGGTGGAGTATGCAGACAAATCCGATCCCGCCATCGAGGTTGCATTCCCGTCCCCCGAAGAGACAACCCAAGCACTCTCCGAACGTTTTGGCTGTCCTCTGCCAGCGGGGCAAGAGGGCGCAGCAGTCATCTGGACCACCACACCCTGGACCATTCCCGCCAACCAAGCGCTGAATGTGCACCCCGAAGCGCCCATGGCTCTGGTTCGCATTCATGGGCATGCGCGCTTTGGCTGGTTGTTGTTGGCCGAGCCGCGCGTGACTGCATGCCTAGAGGCATGGGGGCTCACCGGAGAGGTTCTCGCCACCTGCCCAGGTGCCTCGCTCGAGCGTCTGGCCTTCACGCACCCACTCGCCTCCGCCCACGATGGATATCGTCGCGCATCCCCCATCTTCCCGGCAGAGTACGTGACGCTCGACTCCGGGACAGGCATCGTCCATGCTGCACCAGCCTATGGTCTAGACGACTTCATCAGCTGTCGTGCACACGGCATCCAAGACTCAGAGATTCTCTCTCCCGTGATGGGTGACGGGCACTATGTGAGTAGCCTGCCTCTCTTTGGCGGACAGTTTATTTTCAAAGCCAACGCGGCCATCACCTCCGCGTTATCTGCAGAGGGCTGTCTGCTGCGTCAACAGGGATACGCGCACAGCACCATGCATTGCTGGCGCCATAAGACGCCCATCATCTATCGTGCCACCAGCCAATGGTTCGCTGGGATGGACGTCATCCCCTCTGAGGGCGGGGCCAGCCTCAGGGCGATGGCCTTGGAGGGCATTGAGGCGACAGCCTTTTATCCGGCCTGGGGAAAGGCTCGCCTCTCCGCCATGATCGCCAATCGGCCCGACTGGACGCTTTCTCGGCAGCGCCAATGGGGAGTCCCGATGGCCTTCTTGGTCCACAATGAGACCGGTGGCCTACACCCACGAACGCCCGAGCTTCTCGAGCAGGTGGCCAAGGCTGTCGAACAGGGCGGGATTGAAGCGTGGCAGTCGTTGTCCGTAGAAGACCTCCTGCCGCCGGAGGAAGCATCCCATTACGAGAAAAATCGAGACACGCTCGATGTCTGGTTTGACTCGGGCACGACCCACCGAACCGTCCTGCAGGGCTCACATGCGGAGGAGTCTGCATTCCCTGCAGACCTCTACTTGGAGGGCAGTGATCAGCATCGCGGCTGGTTCCATTCCTCGCTGCTCACCAGCTGCATGCTCAATGGTCGGCCGCCCTACAAGGCCCTGCTGACCCACGGCTTTGTTGTCGACGGCCAGGGCCGAAAGATGTCTAAAAGCCTCGGCAATGTCATGGTTCCTCAGGAGGTCATCAAGGCGTACGGGGCAGACATCCTTCGCCTCTGGGTCGCCTCCACCGACTACGCTGGTGAACTCTCCCTATCGGACACCATTCTCAAGCGCGTGGTCGAGGCCTATCGGCGGATTCGAAACACGCTGACCTTCCTGCTGGGCAACCTGTCCGACTTTGATCCCTCGGCTCACCGCATTCCCGCCGAACAGCGGCTCGAGATTGATCAGATGGCGCTGCAGCTGACTCAGGAGGTTCAGAACCAAGTCAACGCCCTTTACAACGAATACAGCTTTCATCCAGCGGTCGCGCGTCTGACAGCCTATTGCTCAGAAGACCTTGGGGCCTTCTACCTCGACATCCTGAAAGATCGCCTTTACACCACCGCGCCTGAGAGCGCAGCGCGGCGCAGTGCCCAATCTACGCTCTACGAGATGACCGAGAGCCTTCTGCGTCTCATCGCCCCGATTCTGTCGTTTACGGCGCATGAGGGCTGGTCCACTCTGAAACCCAGCGGGGGCTCCGTCTTCTGCGAGACGCTCTTGCCGCTAACGCCCCCCCATCAGCCGACGTCTCTGCTCACCCGCTGGGAGCTGATCCGCAACAGCCGAGCCGAGGTGCTCAAGTCCCTGGAGAAATCTCGAGAGGCCGGCGCAATCGGGTCTTCCTTGCAAGCCTCAGTCACCCTGCACTGCTCCGGGGCCCAGAGAGAGGCACTCGCCAGCCTGGGTGATGAGCTGCGCTTTGTGATGATCACGTCCGAGGCCCATCTCGGCCGAGAGCAGGCTGAGCTGGAGGTGGAAGTGAAGAGCCTGCCGCCAGAATGGAAGTGCGCGCGCTGCTGGCATCTGCGCGAGGACGTGGGACAGAATCAAGACCACCCAACCCTCTGTGGCCGCTGCGTGAGCAATCTCTTTGGAAGCGGAGAGCCTCGTGCCAAGGCTTAGCCGAAGCGGCCCAGACTGGAGGCGTTGGCTGGTCTTGGCTGCACTCATTCTTGGGATCGATCAGCTCACCAAGCTCATGGTGACCTCGAGCCTCTCGCTCGGAGCGGAGATTCCGGTCACCGGCTACTTGAACCTGGTCTTTGTGCTTAACCCAGGCGCAGCGTTTAGCTTTCTCGCGGATGCGGGGGGGTGGCAGCGCTGGTTTTTTACTGGCCTCACTCTGGTGGTCGTTGCGGTGTTGCTGGTGCTCATTCGTAAGTCCCCTCAGCAATCCCTGTTCTGCCTCGCAGCCAGCCTCATCATGGGTGGTGCTTTGGGAAACCTCATCGACCGTCTCATGATTGGCGCAGTGATCGACTTCATCGACCTACACGTCGCCGGGTGGCATTGGCCTGCCTTCAATGTGGCCGACTCCGCCATTACCCTTGGCGCTGCGCTCTTTGTCCTTGACGAGCTCTTGCGAGTCCGGAGAGGATCTCGATCATGAGTGCCCGTCCGCTCGAAGGTCGTCATCTGGTGCTGGGTGTCACCGGTGGCATTGCGGCCTACAAGTCCTGTGAACTGGTCCGGCGTCTTCGCGATCTGGGGTGTAGCGTGCAAGTCGTCATGACCGAGGGCGCGTTGCGCTTTGTGGGAGCAGCCAGTTTTCAAGCCCTCTCCGGTCGCCCCGTCTTCTCAGACCTTTGGGACCCAAGCGTGCGTAATGGCATGCCACATATCGATCTCAGTCGAGAGTCCGATGGCATCCTCGTCGCTCCTGCGAGCGCCTCGTTTATGTCCAGACTCGCCCAGGGGCAAGCCACCGACCTCCTCACCACCCTCTGTATTGCTCGAGAGGTTCCCCTCTGGGTCGCACCCGCCATGAACCGACAGATGTGGGAGAACCCGGCCGTCACAGCGACAGCCAAAGCGCTTGAATCCCAGGGTGTCTCCCTCTGGGGCCCAGACCAAGGTGAGCAGGCCTGCGGAGAGGTGGGCCCAGGTCGACTGCTTGAACCGGATGCGCTCATCGCCCAATTATTGACTGCATTCACGGCACGCCCCGTGTTGCCCACCGTGCCCCTGCGAGGGCTTCTGAGCGGCCGCAGAGTGGTGCTCACAGCCGGCCCCACCTTCGAGCCCATCGATCCCGTCAGAGGCATCACCAATCGCTCGAGCGGTCAGATGGGCTATGCCTTGGCGCAGGCCTGTGTCCAAGCTGGCGCAGAGGTCAGGCTGGTGTCCGGGCCGGTGCATCTCCCCTGTCCCGAGGGAGCTCACCGAGTTCAGGTCACCACGGCCCGAGAGATGGCAGATGCCGTGGAGGTCGCCCTGGAGTCCTGCGGACCCCAAGACCTCTTCTTCGGTGTGGCTGCCGTGGCAGACTGGCGACCTGAGGTCGAGTCTGGTCAGAAGCTCAAGAAGGGCGAGGGGGCCGACCTCAGCATGCTGAAGTGGGTCGAAAACCCAGACATCCTCGCGAGCGTGGGGCATCGATCCGCCGAGCAGCGGCCATTTACCGTCGGCTTTGCCGCCGAGACTGAGTCTGGGCTCTCACTGGAATCAATCTTAGAGCCCAAGCGGCTTCGCAAACGAGCCGACTTGATGATTGGGAACTCAGTTCAGGAGAGTCTCGGCCAGACCGAGGCGAGGCTCGTCCTATGTTCGACTGAGGGCTTGGTGTCACTTGAGCGCGCTGGAAAGCCCGCGCTCGCCGCCCAAATCATTCAATACCTGGCCCCCAGGCTTCCCTCCGTCCTTCCCGTTTAGCAGAGAGCGCTCCATGCAGATACAAGTCCGTCGTCTCGACCCGCGCATAGAGGAAGCCCCCTCGTATGCCACGCCTGGTTCTGCCGGGCTCGATCTCAGGGCAGCCATTGCTGAACCCATCACGCTCGCACCTGGGATGACCGAGCTCATTCCCACCGGACTCTCCATTTTCATTGAAGACCCGGGCTACGCAGGCCTCATTCTTCCTCGCAGTGGTCTGGGTCATAAGCACGGCATTGTGCTGGGCAACCTCGTGGGCCTCATCGACTCCGACTACCAAGGCCCGCTGATGGTATCCGCCTGGAACCGAGGTCAACAGAGCTATACCTTCGAGCCTCTTGACCGAATCGCTCAGCTCGTCATTGTGCCCATCGCACAAGCTCGGTTTCGCTGGGTAGACACGTTCGAGGCCAGCAGCCGGGGCGAAGGAGGCTTTGGAAGCACCGGCGGTCGATAAAAAAAGGGCTGGTGTGCACCAGCCCTTTTGTTCCAATCGACCTGCAGGCAGGTCTGACGATCAGGTCAGCATATCGGACCAGATGTTCTGCGCCCAGTTGAAGGCGTAGACACCCTCGAGCTCATTGGCCTTGGCCGACAATCCTCCAGCCCCTTTGACCGGCGTGTAGGTCTTCTTGGCAGCATCGAACTGGTGAACGCTCGCCACATGCACCACGTCTTTTTCTGTCGTGAAGCTGTAGCAGGTATTCGACAGCGTGACAGGCATGGGCTGCCGACCGTTCATGATCTCAACAATGGCTGCCGCGCAGGCTTTACCGTGCTGGTTGGCCATGTGGCCAGACTTTGGCATCCCGGGTGCCGAGAAGGTGGAGTCGCCGAGCACGTGAACCTTGGGCACCGCAGTGGACTCAAATGTGAGCCAGTCAATTCCGCACCAGAGGTTGTTCACATTCACGAGGCCCATCGACTTGGCAATCTCACCCGCGTTCTGAGGGGGGATCACGTTCAAGACATCGCCCTTGATCTTCTCTCCCACCTCGGTGACCAGCGTCTTGCTCTTGAGGTCGATCTCAGTCACGTTCATGTTCGGGTTGTAGCTCACCAAGCCCTGGTAGTTCTCCGCCCAGGCCTTCATGAACAAGCCTTTTTTGGAGACGATGTCGGGGTTTGCATCCAGCAGAACCACCTTGCTCTTGGGCTTTTCCCGTTTGAAATAATTTGCCACTTGGCAGACTCGCTCGTAGGGGCCTGGGGGGCAACGATAAGGAGCCTTGGGAACAGTCATGACGAAGGTGCCACCGTTGGGCATGGCTTCGAGTTGCGCACGCAGGGCGAGGGTCTGAGCTCCTGCCTTCCAGGCGTGCATGACCACCTTTTGAGCCTCTGCATTCAGCCCGGCGACGGCACCAAAATTAAAATCGGTCCCTGGTGAGACGATCAGGCGGTCGTAGCGGATGGGCTCTCCCTTGCGCAAGGACACCGTCTGCTTCACGGGATCAAACCCGGTCACTTCGTCGATCACGACTTTGACGCCACGTTTGCCCAGGCCATCATAGCCGCGGCGAATGTAGTCCACTTTTTGGGACCCACCCAACACCAGGTTCGAGATGGGGCATGAGTAGAAGTCTTTGGAGCGCTCGATCAGCACGACCTCGATGGCGCCTTCGCCCCACATCTGCACGTACTTCGCGGCGGTTGCACCACCAAAGCCGCCGCCCACGACCACAACGCGTCCGAGGCTCTTGGTTGAACTCGTCTTGGGTGCGGGGGTGGTGGCACATCCCGTCAGACCTGCCGCTCCACCCACCAGCGCTGCGCCGGCCCCTGCCTTCAGCACGCCACGGCGTGTCTCAAATGTATTTTTCATCATGAATGCTCTCCTCAGGGCGTCTCGTTATTGTGCTTTTTGGCTGGCGAAGAAACCGGCCATGGCTTTGAGTTGATCGTCGGTATAGCCCTTGGCCAACTGGTGCATGACGGTGGCTTCACGCTGACCCGCAGCGAACGCCTTCATGGTGTCCACGAACTTGGCCGCGTCGTATCCTGCGAGACTCACGGCCGAACCCTGAGCTTGGCCGTTCGTACCGTGACAGTTCGCGCAGGTTGCAGCAAGGTATTGCGCCTTTGCCAGACCGGAGGCTTGAGCACCACCTGTGAGGCCGAACGCCAATGTGGCTGTCGCCAATAGAATCTTCACGCGCATGAGATCTCCTCTGATATGTTTTTATGCGTATCTGTAGTGTATTGACTTGCGTCAATGTGGCAAGCAGAGAACGTGCTGCACTGCGCCAGCAACTCCATCAACAGCAGGTCAATCGACGGTCTCGGGCTCGGGCACCTCGTCCGCATCGCGCCCTTTAGATCGGCCTTTTGCCGGAGGCGCATTGCCGTCCTCTGGAAAACGCAGCACGACGGTCTCTTGATCTGACTCGAGATCGACATCCACACGACCGCCTCCGGACAGACGACCAAAGAGCAGTTCATCCGCAAGGGCCCGACGCAGCTTGTCCTGGATGATGCGCTGCATGGGGCGCGCGCCCATGGCGGGATCAAAGCCCTGCTTAGCAAGGTACTTTCGAAGCCCGTCGCTGAAGGAGGCCTCGACCTTCTTCTCCTGAAGCTGAGACTCGAGCTCGATAAGGAACTTGTCCACCACACGCAGGATGATGGCCTCGTCCAGTGCCTTGAATGAGACGATGGCGTCTAGACGGTTGCGGAACTCGGGGGTGAACATGCGCTTGATGTCTTCCATCTCGTCGCCCGCCTGACGCGAATTCGAAAACCCAATCGATCGCTTGTTCAGTGTCTCAGCGCCCGCATTGGTGGTCATGACGATGATCACATTGCGGAAATCTGCCTTACGCCCGTTGTTGTCGGTGAGGGTGCCGTGGTCCATGACCTGCAGCAAGATGTTGAAGATCTCCGGATGAGCCTTCTCGATCTCGTCGAGCAACAACACCGCGTGAGGCTTCTTGTTCACGGCCTCGGTGAGGAGGCCCCCTTGGTCAAAGCCCACATAACCGGGAGGCGCCCCAATCAGCCGGGACACGGCGTGACGCTCCATGTACTCAGACATGTCAAAGCGAATGAGCTCAATGCCCAGTAGGAAGGCGAGCTGCTTGGCGACCTCAGTCTTTCCCACGCCCGTGGGGCCACTGAACAGGAAACTGCCGATGGGCTTCTCCGGCTTGCCCAAGCCAGACCGTGCCATCTTGATTGCAGATGCCAGTGCCTCGATGGCTGGGTCCTGACCGAAGACCACATTCTTGAGATTGCGATCGAGCTTAGCGAGGATCTGACGGTCATCGGTGTTGACCGTCTGAGGCGGGATACGGGCGATCTTGGAGACGATCTCCTCAATCTCAGCCTTGCCGATCGTGCGCTTCTGTTTACTCTTCGGAAGAATTCGCTGGGCTGCACCAGCCTCATCGATCACATCGATGGCCTTGTCCGGAAGATGTCGATCATTGATGTACTTCGCGGACAATTCGGCGGCGGCCGTGAGGGCTCCGGCCTGATAGCGAACTCCATGGTGTTCCTCGAAGCGAGACTTCAGGCCCTTCAGAATCTGGATGGTCTGATCGACCGTGGGCTCATTGACATCGATCTTCTGGAAGCGACGAGAGAGCGCATGGTCCTTTTCGAAAATGCCTCGAAACTCCGTGTAAGTGGTCGCGCCAATACAGCGGAGTTGACCCGAAGAGAGCGCAGGCTTGAGCAGATTGCTGGCATCGAGGGTTCCACCGGAAGCAGAACCAGCGCCAATGAGGGTGTGGATCTCATCAATGAACAGCACCGCATGAGGATCTGCTTGGAGCTGCTTCAACACGGCCTTGAGGCGCTGCTCAAAATCACCGCGATACTTGGTTCCAGCCAAGAGTGCGCCCATGTCGAGCGCGTAGACGGTGGCCTTCTCAAGAATCTCGGGGATTTGTCCTTCGGTGATGCGATAGGCCAAACCCTCTGCAATCGCGGTTTTTCCCACACCTGCCTCACCCACGAGCAGCGGGTTGTTCTTGCGACGACGGCAAAGCACTTGGATGACACGCTCCACCTCTGACTCTCTTCCGATCAATGGGTCGATGCGCCCATCCTTAGAGAGCTTGTTGAGGTTCTGGGTATACAGATCGAGAGGGGTAGGCTGTGTAGGCTGCTGGGCGGACGTGGCCTCCGTCGTCTCCGTAGACGACTCCTCGGCACCCACCTGAGGAGGGCCAGACTTGGTGATGCCGTGTGCAATGAAGTTCACCACGTCGAGACGGGTGATGTTCTGTTGGTGCAGGAAGTAGACCGCGTGGGAATCCTTCTCTCCAAAGATGGCGACCAGCACGTTCGCGCCAGTGACCTCTTTCTTGCCGTTCGAGGTGGACTGAACATGCATGATCGCGCGCTGAATGACCCGCTGAAAGCCGAGCGTGGGTTGCGTGTCAACCTCGTCGTTTCCGGCCACGACAGGCGTGTTCTCATTGATGTGATTGGCGAGCGCCTTACGCAGTGCGTCCATGTCCGCTGCACAGGCCTTCAGAATGTCGGCCGCAGACGGGTTGTCGAGCAGGGCAAGAAGCAGATGCTCAACGGTAATGAACTCGTGTCGCTGCTGACGGGCTTCCACAAAGGCCATGTGCAAGGTCACTTCGAGTTCTTGGGAAATCATGCTTCCTCCATTACGCACTGCAAGGGGTGTTGATGCATTCGAGAAAATCCGTTCACCTGCTCGACCTTAGTCTCTGCGACCTCTTTTGGGTAGACCCCGCAAACCCCACGTCCTTCTCGATGCACCTTCAGCATGACTTGGGTGGCCTTCTCGCGAGTCATCGAGAAGAATTTTTCCAGCACAATGACCACAAATTCCATCGGGGTGAAATCGTCGTTTAAAAGCCACACCGTGTATTTGGGGGGGGGCGCAAGGACTTTTGGCGCCTTCTCTGCGACTGGCGTGCCGCCGTCGGCAGGGTCTTCGATGCCCAGACGTGGCAAATGGAGTGGATTCATGACCCTATTTTAGGTGGAAACACCAAAAATAAGCGGTTCTGTTGGACAAACCCCTTGACAGTCCATATATTAGGGATTGCTGTTCAGGCGCATGCCTTGTTGGGTTGTCCACTTGACGTGCGGTTTGTTGTTTTTTTCTCTATAGGTAGGAACGCAGGAATGTCTACAGGTACTGTCAAGTGGTTCAACGATGCTAAAGGTTTTGGCTTCATCACTCCCGATGAAGGTGGCGAAGATGTCTTCGCACACTTCTCGGCTATTCAAACCAACGGGTTTCGCTCGTTGAAAGAAGGCCAGAAGGTGCAGTTCGACATCATTCAAGGCCCCAAAGGCAAGCAAGCATCCAACATCGTGCCCATGGCCTAAAGCCAAAGGTTTCGAAAAAAAAGCCCCAGCATGCTGGGGCTTTTTTTATGGCCCCTGACATCGGGGCCGCCATTAGCGTCTAGCGCCTAGGCTCACATCTGCTCAATCATCACTTCGCCGAAGCCGGAACAAGAGACCTGTGTAGCACCATCCATCAGGCGAGCGAAGTCGTAAGTGACTCGTTTCGTGGTGATGGCCTTCTCCATGGAAGAGATGATGAGATCTGCCGCTTCCACCCAACCCATGTGTCGCAGCATCATCTCGGCAGACAGAATCAATGAGCCAGGGTTCACGTAATCCTTGCCCGCATACTTTGGCGCCGTGCCATGTGTCGCCTCAAACATGGCCACGCTGTCGGAGAGATTCGCACCTGGGGCGATGCCAATTCCGCCCACCTGCGCTGCCAAGGCATCGGAGACATAGTCTCCGTTCAAGTTGAGCGTTGCGATCACGCTGTATTCGGCCGGGCGCAACAGAATCTGCTGAAGGAAAGCATCCGCGATGGAGTCTTTGACGATGATGTCCCGACCCGTCTTCGGATTCTTGAAACTGCACCACGGGCCACCGTCGATCAATTGGGCACCAAACTCGTTCTGTGCCAGTGCATACGCCCAATCACGGAAACCACCCTCGGTGAACTTCATGATGTTGCCCTTGTGAACAATGGTCACGCTGGGCTTGTCGTTGTCAATGGCGTACTGAATGGCTTTGCGAACCAGTCGCTCGGTTCCCTCACGGGAGACCGGTTTGATGCCAATACCTGAGGTTTCTGGGAACCGAATCTTCTTGACGCCAAATTCCTCGATCAGGAGCTTGATCAGCTTTTTGGCCTGGTCGGACTCTGCCTGATACTCGATACCGGCATAGATGTCTTCCGAATTCTCTCGGAAGATCACCATATCGGTCTTCTCGGGCTCTTTCAGAGGGCTGGGGACGCCCGCAAAGTAACGCACCGGGCGCAGGCAGACGTATAAATCCAGCTGCTGTCGCAGTGCGACGTTCAGAGAGCGGATCCCCCCTCCCACGGGTGTCGTGAGCGGGCCCTTGATGGAGACCACGTAGTCTTTCAAGACTTGAAGGGTCTCGTCTGGCAACCAGACATCGGGACCGTACACACGGGTGGACTTCTCTCCACAGAAGATCTCCATCCAGGAGATCTTTCGAGCGCCTCCATAGGCTTTCTGAACCGCGGCATCCACCACTTTGATCATGACGGGTGAAATGTCCACTCCTGTTCCGTCCCCTTCGATGTAAGGGATGATGGGATTGTTGGGAACATTCAGGGAGAAGTCTGCGTTGACGGTGATCTTTTCACCGGTGGCAGGCACCACGATCTTGCTGGACATCGAGCGTCTCCTATTGAGAAAAATGTGAGTCAGTCATCTTAGCGCGGACCGTCATCGGCCGATGAATTCAAGAAAATATAATTCACGCAAACGCACCGCCCAAATCGAAAAGCTTTGCTTCTATAGTCTCGCTGCGGCCAAAAGAGGCCGCGTCTCCAAAATCAAAGGGAAATCATGAAAACGTTGATCGCTGCTCTGGCCACCGGCCTTTTTGCTACCGTTGCTGTCGCTGCTGACAAGCCCGCCGCTGCTCCTGCTGCTGCTCCTGCTGCCGCGCCTGCTGCTGCTCCTGCTGCCGCTCCCGCCAAGAAAGAAGAGAAGAAGGCTGAGAAGAAAGCTGAGAAAAAAGCTGAAGCTAAGAAGGACGAGAAGAAAGCTGACGCTAAGAAGTAAACCCTTCGGGGGCTTGCCTCCGGTTTGGGAAAAAAGCGGGCCCCATGGCCCGCTTTTTTTTTCGGCACAATCCGGTTCTATGGACCTCCTCATGCCACTCAAAGCTGTCTTACTGTCCTTCGGACTCGTCATTTGCATCTCAAGCTCGCAGGCCGCGCCCGGGCAACTGGCGTTGGCACAGGCCCAATCGCCAAGCACACTTGAGGTGAAGGGCTTTCGAATTCAGGTGGAAGTGGCAAGAACACCCGAGGCGCGGGCCAAGGGGCTCATGGGCAGAACGTCGCTTGAACCCGATTCCGGGATGCTGTTCATTTTCGATGCGCCAGAGCGCATCTGCATGTGGATGCGCAACACCCCTCTGCCCCTCACCGTCGCGTTTCTCAACGACTCTGGTGAGGTGATCAACCTTGCAGACATGCAGCCCCGCTCAGACACCGTCCATTGCGCGCAGACCGATGCTCGGTTCGCCCTGGAGATGACCCAGGGCTGGTTCCAGAACCGAGGGATTGGAGCGAAAGACCGGGTCAGCCTTAAGCGCTGAACTGAGCGGCAGCGTGGTCCCAGTTCGCCAAGGCCCAGAACGCGCCGAGGTAGTCGGGACGACGGTTTCGGTAATCCACGTAGTAGGCATGCTCCCAGACATCGCAAGTGAGCAAAGCATGATCATCTGTGGTCAGTGGCGTTGCCGCATTGCTGGTGTTCACGATGTCTAGGCTGCCATCGGACTTCTTCACCAGCCATGTCCATCCTGACCCGAAGTTGCCCACGGCGCTCTTGGTGAAGGCTTCTTTGAACGCCGCGTAGCTACCCCACTTGGCCTCAATGGCTGCTGCCAGGGCACCCTTGGGCTCACCGCCACCGTTGGGGCTGAGCGAGTGCCAATAGAAGGTGTGATTCCAGACCTGAGCGGCGTTATTGAACACGCCACCCGAGGAACGTCTGACGATGTCCTCGAGCGAGGCGCTCTCAAACTCAGTGCCCTTGATCAGATTGTTGAGGTTCGTGACATACGTCTGGTGATGTTTTCCGTAGTGGAATTCAAGCGTCTCTTTTGAAATGTGGGGCGAGAGCGCATCCATGGCGTACGGCAGCGCGGGAAGCGAGTGTTCCATTGCTTAGGACTCCTAGCGAGGTTAAATGGGGAGGATGACTGGAAATTATGACGAGCTTTCAGGGTCATTGCCCTGGGCCCGTTCTAGGGATTTCACCTGCACCTGGGCCCGACCATCCTGGGCCCAGAGCTCGAGAGTCGCATTCACTCGCATCTGTTCCACTGAGGTCACCGGGGCCCCCTGCCCGTCCATCGCCAAGAGGTAGCCCCGCGACAGCACGCCCAGTGGACTCAGTGCCGCCAAGGCCCGACCCGCACCTGCGAGCCGAGCCTCCCATGCGACGAATCCCCGTGCCTGGAGACTCAGCAACCGCTCCTGCGCGCTCGCGAGTCGCTCAGACTGAGCGCGGAGCTCATGCCGGGGACTGCGCAGGGCGCCCCGCGCACGATCCACACGCTGCCAGCCATGGTCTAAAACCCTTTGAACACGGGTGCGAAGACGCTCGAAAACGTCTATCAGGTGGTCACGCTCTTGCGTCACCTGGGCCGCAATCCGCTCTGCGGCAGCCGTGGGGGTGGCCGCTCGGTGATCCGATACCAAGTCGGTCAGCGTGATGTCGGTCTCATGTCCCACGCCCGAGACAACGGGTACCTCGCAGTCCGCAAGGGCGCGCACAAACGCCTCATCGTTAAAGGCCCAGAGGTCCTCGAGGCTGCCCCCTCCCCGAATCACGGCCAATACATCAAGGCTCGCATGCCTCACCCTTTCGAGTGCCGCCAAGAGTGCAGCAGGGGCCTCGGCGCCCTGAACCAGACTGGGAAAGACCAACACCTGGATCATCGGGGCACGGGCCCCGATGGTCACGAGAAAATCCCGAAGCGCAGCGCCGCTCATCGAGGTCAACACACCAACGCGGCGAATAGACACCGGCAGGGGTCGCTTGCGAGACTCGGCAAACAACCCCTCCTCCATCAGGCGGGCGCGCAGGCGAAGAAAGAGGGCATAGAGATCGCCCTGACCGGCTGGCTTCAAAGAGAGCAGCCGGAGCTGAAAGTCGCCCCTTGGCTCATAGAGAGAGGGCTGCGCACGCACCTCGACCTGGAGGCCCTCACGCGGAGCCACGGTCAACCCCGCAGCCTCACGTCGAAAGAGCACCCCCCGCACACTCGCGCCCGCGTCCTTCAGCGTGAGGTACCAATGTCCACTGCTGGCTTGGGTCACCTGTGAGATCTCGGCCTGTAGCCGCACGAGCGGGAATTGTCGCTCCAGCAGGCCAGTCACACGGCGATTGAGCTCAGACACGGAGATCAGGGGCAGGTCTTCAGCTGGCTGCATCACGCGACTTCTCCACAACCCGCTCGGGGACTTAACGCCAGGGCGTCAAACACTGAACCGCCTGGCTTGGCGAAGGGAAAAACCATGAAAACCCTAGTAAATATTTCCAAGTAATTGAAAAAAAATGAATAAATCAAAGGGCACGTTTCCAGTTTCACCCCGGCCACGGTCGAGGCCCACACCCTCATAATAGTGAAACCCTCACCCGTCCTCATCCGTACCCGCGCGAAATCCTTCATGTCCACAGACTTATCCACACCCCCCCAACGGCGCGGAGCGCTCGCTGCTTGGCTGTGGAAAAACTGGTTCCCGACCGCCGGGGAGGCAAACCAAGGCATGCAACTGGGTCGGCTCCTGCTGGGACCATTCGGTCAGCTTGTTGCGGCCAACGCACGTCGAAGACAGAGGAAACAGCAAGACGCCCCTCAACTCCGCATTCCGGTGATCGCCGTCGGAAATGTCCTGCTGGGTGGCGCAGGAAAGACCCCAGCCTGTCTCGGCCTCTTACAGGCCCTCCAAGCCAAGGGATTGAGAGCCGGGCTGATCAGTCGAGGGTACGGCCTTAAGCCAGAGCTCAAGTCCAGCGATCAACCCCGGGTGCTCCTGCCAGATGCATCGGCAAACCCTGACTGGATCGGTGACGAGCCCTGGCTCATCCATCACCGCGCCGGCGTACCCGTGGCCATTCACCCCGATCGACATCAAGCGGGCCAGGCCCTGTTGTCGCATTGCCCAGACCTCGAGGTCGTGGTCTTGGATGATGGCCTCTCTCAGACCTCGCTCAGGCCTCAGATTCGCGTGCTGTTGCTCGATGACCGGCTGCTCGGGAATGGGCTCTGCCTGCCTGCTGGGCCGAATCGGTTCGCATGGCCTCCCCTGCACTTCGCACAGCCAGACCTGGTGCTCATCAAGGGCACACCGAATGCAGAAAGCCTGTCTGTGCTGCTCAGTAGCCTTCACCCCCGCCCCCCAGTGGCGGGACTCTCCATGCGGCCATCCCAATGGGTTGGGCTTCAAGAGCACCAATCCCTGAGCAGTCTGCGTGCGCAGATTCAAGGCCACCCTTCCCCCACCGTGTGGGCGGTTGCCGGTATTGCAGAGCCTCATCGCTTCTTTGATGACCTTCGGGCTCAGGGCCTGCCTCTCACCCAATGCATCGCTCTGGACGATCATGCGTTCAATCCGTGGGGCACGCTCGAACGCATCAGAGGCTCGCAAGACTGGCCAGATTTCATCCTGACCACCGAGAAAGACTTTGGAAAGTTTCAATCCAGCCACTCCACGCGAGCGGATTTCCCTTGGGCTCGGCTCTGGGCGCTGCAGCTCGACCACAGTCTTCCGCCCGAATGGACCCAGCACCTCATCGCGCGACTACAATGCAGAGATGGACTCCAAAGTGCGTGACATCCTCGCATGCCCTCAGTGCCACGGCACGCTCGCGCTGGCGCCTGGAGGCGCCATGTTGATCTGCTCTACAGAACGGCTGGGCTACCCCATCGTGGACGGCATTCCGCACCTTCTCGTCCAGGAGGCGCTCCACCTTCCCGAAATCACCATCGCCCCCATCGCCGAAGATCGTTGAGCTGCTCTCCCTCACCAGACTTCTGGGTCCTCATTCCCGCCCGAAGATCCTCGTCTAGGCTGCCAGACAAACCCCTGGCAGACCTCGCTGGTCGGCCCATGATTGTTCGAGTCGCAGAGCGTGCAGCCCTCGCTGGGGCCAGTCGCATTGCGATCGCAACCGATGACGCCGAGATTGCCACGGTCGTTCAAGAGGCTGGCTTCGATGCGGTCATGACCTCCCCGCTGCATCAGAGCGGGACGGATCGACTCGCGGAGGCCTGCAGACAGCTCCAGGCCAGCGACGATCAGATCGTGGTGAACCTTCAAGGGGATGAGCCGCTCATGCCGCCCGAGACACTTGGTCAGATTGCCCTGGCGCTCTCGACGCGAACCTGGGCCTCAGTGGCTACGGCGGTCACCCCCATTCACTCGCGAGAAGAATTCCTGAATCCCAATGCAGTCAAGGCCATTGTGGGTGATGGAGGCCGGGCCCTCTACTTTTCTCGAGCGCCCGTGCCCTACTTTCGAACACCCGAACTCACGCAGCCAGGGCCATTGCCAGAGCAGCCTTCCGCCTATCGACACCTCGGTCTGTATGGCTTCCGAGCCGGTCTGCTTGAGCCCTTTGTGCATTGGGGTCCCAGTGCGCTGGAGCAATGCGAACAACTCGAGCAGCTGCGTTGGCTCGAACACGGTCATGCCATCTGCGCCATCGTGCTGCAGACACCGCCACCCGCAGGAGTGGACACGCCGGAAGACCTCGCAAGGGTTCGCGCCGCCTGGACCGACCTCGCCCTATAATTGCGGCAAAACCATGACAACGGAGACTTCAGCATGCGCATGATTCTGCTCGGCCCGCCTGGCGCTGGAAAGGGAACCCAAGCCACTTTCATTAAAGAAAAATTTGGCATTCCCCAAATCTCAACAGGCGACATGCTGCGTGCTGCCGTGCGAGCGGGAACGCCACTTGGCGTTGAGGCCAAGAAGGTGATGGATTCGGGCGGTCTGGTCAGCGATGAGATCATCATCAATCTCGTCAAGGAGCGACTCACCGAGCCCGACTGCCAATCTGGTTATCTCTTTGATGGATTTCCGCGCACCATCCCGCAAGCAGAGGCCATGAAGCAGGCTCGAGTCACCATCAGTGTCGTGCTTGAGATTCAAGTCCCCGACCAAGACATCATTGACCGGATGAGCGGAAGACGAGTCCACGTGGCCAGTGGCCGGACCTATCATGTTCGCTTCAATCCCCCCAAACAAGAGGGCTTAGACGACCTCACAGGGGAGGCCCTCATCCAGCGAGACGACGATCGAGAGGAAACGGTCCGCAAGCGCTTAGACATCTACCACGCCCAGACCAAGCCCCTGGTGAAGTTCTACAGCGACTGGCAAGCCTCGGGCGATGCCTCCGCGCCCAGAGTGGTCACCATCTCTGGCGTCGGTGCGGTGGAGGCCATCACGCAACGGGTCATGGACGCGCTCCGCTAAAGCAGCGTGCCTTACTCGGCGTAAGGCTCCATTACCAGCTGGTTGTCACGAGCGAAGCCACAGACAAACTCCCAGGCCATGGGCTCCAGTGCGCGCATGGCGGAATCCACGATGACGCACTTGACACCCTCGCGCACCACGGGCTGCGCGTAGGGGGAAAAGCCATGCACCATGAGAGGGCTGCCCGAGGCACGGTAACCCGGACGATACGGCGCCAAGACTCCCGCCAACCGCTCTGCCCAGTCGCTTGGGCGAAAAGTCTTGCCCGACACGGTCAGTCCACGAATGATGAACTTGCCGGCCAGATCGGTTGTTGTTGGGGCGTCCTGCGACATGAATGCTTTCAGAAGAAAGCGGTATTCTAACGGCTCGCATCCCTTCCCTCTGTCTTCATTTGGTCATCCATGAAAACAACAGCCTCTGCCGTCATGCCGACTTATTCTCGACTCCCCGTCGCGTTGGTGCGAGGCTCCGGCTCGTGGGTTTGGGACCATGAAGGGCGTCAGTATCTGGATGCGCTCTCGGGCATCGCGGTCAACACGCTCGGCCATGCGCACCCGCGTCTCGTCGAGGCACTGCAGAAGCAGGTCGCCACGCTGATCCACGCGTCGAACCTCTACCAAGCGCCGCTCCAAGAAGAACTCGCCGAGGCCTTGACCCAACGTTCGGGCATGACCAATGCGTTCTTCTGCAACTCGGGCCTGGAGGCGAATGAGGCTGCCATCAAGCTCGCTCGTAAGCATGGGCATCGACTTGGGTTTGAACGACCCGAAGTGCTTGTATTCGAGAAGGCCTTTCATGGCCGTTCTCTTGCCACGCTCTCGGCCACTGGCAACAAGAAAGTTCAGATTGGTTTTGAACCCCTGGTCGAAGGCTTTGTGCGCGCCCCCATGAATGACCTGAAGGCCGTGCAGGAGGCGCTCGACCAGCACCCTCACATCAGCGCCATCTTCATTGAGACCATTCAAGGGGAAGGGGGCATTCAGCCTGCCCGCATCGAGTTCTTGAAGGCGCTCAGAGACCTCTGTACCGAGCGGCACATTCTGCTCATGCTGGATGAGGTCCAGTGCGGAATCGGAAGAACTGGGAAATGGTTTGCCCACCAATGGGCAGAGGTCGTACCGGATGTCATGCCCTTGGCGAAGGGCCTCGGCTCAGGGGTTCCAATTGGCGCTGTATTGGCTCATGGTCTCGCGGCCGATCTCTTCCAACCAGGCAATCACGGAACCACGTTTGGGGGAAATCCTCTGGCCATGCGCGCCGCGCTGACCACCATCGAGGTCATCGAATCGGACGGACTCATGGAGAACGCAAAGTCTCAAGGAGAGAGACTGATGCAAGAACTCCGGACCACATTCGCCGAGTCTTCGGGCGTGATCGAGGTCCGAGGGGCTGGGCTCATGATTGGGGTGGAACTGGCGCATGCCTGCGGATCTCTGCCCACGGAGGGACTACAGGCCGGTCTGCTATTCAATGTCACCGCCGAACAAGTGGTCCGACTCCTACCACCCCTCACCTTCTCGAGTGAAGAGGTGCAGACCTGCCTGGAGCGGCTCATCCCCCTCATTCACACGTCTATCGAGCGACATCGCTCTGAAAGCGCGCAGGCCGCCTGAACGGTTGCGCGACCAACATCATGAATGCCTCTTCCGCAGTCCCCCACGGGATACAACATTTCCTTCAGTTCAACGACTTAGATCGCGACACGCTGCTTTATCTCTTTGACCGTGCGCGTCTCATCAAGGACCGTTTCAAGCGTTACGTGCGGCATATGCCGCTGCAAGATCGAACGCTGGTCATGGTGTTTGAGAAGGCCTCTACCCGGACCCGCCTCTCCTTCGAAGCAGGGATGCATCAACTGGGGGGAGCGGCCATTTATCTGAATACGCGAGACACCCAGTTGGGTCGCGGCGAGCCTGTTGAGGACGCAGCGCAGGTGATTTCCCGCATGTGCGACCTGGTCATGATCAGAACCTACGAGCAGGCCATTATCGAGCGCTTTGCGGCCTACTCGCGAGTGCCGGTCATCAATGGGCTGACCAATGAGTACCACCCCTGCCAGATCCTGGCTGACATCCTCACCTTCATCGAGCATCGCGGAAGCATCGAGGGCAAAACAGTGGCCTGGATTGGAGACTCTAACAACGTGTGCAACACCTGGTTACAGGCCGCTGAGATCCTGAATTTCAAGGTACACGTCTCCACCCCCCCAGGCTATGAAGTAGAGCCGGAGCGTGCGGGGCTGCATCGCAACGGGCACTTCGAGCAGTTTGCAGACCCCATGGAAGCCACTCGGGGGGCCGATCTCGTGACCACCGATGTCTGGACGAGCATGGGTTTTGAAGCCGAAAACGAGGCCCGTAAGAAGGCGTTCGAGCACTGGTGTGTCGATGCCGAGATGATGTCTCACGCGAAGCCAGACGCGCTCTTCATGCACTGCCTACCTGCACACCGAGGGGAGGAAGTCACCTCAGAGGTGATTGATGGGCCTCAGTCGGTGGTCTGGGATGAAGCAGAGAATCGCCTCCATATACAAAAGGCCCTCATGGAGTATCTCCTGCTCGGGCAGACGCACGAAGACGCGTGACGCTCCGTATCCAAGCCATCGATCTGGGCCATGCCTGCGATACGGAGGCGCTTGTAGACCTCCTCGATCTCTACGCGCGGGGCCCGACTGGAAAAGGTGAGGGCCTCAGCGCGGAGGTCAAGCATTCGCTGCCCACGGTCTTGAGGGGTATGCCCCATTATCGAGGCTGGATCGCTCGCCGAGGAGACCTTCCCGTGGGCTTACTCAATGCATTTATTGGGCTCTCCACCTTCCGAGCACAGCGCTTGATGAATGTTCACGACCTCTGTGTGAGACCGGGTCTTGAGCGCCAGGGCATCGGCTCGCAGCTACTTGTGTCTGCGGAGGCATGGGCCCGATCGGAGGGCTTCTGTAAGCTCACGCTCGAGGTGCTCGAACATCACACCAGCGCCGTTTCTGCCTATGAACGAGCGGGGTTTCGCGCCTATCAATTGGCGCCCGAGCTCGGGCGCGCGATATTCTTTGAAAAAATCCTTCACAGCTGAGCTCCAGGAGACTCCCATGCCCTCATTTGATGCAACCCTCGAAGCAGACATGACCGAAGTGCGCAACGCGGTTGACCAGGCCAGCAAAGAGATTGGCAATCGGTTCGACTTCAAGGGGTCCAGCGCTGAAGTTCAACTCAAGGAGCGCGAGCTCACCTGCCTGGCTGACAGTGAGTTTCAGTTAGGTCAGGTCCGCGAGGTGCTCATCGGGAAGTGTGCAAAACGAGGCGTCGATGTCCGCTTTCTCGATCATGGCGACATTCAGAAGATCGGCGGCGACAAGCTCAAACAGGTCCTCACCATTCGCCATGGCATCGCAGGTGACGACGCCAAACGCATTGTTCGCATCATCAAGGACAGCAAAATGAAGGTTCAGGCATCCATCCAAGGCGATGCCGTGCGCGTGACCGGGGCCAAGCGAGACGACCTCCAAGGGGTGATTGCCCTGTTGAAAAAGGAGGTCGACGACCTCCCCCTTGCCTATGGGAATTTCAGGGACTGACTAGACAGCGATCCGTGCCCAGGCGGAGTGGTTGTGGATGCTCTCAAAGTTCTCGGCCTCCACCTCAAAGCCGATGACTCCGGGAAGCGCCCTGACTGAAATCGCGACATCGCGCACGAGGTCTTCCACGAACTTGGCGTTGTCGTAAGCGCGTTCGGTGACATATTTCTCATCCGGTCGTTTGAGCAGACCCCAGAGTTCGCACGACGCCTGAGCCTCTACCGTCCGAATCAGACTTGCCACGCAGAGCTTGGCGGGTTGAGGCCCCAGTCGGACCCGCACTGTTACCTCAGAGCGTTGATTGTGAGCACCGTAATCGGAGATCTCTTTCGAACAGGGGCATAGGCTCTTGACCGGCACTCTCACCATCAAGACTGTATCGGGTGAATCTCCGCCTGCGGTGGCCTCGAATCCGACGGTGTAGTCCATCAGACTCTTCACACCACTGACCGGCGCAGCCTTCTCGATGAAGTATGGGGCCTCAAGCTGAAGGGTTCCCTCCTGGGCCTCAAGCAGCTTTAGCATGTCTCTGGCGAGAGACTGTGCAGTATCCGCGCTGAGTTCAATGCCATCGCGGCTCATGGTCTCCAGAAGGGCCACGAATCGCGACATATGGGTTCCCTTCTGGTCCGCAGGCAAGGCCACTGCAAGACTAAACGTGGCGACCGAGGGAATGGGCTTCTTGCCTTGACCCGCCCGAAGCAGCACGGGATGACGGAGGCGGCGAACACCGACACGATCGATGGGAAGATTACGGAGGTCCCGATGCCCCTGGACATCGGGCATGGACGTGGGGGCCTGTCCTGCATCTGTCAGCAGGCTGGATTCAGTGGGACGATTCATTGAGCCAGTGTAAGCGAGGGCTGAGCTCCATTGCCCCCAAACTCCCGATGGGTGTGTAGCTGGGCAGCACGCGCCCGAACGCTGGCCACGATCCCAGGGGCATCCAGCCCTTCGCGAGAGAGCAGCGCCGCATGATCACCATGGTCAATGAAAACATCTGGAAGACCAAGGGCAAGAACCGAGGGCAACTGGGCGCACTGGGTCATCCCCGCGAGCGCCTCGATGACCGCGGAGCCGGCCCCCCCAGCCAATGCATGCTCTTCGACGGTGACCAAGAGGTCGAAGTGCTCTGCGCAATGAGCCAAGCACTCGAGATCCAGCGGCTTAATGAAACGCATGTTGATGACCGCAGCATTCAAATCCTCGGCTGCCCTGAGCGCAGGTGCCACCATGCTGCCAAATGCAAGGAGACAGACCCGCAGGCCATGTGGCCCCGCCCCGCCCTCTCGCAGCGGCTCGGCCTTACCAACCTCCAAGGGCTCGAGCGCGTGCCCGGGCTCGACGCCCATACCCGCTCCCCTGGGATAGCGAACGGCCGAAGGCCCTGACAGCGTGAGTCCGGTGCTGAGCATGGCGCGACACTCCGGCTCATCTTTAGGCGCCATGATCACCATGTTGGGCAGGCAGCGCATAAAGGCGATGTCGAAGACACCCGCATGGGTTGCTCCGTCAGCGCCCACCAGGCCGGCCCGATCAATCGCGAACAACACGGGAAGATTCTGAAGCGCCACATCGTGGACCAGTTGGTCGTAGCCACGCTGCAGAAACGTGGAATAGATCGCGACCACCGGTCGAAGGCCCTCGCACGCCATACCCGCCGCGACGGTGACGGCATGCTGCTCAGCGATGGCGACATCGTGATAACGATCGGGAAACTTCTGAGAAAACTCGACCATGCCGGACCCCTCACGCATGGCAGGAGTAATTGCGACCACTCGAGAATCGGCTTGAGCTGCGTCACAGAGCCAGTCTCCAAACACCTTGGAGTATGTGGGCTTCGCTGGCTGAGCAACCGGGCGAATGCCCTCGCTGGGATCAAACTTACCCGGCCCGTGATACGTGATGGGGTCCTCCTCGGCCAGCGCGTACCCCTGCCCCTTCTTTGTGACCACATGAAGGAACTGAGGGCCCTTGAGCTCTCGGAGGTTATGGAGCGCGGGAATCAGCGCGTCCAGATCATGGCCATCAATGGGACCAAAATAATTGAAGCCAAACTCCTCGAACAGGGTGCTGGGAGAGACCAGACCCTTCGCCCCACCCTCGAGACGGCGCGCGATTTCGAGCACGGGAGGAACCGCAGAGAGCACCTGCTTTCCGAGCTCTCGTGCCGCAGAGTAAAAGCGACCGGACATCAGGCGCGCCAGATAGTTGCTCATCGCACCGACCGGCGGTGAGATCGACATCTCGTTGTCGTTCAAAATGACCAAGAGGTCGATGTCTTTATGAATACCCGCGTTGTTCATGGCCTCATAGGCCATACCCGCGCTCATGGCCCCATCGCCGATCACCGCAATGTGCCGACGCCGATGAGGTCCCTGATGTTCTCCCTTCTGGCGGGTGGCCAGGGCCATGCCCAGTGCGGCAGAAATGGACGTGGAGGAGTGCGCAGTGCCAAAGTGGTCGTGCTCGCTCTCGCTCCGACGAGGGAAACCTGAGATCCCGTTGAGCTGGCGCAGCGTGTGCATCTGATCGCGTCGGCCGGTGAGAATCTTGTGAGGGTAGCTCTGGTGACCCACGTCCCAGATCAGCCGGTCAAATGGCGTCTGAAACACGTGATGAATGGCGATGGTGAGCTCCACCGTTCCGAGATTCGAGGAGAGATGCCCCCCTGTTCGGGCGACCGAGTGCAGCAAGAACTCCCGGAGGTCAGCGGCAAGGTCCTTGAGTTGACGTCGCGTCAGAAGTCTCAAGTCTTGCGGGGATGAGATGTCATGCAAAGTGGACATGTTCGAAACGATGAACTAATGGACGCGATGAGTCAATGCGAGGGCGAGCGCACGAAGGCGATCACCTTCGGGGCCAAGCGGCTCGATAGAGGCCAGCGCGTGGTCGAGCAAGGACTGGGCGTACGCTCGGCTGGCCTCGAGACCGAGTAAGCGAATAAAGGTGGGCTTGTCCTGGGCCTGATCTTTGCCAGCGGTCTTGCCCAGCGTATTGGAATCCGCCGTCGCATCGAGCACGTCGTCGATCACCTGAAAAGACAGGCCCAAGGCCTGAGCGTAAGCCAGAACACTGGCCCGCAAGTCTGGATCAGAGGCCTTGGGTCCGGCCAACACGCCCATCTCGGCAGATGCTGAAATGAGAGCGCCTGTTTTGAGGGCATGCATGGCCTCCAACTCCGACTGTGCCAGCGGGACCCCCACAGCAGCAATATCGACCGCCTGCCCACCCGCCATGCCGCGTGCACCCGTCGCATTCGCCAAGGACCTGCACAGCGCGACTCGCGTCTGATCGGAGGCCTCAGTGGCCATGAGGAGCTCAAATGCGAGGGTTTGCAATCCATCCCCGACCAGTAGCGCAGTGGGCTCATCGAAGGCCACGTGAACGGTGGGCTGTCCTCGGCGCAGGTCATCGTCGTCCATACAGGGCAGGTCATCGTGGACGAGAGAGAATGCATGGACACACTCGACTGCAGCGGCGGCATCCAAGACCACCCGAGAGAGCGGATCCGCACCCGAGGCCTCGGCGCTTGCCATGAGCAGGAGGGCACGGGCGCGCTTTCCGCCATTGAGGACGGCATAAGACATGGCGGACCAGAGTCGGGTGAGTGCGCGATGCTGGTGGCTGCCCTCGGCATGAAGATGCTTGGGATCGAGCACCGATTGCAGATGAAGGCTGAGCGCATCTGGCCATGACGCTGGAACCACCGTAAAGAGGCTCATGGACTCTCTCCGAGGATATCGGAGCGGAGGACGCGACTCGTCCCTTTTGCGTCGATCACCTCCAGCTCTCTCTGTGCGGTCTCCAAGAGGGCCTGGGCATGACGCATGAGGGCGACCCCTCGCTCGTAGGCCTTCAATGCATCGGCCAGAGCAAGCTGCCCCCCCTCGAGTCGAGCGGTCTCGCGTTCGAGCGCAGTCATTGCATCTTCGAAGCTGAGTGCCGTGATTTGATCCATATCATCCATCTCCACATTGTAGACGCCCCCAATGAGGGATTGCGGGTATACTCGAGCGCTTTCCTTTCTTGGCTCGGGAGGGATTTCGATGAGTGATGTCGGAACCTTTTCTAGGCTGATCCCCAGCAGCGCACAACTGCCGGTTCATGCCTATTTTGACGAAGCGCTTCTAGCCCAAGAGCGCATCCACTGCTTTCAGGCAGGGCCTGGCTACGTCGGTCACCAGTTAATGGTTCCCGAGGTGGGTCATTACGCCACGCTCGCGCACGAAGACCACGGACGGCTCCTGGTTCAAAACCACAGCGGTTTTGAAGTGCTAAGCAATGTCTGTCGGCATCGGCAAGCGATCATGCTAGAAGGGAAAGGGCAAACCCAACAGATTGTCTGCCCCTTGCATCGCTGGACCTACGACCTCCATGGTGAGCTGATTGGCGCGCCTCACTTTGCCGAGGACCCTTGTAAGCACCTCATGCGCAAGCCCCTCAGCAATTGGAATGGGCTTTTGTTTGAGGGCAATGCAACGCTCCTCCAAGAGCTGCAGCAGGTCCCCTTCTTCGACAAGCTGAATTTTGACGGCTATGTCCACGCTCATACCCAGCACCATCTCTGCGAATACAACTGGAAGAGCTTTATCGAGGTCTACATGGACGACTATCATGTGGCCCCGTTCCATCCAGGCCTGGGGAACTTTGTCGACTGCAATGACCTCCGATGGCACTTTGGGGATCACTACAACATTCAGGCGGTTGGGATTACGCCGCTCTCGAATGCAGCCACTCCGGTGTACCAACGATGGCAGCAAGAGGTCTTGCGCATGCACGATGGCAAGCTCCCAGACTTCGGTGCGATTTGGATGACGATTTATCCGAACATCATGGTCGAGTGGTATCCCAAGGTGTTGGTGGTCTCTCACCTTCATCCCATCTCGCCCCAACGCACCATCAACGTGGTTGAGTTTTACTACCCCGAAGAGATTGCCTATTTCGAGCCGAGCTACGTGGAGGCACAACAGGCTGCGTACAACGAGACGGTGCTCGAGGACGACGAGATTGCCATTCGAATGGATCGCGGTCGGCGTGCATTGATGAATCGAGGCGTCAACGAGATTGGGCCTTACCATTCACCCATGGAAGACGGCATGCTTCACTTCCATGAATATCTGCGCAAGGCCTTGGCAGGGCGCGGCCTATAAACGAAAGCCTTTGTTGCCATGACCCCACTGATCACCCCCCAGCAACTGGTCAACATACCCGACGACGTTCTGGTGATCGATGTCCAGCACAGCCTCCAGGATCCCTTTGCTGGGCTCCGAGCATATGCTGCAGGCCACCTTCCTCAAGCGGCTTTCCTCTCCGTGGCACAAGACCTCGCCGATGATGAGCATGAGGGCCCCGAGGGTGGTCGCCATCCTCTGCCCAATCCCCATCACTTCTGCGACCGGCTCGCTGAGCTTGGCGCGCGCGAGGACACGCTGTTGGTCGCCTACGATGCCTCGGGCGGAGTGTATGCCTCAAGGTTTTGGTGGCTCGCCCGTCACGTCGGACACCTCAAGGTGGCTATTCTCGACGGAGGGCTACAGGCTTGGGTCGCAGAAGGCGGCCAGCTCCAGACGGACGATTTCAAGAAAGCTCGATCTGGGCGAATGACCCCACGTCCCACCCTTTGCCCGAGATGGAGTGTGGAGATGGTCGAGAGCTGGGTCCAATCCGGTGCATTGCCCGACATTGCAGTCTTACTCGACGCACGATCTCCCGAACGATTTCGCGGGGACGAAGAGCCCCTCGACCCAGTCGCGGGACATATCCCGGGCGCCATCAATCGGCCCTACACGGAAAATCTCCAGCCCGACGGTCGGTTTAAGCTCCCCTCTGTCTTGAGAGAGGAATTTGAGGCGCTGCTCCAAGGGCAAGACCCCAGCGCCATCGTGCACAGCTGTGGGTCAGGCATCAGTGCATGTCACAACCTGGTGGCCATGGAAGCTGCCGGACTTCCGGGAAGTGCGCTCTATCCAGGGTCTTGGAGCGAGTGGTGCTCCAATCCCAAGCGGCCCATTGCGACCGGGCCGGCTTAAGGCAGCCAGTTAAGGTGTCACTGGCGGCAGGGACAGAGCACCAGGCTCTCCCTCTGCATCGGGCTGGCTAAACGGATAGGCCGCACGGACCCAGGGCATTTGAAGCAGTCGGGACTCGATCTCTAAGATGCGATCAAGTCCCTCAAGCGAAACACCAGAAATTCTCGCGTTAAAAACCTGTGGCATGAGCACACAGTCCGCCAGACTCGGCTGATCTCCATGACAGAAGGTTCCCGAACCACCACGCGCTAACTGCCGCTCAAAGGCTGCAAGCCCATCGCGAACCCAGTGTGCGTACCAGTCGTCTCGTGCAGTCTGAGAGAGACCCAACTCCCCGCTTAAGTACTTCAGCACGCGCAGGTTGTTGAGTGGATGAATCTCACAGGCGATCAACAAGGCCAACGCCCTCACTCGCGCTCGACCAGCGGCATCGCTCGGCAACAGAGCGGGCTGAGGGAACCGATCCTCTAGGTACTCCAGAATGGCCAATGACTGTGTGAGTGCCAGTCCGTCCATTTCGAGAACGGGGACCAGTCCTTCTGGCGTCAGCGCCTGATAGGCCGAGGCCTGATGCTCACCCTTTCGCAGGTGAACAGGAAGCAAGGTGAACGGGATCGCTTTGAGGGCGAGCCCGAGTCGAACCCGATAGGCGGCTGACGACCGCCAGAAACTGTGGAGGCGCACGTCCATCGGCTTGGCGTGCGCTATACGACCCGAATGGACAATGCAGGCAGGCCATCAAACTGGGCCTCTACCAGGTCACCGCGCTTGACCGGACCCACGCCCGCAGGCGTTCCGGTGTAAATCAGATCGCCAGCCTCCAGCGACCAGGCCTTGGAGAGCTCCGCCATCATCTCAGCCAGCGGCCAAATGAGCTGAGAGAGATTGCCAGCCTGTCGAGAAGCGCCATTGACGGAGAGCGAGATGGCTCCAGCCGTGAGCAGGCCACGATCACCCACCGGGACCAGCGGACCGATCGGGGCCCCTTGGTCAAAAGCCTTGCCAATTTCCCATGGTTTTCCGGCCTTCTTCATCTCGGCCTGGCGATCGCGTCGGGTCATGTCGAGTCCGAGGGCATAGCCCCAGATGCAGGCAGCTGCATCGCGGGGGGTGAGGTTCTTGCCGCCGCAGGCCAAGGCCACCACCAGCTCAACCTCATGATGACAGTCGTCAGTGGCCATGGGATACGGCCAGTCCGTGGTCTGTCCGGCAGGCACTGGGAAAAGGGCATCAGAGGGCTTCAGAAAAAAGAAGGGCGGCTCACGTCCGGTGTCTCCCATTTCGATGGCGTGATCCGCATAGTTACGTCCCACGCAGTACACACGACGCACCGGGAATCGTTGGCTGTCGTTGTGGATGGGGATGGAAACAGGGTGAACCTGGGGCAACGGCAGCATAGAACTCCTTCAGTCTAAAAAGGCGCGTCTCCATAGCCCGAGGGCGGGGGGGGCGCGTGATTGTCGAATTTGGTGAACTGACCGAGAAAGGTTAGCCGGACTGTTCCGATGGGTCCATTCCGTTGTTTCCCGATGATGATTTCAGCAACCCCCTTGTCCGGGGAATCTGGCCGGTAGACCTCATCTCGATAAATGAAGAGGATGACGTCCGCATCCTGCTCAATGGCACCCGATTCACGCAGGTCGCTCATCACCGGCCGCTTGTCCGTTCGCTGCTCAACCGTTCGATTCAGCTGGGACAGGGCAATCACGGGACAGCCCAACTCCTTGGCCAGCCCCTTGAGGGATCGGGTGATTTCAGAGATTTCGGTGGTGCGGTTCTCGTTGCTGCTGGTCCCACTCATCAGCTGAATGTAATCCACGATGATGAGGCCCAAACCACCGGACTGACGATGAAGCCGACGCGCGCGAGAGCGAAGCTCGAGAGGATTGAGGCCCGGCGTCTCATCGATATGGACCTGAACGCCTGTCATGCGCTGAACCGCATGGGTCATTCGGTCCCAGTCCTCCTCATGCAGACGACCCGTGCGAATACGTTGCGCATCAATTCGACCGACGGAACAGAGCATGCGCAAAGCCAGCTGCTCTGCGCCCATTTCCATACTGAAGACGGCGATCGGAAGCCCTTGGTCGACTGCCACATGCTCACCGATGTTGAGGGCGAATGAGGTCTTTCCCATGGAGGGGCGCCCGGCCACGATGATCAGGTCGCCCGCATGCATTCCGGCGGTCTTCTGATCGAGATCGATAAACCCAGAGGGCACGCCTGTGACATCAGATGGATTGGGGTTGCGCGCCAGTTCATCGACCTGCTTGACCACCTTCTTGATGATCTGATCGAAAGGAATGATGCTGTTCGAGCCACGGGCACCCTCCTCCCCAATATGGAAGATCTTGGACTCGGCCTCGTCGAGAATCTGACGCGTCTCACGACCTTCAGGGTTGAGGGCGGTCGTTGCAATCTCATCGCTGACCGAGATGAGCTGCCTCAGGACCGCACGATCTCGGACAATCTCTCCGTATCGCCGGATATTCGCGGCGGAGGGAGTTTCGGTTGCCAGCGCATTGAGATAGGGCAGACCCCCAGCAGGGTCGGCCTGACCCACTGACTGGAGCGCTTCAAAGACCGTGACGACGTCGGCTGGTCTCGCCTGGTCGATGAGACGGGTGATGGACTCAAAGATGAGTCGATGTTCAGCGCGGTAGAAATCGTTCGGGCGAAGAATGTCTCCGACCCGATCCCATGCGGTGTTGTCGATGAGCAGGCCGCCCAGTACGGCAGCCTCAGCCTCGATCGAATGAGGAGGGAGTCGCAGCGCCTGAATGCTGTCGTCTGCCAAGACGCGACTCCTTCCTCTGGCCCCGAACCTTAGGCAGCCTCTCCGATTACGCGAACGGTCACCGTCACCACCACATCGGTGTGCGGTGCGATCTCGACGGAAAAATCACCGACCGTCTTCAGGGGGCCGTTGGGCAAACGCACCTGAGCCTTGGCAATGCTATGGCCAGCCTTGCCGAGGGCCTCAGCGATGTCGAAGTTCGTGACTGAACCGAACAAGCGACCATCCACACCGGCCTTCTGGTGCACTTCGACGACGATTCCGTCAATCTTTGAGCCCAAGGCCTGAGCAGCAGCGAGGCGCTCGGAGGCGGCCTTTTCAATCTCGACGCGCTTGGCTTCGAACTCGGCAATCGCTGACGTGGTTGCGCGACGGGCCATGCCCTGGGGAATGAGGAAGTTACGGGCGTAACCGTCTTTCACGCGAACCACTTCGCCGAGGGTGCCCAGATTGCTGATTTTTTCCAACAGAATGACTTGCATGGGGTGACCTCTTGCTTAGTGGTTATCGGTAAATGCGATGAGCGACAGAAACCGGGCACGCTTGATGGCGGTCGTGAGCTGTCGCTGGTATTTCGCGCTGGTGCCGGTGATCCGTGCGGGAATGATCTTTCCCGTCTCGGTCACAAAGTCCTTGAGCGTGTCGATGTCTTTGTAGTCGATCTGCTCCACACCCTCAGCGGTGAAGCGACAGACGCGCTTACGCTTGAAGAGCGCGCTCTGCGTATTGCGCTTGGGACGTTTCTTGTCTATGGGTTTTTTGTTAAATGCCATGGTCTTTCTCCAATTCGTATTCAGTGATGTGAAAAATGAGGCCGGGCGTAAACCGCCCGTTCATTGCGTCCTTGGTTGAAAAGGCTCCGCGCCGAGGGGCCACAAATCCCTTGATCAACAGCCACTGCTCCGGCGACTCGAGTGAGAGCCTTTGAGCGACTGGACCCAATGCACGAGCGGGACAGGCGAAGGCAAGCCTGCGTGCTGCCGCCGCTTCTACGACTTCTGCTTCGTGCCATATCGTGCATTCGAGAACGGGAACCCCGGTGGGGCTGGTTCGGATCGGCTCGTGTTGAACAAGCTGGCCGCGAAGGCTGACGCCGTTTCCAGGCATCTCATTCACAGCGCAACGATCCGCAACCGGCCTTAGGCGGCGGCCATCTCCGAGCCTGTCGTTGCCGTCACGGTCTTGCGCGCTTCTTCGCGCTGAATGACCTTAAGCATCGGGGACGGACCCGTCTCGGCCTTCTTCATTTTGACGACCAGGTGGCGCAGCACCGCATCGTTGAATCGGAAGGCGTTCTCGAGCTCGTCGAGCTCACCTTGGCCGCATTCGATGTTCATCAGAACATAGTGGGCTTTGGCGATCTTCTCGATGGGGTATGCCAGCTGGCGACGGCCCCAATCTTCGAGACGGTGGAGCTTGCCGCCTTGAGCGGTCACCATGGCGGTGTATTTCTCGATCATGGCAGGAACCTGCTCGCTCTGATCGGGGTGAACAATGAATACCACTTCGTAATGGCGCAAGGCCACGACATCTGTCATGCAACTTCTCCTCTGTCCTTAAGGGTAAAAGCCACCCGATCTCAAGTGAGCCGGTGCAGCAAGGAACCCGAAAGTTTAGTGCACGGGAGTCAGAAGGGCAAGTCCTCGCAGATGCGCGATGAGGTTGTCCACGGCCAGCTGCATCATTCGTCCTCGGGTTTGAATGGACGAACTTGCAATATGTGGCGTCAGGACAGCCTGCTCAAGCTTCAACAGACGGGGGTTGAGTCGAGGTTCTCCCTCAAAAACGTCCAGGCCCGCAGCCCAGATTTTCCGGGTTTCTAGGGCATCCGCTAAGGCCGCATCGTCGACCACACCACCACGGGCAATATTGATCAGGCAGGCGGTGGGCTTCATGAGCGCGAGATCTGGCCCAGCCACCAAATGATGCGTCTCCGCGCTGTAGGGGACCACAATCACCAGGAAGTCGCTCTCTCGCATGAGCGTCGGCTTATCGACCCATTGGGCTGCACCTGCGTCGGGGGCTGGCTTTCGATTGTGATAAATCACGGACATGCCAAAGCCCGCACCACGGCGGGCGACCGCACCTCCGATTCGCCCCATGCCAAGCACCCCGAGCCGTGCACCGTGGACATCCCGACCCGAGAATTGATCGAAGGACCAGCCATCCCAGGCTCCAGAACGGACATAACGCTCTGACTCAGACACCCGCCGAGCGGTGGCCATGAGCAATGCCCAAGCGAAATCTGCAGTGGTCTCCGTGAGGACATCTGGTGTGTTGCTGACCGCAATGCCGCGGGCACGGCAGACAGAAAGGTCAATGTTGTTCGTACCGACCGCTCCCGTGGCGATCATTTTGAGGTGAGGTGCAGCGGCAAGAACGTCCGCATGGACCGAGTCCGCCACGGTGCAGAAAAGATACTCCGCGGACGCAAGCAGCGCGCGCATCCGATCGGGAGTGGTCGGTGTATCCGTGTCCTGGTTGTGGGTCACCTCGAAGTGCTCTGCCAGGGCATCGATCATCTCCTGGCGGATACGGCGGGTCACTACGAGCTTGGGCTTGGTCATAGGGAAGATTCCAAAAGAATGAGATGCACGCGATAGGGGCCGTGGGCGCCCAAGACGAGGGTCTGTTCGATATCGGCGGTTCGAGAGGGGCCAGAAATGAAATTCAGCGCACGTGGCATCAGCCCGCGCTCTGCTCGCAGCCGCTCGAATACGTCTTCCATGTGATGAAACACACGGTCTTGTGGGACCACCGCAATGTGGGTTTCTGGCAGCAGGGTCATGGAGGCGGGCGTCTCTGGCCCCGAGAGCATGGCGAGCGTCCCCGTCTCCGCCACTGCTGCGAAACAGCCGGTAATCCCGATCAGGTCGGGAACAGGCTCGTCACGCACCGGCGCTCGAAACTCCACCTGCAAGCCTGCCGATGACCAATCGAGGTCGCGGAAGGCCGGCCAGGCCACAGCACGGGGCGCGAGCCCATGATGACCGCAGTAGCGACTCACCAGCTCCGGAATCTGATCCAGACGCTGAGCCCGATCGATGGTCGCGGAGAGTCGGGCTGACTGCGCCACGAATCTGGGAATCTTGTCCGCATCTGCGATGGGAGGCTTGGGACCAACCGCATGGCGTTGCAGATAAGCGTCCGCCTGGCGACGGTCGGCTGCACCAGGCCCCTCAGATCGCCCGAAAGAGGCTCGAATGCGCGAGAGGATTCTGTCGCGACTGCGCTGTGACTTTTCTGCGAGATCCATCAAAGGTCCGCTAAAATTGTGAAGTTGCCATTATGAGGCGAGAAGCCCAGATCATGACCCACGTCGTTACTGAATCCTGCATCAAGTGCCGATACACCGACTGCGTAGACGTCTGTCCCGTCGACTGTTTCCGAAAGGGCCCCAATTTTCTCGTCATCGATCCCGATGAGTGCATTGACTGCGCGGTCTGTATTCCAGAGTGCCCTGTGAATGCCATTTACGCAGAGGAAGACGTTCCTGCGGATCAGAAGCGCTTTATCGCACTGAATGCTGAACTGGCAGGTTCCTGGCCCAGCATCACGCGCCTTGAGCCCGCTGCTGCCGACGCCGACGAGTGGGCGAAGGTGAAGGACAAGCTCCAATACCTGGAGCGGTGAGCGAGTCCGAGCGAACCACGTCGGTTCGCATTCTGTCGCTCCGACAGTGGAGTGACCATCTCTTTTCGTTTACGGTCGAGCGCCCTCAAGACTTCCGCTTCAAGGCCGGTCAATTCGCTCGACTGGGGTTGCCATCAAACCACCCCGATGCCTCTGCAGACGGTTGCGTCTGGAGGGCTTACTCCATGGTCTCCGGCCCGTATGACGCCGTGCTTGAGTTCTATTCCATTGTGGTCCCCCAGGGTGCATTCACCACGGTCCTGGCGAACCTGCGAGTGGGCGACAGCCTCTGGCTGGATCGGCAGGCCTACGGCTATCTCACCTGCGATCGATTCCCCAAAGGAGGCGATCTCTGGCTTCTGAGCTCTGGCACGGGCATCGCGCCATTCATGTCCATGCTGGCCGATCCCGACACATGGTCTCAGTTCGATCGAATCTTGCTGGTGCACAGCGTGCGTACACAACAAGAACTCGCCTACCGAGATCAGATTGAAGGGCTGCCTGACCACCCGCTCTGGGGTCCTGAGGCTCACAAGCTCTCCTACCTCCCAGTGGTCACCCGGGAGACCAGCAGCTTTCCCACCACCCGCATCCCCAGCCTGATTGAATCGGGCGCGCTCACCCAGAGGCTCTGCGCCGAGCTGTCACTAGACCATTCACGGTTCATGATTTGTGGAAACCCAGAGATGGTCAAAGACTGCAAAGAATCCCTAAAAAAACAAGGATTTAACACCGATCGCCCCTCTCGTCCTGGACAGATCGCGACCGAGAATTACTGGTAAAAACAGCGCAACCCAAGTTACCCTCAGTCATTACGCATTCGGGAGGATGTCTTCGTGCTCTATCAGTTTCACGAAATGCAGCGCTCGTTTCTCAGCCCGCTCTCGGCCTGGGCAAAATCTGCATCGCAGCTCTACACCAACCCGTACTCTCCGCTGAGTTATTCACCAGGCGCACGGCGCATCGCCGCTACGCTCGAGCTCACCCACAGGATCGGGAAAGATTACGAAAAGCCCGATTGGCGAATCCACCAAGTCGACACGCCGGCGGGCTCCGCTCGGGTCACACCCGTTGTCGTCGCCGACAAACCCTTCTGTAACCTCATTCATTTCCAGAAGGATTACGCCTCCAGCGCACAATCCCCAGGCCCAAAGCTGTTGATCGTGGCTCCGCTCTCAGGCCACCACGCCACGCTCTTGCGTGACACCGTGCGCGTCATGCTCGAGCACCATGACGTCTACATCACCGACTGGGTAGACGCACGCATGGTGCCCCTCGAAGACGGGAACTTCTCACTGAGCAACTATGTGGAGTACGTGCAGGAATTCATCCGCATGCTCAGCCCGAATCTCCACCTGGTCTCAGTCTGTCAGCCCACCGTGCCTGTCTTGGCTGCGGTTGCGCTCATGGCCAGCCGGAATGAGCCGGCCGCGCCGCTCACCATGACCATGATGGGTGGCCCCATCGACACCCGGGTGGGCGAGACGGGTGTCAATGACTTGGCCAAACAGCACGATCTGGGATGGTTTCAAAGAAACGTGGTGCACCTGGTGCCGAGCAACTTTCCTGGGTTCATGCGTCGGGTCTACCCGGGCTTCCTTCAGCATGCTGGCTTTATCTCCATGAACCCCGGACGTCATGCCAATTCCCACTGGGATTATTTTCAACATCTGGTCAAGGGTGATGACGACGCCAGTGTAGAGGCCCACCGCGAGTTCTACGACGAATACAACGCCGTGCTCGATCTCGACGCCGAGTTCTATCTCGACACCATCCGGGTGGTGTTCCAAGATCACCTTCTGCCCAAAGGCGAGTGGGATGTGTCTGGAGAGCGGGTCAAGCCCCAGGACATTCGCCGAACGGCGCTGCTCACAATCGAGGGAGAACTCGACGACATCTCTGGGCCTGGCCAAACGCAAGCTGCCCATGCGCTCTGCACGGGCATCCCGAGCGAGCACAAGCGGCATGAGACCATCGAAGGTGCGGGTCACTACGGGATTTTCAGCGGTCGGCGGTGGCGAACCATTGTGGCCCCCAAGATTGCGGCCTTCATTGCTCAACATGAACCCAGCACCGACGTCAGCAGCCGAAAGCGCAACGCCAAGTCTTAGTCCCATCCCCGGCGCTTCCTGCCGAAGCGACCTGGTGGATGCGATCGATCAGATCCTTCCACAGACCCAGTGCAGGCGTTGCGGTTATGACGCCTGCCGGCCCTATGCGCAGGCTGTGGCCACGGGATTGGCGAACATCAACCGCTGCCCCCCGGGGGGGCACACGGGCATCAAGGCCCTGGCGGCCATCACCGGTCTGCCTGAGGTCCCGCTCGACCCTTCCTGTGGCGTAGAGGGCCCCATCCAACTGGCTCGAATTCGAGAAGAGGATTGCATCGGCTGCGTGCTCTGCCTGGAGGCCTGCCCCGTCGACGCCATTGCAGGCGCCTTCAAGCGTATGCATGCCGTGATCGAAGAGGACTGCACAGGCTGCGCTCTCTGCATCCCGGTCTGCCCCGTTGATTGCATTGAGATGGTGACGCCAACGCGCCCCATCCTCTGGGACGCCCAGGCAGCAGAACGCGCGCGAGCCAGCTTCGAACGGCGTCAATCCCGGCAGGCCAGGCCCATCAGCCAGGACGGCCCAGCTTCAAGCCTGGGTGACAAGAAGAAAGCCATTCTCGCTGCAGCCATGGCCAGAGCGGCTCGTCGACGCCAAGCGCCATGAACCTCGAGAAAAGGCGGGAGATTTTTCGCAGGCTCCAGGCAAAGAACCCAGAGCCCAAGACCGAGCTCGAGTATCGCTCGCCCTTTGAGCTTCTGGTGGCGGTGCTCCTTTCTGCGCAGGCCACGGATGTCTCTGTCAACAAGGTCACGCGCCGCCTATTCGCCCTTGCCAATACCCCGGAAGCCCTCCTCGCCCTCGGGGAGTCACGGGTTCGGCAGGAAATCTCGTCCATTGGGCTCTACCGGAACAAGGCAGCGAATCTCATCCAAACCTGCACACAGCTCATCGAGCAGCATCGGGGCGAAGTTCCCGAGGACCGAGATGCGCTTGAGGCCCTCCCTGGCGTGGGGCGTAAGACCGCGAATGTGGTGCTCAACACCGCGTTCGGCTGGGAAACCTTTGCGGTCGATACCCATATCTTTCGCGTCTCCAACCGAACGGGCATTGCCCCGGGAAAGACTGTTTTGGAGGTCGAGCGACGACTCGAACGACTCGTCCCCGAGGGCTTTCGATTGAACGCCCATCATTGGCTGATCCTGCACGGACGCTACACCTGCAAGGCCCGCAAACCTCAGTGCCCAAGCTGCGGCATCCGAGACCTCTGCGAGTTTAAGCAAAAGACCAAGGCCCTTGATGTTTAACCCCAGCCGAGAAGAAGTACGTCAGTTCTTTGTCTCAGCCTGGGCAAAAGCACGGGCTGGCCAACCGTTAGAGGCACTTGAACTCATGGCCTCTGATTGGATTCGAGAGCATCCTGAATACCATTCGGTGCTCGAACACCCCGAAGCCTGCTCACTGGACTTTCCCGTGGAGCAGGGCCAATCCAATCCCTTCCTCCACCTCTCTATGCACCTCTCGCTCAGCGAACAGATGAGCATTGACCAGCCACCCGGCGTACGTGCAGCGCTTGAAGCGCTCGCCTCTCGCCGAGGAGGCCTGCATGAGGCCATGCACCTGGCCATGGAGGCCCTCGGTGAGATGCTCTGGGAGTCCCAGCGCAATGGCGCTGCTCCTGATGCGATGCGTTATGTCGAGCAGCTGCAGCGCTGGGCCCGGGACGGGCGATGAATAACCATCGCATTGATCTAGCCAGCCTTCGGCTCCTGTTGGCGGTCGCCCAGACCGGATCCATCACTCAGGCTGCAAATCAGTGCCATCTCGCCCTGGGCGCCGCCAGCGCGAGACTTCGTCAGCTCGAGGAGGTGCTGGGCGTGACCTTGCTCGAGCGGCAGGCGCGCGGCACGCAGCTCACGGAGGCGGGTCGACTGGTCGCGCTTCGCGCCAGAGCCATCGAGCAGGAGCTCTCCCAGATGGGCGTCGAGCTCGAAGACCACCTCCGGGGGGTCACTGGTCACGTCCGCGTGGTGGCCAATATGAGCTCTATTGCCGCGGTCTTGCCAGCGGATCTGGCGGCTTTTCTCCAAAGCCATCCAGGTATTCGCGTAGATCTTTCCGAGCATCACAGTCGGGAAATTCAGAGCCTGGTTGCCGAGGGACAGGCAGACATCGGTGTGCTCTCGAGCGACTCGATCCGGTCTGAACTCAGATCCGAGCCTTACTACCAAGACCAGCTGCTTGCTGCCGTGCCGGCACAGGATCCCTGGAGAAGAATCCGACACCTGAATCGAGACCGGCTTCTGGAGCAGGACCTCATCCTCCTTCAGGAGGGCGGCGCCATTGCGGAATGGCTGGGAGACATAGCCCGCTCAGAGGGCCGAAACCTGCGCGTTCGCGTCCGAGCCAAAGGATTTGACGCATTGGCAGAACTCGTCGCGGCTGGCCTGGGCATCACGGTGCTTCCATCCCGCATTGCGCATCGCTTCAGCCAGCTCTTACCCATTCGTCTGCTCCCCCTGGAGGGGGTTCAAGATCATCGAACGGTGTCGCTCTGTGCGCTCCAAGGAGGCCCCCTGCTCCCCGCGGCTCGAACCCTTTATGACTTTCTGCGGGATCGGCACCCCTAGACCCTTCGCGATTGGCGAAGGCTGCTCTTAAAATTGGGAATTCCCAAAGGCCGGAAAGCCTCCTAGAGTGTCTTCATCTCAATGAGGCACAGGAGGTCTCACCATGTCGACACCCTCATCCGCAGGCCAACGCTTTCGCCAGGCCCTCGCAGAGGAATCCCCCTTGCAGGTCATTGGCGCCATCAACGCGAACCACGCACTCATGGCCAAGCGGGCCGGCTACAGAGCCATTTACCTCTCAGGTGGCGGGGTGGCTGCGGGAAGTCTGGGCCTTCCTGACCTCGGCATTTCTGGACTCGACGATGTGCTCACGGATGTGCGCCGTATCACCGACGTCTGCGACCTGCCGCTGCTCGTCGATGTCGATACAGGCTTCGGGGCCTCCGCGTTCAATATTGCCCGCACCACCAAGAGCCTCATCAAGGCTGGGGGGGCAGCCATGCACATTGAAGACCAGGTCGGTGCCAAGCGCTGTGGTCACCGCCCCGGAAAGGCCATCGTGACCCAGCAAGAGATGGTCGATCGCGTGAAGGCGGCCGTCGATGCACGCACCGATGATGGCTTTGTCATCATGGCCAGAACCGACGCCCTCGCTGTTGAGGGCCTTCAGGCAGCGATTGACCGTGCTTGTGCCTGTGTCGAGGCCGGTGCAGATGCCATCTTTCCCGAGGCCATGACCGAGCTCCCCATGTACGAGCGATTCGTTCAGGCAGTGAAGGTACCCGTGCTGGCCAACATCACCGAATTTGGGGCCACTCCGCTCTACACCACCGATGAACTCCGCAGCGTGGGCGTTGCCATGGTGCTCTACCCGCTCTCCGCGTTCAGAGCCATGAACAAGGCCGCCCAAGCAGTCTATGAGGCGATACGCCGTGACGGCACGCAAAAGCAAGTGGTCCCCATGATGCAGACCCGGCAGGAGTTGTACGACGCCATTGGTTACTGGGACTACGAGAACAAGCTCGACGCCCTCTTCAATCAAACCCAACAGAAAGGATCCTAAAGATGTCCGCAGAGACCGCAACGCCCGCCACCCCGAAAGTGAAGAAGTCGGTTGCCCTCTCGGGGGTCACTGCAGGCAACACGGCCCTGTGCACCGTGGGTCGCACTGGAAACGACTTGGCCTATCGTGGCTATGACATCCTCGACCTTGCCGCCGTCTGCGAGTTTGAGGAGATTGCTCACCTACTGGTTCACGGCAAACTCCCCAATGTGGCCGAACTGGCGGGGTATAAAAAGAAGCTCAAGGCCCTGCGCGGCCTCCCTTCTGCCGTCATGGCCGTGCTCGAGTCAATTCCTGCCTCCGCACACCCCATGGATGTGATGCGAACTGGCGTATCCGCCTTGGGCTGTGTACTCCCCGAGAAGGACGATCACAACACACCCGGGGCACGGGACATTGCAGACCGCCTCATGGCCTCCCTGGGAAGCATGCTGCTCTACTGGTATCACTACAGCCATAACGGTCGAGCCATCGATGTCCAAACCGATGACGATTCCATCGGTGGTCACTTCCTGCACCTGCTTCATGGCGTTCCGCCCTCCGAGGAGTGGGTCAAGGCGATGCACATCTCGCTCAACCTCTATGCCGAGCATGAGTTCAATGCGTCCACTTTCACTGGACGCGTCATTGCAGGCACGGGTTCCGACATCTATTCCTCAGTAGCCGGAGCCATCGGTGCGCTACGTGGGCCCAAACACGGAGGTGCTAACGAGGTGGCATTTGAGGTGCAGAAGCGCTACGAGACACCGGACGAGGCGGAAGCGGATATCCGCCGTCGCGTTGAAAACAAGGAGGTGGTGATTGGATTTGGACACCCGGTCTACACCGTGAGCGACCCCAGAAACAAAGTGATCAAGGAAGTGGCACGCAACCTCTCGGCGCAAGCCAACGACATGAAGATGTTCCAGATCGCCGAGCGTCTGGAGTCCGTGATGTGGGACATCAAGAAAATGTTCCCGAACCTCGACTGGTTCAGCGCAGTGAGCTATCACATGATGGGCGTTCCCACCGCGATGTTCACGCCGATCTTTGTCATCTCCAGAACCTCTGGATGGTCCGCTCACATCATTGAACAGCGGATTGACGGCAAGATCATTCGCCCCAGTGCCAATTACATCGGGCCCGACGACCAAGCCTTCGTGCCCATTCATCAGCGCCCATAAGCCGCGACAGGACTTCCATGAATCAGCAATACCGAATCCCGCTTGGCCAGACGGGCCTTGAGTACTTCAATGCGCAGGCTGCGGTTGATGACCTTCAACCCGGCGCATGGAACCGACTGCCCTACACCGCTCGAATCCATGCGGAGAATATTCTGCGCCGGGCGGAACCCGCCATCATCCGCGACTGCCTGGTACAACTCATCGAACGACGCAGAGACCTTGACTTCCCCTGGTTTCCAGCCCGAGTGGTCTGCCACGACATTCTCGGTCAGACGGCCTTGGTAGACCTTGCGGGACTACGGGACGCTATTGCAGACATGGGAGGGGACCCAGCCCAAGTCAATCCTGTCGTCCCTGTGCAACTGATTGTGGACCACTCACTTGCGGTCGAATGCGGTGGCTTCGACCCTGACGCTTTTCAAAAGAACCGAGACATTGAGGACAGAAGAAACGAGGACCGATTCCATTTCATCAATTGGACCAAAACGGCCTTCGATAACGTGGATGTCATCCCGGCAGGCAATGGGATCATGCACCAGATCAATCTTGAAAAGATGTCTCCGGTCATTCACAACGACCATGGTCTGGCCTATCCGGACACCTGCGTGGGTACCGACTCTCACACACCGCATGTCGATGCACTGGGCGTGATTGCCGTCGGGGTCGGCGGCCTTGAGGCTGAAAACGTGATGCTTGGACGAGCCTCCTGGATGCGACTGCCCGAGATGATTGGGGTGGAACTCGTCGGTAGGCGGCAGCCCGGGATCACGGCAACAGACATGGTGCTCGCGCTCACGGAGTTCCTGCGCCAACAGAAGGTGGTTGGAGCCTATCTCGAGTTCCATGGGGAGGGAGCGGCCACGCTGAGCATCGGTGACCGCGCCACCATCTCGAACATGGCTCCAGAGTATGGCGCGACAGCGGCGCTCTTCTCCATCGATGACCAGACGCTCGACTACCTCCGACTCACCGGCCGCAGCCCAGAGCAGGTCAGGCTGGTAGAGACCTATGCCAAGACCGCCGGGCTCTGGTCTGATTCGCTCAAGGCCGCGGAGTATGAACGCACCCTCAGGTTCGACTTGTCCTCAGTCACCCGGAGTCTCGCAGGCCCCTCGAACCCCCACAAGCGCCTGCCAGTGAGCGAGCTCCAAGCGCGAGGCATTGCCCAGAATCTGGCACAGGCCCGTGAGCAGGAAGCACAAGGTCTCATGCCCGATGGCGCCGTCATCATCGCCGCCATCACCAGTTGCACCAACACGTCCAACCCACGCAATGTGATTGCTGCTGCGTTGTTGGCTCGAAATGCTCGGCGAGCCGGCCTGGCGCGTAAGCCTTGGGTGAAGTCCTCTCTGGCTCCGGGGTCTAAAGTCGTCGAGCTCTATCTCAAAGAGGCTGGGCTATTGGGAGACCTAGAGGCTTTGGGCTTTGGCATTGTGGCCTTCGCCTGCACCACCTGCAATGGCATGAGCGGCGCACTCGATCCGAAGATTCAGCAAGAGATCATCGATCGTGACCTCTACGCCACGGCCGTGCTCTCTGGAAACCGAAATTTCGATGGGCGCATTCACCCCTACGCGAAGCAGGCGTTTCTTGCCTCTCCGCCTTTGGTGGTGGCCTATGCGATTGCTGGAACCGTGCGATTCGACATCGAGCAGGATGTACTGGGTGTCACCGCCACGGGCGCCGAGATCCGACTCAAAGACCTCTGGCCCAGCGACGAAGAAATTGATGCAGTCGTCGCCGCCAGCGTCAAGCCTGAACAGTTCCGCAAGGTCTATGAGCCGATGTTCGCTATTCAAGAGGGGCAGGCCCGCTCCGCGAGTCCGCTCTATGATTGGCGCCCTCAGAGCACTTACATTCGGCGGCCACCATACTGGGAAGGCGCCCTTGCTGGTGCGCGGACGCTCTCCGGCATGCGCCCGCTCGCTTTGCTGGGCGACAACATCACCACCGACCACCTCTCCCCTTCCAATGCGATTCTCGCCGACAGCGCAGCGGGAGAGTACCTCGCCAAGATGGGCCTACCGGAGGAAGACTTCAACTCCTACGCGACCCACCGTGGGGACCACCTCACCGCTCAACGAGCGACGTTTGCCAACCCTCAACTCATCAATGAAATGGCCATCGTGAATGGCAGCATTCAAAAGGGTTCGCTGGCGCGCGTTGAGCCTGAAGGTCAGGTGATGCGCATGTGGGAAGCCATTGAGACCTACATGAACCGAGCACAGCCGCTCATCATCATTGCGGGCGCCGACTACGGACAAGGGTCCTCTCGAGACTGGGCAGCAAAAGGGGTTCGGCTCGCAGGGGTTGAAGTCATTGTGGCGGAGGGGTTCGAGCGTATCCACCGAACCAACCTCGTGGGCATGGGCGTCCTTCCACTTGAGTTTCTCCCGGGCGTCAATCGCAAGACGCTAGCCCTTGATGGCACGGAGACCTTCGATGTCATCGGCACCCGCACCCCCCGCGCTCAGCTCACGCTGGTGGTTCACCGGCGCTCCGGTGAGCGTGTGGAAGTGCCGGTTCAGTGCCGGCTGGATACAGCCGAGGAGGTCTCTATCTACGAGGCTGGCGGGGTCCTCCAACGGTTTGCACAAGATTTTCTCGATGCCAAGGAGTCAGCATGAGTCACCTTCCTCAGGTCCGTATCCCTGCCACCTACATGCGTGGGGGCACCAGCAAGGGGGTCTTCTTCAAGCTCACAGACCTCCCGCTCAATGCCCAGACGCCTGGACCGGCTCGAGATGCTCTGCTGATGCGGGTCATCGGCAGCCCAGACCCGTATGGCAAACAAATCGATGGCATGGGAGGCGCAACGTCGAGCACCAGCAAAACCGTCATTCTCTCCAAGAGCGCCCGCCCCGATCATGACGTCGACTACCTTTTTGGGCAGGTCTCCATCGACAAAGCCTTGGTGGACTGGAGCGGTAACTGTGGAAACCTCACGGCGGCTGTCGGGCCATTCGCCATTCGGAACGGGCTGATCGACTCCAGCCGGATTCCCCAGAACGGCCATGCAGTGGTCCGTATCTGGCAGGCCAACATCGCCAAGACCATCATTGCGCGTGTCCCGATCACGGATGGTCAGGTCCAGGAGACCGGAGACTTCGAGCTCGACGGCGTGACATTCCCCGCCGCTGAGATTCAGATCGCATTTATGGACCCCGCCGCAGAGGAAGAGGGCGCCGGAGGTGCCATGTTTCCCACTGGAAACCTGGTCGACACACTCGATGTGCCGGGTGTTGGGAGCCTCTCGGCCACCATGATCAATGCAGGTATCCCCACTGTCTTTGTCAATGCTGCCGACATCGGTTACACCGGAACCGAACTACAAGAGGCCATCAACGGCGATGCCGTCGCACTCGAGACATTCGAGCGCATCCGAGCCCACGGCGCACTGAAGATGGGGCTCATTCAAGATCTCTCTGAGGCAGCCAGCCGGCAGCACACCCCTAAGGTGGCCTTCGTAGCCCCAGCCATGGGCTACACCGCGTCGAGCGGGAAGGTCATCCCCGCGGATGGAATCGACCTACTGGTCCGCGCCATGTCGATGGGGAAGCTTCATCACGCCATGATGGGTACCGCCTCCGTCGCGATTGGGACCGCTGCAGCCATCCCAGGCACGCTGGTGAATCTGGCTGCCGGCGGAGGCGCTCGACAAGCCACTCGTTTCGGCCATCCGTCCGGGACGCTGAGGGTGGGCGCTGAGGCACATCAAGAGAACGGCGAATGGGTCGTCAAACAGGTTGAAATGAGCCGCAGCGCGCGTATTCTGATGGAGGGATGGGTACACATCCCCCAAGAAAAATAAATCGGCGAGGAGACAACACCATGGCTACAAAGTACTCAGAGACAGCGCTGGCAAAGGTTCATGCGAGGTCAATTCAAGACAAAGAGGCCTTCTGGTCTGAACAAGCCGGGTTTTTGCACTGGTTCCAACCCCCACAGCGCGCACTCAACTTTGACCGCCCCCCTTTTGCACGCTGGTTCGAAGGCGGCAAGATCAACCTCTGCTACAACGCCGTTGATCGTCACCTCGCCACGCGTTCTGACCAGCTCGCTCTGGTCTATATCTCCACCGAAACCAACGAGGAGAAGCGCTACACCTACGCGCAGCTGCACGAAGAGGTTCAAGCGATGGCCGCCATCATGCAGTCGCTGGGTGTTCAGAAGGGCGATCGGGTCTTGATTTACATGCCCATGGTTGCTGAAGCGGTGTTTGCCATGCTGGCGTGTGTCCGAATTGGGGCGATTCATTCAGTCGTGTTTGGTGGATTCGCCGGCCCTTCCCTCGCCGCCCGTATCGACGACGCCCGGCCCAAGCTCATGATTTCCGCTGACGCTGGCATGCGTAACGGAAAAGAGGTTCCTTACAAACATCTCGTCGATGAGGCCTGCAGCCTCGCACAGACCCCTCCTGAGAAGGTTCTCTTGGTGAACCGAGGTCTCGCTCCCCTTGGGCTGGTTGCGGGCCGGGACGTGGAGTACGCACCCCTTCGAGCACAGGTCCAGGGTGCAGCCGTAGCCTGTGCCGAGCTCGATGCCACCGACCCGAGCTACATCCTCTACACCTCGGGTACCACTGGAAAACCCAAAGGAGTTCAGCGTGACACCGGGGGCTATGCGGTGGCATTGGGTGCCTCCATGCGCCTGATCTATGACTGTAAGCCGGGAGAGGTCTTCTTCTGTACCTCCGATATTGGCTGGGTGGTGGGACATTCCTACATTGTCTATGCCCCGCTGATCAACGGCTCGACCACGATTGTCTACGAGGGCCTCCCCCTGCGGCCCGATCCTGCCATCTGGTGGAAGATCGTCGAGGACTATGGTGTCACGACCATGTTCTCCTCGCCCACTGCTGCGCGGGTACTCAAGAAGCAAGACCCTGCGTTCATGACGCAGCACAACACCAAGAGTCTGCGCCGCCTCTTCCTTGCGGGGGAGCCTCTCGATGAGCCGACTGCCCGCTGGATCTCAGACGCCCTGGGTGGCGCACGCATCATCGACAACTACTGGCAGACGGAGACCGGTTGGCCCATTCTCTCTGCCCAACACGGCGTTGAGGTCACGGAAACGAAGTTTGGAAGTCCAAGCTTTCCCGCCTATGGGTATGACGTTCGACTGGTCCATGAATCCACCTTCGAGGAGGTGGGGGCCAACGAGAAGGGCATGCTCTGCATCATGCCGCCGCTTCCACCCGGCTGCCTTCAGACGGTCTGGGGCGACGATGAGCGCTTTATCAAGACTTATTTCTCGAGTGTTCCGGGTCAGCAGCTCTACTCCACCTTCGACTACGCCACGCGAGACGAGGATGGCTATTACTTCATTCTGGGTCGCACCGATGATGTGATTAATGTAGCGGGACACCGCCTGGGTACCCGCGAGATTGAAGAGGCGATTCAAGCCCACAAGAATGTGGCGGAGGTTGCCGTCGTGGGCGTGGCAGACGCCCTCAAGGGGCAGATGCCCATGGCTTTCGCGGTGCTCAAAGACTCATCCGTACTCTCGACTCCGGAAGGGGAGAAGGCGGAAGAGAAGGCCATCATGGCCACCGTCGACCGAGAGATTGGCGCCATTGCGCGCCCCTCTCGAATTCACTTTGTCACCCTGCTACCCAAGACTCGTTCTGGAAAGCTGCTGCGACGGGCCATGCAGGCCATGGCCGAAGGGAGAGACCCTGGCGATATGACCACACTGGAGGATCCGAGCGCCCTTGATCAGATCAAAAAAGCGCTCAGTTAACTCGGTTCAGTTGAAGAAATCTCGAACCTTCTCCATCCAGCTCTTGCTCTGAGGACTGTGGCGATCGCCACCTTCCTCAAGCGAGGCCTCGAAATCCTCCAGGATCTTCCTCTGCCGATCGTTGAGTTTGACGGGCGTCTCAACCACCACATGGCAGTAGAGGTCGCCCGCCACACTCGATCGAACATTTCGGATGCCTTTGCCGCGTAAGCGGAAGGTCTTACCCGTCTGGGTTCCTTCTGGAAGGTCGAAACTCGCCTTACCGTTGAGGGTCGGCACATCGATGGAGCCGCCAAGCGCGGCTCGAGCAAAACTCACCGGTACCTCGCAATGCAGATCGTCCGCCTCACGCTGAAAGACGCGATGCGGCTTGATCGAGACTTCGACGTAGAGGTCACCTGAAGGACCACCGTTCAGCCCCGGCTCTCCGTTACCACTCGAACGAATGCGCATGCCGTCATCGATACCAGCCGGTATCTTGACCTCGAGGGTCTTCTGCTTGCGAATGCGTCCGACGCCATCACAAGCAGTGCAGGGATTGGGGATGGTCTTGCCGGTTCCGCGACAGGATGGGCAGGTCTGCTGAATGCTAAAGAACCCCTGCTGCATGCGAACCTGCCCTTGACCACCACAGGTCTTGCAGGTTTCTGCTTTCGTGCCCGGCTTGGCGCCTGTTCCGTCACAGGTGTCACAGGTCTCCCAGCTCGGGACCTTGATCTCAGTGGTAAATCCAGCGGCAGCCTGCTCCAGCGTGATCTCCATGGAGTAGCGAAGGTCGCTCCCACGATAGACATTGCTGCGCCCGCCACCACCTCCACGACCACCAGCGGCACCGAAGATGTCACCAAAGATGTCGCCAAAGGCATCTGAGAAATTGCCGAAACCCTGGCCGCCTGGGCCACCGCCCGCATTGGGATCGACGCCTGCATGGCCGAACCTGTCGTAGGCCGCACGCTTGTCCGCGTCGGTGAGCATCTCGTAGGCCTCTTTGGCCTCCTTGAACTTCTCTTCCGAAGCAGCATCACCCGGATTTCGGTCCGGGTGATACTTCATGGCGAGCTTGCGATAGGCCTTCTTGAGTTCTTCCTCAGAGGCGTTTTTGGCGACCCCTAAGACCTCGTAATAGTCACGCTTGGACATTTAATCGCGCTTCACTTCCTTGAACTCCGCATCGACAACGTCCTCTGCGCCCTGGGCTCCGCCGCCCGCACCAGGACCCGCAGCACCACCAGCCGGAGCTGCGGCCGCCTGCGCGTCCGCGTAGACCTTCTCACCCAGGGTCTGCGAGGCCTTCATGAGGTGGTCGGTCTTGGTCTCAATCGCGTCCTTGTCCTCACCAGACAGGACCGCCTCGAGCTCCTTGATGGCCTCTTCAATCTTCGTCTTCTCGTCGCCGCTGAGCTTACTGCCATGCTCGTCCAGAGATTTCTTGACCGAATGCACCATGGCCTCTCCAGCATTGCGAGCCTGAACCAGCTCAACCCTTTGCTTGTCGGACTCTGCATTGGCTTCCGCATCGGCGACCATCTTCTGAATCTCGTCGTCAGACAAGCCAGAGTTCGCCTTGATGGTGATCTTGTTCTCCTTGCCGGTCGCCTTGTCCTTGGCCGAGACGTGGAGGATGCCGTTCGCGTCGATATCGAAGGTCACCTCGATCTGCGGCGTACCCCTTGGAGACGGGGGAATGCCTTCAAGGTTGAACTCACCCAGCATCTTGTTGGCGTTGGCCAGCTCACGTTCACCCTGATAGACCTTAATGGTGACCGCCGGCTGGTTGTCATCGGCAGTGGAGAAGACCTGCGAGAACTTGGTGGGAATGGTGGTGTTCTTCTGGATCATCTTGGTCATGACGCCGCCCAGCGTCTCAATCCCAAGTGAGAGCGGAGTCACATCGAGCAGCAGCACATCCTTGCGATCACCCGAAAGCACCGAACCTTGGATGGCGGCACCCACAGCCACTGCCTCATCAGGGTTCACATCCTTTCGGGGCTCTTTTCCGAAGAATGCCTTTACCGCATCCTGAACCTTGGGCATACGGGTCATCCCGCCGACCAGGATGATGTCGTCGATCTGGCTGGCCGAGAGGCCTGCGTCTTTCAGGGCCACCTTGCAGGGGTCAATGGTGCGACTGATGAGGTCGTCCACCAGGCTCTCCAGCTTGGCTCGCGTGAGCTTGAAAGTCAGGTGCACGGGTGCACCGTTGGCCATCGCGATATAGGGCTCGTTGAGCTCCGTCTGTTGACTGGACGACAGCTCAATCTTGGCGCGCTCTGCTGCAGCCTTAATGCGTTGCAGGGCGATGGGGTCCTTGGAGAGATCGACACCGTTGATTTTCTTAAACTCATCAATGATGTGATCGATGATGCGCTGATCGAAATCCTCGCCGCCCAAGAAAGTGTCGCCATTGGTGGAGAGCACTTCAAACTGCTTCTCACCGTCTACATCCGCAATTTCAATGATCGAAACGTCGAACGTGCCGCCGCCGAGGTCGTAGACGGCAACCTTTCGATCGCGTCCATCGGCCTTATCCAATCCGAAAGCGAGCGCAGCCGCAGTGGGCTCATTGATGATGCGCTTCACATCCAGGCCAGCAATGCGGCCCGCATCTTTCGTCGCCTGGCGCTGAGCATCGTTGAAGTAAGCCGGGACGGTGATCACCGCCTCGGTCACTTCCTGACCGAGGTAATCCTCAGCCGTCTTTTTCATCTTGCGCAGCACCTCCGCGGAGACCTGTGGGGGGGCTAACTTCTTGTCACGCACGCCAACCCAAGCGTCCCCATTCTCGGCCTTCACAATCTCGAATGGCATGAGGTCAATGTCCTTCTGAACCTCTTTGTCAGTGAACTTACGGCCGATCAAACGCTTGACGGCATACAGCGTGTTTCTCGGATTGGTCACAGCCTGCCGTTTGGCGGGCGCTCCAACCAGGATTTCGCCGTCTTCCATGTAGGCAATGATGGAAGGTGTGGTCCGTGCCCCCTCACTGTTCTCAATCACCTTCGGCTGGCCGGCCTCCATGATGGCCACGCAAGAGTTCGTCGTCCCGAGGTCAATTCCAATCATCTTTGCCATCGCTGGCTCCTCTACAAAAAGTTAGTGTTATGTAAAACGTGGGGGCGGCTTCAGAAAAATTCAAGCCCAAAGGGTCATTGGGCAACGACCACGAGGGCGGGACGCAAGACCCGCTCGCCAATGAGGTAGCCCTTTTGCATCACGGCCACCACATGGCCGCTTGAGACGGCGGGCTCAGAAGTGCTGCCGTCCACCATCGAAACCGCCTGATGGTGATTGGGGTTGAACTTCTCGCCCACAGGATTCGTCACCTTGAGCCGGCCGCGCTCAAACGCCTGCTGAAGCTGACGGAGCGTCAGCTCAACACCCCCTCGTAGCCCCTCCAAGGACTGGTCAGGCAGGCTGAGGGCCATCTCAAGGCTGTCGGCCACGGGAAGCATCGCCTCCGCGAAGGTCTCAATCGCGAACTTGTTGGCATTGGAGAGTTCGGTCGCATGCCGACGGCGCATGTTTTCAATCTCTGCCGCCAGACGCATCAGTTGATCCTCACGCTCGGCCAGCTTGGCAGACATGGCGCTGGGATCCTCCTGCGCCACGGCAGGCTCCGGGCTGGGCGCAGCCTCTGTCGCAGAAGCTGCCGAGTCAGGATGGGCGGCAGCCTGTGCGGCAAGCACCTCAGCAGCGGTGGGGGTTTGATCAGCGGGCGTCTGAGACATTCAAGACCTCCAAAAGTACAAATGAAAAAGGGGGATTGGGATGAACATGGGGGCGTCATCTGGAATTTCAAGCCCCCCAGCCCGATGCCCTTGTCACCATTTCTTCACGCAGGTGTAACCGCTCTGTCTCAGTAGACCCCTACTGTGCGCCGGTGCATATCCTAACGGTCACCGACGCCTGGGAGCCCCAAGTCAACGGGGTGGTTCGAACCATTCAGGCGACCAATCGGGTGCTCGAAGCCTGGGGACACCAGACCAGCCTCATCACACCCCTCGACTTTAAGACCGTTCCTTGTCCAACCTATCCTGAGATCCGTCTCGCATTGTTTCCCGGTGCGAGCATTCGTGATCGCATCCTGAGTACCCGGCCCGATGCCATACACATCGCCACGGAGGGTCCTTTAGGCTGGGCCGCCCGAGGGCTCTGTCGGAGACTGGGGCTCCCATTCGTGACGGCCTATCACACTCGCTTTCCCGAGTATGTCTATGCGCGTTCCAAGATCCCCCTCGCACTGAGCTATGGGCTCTTTCGCTTCTTTCACAACGCCGCCGCGGCGGTGCTGGCCCCTACACCCGCCATCATTCGCGACCTTGAGGCTCGGGGGTTTCGCCAAGTTCAGTTCTGGTCTCGCGGCGTGAATCATGCGGTGTTCAAGCCATCGGAGCCCACCGATGTGGGGACCAAGACGCCGCCCATCTTTCTTTTCGTGGGGCGAGTGGCGGTCGAAAAAAACATTCAAGCGTTTCTCGATCTCGACCTGCCGGGCGAAAAGTGGGTTGCGGGTGAAGGGCCCTCGCTGGAGGGTCTTCGAAAACGTTACCCCGCCGTTCGATTCTTCGGCGTGATGACCCAACCCGAGCTGGCCAGGCTCTACAGTGCCGCGGATGTATTTGTCTTTCCGAGCCGAACGGACACGTTTGGCTTGGTGATGGTCGAGGCGATGGCCTGTGGTCTACCCGTGGCAGCTTACCCAGTGGAGGGGCCCATCGATGTGATTGGGACCAGTGATGCTGGTGTCCTGGCTGAAGATCTGCGCGAAGCCTGTCTTCAGGCCCTCCACATTCCGAAGGCGCGCGCCCTGGAGCGTGCTGCGCAGTTCAGCTGGGAAAAAGCCACCCAGGAATTCCTCGCGGCGCATGAGACGCATCGGATTCGCTGGGAACGCATCCAGACCCAGTCGCGCTAGTCTGCGGCGCCTAGCTCCAGCGCCCGCGCACGTGCAACGGCCCGATCGGCAGCGGCCAATTCGGTCTCAGGCCGCACCGGCCAGCCCAGGGTCTCTTGCTCAATGATGGCTTGCAACAGAGTGACGGCCTCATCGCTATCGTTCAAGCATGGAATGAACTGATAGCGCTCACCCCCTGCCATCAGAAACTCTTCCTTGCCCTCCATGGCGATCTCCTCGAGGGTCTCCAGACAGTCGGAAATGAATCCGGGGCAGACCACATCCAGGCGCTTGACCCCTGCTAAGGGAAGCTGTTCAAAGAGCTCAGCCGTGTAGGGCTTGAGCCACTCCGCCGGGCCAAAACGCGACTGAAAGGAAACCCGCCACTCGGAAGCGTTTAGACCCAATGACTGGGCAATGAGGCGCCCTGTCTTATGGCACTCACAGTGATAGGGATCGCCCTTGAGCAGGCTGCGCTTGGGCACACCATGGAAACTCATGAGCAGGAGATCTCCTCGGCCATGCTGGTCCCAATGGGCCCGAATGCGCTGAGCAACTGATTCGATATAGGCGGGGTGATCATGGAAATGGCGGACCGTGCGAATGGCAGGCGGGCTCCTCATGGCCGAGAGAGCGTCGTAGACCTTGTCAAACACGGTGGCAGTGGTGCTTGCAGAAAACTGGGGATAGAGCGGCAACACCAAAACGCGGTTCACCCTCTTCGCCTTTAATGCATCCAGCCCCTGCGCGATGGAGGGCTCTCCATAGCGCATCGCCAGCTCCAGCTCAATGTCGTAACCTGCGGCCCGCAGCGCATCTGAGGTTCTGCGCAACTGGCGCTCTGAGTAGACCCTGAGAGGGGAGCCCTCTTCGAGCCAGACCGAGGCATACTTTGCCGCGGACTTCTTCGGGCGCGTGTTGAGAATGATGAAGTTCAAGAGCGGCCACCAGACCAGCTTTGGGATCTCCACCACTCGGGGATCCGAGAGGAACTCCTTGAGGTATCGACGAAGCGCGGGCGCTGTGGGCGCCTCCGGCGTCCCCAGGTTCACCAACAGCACACCCACCCGAAGGCGACTGCCGTGTTGAAAGGGGCGTTCATCCAGAACAGCAGAAGCAGGCAAGGGAAGAGTCATAGGCCGCGAGGAGAGGACAACACGGTAGACACGAGTCGAGCCGTGATGTCGACAATGGGAATGACCCGATCATAAGCCATTCGTGTGGGACCGATGACGCCCAAGGTCCCCACCACCCGCCCATTGACTTCATAGGGGGCGGTCACAATGGAGAGTTCCTCTGCAGGGACCAACTCTGAATCTCCACCGATGAAAATCTGAACGCCATGGGCCATCACGGCCCGCTCAAGGAGCCGAGAAATGAGGGTCTTCTGCTCGAACATATCAAAGAGGTGTCGGAGCCGGTGGACGTCTGCTGACCACTCGGACACATTCATGAGGCGTCGCTCGCCGGAGATCACAATGTCTCCTTGCGGATCAGACAGGGCTGCGGAGCCCTCTTCAACTGCCTTGCGCATCAGGCTGGCAACGTCTTCTCGCAGGCTCCGCAGCTCCTGAGTCAGTCGAAGACGGACTTCGTCCAGTGTCAGACCACTGTAGAGCGCAGTGAGCATGTTCCCGGCCTCGATCAATCTCTCGGGGGCAAGCTCTTGCTCCACCTGAATGATCTTATTGATCACCTCACCTTCAGATGTCACCAAAATCAAAAGGAGTCGACGTTCTCCAAGTCTGAGGAACTCTGCGTGTCGAAAGGAGCCTTCTCGACGGGGGGCGCTGACGACACCAGCGAACTGAGAGAGGCTGGAGAGTAAAGCGGCAGCGGCAGAAATCACCCGGCTTGGAGCATCGACGGGGAGGGCCCCCTCCATGAGCCGAGCAGCCTCAGGTTCGAGGGGCTGAACCGTGAGCAGCGAATCCACAAACAACCGATAACCCTTTGGGGTGGGAATGCGTCCTGCAGACGTATGTGGACTGGCCACCAGGCCCAACTCTTCCAGATCGGACATCACATTACGTATCGTGGCCGGCGAGAGGTCTAGCCCTGAGAACTTGGAGAGTGCCCGAGAGCCTACAGGCTGCCCCTCTGCGATGTATCGCTCGATCAGCGTTTTGAGAAGTCGGGAAGAACGTTCGTCCATGTTCGTCATTTTAGGGTTCCTGAGCGTTTGCTGTGATCTAATCCCCGCATGAGCGGTGCACGCCCCCTGATCGCGGTCTTCGGTCGGCCCCAGACACCGGGGCTCAAAGCCCCATTTGAGGCGGTCGTTGCATGCATTCGTGCGACCCGCCCAGAGGCGGAGATTGGCATAGAAGCCGAGGCAGCCCGAGGTGCTGGCCTGGAGGAGAGCCCGGGCCTCACATGTGCTCCCCTGCTTGTTTTGGCCGAACGGGCCAGCCTCGCCCTGGTGCTTGGCGGAGACGGGACCCTGATCGGAGTGGCCCGCCAGTTGGCGCCGTTCAAGGTGCCCGTCATCGGCATCAACATGGGGCGCCTGGGGTTCATGACAGACCTCGACATTCAGGCACTCGACACCGAGCTTCCCCCCCTGCTCAAAGGCGACGGCGACCTCGAAATCCGCTCGATGCTGCATGTCACGGTCATGCGACGCTCCTCGGCCGCGGACCCCTGGTCAGCGGTCTTCTCGGCGGTCGCCCTGAATGACTCGGTCATCAGTCGAGGGCCTATCAGTCGCATGGCAGAGCTCGAAGTATTTGTGGACGGACGGTACATGCAGACCCTGCGAGCCGACGGCCTGATCGTCTCAACCCCCACTGGGTCGACCGCCTACGCGCTCTCGGCCTCTGGATCCATCCTTCACCCCAGCCTCAAAGGCACGATTCTGGTTCCCGTGGCGCCACAGGCTCTGGCCAGTCGTCCTGTGGTTCTGCCTCAAGAGGCCATCGTGACCGTGCTGGTGAACGACGGAGCCGGCACAGAACTCCACTGCGACATGCAAGCCATGACAGCATTAGAGGACGGGGACCAGATTGTCATTCAAGCCGCTCCGGACCCTGTCCTGTTGCTTCACCCAAAAGGGCACGACTACTTCTCAGTCCTCAGACGTAAGCTCCATTGGAGCGCCAATCCCGTCCATCTCGGACGACCGGATCCACACTTCCCCACGCGTGGAGGCGACCCGTCCTGAGAAACGAAAGACCATGCTTCGCACCCTCACCATTAAAGACTTCGTTACGGTTGACCAACTCACCCTCGATCTCCGTGCCGGTTTCTCCGCGCTGACGGGAGAAACGGGCGCCGGGAAATCTATTTTGTTCGATGCGCTTGGGCTCATTCTGGGCGACCGCGCCGAATCCAGTGCCATCCGTGCAGGAGCCCAAAGAGCCGAGGTCACCGCTGAGTTTGAGCTCAAGGACCATCAGTTCGCTGCATTAGAACGAGACGCAGACGACCTGGGACTCACGCTTGATGAGCCTATCCTCCTGCTCAAAAGGAGCCTGGAGGCCAGCGGCCGCTCTCGGGCCTGGGTGAATGGTCAGCCTGCCAGCGCCGCGCAACTCAAGAGTCTAGGAGAGCGGCTGGTCAGTGTGCATGGGCAGCACGCGCATCACGATCTGCTCCGCACCGGGGCCCAGAGGGCACTGCTCGATCGCCAGGCAGGGCTCTCTGACTTACTCGACCACATGTCGCAGGCCCATCAACACTGGCTGTCTTGCAAAGAGGCGCTTGGCCACGCACAGGCGACTGCTGACCAGCAGCAGCAACGGCGCGACGAGCTGCAATGGCAGCTTGACCTGATTCGGACTGCAAACCCCCAGCCTGGGGAGTGGGAAGCCCTAGAGCAAGAGCAGAGGACGCTCTCTCATGGGGCCGAACTGATTGAAGCAGCTCAAGAGGCTCTGAGCGTCCTTGAAGAATCAGAGGATCCCATTCTTTCGCGCCTCACTCGCATCCAGACGCGTCTGGAAGGGTTGGTCGACAAAGATGATCGTCTTGGCCCCTCCTGTAAGGGGCTCCAGTCTGCAGTGATCGAACTGGAGGAGGCGGTCGGTAGCCTACAACGCTATACCGATCGGGTCGATCTCGACCCAGAGCGCCTTCAGGCTGTCGAGGCTCGCATCTCTGAGCTCCACGGACTGGGGCGCCGTCTCAAGACTTCGCCAGAAGGCCTGGTGAACCTCCGTGAGTCCCTGGAAGCAGAAATTCATGCACTCGACGAGGCGGCAGACATCCGATCGCTCCACCGAGCACTCGAAGCAGCAGAGCAGCATGCTCGGCAGATCGGTGCACAGTTGACACAAAAGCGGCTAGAAGCAGCAGCCAGTTTGAGCGCAGCAGTCACCCAATGGCTGACTGACCTCTCTATGAAAGGCAGCCAGTTTCAAGTGAGCCTCCTGCCGAAGGACCAGCCCAGCGCGACCGGCTTCGAGGACGTGGTGTTCCTGCTACAGCACGCCGGCCAGGCCGATCCACAACCCCTCTCGCGCATTGCATCCGGCGGAGAGCTCTCCAGAATTGGCTTGGCCATTGCCGCCGTCGCCGCAGCAGGAACGGAGTGTCCCACCCTGCTCTTTGACGAAGTCGATGCAGGCATTGGCGGAAACACAGGTCATGTGGTGGGTCGACTGCTGCGCACCTTGGGGGGCTCTCATCAAGTGCTCGCAGTCACGCACCTTCCACAGGTCGCCGCACGCGCTCACCAACATGCACGCGTCACCAAGCACACCGACGTGCAGCCGGCAGTCAGTGATGTGCGTTTTCTGGATCCCGAGGCTCGGGTCGCCGAGATTGCGCGAATGCTGGGGGACGAGGGGCTCAAGGCCCCCTCCCTTCAGCTGGCCAGAGAGTTGTTGAGCCTCAATACCTGAGCCATGTCATAGCAGCCTGGCTCTGCCGTCTGTAAAAAGAGGGCGGCACGGATGGCGCCTTGAGCATAGGTTGCGCGAGATGACGACCGATGCGTGATCTCAATGCGCTCGCCCATGCCGGCAAACAGAACGGTGTGGTCGCCCACGATGTCGCCGCCCCGAATCACGGAGAAGCCAATCTCTTGGTCCGAGCGGGCTCCGGTCTGCCCCTCCCGGGCAAACACTGCATCCTGCGGCCACCGACGACCGGCGGCGTGAGCCACCACTTCACCCATCTTGAGCGCGGTTCCGGAGGGCGCATCCACTTTCTGACGATGGTGAGCCTCGATCACCTCAATGTCATAGCCCTCGGCCAGGGCAGCACCCGCCACCTCGAGAAGCTTGAGCACGATGTTGACACCCACACTCATGTTCGGGGCAAAGACCAGTCTGTGGGTCTGGGCAAATGCATGAAGCTCCGCCATGGCAGTGGCATCGTGACCCGTGGTGCCGAGCACGAGGGAGAGCCCGTAGTCTCTACACGCCTTGAGGTGCGCCTCGGTGGCCTCGGGGCGAGTGAAATCGATCAGCACCTGGGCCTGGGCCAGTGCGTGAAGATCACTGGAGACCACCACGCCGGTCTGAAGACCCAGACGAATCCCAGCGTCCTGCCCAACCAACGCTGAGCCCTCCTGATCAATCGCCGCAGCAAGCACCACGTCAGGATGCAGACTCACCTCCTGGACCAGCAGCTGCCCCATCTTTCCAGAGGCGCCGGCAATCGCAATGCGCAATGCCGCACTCACTGCACTGCACCCTTTTTGGTGAGAAGCTCCACGGGCGTTTGCGGAAGGGGGTCACCTGACCATCGAGCCAACTTGTTTGCCTCGAACTCGACCTGAAACCGTCTGCGCTCACGACTTCCATCGGTCCTGCGCAGGTCAAACACATAGTCCCAACGGTGGTCACGGAATGGATCGACGAGCAGCGGGGTACCCAGCAGTGCTCGTACCTGCTCTTTACTCATCCCAACCGCCAGGCGATTCGCCTGCTCAGCCGTGACGACATTGCCCTGACTCACTTCCGGACGAAAGGGGCTCAGCCAGTTTGGCGGCTCTTTCCAGAATCCCTGTCCCATCGTGGGGAGCGTGGAGCAGCCTGGAATCACGGCCAGAGCCAGGCATGAGAGAACAAAAAGGTGGGGACGCAGGTTCATATGGCCAATCGACATGAAGAGTGAGAGTGGTTCGATAGACCCGTATGATAGACGGCATGAAGATTGATGACACCTTGGCCGCAGACATTAAGAGCACGGGCCTGAAAGTCACCGTGCCGCGCCTAAAAGTGCTGGCGCTCTTTGAGCAGTCCAAGATGCGTCACCTGAGCGCAGAAGATGTCTACCGGATGCTCTTGACCGATGGTCTGGACATTGGCCTCGCCACGGTCTATCGGGTTCTGACCCAGTTCGAGCAAGCCGGCATTCTGCTGCGGTCCAACTTTGAGTCAGGCAAGTCGGTGTTTGAACTCAACGAGGGCAGCCATCACGACCACCTCGTCTGCCTCGACTGTGGGCGTGTGGAGGAATTCTTCGACGAAGGCATCGAAGAACGGCAGCACCAGATCGCCGCTGCGAAGGGATTTCGGCTTCAAGAGCATGCCCTGTCGCTCTATGGACATTGCGCCAAGGAGGCCTGTCCTCATAAGCGCCCCAGGGAGCGAGGTGTTCTGACCTCAGGCACCGAGGCCTAGGTCCCGACGTCCGTCGCTCTGGCCGCCGCTACTGCCCGGCGCCGGCTTTCTTCAGGGCCGTCATGACCTCATCAGAGGAGAGCCACTCAGAGAGCACCTGCGGAGCGCCTCCGCCTTTGGGATAGACCAAATACATCGGTACCCCATTCCTGCCTTGTTCGCGCAAGGCCTCGGTGATCGCCGGGTCCTGGCGAGTCCAGTCGGCCACCAAGGCCACCACATCAGGTGCAGCCAGCGCGGTGGCGACCGGTTCCGTGCGAAGCACGCGCGCCTTGTTTGCCTGGCAACTGATGCACCAGGCCGCGGTGAAGTCGACAAAAACAGCCTGCCCCGACTGTGCCAGGGACTGGGGGAGCCCTGGAGACCAAGACTTCCACTGAACCTCACTCGAGGCGTTGGATGCAGGCGCCGACGTGTTGACTGGGGAGGCTGGAATCTGGGGGGCGCTCACCGCCAAGGGGCGCAACAAAAACAACGCCAACACCGCAGCCAATGCCATCAGGCTGACCAACCGCCAGCGTCCGCCAAGCCCATAAGACCAGAGGGCCAATCCGAGGAGCACCATCGCCATCAAGACCTGGAGCACTGCGTGAAGACCACTGAGCTCCGCGAGCACCCAAACGAGCCAAGCGGATGTTGCAAGCATGGGGAAGGCAAGCAGCTGTTTAAATTGAATCATCCAAGGACCTGGCTTTGGAATCCAACGCAGCGCGGCTGGCCAGACCATCAACAGCGACACGGGTGCGGCGAGGCCCAAGGCCAAGACAGCAAAAACCAGGGTGGTCTCGAGGACCCCGGCGGTAGCGGTGAACCCAATGGCACTTCCCATGAATGGAGCCGTGCAAGGCGAGGCCACCACCACAGCCAAAGCGCCCGAGCCAAGCGCTCCCCACGGCCCCTCACCACGGTCGAGATCACCGAACCGTGAGAGTGAGGTCCCGAACTCAAACGCCCCGAATAAATTCACCGCAATCGCCACGAACAGAAGGGCGAGGCCGGCAATCACCCAGGGGTTCTGAAGCTGAAAACCCCAGCCGATCGCCTCCCCAGCAGCTCGCAAAATGAGCAGCAACGCGGCCAGCGCGAGCATGCTGAGCACGGCGCCCACTGCGAACAAGAGCGCGTGCTGTCGGGCCTGAGCGGGCGCATGCGCATGGGCACCAAATGAGAGGACTTTGAGTCCGAGAACGGGAAAGACGCAGGGCATCAGGTTCAGAATCAAACCGCCCACAAAGGCGAACAACAACGCAGCGGCCAGCCCTAGCGATCCAGATGCGGTCGTGTTGGAGCTCCCGCTGGAATGGAGGCGGTCGTACTCCTGCTGAGCCGTCAGCCCCTCTCCCACCCTTTGGAGCCCTGGAGGACGCTGATCTGCAGCCCTGAACTCAAGCCGCCAGCCGGTCTGCGACCCTGGGCCTTGCAAGGGCCTATAGACCCCATGAAGGACCCCAGATTGAGCCAGTCGTTTGACCGCCTCTGAGCGACTCTCCGCAAGAACCAGCTCGAGCATCCAAAGGCCGTTGCCTTCGTATCGAGCTTGCGCAGCCGCTGGATTGACGAGGGCTTCGAGCTCGGGAAAGAGACTGCCCTCAGTGGGCAAAGGAGACGCCCCCCACACCCAGAGACGCTGGGCTGATTCGTCGAGAAGGTAACCCTGACCCGATGAACCGGGCAGTGGAAGCGAGGCCAGCATGCGATTGAGGGCAGCCTCATCTGGCCCCGGCGCGGACATCTCGCTTTGCACCTGAAGGGTTCTCTCCAGGACCGCTTCGCCGGGAATACAAACGTCTTTACAGACCAGCCAACGAGCCTCCAGCCGCAATCGAATGGGCTGACCAGCCGGGAGCGCCTGCGGAAGCGTCAGACGCTGGCCCAAGACCATCGTCCCCTCGTACCCGTAATTCGCCAAAGGTCCGACAGGCATGCGTCGAGGGGCCGGCCAGAGGGTCTCTCCTTGGAGCGAGACGACCCCCGCAGTCTGAGGTTCAATGGACCAGGTCAGACTGGTGGCCAATCCCGAGTCGCCGGGATTTCGCCAATAGGTGTGCCATTCGGGATCGTGTTCAATCTGGAGTCCGGCAAGAATGGTTCCGCCCGGGCTCACAGCCTCATGCGAAGTGAGCAGGCGCACCTGGACTTGATCAACCCTTTGCTGATCACCGGCGAGACGATTCAGCAGGCCCTGAGCCGATGCGGGAGAGGCCCAAGTGGCGGCGACCGCCAGGAGCCCCCCCAGGAAGCGGAAAAGAAAATGTTCGATCCAGGTACTCAGCATCCTGCCATTATGACCCTGACTTGATACCATCCCAGCATGATCACTGACGAGCTGCAGGCCCTTGAGGAGCGCATCCTGGCCATGAAAGAATTGATCGCCGGACTTCGAGCGGAGAACCAGTCTCTGCGCGCGCGCGTGCTCTCGGCTGAGACCCGAATTGAAGAGGCGAGTGCTCGGCTCGAAGCCCTCATCCAGCAACAAGAAGCAACCCATGGCTGAACCCAGCAACGCGCCCGTCCAGCTCGAGGTCCAGATCCTCGATCGCCCCTACAAGCTCTCATGTCCCCCTGCCGAACAGGCTCTGCTCCTTGACTGCGTGTCGCTCGTCGACCGACGCATGCGACAGGCCAAACAAGGCAGCAAACTCCAGAGTGCAGACCGGATTGCCGTCATGGCAGCGCTCACGCTCGCTCGAGACCTGCTCGCTCCCTCGGGCGAGGGGCATACCCCCTCTGATCCCGCATTGCGTGAGACCCTCAAGAAACTGACAGCCTTGGCAGACGAAGCGCTCATTCCGCAAGAAAAGCTCTTCGACTGAATGGATCTCTCACTGCTCATCGCGCTGCTCGTTCTCGGCGCTGCCACAGGATTTCTTGCGGGTCTGCTGGGGATTGGCGGTGGAATGACCATGGTGCCGTTCCTCACCATGCTCCTCACCGCTCAGGGATTCCCGACCGGAGAGATCATCAAAGTGGCCCTTGCCACGTCCCTCTCCACCATCTTGTTCACCTCGGCCTCCAGCGTGCGAGCCCACTTCAAGCGGGGTGCCGTTCGCATGGATCTGTTGAAGTGGATGGGGCTTGGCGCTTTCATGGGAACCTTTATTGGCGCGCAGTTTGCGGGAGCCCTCAAGGGCACCTGGCTCGCGGGTTTTTTCGCCGTTTTTGTCGGCTACAGCGCCCTTCAAATGCTTCGCAATAAAAAGCCCAGCCCAGGGCGCGCCACGCCCAGTCAGCGTGCCATGACCGGAGTGGGTGGCTTGATTGGTTTCATCTCGAGTCTCGTGGGAGCAGGCGGAGGTTTTCTGACGGTCCCCTATCTGACCTGGTGCAACGTCGCCATGCATCAGGCCGTGGCGACCTCCGCTGGCATGGGCTTTCCGATTGCGCTTGGCGGCTTGATTGGGTACCTCGTGGCTGGACTCGACGCCTCCGGCTTACCAAGCGGCACACTGGGCTACATCTACCTGCCTGCGCTCGCCATTCTGGCCGGCGCGTCCGTGTTGATGGCACCCTGGGGAGCCAAGACAGCACACGCCATGGAAGTCGGCCGACTGAAAAAGATTTTTGCGCTTCTGCTGCTGAGCCTTGCCGGATACATGCTCACCAAAGCACTAGAGGGCTAGGCGCTCTCGAATCAGATTCTTCTGAACCTTCCCCATCACGTTTCGGGGGAGTGCAGGGACCACCTCTATTCGCTTCGGCACCTTGAACCCGGCCAGGAGCGTTTTGAGTCGGGCAACCAGCGCCGGGCCGTCGATCTGAGCGCCAGGTTTGAGTACCACCTCAGCGGCGACGGCTTCTCCAAAATCAGGATGAGGCACACCCACCACTGCGGACTCCTCCACTTCGGGTTGATCGTCCAATAAGATTTCCACCTCTTTGGGGTAGACGTTGTAGCCCCCCGTGATGATGAGATCTTTGCTTCTGCCCACCAGAACCAGATAGCCGTCCGCGTCCCAACGCCCCATATCCCCGGTCTTGAACCAGCCGTCCTCTGTGAATTCCTCGCGGGTCTTCTCCGGCATATTCCAGTAGCCGACAAAGACATTCGGGCCACGCACCTGAACACCGCCAATCTCAGACTCTAACCCCACACGCGCATCCAGCACTTGTCCCGCATCGTTGACCAGCCTCACGCTGACACCCTGGAGAGGACGACCCACCGTACCTGGCTTACGCGCGCCGCGATAGGGGTTGCTGGTGAGCATGACCGTCTCGGACATGCCGTAGCGCTCGAGGATCTGGTGTCCTGTGCGCTGGGTGAATGCCTCGTGCGTCTCGGCCAGCAGCGGCGCTGAGCCGGAGACGAACAATCGAATGCCTTGGACCCGCTCTGGCGTGAGCAGCGCGTGGGCCAGCAGGCGCGTATAAAAGGTGGGCACCCCCATCAAAACCGTTGCACGTGGAAGCCGCTCTAAGATCGCCTCGGGCTCGAACTTGGCGTGCCAGAGCATGAGGCTCGCGTTGAGCAAGGCGCCATGGAGCGCAACAAACAGCCCATGGACGTGGAAAATAGGGAGGGCATGGAGAAGGACATCACCGTCCTTCCAATGCCATGCCGCGTGCAACACCTCTGCATTCGACTGGAGGTTGCGATGGGTGAGCATGGCGCCCTTGCTGCGGCCAGTGGTCCCCGATGTGTAGAGAATGGCAGCAAGCTGATCTGGGCTCACAGACTGCACGGCATGCTTGTCGGGAAAGCCCACCGCACGCTCGAGCAGCGTGCCCCTTCGGTCGATGCCCAGGGTCTCCACCGCCAGGCATCCCGCAGCCTTGGCCAGGGGCTTCACCCAAGAGAGCGCATCTGGGTCACAGACCACCACAGCGGGCTTCGCGTCTTGTAAGAAGTACTCCATTTCACCGGCGCGATAGGCCGTATTCAAGGGCAGAAAAACGAGCCCAGCCCGCAGGCAGGCCAGGTAGAGCATCACGGCCTCAGGCGACTTCTCCACCTGAACAGCCACCCGAGAGCCCTCGGGGAGCCGCATCGATTCCAGCCAGTTCGCCATTCGACCGCTGGCGTGGTCGAGGTCTTGAAAGGAATAGCGCAGCCCAGTCTCAGTCTCAATCACCGTGTGCTTGCGGCGCGAGGGCATGAGGCCCTTGCGCATGAGGGCGCTGTACAAGTTGCTCATGATGGACTCAGTCGTTTTGGAAGTCGGGTTTGGTCTTGTTGAGAAAGGCGTCTAGTCCACGCGCGTAGTCGCGCGTCTCGACAAAATCCCAACAGGCTTCACGCTGACCCTCGGTGAGGAGCGCGCGGTCATCGATTCGAGACAGCAGTTGAATGAGCCACTTATTTCGCCGGGCGGCATGGGGAGCGCCAGCTGTCAGCCTCGCGAGTGTGGCCTCGACCTCAGGCTCCCAGTCATCGACAGGACTGGTTCGGTTCACCAGCCCCTTGACCAGGGCCTCCCGCGCAGACCAGATTCTCCCCTCGAGCAACAACTCAAGGGCATTGGCTCTGCCCACGAGGCTCACCACACAGGCCGTCTCGTGAGGCGCAAGAGGGAAGCCGAGACGGCCAATGGGAATGCCGAAGGTCGAACGTTCACTGGCCACCCGCAGATCGCAGACTGCGGCAATCTCGAGGCCAGCACCCACACAGGGTCCGTCGATGGCCGCCAGAACGGGGGTCGGGCAGTGCATGATGGCGCGCAAAGCGTCTCCAATCAGGCGGTCGTGATAGTGCGCCACCTGCTCACGGGTGGATCGCTCCTTCGCGAACTCAGAGATGTCCGCTCCCGCTGCAAAGGCAGCGCCCTCCCCTCGAATGACCACAGCGCGGAGGCTGTGGTCTGCGGCGAACCGTCGAAAACAGGCGGTGAGGTCGGTCCACATGCCCACGGAGAGCGCGTTCAGACGACCAGGGTGAGAGAGCCAGACGGTCGCAACCGTATTCTGTGGGCCCGAGCGGGCGCACCACACCCGGCCGGGAGTGGCGTTCACAGACCCAGGGCGGATTGACTGCGGAGCATTCACGACAGACCTTATTCGCTTTAACGAATATTGAGGTTATCGCCAGGCAGGCCCGAGGTCATTCAGTGGTTTCCCTGCTGCGTCGCGACCAGAATACCAATAGGAGTCCTGCACCCATCATGGGAAGGCTCAGCCACTGGCCCATCGAGAGCCCCAGACTTAGCAGCCCAAGGAAACCATCTGGCTCACGGGCAAACTCCACCACAAATCGTGCTCCGCCGTAGCCCAACAGGAAGACACCCGAAATGAATCCGCGAGGCTGGGGCCTGCGGGCCAGCCATTGCAGCACCAGGAATAGCAGCAGCCCCTCAAGCGCCATCTGATAAAGCTGTGAGGGGTGGCGGGCGTCGGGCGTACCGGACTGCGGGAATACCATGGCCCACGGAATCACGGCTGCGTCAGTCGCGCGACCCCAGAGTTCACCGTTGATAAAGTTCCCAAGGCGCCCAAAGGCCAACCCCAAGGGCACCAGCGGCGCCACGAAGTCCGCCAAAGCCCAGAACCGATCCGCCGGACTTGAGCTGGCCAGGGCGAGATGCCGGCGGCGCCAGGCGAACAAGATCATGGCCAGAATCACTCCGAGCAGGCCGCCATGAAACGCCATGCCGCCCTGCCAAACGGCCAAGATCTCGAGTGGATTCGCTGCGTAGTATTCAGGTTTGTAAAAAAGGGCGTAGCCCAGGCGGCCACCCAGCACGACACCCAGAACCCCCCAGATCAGGAAGTCATCGAGGTCTTTCAGGGTCATGCCGCTGGCTTGCGGGTCTTGTCGAATTCGCCTTCGACCCAGCCACATAAAAGACACAAAGGCCAAGAGATACATCAGGCCATACCAGCGGATGGCCACCGGCCCAAGGGCCAATGCCACTGGATCGAACTCGGGATGCACCCACGGGCTGTTCATGCCGGGAGTGTGCCATGAGTCACAATAGAGACTGCGAATCTTTCATGACGTCGGAGACCCCCATGCCGCATAACGATCGTTCCAAAGCCGTCACCCAAGGGGTGGCCCGGGCACCCAACCGCTCCATGTACTACGCCATGGGCTACCAAGAGGCGGATTTCGATAAGCCGATGGTGGGCGTTGCCAACGGCCATTCCACGATCACGCCTTGTAATAGTGGCCTGCAAGTGCTCGCCGATGCAGCCATCGCTGCCATTCGGTCCTCCGGTGCCAACCCCCAGGTCTTCGGCACCCCCACCATTTCAGACGGCATTGGTATGGGCACAGAAGGGATGAAGTATTCCCTCGTATCCCGCGAAGTCATTGCCGACAGCATTGAGACCTGCGTAAACGGGCAGTGGATGGATGGGGTCGTCGTGATTGGCGGCTGTGACAAGAACATGCCTGGCGGCATGATGGCCATCGCTCGAACGAACGTCCCCGCCATTTATGTCTACGGCGGAACCATCAAGCCTGGGCATCACAAAGGCAAAGATCTCACCATTGTGTCGGCGTTCGAGGCCGTCGGTGAATTCACTGCAGGGCGCCTCAGCAGCGAAGACTTCAAGGCCATCGAGCAGAAGGCCTGCCCGGGCTCTGGCTCTTGCGGCGGAATGTACACCGCCAACACCATGAGCTCTGCATTCGAGGCCATGGGTATGAGCCTTCCCTACTCTTCGACCATGGCCAATGAAGATGCCGAAAAGGTAGACAGCGCATCCGAGAGTGCACGAGTGCTCGTGGAGGCGATCAAGAAAGGTATCAAACCGCGCGACATCATCACCCGCAAATCCATTGAAAATGCCGTCACGGTGATCATGGCCACGGGGGGCTCCACCAATGCCGTCTTGCACTTCTTGGCGATCGCCCACGCAGCGGAAGTGGAATGGACCATCGATGACTTCGAGCGCATCCGCCGCAAGACGCCTGTCTTTTGTGACCTCAAGCCCTCTGGCCAGCACGTCATCACCGAGCTCCATCAGGTCGGCGGCATTCCCCAGGTCATGAAGATGTTGCTCCACGCGGGTCTCCTGCACGGCGACTGTCTGACCATCACCGGAAAGACCATTGCAGAGACCCTCGCGGAGGTTCCTGTGACCCCCCCCACTGGGCAATCCATCATTCGCCCCATCGACCAACCACTCTACGCAGAGGGACACCTGGCCATCCTCAAGGGCAACCTCTCACCAGAGGGCTGTGTGGCCAAAATCAGCGGGCTGAAGAATCCCGTCATCACCGGCCCTGCGCGTGTGTTCGACTCTGAGGATGACGCCATGACCGCCATCATGGCCCGAAAAATTCAAGCCGGAGACGTCGTGGTCATTCGATACGAGGGCCCCAAGGGCGGGCCAGGAATGCGCGAGATGCTCTCCCCGACCTCCGCCCTCATTGGCCAGGGCCTGGGTGAATCGGTTGGCCTCATCACGGATGGTCGATTCTCGGGCGGAACCTGGGGCATGGTGGTGGGACATGTCGCACCGGAGGCCTTTGTTGGGGGACCCATCGCTCTGATTCGAGAGGGCGACAGCGTAACCATCGACGCCCACCAGCTGCTGATTCAGCTCAACATCGACGAGACCGAGTTCAGTCGCAGGCAGTCGGCATGGGTCCAGCCCAAACCTCGTTACACCCGAGGCGTACTGGCTAAATTCGCCGCCCTCGCGTCTACTGCGAGCAAAGGGGCCGTCACGGACCCACAAGCCTGAACTGGTCTACAATATGTGGTGTTGTGAATACAGTTGGTTAAACCCTATTCCGATGAGGAGAGTTATATGCGTCGTATCGTGCTCGCGGCCGCTCTGATGGCCATCGGCGGTGTCGCTCAGGCTGACAACGCTCTCACCAAGAAATACAACTGCGTGGCCTGCCATGCCGAAGGTGCCAAGAAGGTTGGTCCCGCATACAAAGAAGTGGGCAAGAAATACGCCTCGAAGGCAGATGCTGAGGCTTACCTGGCTGGCAAGATCAAGTCCGGCGGCAAAGGCGTTTGGGGCCCCGTTCCCATGCCCCCGCACCCCCAAGTCTCGGATGCTGACGCCAAAGAAATCGCGAAGTACATCCTGGCGCTGAAGTAATGCATCCGCTGCCTGCTACGGGGTCTGTTCTGAACCGGTAGCAAGCGAGTGTGCTAAAAAGGCCTCTGTCTCTGACGGAGGCCTTTTTCTTTTCATCGTGGACATTCTCCTTCAGCAACTGATCAACGGCCTGGTCCTTGGCAGCGTGTATGCCCTCATTGCCCTGGGCTACACCATGGTCTACGGCATCTTGCAGCTCATCAACTTCACCCACGGTGAAGTGCTCATGGTGGGCGCCATGGTCAGTCTATTGGTGGTGAACGCCCTTCAATCAGCCTTCCCGCATCTCCCGGCCGTCGCGCTCCTGTTGTTCGCCCTGGCCGCCTCTATTCCAATCTGCATGGGGCTCTCACTGCTAATCGAACGGGTTGCCTACCGCCCGCTGCGAGATGCGCCTCGGCTTGCGCCTCTGATTACCGCCATTGGCCTCTCCATCACCCTGCAGACGTTGGCCATGATCTTCTTTAGCCCCAATCCCATGGTGTTCCCCGACCTTCTGCCCACCGCGCCCATCGAACTGGGTGGGGCCTACCTAGCCCCCAAACAGCTGGTCATCCTGATCGTCTCTCTGGTGCTCATGGCTGGGCTCATGCTGCTGGTTCAGAACAGCCGATTGGGGCGCTCCATGCGAGCTGTCTCGGAGAATCCTCGGATGGCCCTGCTCATGGGCATCGATGCCAACCGCATCATCGCCATCACCTTCATGATCGGAGCAGCGCTGGCTGCAGTCGCTGGGCTCGCTCTGGCCATGAACTACAACATCGTGCACTTCACCATGGGCTTCATACCAGGGCTCAAAGCATTCACGGCAGCCGTCCTCGGGGGCATTGGAAACCTGCCGGGCGCGGTGGTTGGGGGATTGCTGCTCGGAATGATTGAAAGCCTTGGCGCTGGTTATATTGGCGACCTCACCGGGGGTTTCCTGGGCAGTCACTACCAAGACGTGTTTGCCTTTGCGGTGCTCATCCTGGTGCTCGTCTTCCGGCCTTCGGGCCTCTTGGGTGAACGCGTGGCAGATCGTCCATGACCCCTGCCATCACGCGCTCCAGAGGTCAGGCCCTGTGGGCCATCCTGCTGATTGGGCTGGTCCTGATCGCTCTGCCATTCGCCGCAGGGCTCGTCGGCAATGCCTGGGTCCGCATTCTGACCTTTGCACTGCTCTACGTCATGCTGGCCCTTGGGCTTAACATCGTGGTGGGCTATGCAGGCCTGCTGGATCTGGGCTATGTCGCGTTCTATGCCGTTGGGGCCTATGTCTATGCACTCCTGAGCTCCCCTCACCTGCTCGAGCAATTCCCCGCGCTGGCTGCAGCGTTCCCTGAGGGGTTCCACCTGTCCATCTGGATTCTCATCCCCCTCTGTGCGGCTTGCGCCGCACTTTTTGGTGTCTTGCTCGGTTTTCCGGTGTTGCGACTTCGCGGCGATTACCTGGCCATCGTGACCCTGGGCTTCGGCGAGATCATCCGCATTTTCATGAACAACCTCAACGCGCCCATTAACCTCACCAATGGGCCACAAGGCATTACTGGCATTGAGCCACTTGAGGTCATGGGCCACTCCTGGAGCCGACCGCTCGACCTCGGTCTGATCGAACTGAACTCGCTGGAGCTGCACTATTTCCTCTTTCTGGCGCTCACACTGCTGGTGCTCTTGGTGAGCCTCAGACTCCAGGACTCCCGCATTGGCCGAGCCTGGATGGCCATCCGCGAGGACGAAACCGCCGCCAAGGCGATGGGCATTCACACCCGCAACATCAAGCTGTTGGCCTTCGCTATGGGCGCCTCTTTTGGCGGAGTCGCTGGTGCTCTCTTCTCAGCCTTCCAAGGTTTCGTGTCACCAGAGAGCTTCGGGCTCATGGAAAGCATCGTGATCGTGGCCATGGTGGTGCTTGGCGGCATGGGGAATGTCTGGGGGGTGGTTCTGGGGGCGGTGTTGCTCTACGCCATTCCAGAGGCACTCAGGCACCTCGCACGACCCATCCAGCTGCAGCTTCTTGGAGAGGAGTGGATCGCACCCGAGGCCCTACGCATGCTGCTCTTTGGGCTGTCTATGGTGCTCATCATGCTGCTGCGCCCACGCGGGATTCTGGCTGCGAAAAGGTCTGCGTCATGAATTCCTCACCGCTGCTAGAGGTTCGCGAGGCCAGCAAGCGATTTGGTGGATTGGTGGCGGTTGACTCCGTATCCCTCACCGTCCATCCGGGCAGTATCACCGGCCTGATTGGCCCCAACGGGGCGGGAAAGACCAGTCTCTTTAATCTCATCACAGGATTGATACCACCTGATTCAGGGGCATTTCTGCTCCACGGACGGCCCTATGACCCCACCTCAGTTCACGCCGTTGCGCAGGCCGGCATCTGCCGAACCTTTCAAAACATCCGCCTATTCTCTGAGATGACCGCGCTCGAGAACGTGATGGTCGGCCGACACATTCGCACCCACGGCTTACACTCAGGCGTGCTCGGAGCGGTGCTTCGGACCAGCCGGTTTCGTCACACAGAGGGGCAGATTCGAGAACGAGCGCAATCCCTACTGGACTACGTAGGCATCAGTCGACTGGCCTCGCACCCATCCAAGACGCTTTCTTATGGCGACCAGCGGCGACTCGAGATTGCGAGAGCGCTGGCCACGGACCCCCAACTGCTGGCCTTGGATGAACCAGCGGCTGGCATGAACTCCACTGAAAAAAACACACTTCGCGATCTACTGCTTCGCATTCGAGCAGATGGAACCACCATCCTCATCATCGAGCACGACGTGAAGCTCATCATGGGCCTTTGCGACGAGGTGACCGTGCTCGACCATGGACAGGTGATCGCGCAAGGGCTCCCACAGCAGGTCCAAAGGCATCCTGCCGTGCTCGAGGCCTACTTGGGACATGGGCACACCCATGTCTGAGTGCATGCTCGAGGTCAGAAACCTGGTGGTTCGATACGGCGGTATTGAGGCCGTCAAGGACGTGAGCCTCTCGGTTCAGCAAGGGGAGGCCGTTGCCCTCATTGGGGCGAATGGGGCGGGCAAGTCCAGCGTGCTTCGGGCGATGACTGGGCTGCTCGAACCGCAATCCGGCAGCATCTACTACGGTGGGACCAACATCACCCACCTGCCTGGTCATCAGAGGCCGAGCGCTGGGCTCGTGATGGTGCCAGAGGGGCGAGGCATCTTCACTCGCATGACGGTCGAGGAGAATCTTCTGATGGGTGCCTACGCGAGGCAGCCCTCAGCGGCCGACCTTCGTCGAGACCTTGAGCAGGAGTATCAACGCTTCCCAAGACTCAAAGAGCGTTCACGCCAGCTCGCAGGATCCCTCTCCGGCGGCGAACAACAGATGCTCGCCATGAGCAGAGCCCTCATGGCCAAGCCTCGTTGTCTTTTACTGGACGAGCCCTCCATGGGACTCTCTCCCATCATGGTCGACAAGATCTTTCAAGCCATTGAGGCCGTGCTCGAGGACGGCACGAGCCTGTTGCTCGTCGAGCAGAACGCGCAACGCGCCCTCGAAATCACCCAGCGCGGCTATGTGTTGGACTCGGGTGTGCTAAGTCTGACGGGTCCCTCCGAGTCTCTCCTGAAGAATCCTGCGGTGCGCGCAGCCTATCTTGGGGAATAGGGTCGCCCCGTCATGATCCAAAGCAAAGCCCTCCCCGCTCGCTTTCGACGGTCACGCATCGCACTCGTGGGGTATGGAGATGTCGCGGCCAGGCTGGTGAAGCAGCGTAAGGACCTCTGGGGAGATGCGCCACAAGCGCCAAGGCTCATCCCGATTGGGAGAAGCACCGGCTGGAACCTCGACCTTCGTTCAATCTGTTCTCGAGTCGCGGGCTGCGCGACGCGCTGGATCATTCTGGTTCCTCCTGCCGAGAGCCCCGCCCACATCACTTCGGACCTCAGGAGCTCGCGACTCGCGAATGCCTTACGCTGGCCTCGTCGAGGTCATCGCATGGCTGCCAAAAGCCTGGTGTACATCAGTACCACGGGTGTGTATGGCGACCATGCAGGCGCTCAGGTCACCGAGGTCAGCCCACTCAAAACCACACAGCCTCGCTCACTCCGACGCATCGATGCTGAGCGCACGTGGAGATCGCTGGGCGGACACATCCTGCGAGTGCCTGGGATCACGGCAGAGGATCGCCTTCCGATTGAGCGGATCAGACGATCGAGCCCTGCACTGCGGGCCGAGGAGGACGTCTACACCAACCACATACACGCGAACGACCTGGCCCGCTTGGCCTGGGCGGCCGTTTGGCGGGGACGTCATGCTCGGGTGACGAACACGGTGATGCCAGTCCATCTCAAGATGGGAGACTACTTCGATCAGATCGCAGACGCCTTTGGTGTGGCTCGCTGCCCTCGCGTCTCTCGAGTCGAACTTGAAGAGGCCGTGAGAGAGGGGACCGTGAGCCCCATGATGCTGAGCTTTATGCAAGACTCCCGACAGGTCCTGGGGGAGCGAATTCCCGAGCTTCGCATCAAACTCCACTACCGGAGTGTCGAGGATCTCATTCGTCGAGTGGCTGGTAGCGAACCTCAGTGATCAAGAGCCGATCCTGGCCAGTGGGCGTCGTCAGGCGAACCTCATCTCCCTCCCTCGCCTTGAGCAGTGCTCGGGCCACCGGAGACACCCAGCTCACCCGACGTCGTGGAGGGTCGACCTCGTCAAGCCCCACGATGGTGATGGTTTCCTCATCCTCGCTGTCGTTGCGCAAGAAACTCACTGTGGCGCCGAAGAACACCTGATCTCCGCCCACATGTGCCATCGGATCCACCACTTGAGCCTGCTCGAGACGCTTGGTCAGGAAGCGGATGCGACGATCAATCTCGCGCAGCCGCTTTTTGCCATAAAGATAGTCTCCGTTCTCAGAGCGGTCTCCATTGGAGGCCGCCCAAGAGACGATCTGTGTCACCTCCGGGCGTTCACGCTTCACAAGGTGCTCGAGCTCTCGGCGCAGGCGGGCATATCCCACCGGCGAGATGTAGTTCGGAGCCTCTTTCGAGAGGCTCTGCTCAGCGCTCGACAAACGCCCTTTCAATGAGGTAATCACCGGGCTGACCCAGACCAGGAGAGATCACAAAGCCCATGGAGTCGAGCATCTCTGCCGTCTCTTTGAGCATGGCTGGACTTCCACAAATCATGGCACGGTCCACTGCAGGGTCCAGTGCAGGCAGCCCAATGTCTTGAAAGAGTTGCCCGGTCTGAATGGCCGTGGTGAGTCGGCCGGTGTGCTTGAAGGCCTCTCGCGTGACCGTCGGATAGTAAATGAGCTGTTGACTCACCATCTCACCCAGGAACTCATGCTGGGGGAGCTCCTCCTTGAGGTATTGCTCGTAAGCCAACTCACTCACCAGACGCACACCGTGGATCAGCACCACCTTCTCAAACCGCTCGTAGGTCTCCGGGTCTCTCACGATGCTCATAAATGGCGCGAGCCCCGTTCCAGTTGAAAAGAGATAGAGATGCTTGCCCGGCTTGAGGTCATCGAGCACCAGGGTGCCAGTGGCTTTCTCACCCACCAGCAGCGCATCTCCGACCTTCAGATGCTGTAGCCGAGACGTCAGTGGACCGTCCTGGACCTTGATCGAGAGGAACTCGAGGTGCTCCTCGTAGTTCGGACTCACCACGCTGTAGGCCCGCATGAGTGGCTTTCCCTCGACCTCAAGCCCGATCATGACAAAGTGCCCATTTCGGAAACGAAAGGTACTGTCACGGGTGGTGGTAAATGAAAACAGAGTGTCGTTCCAGTGTGTCACCGAGGTGACGGTCTCTTTTCGATGACTCGCCATACAGAATCCCTTTTTGTCTTTAATCGGCGACGAATGGATTGCTTCGTCGCTCCTCCCCAAAGCTGCTGCCTGGCCCATGGCCAGGAATGAAGCGCACATCATCCCCGAGCGGGAACAGCCGCTCCTTGATCGAACGCAAGAGCTGCGCGTGATTTCCGCGGGGAAAATCTGTTCGCCCAATGGAGCCAGCAAACAGCACATCCCCCACAAAAGCCATCCGCTCCCCTAAATGCACGAAGACCACATGACCCGGGGTGTGCCCGGGGCAATGCAGCACCTCAAGGGCCTGCTCGCCCACCATGACCGTGTCTCCATCTTCCAACCAACGGTTGGGCGTGAAGGGATCGAGCTGAGGAAAGCCAAACATCTGGCCTTGCACGGGGAGCTGGTCGATCCAGAAGGCATCGTCTTGATGAGGGCCCTCAATGGGGACACCCAGGCGGTCAGCCAAGCGTTTGGCCTCGCCACAGTGGTCGATATGGCCGTGTGTCAGGAGAATTTTCTCCACCATCACACCCAGCTGACGTGCGCAGGCCTCCAAGTGATCAATATCGCCCCCAGGGTCGACAAACGCAGCCCGCTGGGTGCGAGGACAGACGATCAGGGAGCAATTCTGCTCAAAGGGGGTCACGGGAATTACTTCAATCTGCATGACCCCATTATCGCTGAGACCGGGCTTAGGCTCGCGTGGGCGGTCCCAACCAGGGTTGGCGTTCAGCGAGTTCACGTGAGAGAGACTTCACCGCATCCACTCGAGCGAGGGCTCGATCAAGATCATCCTCTCTCGAGAGCAGCGCCGCCCTCATCGAGGGTTCCACCACAAGGCTCAGTTCAGCCCCGCCCGGAAGAAGCAGAGACTCCCGCTCTAAATCTGCCGTGATTCGTCCTGCAGGCCCCAGAGGCTCCAGGTTGGCAGCCCACTGACGGAGCTGAGCCCAATGCCCGAGTGAGACGGTGGCGGCAGCCAGTCGATTGGCCCGACAGTTGGCCAGAAAGATCTCCCCGAAGCTCGGGGCAATCAGAAGTTCAAGCCCTGCCTCTTGAAGCGCCCAGACGGCGTTCTCACGAGACGAACCACAGCCAAAGTTCTCCCCGGCGATCAGGACGACTGCCCCCTGGCTGCTCGGCCAATTCATGGGGAAGTCGCTCAAGGGACTCAAGCCATCGGCCGCATAGCGAATCGACTCAAAGGCCCAGCGACCGAACTGCCCACGCGATAGCGTGGCCAGGCGCTCAATCCGAATGATCAGGTCCGTATCGACCTGGTCACGAAGCAGCGGAATCACCGAGCCTTCAATCCGCATGCTGGATCGCCCCTGCAATGGCCGAGGCAGCGGCAGTGCGAGGAGAGGCTAAGTGAGTGCGCACGCCAGGACCTTGGCGTCCCGTGAAGTTGCGATTGGACGTAGAAACCACTCGTTGGCCTGGCTGGCCGATGTCTCCATTCGCACCGACACACATGGAGCATCCTGGCTCACGCCACTGAAACCCTGCCGACTGAAACACCTCATGTAAGCCCAACGCCTCCGCCTCATTGGCCACCTTACGAGAGCCCGGCACCACCCACGCTTCCACCCCGGCAGACACTCGTTGTCCTCTCACCACCTCCGCTGCCGCCTGAAGATCGGAGAGCCTGCTGTTGGTACAGGCTCCAATAAACACTCGATCGATTGGGAGGCCCATGAGTGTTTGTCCGGGCCGAAGCCCCATGTAATCGCAAGCCTTATGTAGGCGTTCGCGATCCGGTTCGTGAGGAAGATCGGTGGGACGCGGGACATGGCCATCGACCGAGGTCGTCTGGTCGGGGCTGGTTCCCCAGCTCACCTGAGGCGTCAAGTCCACCGCATCAAAGCGCTCCACACGATCGAAATGCGCATTCGTATCCGTTCGCAACTGTCTCCATGAGGCACAAGCGGCATCCCATTGGGTGCCCTTGGGCGCATACGGCCTGCCCTTGAGCCATTCGAGCGTGCGTTCATCAGGAGCCACAAAACCCTGGCGAGCCCCAAGTTCGATCGACATGTTGCAAAGGGTCAAACGGCCCTCTATGGGGAGCGCCTCCACCATGGGACCAGCAAACTCCAATGCCGCACCCACTCCGACCTGTGTTCCAAATCGTGCGAGCAAAGCCAACACCAGATCCTTCGCGGTGACTCCCGACTTCCACGACCCATCCACCCAGATCTGGAGCGTCTTGGGGCGCTTGACCCAGAGCGATTGGCTGGCGAGAACCTGAGTGACATCTGACACGCCGATGCCCCAGGCCACGGCCCCCAAGGCACCGTGCGTGCAGGTATGACTGTCTCCGCAGACCACGACTGCACCCGGAAGCGTGAGTCCGAGCTCAGGCATGGTCACGTGAATGATGCCCTGATCCTCATGATCCAGATCGAAGCTCTGAATCTGCTGGCGCACGACCTCCTCTCGGTAGGTCCGCAGTCGAACCGTGGAGGCCGAAAGGGCGCCCGCTCCCCTCGGGCGGCACGAGGGAACCGTATGGTCCGGCGACCCGAAGGTGAGATCTGGTCTCGAGAGCCGAGCACCGCGGCCGTGCAGAACCTCTAAGGCCTCTGCCCCACTCAGGTCATGCACATAATGGCGGTCGCAGAAAACCAGGTCCTCACCCGTGTCGCTGCGATCGATCAGGTGAGACTGCCAAACCTTTTCAAAGAAGGTGAGGCCCACTCAATCCTCTGCCCACTCTCGCTCAAAGGCCCAAACACGATCAAAGCCCATGAGGTCATGCAGATCGGCCATGCTGTACTTGGGCAGGTTGGCATCTCCCGAGGTCCCGTGCTCGAGCAGGTGCTCGTAGGCCTTTTGAACCACTCCGCAGGCATAGGCCATGCCGGCTGATGGATGGATCACGATGTCAAAGCCCATCTGCTGAAGCACGCGGGCGGGAATTTCCGGGGAGCGGCCAGACGGAACCATATTGGCAAACAACCAGCCATCAACCTCTTGTCCCACACGCGCAAATTCATCCTGAGACTCGGGAGACTCGACAAAAGCAATGTCTGCTCCCGCTTTCAAGAAATCCTTCGCGCGCGCAATCGCCTCATCGAGGCCCATCGACGCGCGAGAATCCGTTCGAGCGATGATCAGGGTCTCTGGGCGAGTCTTCGCCCGAGCAGCAACTTCAATTCGGCGAATCGCATCTCGACGAGAGACCACCCGGCGATTCGGCGTGTGTCCGCATTTCTTGGGATTCTCTTGATCCTCAATCTGGATGGCCTGAACGCCTGCTCTCTCGTAGCCCTGAACCGTGTGCTGCACGTTGAGAAGCCCGCCGTAGCCCGTGTCGGCATCGGCCATGAGTGGCTTGGTCGTCCCCTCTGCGATCACTCGAGCACGAGACACCATATCCGTGTAGGTGGCCAAGCCCGCATCTGCGAGGCCCAGGTGGCTACCGGAGATGCCGTAGCCCGTCATGTAGAGCGCCTCGAAGGGCATTCGATCAGCAATCCGTGCGGAGAACATGTCGTATACACCCGGTGCAACGATGAGTGTTCCTTGTTCCAGCTTCTGACGAAGGGTTTGACTCATGGAAAGGTCTCCCTAATAGGATGAATAAATTCAGGCGGAGGGGCTTCGCGCTGCAAGCCGTCGATCGATGCTGAGCAGGGCGAAACCAACGGATGCAGCGAGCGTCACCAAGAGCAACACCATGGCGGTGATATCCAAGAGATTGTTGTTCTCCATGGCCTGGTGCAACAGGTGGCCAATGCCTCGTTGAGAGGCAAACATCTCTCCAATGATGGTCCCGAGCAAGGTGAGTGAAAATCCTACCCGCAGTCCGCTGAACACCTCAGGGATACAGGCGGGGAGGTAGATTTTCCAGAACATCTCTCGTGGGCTCAGACGCATGGCTTGAGCCGCGCGGACATACCGACGCGGCACAGCCCGCACAGCGGCCATGGTGAAGATGCAGATGGGAATGATCCCGTGGATCACGCCAAAGGCCACCTTCGCTGAGAGGCCCAAACCAAAGAGCAGCAAGATGATCGGATAGAGCGTGACCTTCGGAATGGAATAGAGCGCAACCAGCATGGGCTCAGCCACGTCCCCCGAGAGTCGATGTGCACCCAGAGTGACACCCAGCACCACTCCCAGCAACACGGCAATCACCAGGGCCATGATGAACGCCCGAAACGTCTCCCAGGCGTGCTGCTCGAAACGCTCCGTGCTGAGCATGACCCACAGACGATCGAAGGTCTCGATGGGGCCGGGGAGCACCTCAGACCCAACCAAGGCAGACCCCGCGAGCCATGCGAGTCCAAGCGCCAGAATGAAGAGAGCAAAGGCCCACGCCGGAAGAGAGGCCTCGGTCTGAATCGTCTGACCAGACCCAGACATCAGCGTCCCCCTCGCCGGGAATAAATGCGGCGTTCTATGGCGTAGATATATAGGTTGATGCTGCCCACCACCGTCAGAAGAATGGCCATGAGTCCGTACATCTTGCTGGTCTCAAAGGCGTTGTATGAAAAGGCAATCTGAAAGCCGAGCCCAGCCCCACTGAGAATGAACTCCCCAGCGATCACGCCAATGAATGAATAAACGATGGAGAGCTTGAGGCCCGTGAAGAGGAATGGCGCTGCGGAGGGCATGATCACCTTCCGAATGGTCTGCCAGCGAGACAGGCGCATCACGCGGGCCGACCGCAACAGCACGCGCGGCACCCGTTGCAGGCCAGAGAGCGTGTTGATGGCCATGGCCACCACCGCAAAAATAAATCCAATCGCCATCAGTGGGAACCGATTCAGTCCGAACAAGACGATGAAGAATGGATAAAACACGAAGGTGGGAATGCTGTAGTAGCTCGCGAGAAATGGATCCAGGAACCGACGAACCAGTGGAAATCGGTGGAGCCCCAGGCCCATGAGAAAGCCAAAAAACACGGCTGCCAAAATAGACCCCGCCACCGTCGAAAACGTCAGGCCCGCATCGCGATAAAACTCGGCAGTCCCCAGGATGGAGAGCACGGTCATGAAAATCTGGGTGGGAGGGGAGAGCGAAATGCCATCCACCCAGCCGAGCCGGCAGATAACCTCCAGAAAGAGCAAGAAACTCAACACCACGGCCCAGCGAATTCTCGCGACCAGTCCCACTAAACCTGTGCTCCCATGGCGGTCATCGATTCGGCCCGGAGGTGCTGCCAGATCCGGCCCGTGATTTCACCAAATCGTCGATCGGAGACGATCTCACTGGTGCGATCTTGCGGCCAGTGCGTCTCCACCAAGTCAATAAACCGCCCAGGTCGAGCACTCATCACACCGATTCGATCGGAGAGCATGCTTGCTTCATCGAGCGCGTGAGTAATCAACAGAATGGTGGCGCCCGTCTCACGCCACAAGCGCAGGAGCTCATCACCCATCAGCAGGCGCGTCTGCTGGTCGAGCGCTCCAAAGGGTTCGTCGAGAAGAATGAGCCGAGGACGGGTGACCAGCGTCCGCGCGATGCAGACCCGCTGTCGCATGCCCCCCGAGAGCTCTGCCGGATAGGCTTTGGAGAATGCCGAGAGGCCCATAAAGCCAATGGCGTGCTCAGCACGCGCTCGTATCTCTGCCTCATCCATCCCCATCTGACGAAGGTGAAAACTGACGTTCTCCGTGACATTGAGCCAAGGGAACGAGGAGTCTTCCTGAAATACGACCCCCACGCCATCTGGGACCGAACCCTTCAAGGGTTGGCCTTCAAAAAAAGCGGTGCCCTCCGAGGGCGCAGATAGACCCGCCATGACATCGAGGAGGGTCGACTTCCCACACCCAGACGGACCCACGACGGAGAAAAACTCTCCTTGGCTGAGAGAGAAAGAAACCGGCCCAAGGGCATGAACCTCCGGGCGGCCGTCTCGCCCGGGAAATCGCTTGGTCACGCCATCGAAGACAACGTGACCCGAGTCAGCGTGCAACCCTTGAGTGGTCATTACTTCTTGGTGCGTAGGTCAGCAGGAAGGGCCGACTCCGTGACAACCTTCGTCCAGTCGAACTCTCCCTCAGGGATGGCTTTGACGAGACGCAGACCCTTCAGGAGCGTCTCCATCCCCTCATAATCAAAGCCGCCCTCGCTCCAATAACCATTTTTCACGGAGAGCACGTTCTTGATGGCAGAGGCCGCATTCTCGGGAGTGATCTTGTACTCCACCGCCATGATCTTGGCTGCTTCATCAGGGTTCTGGCGGATGAACTGAACGCCCTTGCGGCGGGCGTTGATGATGCCCTCAACCACCTTGGGGTTGGCTTTCAGGAAGCTCGTCTTCACGATTCCCACGGTCTGTGTGACCTTGGGCGCAATGTCAGACGAACGCCAGACGCCTCGGAAGTTGTCCTTCTCTTTGCTCCACACTGGCTCGGTCATGTAGGTCATATCGACCCCGCCCTCACGCAACGCCACAACGCCAGCGCCCACGCCACCCACCGACTTACGCGTGACTTTGTCGGTCAAGCCATTGTCGTTGAGCATGATGGTGGTGATCATGTCGGTGACGGAACGCGGGCTGGAGTAGCCCAGAACCTTTCCTTTCAGATCGGCATAGGTTTTGATGCTGGTGTCGTCTTTGCGAGTCGACCACATCTGATCAGCCACAGAAATCACACCAGAGTGAATGATGGTGATCTCGGCACCCTGCTGAATCGCCACAATGGCAGCAGAGAGCGCAACCTCACCGTAGGGCAGGTCCGCGGCCAGTGCGTTACGCACCGTCGTACCGCCTCCTTTGGAGGTAATAAAACCGCCTACATCAAGATTCGCTTCGGACTTGAACCAGCCCTTGGCCTTGGCCACCGCAAAAGGCACTCCGTACATGCCGGTTCCGAAGTGGGTAACGGTGAGATCGACTGCTGCATGGGCAGCAGAGCATGCGATTAAAGCGCCTGCAGCAACCAGGGTACGAATGGCTTTCATGGGGAGTCTCCTTGCAGAATAATGAACACACCGTATCTGCTCGGGCGGGGAGACTAAATAGGGATATACCTGAACTAATCAATCCGTAGGGCGTGATATTCCAAATCAGCTAACGCGACGACTTCTAATGTCCTGCGATGAGTGGCCTCCAAGACGACCGGTGGAGCCACTCCCGCCTCGGCAGCCTCTCTCCAACGTCCCGCACAGAGACACCAGTGATCCCCCGCCTTGAGGCCCGGAAACCGGAACTCCGGTCTGGGGGTCACCAGGTCATTTCCTCTCTCCAATGAAAATTGCAGAAATGGCTGGGTCATGACGGCACAGACCGTGTGGCGCCCATAGTCGTCATCACTGGTGTTGCAGCACCCGTCTCGAAAAAACCCAGTAAGAGGGTCGAGACTGCAAGGCTGGAGCTCGGTTCCCAGGACGTTGAGCGCACCCCCTGCAGCACGCTGACTCATGGCTTAGGCAAGGTCCTGCGCCAGGCTTGTCCGCACATCGACTGGCACAGGGTCCAGCACCACGGTGTACTCCGGATGCGACACCCCTGCAGCCAGGGCGACGCCGTATTTGAGGGCAGCCGCCATGTCTTCGTCGAGCTCAAAACGCAGAAAGTGAACTGAAGAGGTCTTCTCTTCGTTTTCGCGCTGGAGATCCTCATCTGCAATGGCGTACACCTTCTCGCGTCCTTCCACTTGAACCCAGACGCGATCCTCCACGCCTTTGAGCTTACGCAGCTCGACCTTGCGAACCTCGGGATCGGGATACTCAATCATCATGGTCGCCTTGAAATTACGGCCATCCGGGATGAGCGGGTTGTATGCATCGAGCTCATCCTGAATCCCTTCCTCTTCGAAGGTCTTCTCGATGCGCAGCATCTCTTGGATCTGATACCGAATGGTTTTCTCGTCTTCGAACATCAGAGTGATGTGCTCACCAAGGGCGAGACGTCGGCTTCTTTTGTGCTCCATCACCTCTGAACGAAACTGATTCCGAATGCGAGAGTAGTGCTCCAGCGTCCAGAGCGCGTCACGTTGAATATGCGGCATGGTGTTCATCCTTCTCGTGCGTTCAAATTAAAGACCGTAGGCTCGGGCCAAAAGGCTCAGTGGATGCTCAACCTTTCCGTCGGCCTTGCCCGCCATCCCTTGTTCAATGTGATGGCCTGCCAATTGACAATCCGATGCGACGAAGTCAGGAAGCCCTCCAGCTCCGTCTTGCGCCTTCGAGTGTTCAGACATCTGACGTACCACCGGACGTCCAATCTTCATGGCCATCTCGTGAAACTCTTTCTTGACCCCCCAGGTTCCAGCATGACCAGAGCAACGCTCCACCGTGTTCACGGCGGTGTTCGGGATCATCTCCAGCGTCTCGCGGGTCTTTTGCCCGACGTTCTGCACTCGAAGGTGGCAGGCGATGTGATAAGAAACGTTGCCGAGACCCTGCTTAAAGTCCGTCTTCAAGAGGCCATCTTTGTGGCGCAGCTGGAAGTACTCAAATGGATCCACCATGGCCGCTTTCACCGCCTGCGCATCGGCGTCGTTGGGGAACATGAGCGGTAGCTCCTGCTTGAACATGAGGGTGCAAGAAGGAATGGGCGTCATGATGGAATAGCCCTCGCGGGCCAGCTGAGCCAGCTTGGGCAGATTCTCTTGAGCCAATGCGGCAACCGAGTCCAGATCGCCGAGCTCAAGCTTCGGCATGCCACAACAGGCCTGCTTCTCCACCACCACGTAGGGAATTTCGTTGTGCTGGAGCACTTTGATGAGGTCGTGCCCAATGCCAGGCTCATTCCAGTTCACATAACACGTGGAGTAAATGGCGACCTTCCCCTTTGAACGACCCCCATCCTTGACGGGCCAGCCCTTGGCCTTTTCCGCATGACGCTCAAAGACTTTTGAAGTGAATTCAGGAAGCCAGGCGTCCTTGTGCACGCCCAGGACCTTCTCTCCAAGGGCGCGAGCAGACTTATTTTTAGAGAGCGCATTCACGGCCTGAACCACAACTGGAATGGATGCCAGCTTTCCGTTGGCCACGGTATTCGAGAGCGTCTTGTCGCGGAACTGCGTCTCGGTGCCCTTCTTGAACTGAATCGCCTTGGCCCGAAGCATCGTGTGCGGAAAATCAAGATTCCAGGGATGAGGGGGCACGTAGGGGCATTTCGTGAGGTAACAGACATCACAGAGATAGCACTGGTCGACCACGCTCCAGTACTTTTCCTTGGGCACGCCGTCCATCTCTCCTGTCTCGCCCTCGTCGATCAGATCGAACAAGGTTGGGAAAGAGCCACAGAGACTCACACAGCGCCGACACCCGTGACAGATGTCGAAAATGCGCTCCATCTCGGAGAAGCAAGCCTCCTCGTTGTAGAACTCGGGGTTCTTCCAATCGAGAGGGTGTCTGGTCGGGGCCTCGAGTGAGCCTTCACGTGCACTCATGGGTTCTCCTGTTTTTTATGTTGAGGGGCAGCGGGGTAGCGCATGCATCGCAGAGCCCTCTTGTGAAAGGCCCTGCAGTTCAGGCGCAAGCCTTAGGCGTTCAGGGTATCCAAAGCCTTTTGGAACTTGTTGGCGTGCGAGCGCTCTGCTTTCGCCAGCGTCTCGAACCAGTCAGCAATCTCATCGAAGCCTTCGTCGCGTGCATCCTTGGCCATGCCGGGATACATGTCGGTGTACTCATGCGTCTCGCCTGCAACTGCAGAGGCGAGGTTGGCCGCGGAGTCGCCAATGGGCATGCCGGTTGCGGGGTCGCCCACCTGAGCCAGGTAGTCGAGGTGACCGTGTGCGTGGCCGGTCTCACCCTCAGCGGTGGAGCGGAACAGCGCAGCGACTTCGGGATAGCCTTCAACGTCGGCCTTGTTTGCGAAATAGAGGTAACGACGGTTCGCCTGGCTCTCGCCTGCGAAAGCATCTTTCAGATGCTGGTGCGTCTTGCTTCCTGTAAGTTGGGGCATGACAGTCTCCTGTGGGTTGAATGAAAACGAACATGTCTTGACAATCATCAAGTTCGTCTAAGACACACAGCGGAGTCTGCAGGTTCAAAATGACAACCGTCCAATAGATATTTCGAAACCCGTCAATAGGCTATCTCTATGACCGAAGCGCTCGACCTCCGCAAGGATTACATGCAGGGCAGCCTAGACCCCGCAGATGTTGCGCCTCAGCCCTGGCAGCAGCTTGCCCAATGGCTCGACGAAGCCCTCAAGGCCGGCGCACTCGAGCCCAACGCCATGACGCTGTCCACGGTGCAGCCCAATGGCCGCCCCAGTTCCCGGGTGGTCCTGATTCGAGGCCTCGATGCGCAAGGACTCCGTTTTTTTACCAACTACCAGTCCAGCAAGGGACTGGCACTCTCGGTCCATCCCTGGGCGTGCCTGAGCTTTTTCTGGCCCGAGCTGGAACGCCAAGTGAGGATAGAGGGTAGGGTAAGTCCTATATCTGCTGAGGCCTCAGATGCCTACTTCGACTCCCGACCTGCGTCCAGCCGAATCGGGGCCTGGGCCTCTCCCCAAAGCCAGGTCATTCCCAGCCGGGAGTGGCTCGCTGATCGAGAGCGCGCGTACGCAGCCCGGTATGGCCATTCGGCCCCAAGACCGAGCCACTGGGGCGGGTACCTGCTCAGCCCCGATCGCTTCGAGTTCTGGCAGGGACGCCCATCAAGACTTCACGACCGAGTTCGTTACCGACAGGCAGAGTCGTCAGACCAATGGGTCATTGATCGCCTGGCGCCTTGACCTGGAGGCGCACAAACGCCCGCTCTGATTTGGCCACCTTGGATGCGACGACGACCGCACAATAGCCCTGATGGGGGTGTTGGTTGAAATAGTTCTGGTGATAAGCCTCTGCTGGAAAGAAGGTCTTGTCGACCTCCTGAGTCGTGCCTGCGGCTTGTTCAGGACTCACTCGATGCAGTTCCGTCACGATGGGATCCGAGCCCTCGTGCGTCTGCCTCCAATGATCCATGGCAGAGCGAGCGGCCTCCAGCTGCGCATCCGTGGTTGCAAAAATCGCGGACCGGTACTGCGGCCCAACATCATCGCCCTGGCGGTTCAAGCTCGTGGGATCGTGAACCTCAAAGAAGACGGCAAATAGATCGGACAGACTGAGCGACTGATCGTCGAATTCCACGCGCACCACCTCTGCGTGACCCGTCTGTTTCCCACAGACTTGTTCATAGCTGGGATGTGGAACCTGCCCTCCCATGTATCCCGAGGTCAGGGCCACCACACCTCGAATGCGTTGAAAGACGGCTTCAATGCACCAGAAACACCCACCGCCCAAATAAATCGTTTGCATTACATTGCTCCTGACAAATAAGGCTTCGCCCAGGCCAAACCCGAGTCGGTATCCAGCAGAGGCCGGTACTCACAGCCAATGAACCCTTGGTATCCCATCTGATCGATGTGAGCAAACACACGCGAAACATTCAACTCTCCCAGATCTGGCTCACGCCGATCAGGAGCCCCTGCAACCTGTATGTGAAAGAGCCGAGATCTGGACCGGTCTAAGCTCAGAAGAATCTCGCCTCGGCTGCGTTGCTGGTGGTAGAGATCGAACTGCAAGCCCACAGCCGCATGGTTGAGCGTCTGCAGCACATCGAGCACCTGATCCAGACTGGACAGAAAATAGCCGGGCATATCGACCACATTGAGCGGCTCGATGGTGATTCGACGACCTGCAGCGCGGGCCTGATCCCCTGCCCACTGAAGATTTCGCAAGAGGACCTGCATCTGAAGTTCACTCGCATCCGTCGTTCGAGACCGTAAGTGGCCAGACATGACATGAATACACCCAACATCCAGCGCGTCCGCTGCCGTGAGGGCTTGCTCGATCGACCCTCGAAAGGCGGCCTCCTCGCCCGGCTGGGCTGCAAAGCCTCGCTCCCCACGTGACCATTCACCGCAGGGTGCGTTGATCAAGACCATCTGGAGCCCATGCCCATCCAACAGCTCGGCCAACACGGGCAGGCTCTGGTCGTAGGGAAAGAGCAACTCGACAGCGTCAAAGCCGGCACGACTTGCCGCCGAGAAACGCTCGAGCAAGGGGAGATGGGGCCAGAGAAAACTCAGATTGGCAGACAAGCGGGGCATGGTGCCGAGCATCGTAGCGAGAAACACCCGGCAAGTCATATGCAAATCTCCAGAGAGAATTTGGATTCGGCGCCGTGCCCTCTACGCTTCATGCCATGAACACAACAACATCACGCTGGCTTGCATCGCTCCTCTCTCTTGGCCTCTGGCTTGGTTTGGCTGGTGTCGCGCTCGCGCGCTCACCGCTCCCCGGCCCAGTCATCACCGTCGAACAACTCCGCCCATTGGTGGAGCGCAAGGCCGTGGTGGTGCTCGATACTCGCGAGCGCTTCCAGACGGACGGAAAGACCCCCAACTTCACTGCTGGCCACATCCCAGGTGCCCGCTCCGCCCCCTACTCGGCCTTCAGAGGCCCTACGGACAACCCTGGCGCCGTTACTCCCATCTCCAAACTCAACGCATTGATCCAGTCCCTGGGGCTTGAGCCCAATCAGGCGGTCGTGTTGTCGGGTTCGGGCTCTGACCCGACAGAATTCGGTGGCGTGGCCAGAATCTATTGGACCCTCAAAGCTGCAGGATTTCGGCATTTGGCGGTGCTCAACGGGGGAACCGGCGCCTGGATGGCGGCCAAGCTCCCGCTTGGCACAGGTGACTCCGTCATCAAAGTCAGCCAAGTCCGCCTCCAGTACGACGCAGCCATGCTGATCGGCACAACCCAGGTCCAGTCCACTGCGAACCAGGCCCTGCTCGTAGATGCGCGACCCGAGGAATTCTTTTTAGGAGAGGTGCGCCACCCAGCGGCGAGTCGCTGGGGCACCCTCCCCGGCGCGAAGCACCTCGACTCCAGCGAATGGTTCATCCCCAATACCGGGCGACTGCTCAGCAAGCCTCAGCTCGAAGCCATCGCCAAGCGAGAGGGACTCGAGCCCACCCGACCGGCCATCATGTTCTGCAACACGGGGCATTGGGCTGCGACCCACTGGTTCATCACCTCCGAGGTACTGGGCCACTCTCAAGTCAGGATGTACCCCGAATCCGTGGTGGGATGGAGTCGTCTGGGTCTTCCCATGGACAACGAGCCGAGTCGCTCCACCGTGCTCATGCGACAGCTGAAAGGGGAGGGAGTGATGGGTTAAGCTCATTCTTATGAGCACCCATCGCAGATCACTCCTCATCGCATCCTCCCTGGGGCTTGGCCTCAGCGGCCTTCCCCGTCTCTCAAGAGCCCAGCCTGCACCGATTCGGGCGGGGCTCATGTTGCCAAGCTCTGGTACCTACGCACCGCTCGGAGACGCCATCTATCGAGGACTGACCCTTGCGCTGGCCCAGTCCAAGGGAAGCTGGGGCGGACGCCCAGTCGAGATCATTCGGGCAGATGACGAATCGAATCCGGCGAAGGCTGCTGAGCTCGCGACCCGCCTCATCACACGCGACCGGGCAGATCTTCTCGTAGGTTCCGTTCACTCGGGTGTGGCGTTGGGCATGGCCAAGGTCGCCGCGGACCATAACCGAATGCTCATCATCCCCAACGCAGGCGCCAATCGACTCACGGGAGCGGGCTGCTCTGAGCAGATCATCCGGACCTCCTTCTCAAACTGGCAGACCATTGCCCCACTCGGCAAAGTCATGACCGACCGTGGCATCAAGACCGCAGTCTTCCTGACGTGGAAGTACACCGCTGGTGACGAGTACGCCAGTGCTTTTGCAGAAGGCTTTGAGGCCAACGGTGGCAAAGTACTGGCCTCCCTCAGCCTGCCCTTTCCGCAGGCAGAATTTGGGCCCTTGCTCACCAAGATCGCAGCGCTCAAGCCTGACGCAGTCTCTTGCTTCTTTTCCGGCACCGCTGCTGCGAAATTTTTGGCGGACTACGATCGCGCGGGTCTGCGAAGGACCATTCCGCTGTATGTCACCGGACATGTCACGGAGGGGATCCTTCACACGCTCAGAGGGGAAGCAGACGGCGTCGTGAGCGTGCTCCACTACGCAGATGGCCTGCCACATGCGGCAGACAAGCGCTTCCGATCTGCGTTTCAGCAGCAGTTCAACACCACACCGGACGTCTTCGCTGTGCAGGGGTTCGATACGGGTCTGGTCCTGGAAAAAGCGCTCGCAGGAACTCGCGGAGACCTGAATCCAACCGCACTGCGAAGCGCGCTGAAGGGGTTGGTCATCGACAGTCCTCGCGGCGCGTGGAGATTTTCTGCAGCCCAGAACCCCATTCAGGACATCTACCTGCGTGAGGTTCGAAAGGGCCAGAACCAGTACCTCAGCGTGGCGGCCAAGGCGCTGGCAGATCCAGCCCAGGGCTGTCGACTCGTATAGCGTCAGCCTCGCTCGCGGCCACCGAGTCCTCTGATGGACACTCTAGGTCTCGCCTTGTTGTATGGGCTCAATGCCCTGCAGCAAGGCGTGCTGCTTTTTTTAATGGCCAGCGGTCTCAGCCTCATTCTGGGCGCCATGGGCGTCATCAATCTGGCGCATGGGGCGCTTTACATGATCGGTGCCTATTTCGGCTACAGCCTGGTTCAGTTCACCGGATCCTGGTCCATCGCCATCCTGCTGCTCACCGCCCTCGGAATGCTCGTGGGTTGGACCATCGAGCGCGGATTGATTCGAGCAACGGTAGGGGGACATCCCTTGCGCCAGGTCTTGCTGACCTTCGGGCTGGTTCTGGTTGCCGAGGAGATTCGAGCAATGGTGTGGGGCAATGATGTCCTCACCCTATCGGCTCCAGCCTGGCTCTCCGGTGGCATCCCTCTGAACGAGACCCTACTGCTGCCCTCGTATGAGATTGCCGTTTTGGCAACAGGCCTGGTGATCGCCGCAGTGCTCCTGATCATCCTGCGCTACTCCGCCTGGGGCGTTCAGCTTCGTGCGCTCTCGGAGAATCCGCGCCTGCTCATGGCCATGGGCATCAACCCGGCTCGACTCACGGCGGGGGCGTTTGCGCTGGGAACCGCGATTGCCATGTTGGCGGGATTATTGGCTGCCCCCTTAACGACGCTCGGTCCGCACATGGGCGGTCCGGTCTTGATCGCGAGTCTGGTCGTCGTCATCCTCGGTGGGATGGGATCAGTCATGGGAACACTGTTGGCCGCCCTGTTGGTCGGTGCTGCGCAGACCCTCGGGCAAGTGCTCGCGGGAGATTTCGCAGGACTCGCCATCTACATCGCCATGGCCCTCGTGCTCGCCCTTCGGCCACGCGGGCTGTTTTCCTGAGATCGACCTCTCATTCAATGGACTACCTCCTCGACCTCGCCTTTCAATCTCTTGAGATGGGCCTTTTGGCGGCAAGCCTCTGGCTGCTCATCCAGCACCTGGGTCTGGTGAGCCTCGGGCATGCAGCCTTTTATGGTCTTGCAGGTTATGTGTTGGCACTCTCCGCCCCGCATACCGGTTCAGCCGTAGGATCCTTCTTGCTGGGCGTGTTGGCTGCTGCAGTCTTCGCTGCAGTCACCGGCTGGTTTGTTCTGCGATCCCGTGGACTCGCCTTTCTCATGGCGACCCTGGCCTTCGCGCAGATGCTGCTGGTCCTCACCCAAGACACGTCTTACTTTGGCGGGGCAGATGGTCTCTATGTCGATGGCCTTGCATCCATGAGCCCTTTGCAAAAGGTTCTGTCCATGACCTTCGTCGCTGCAGCGGGAGCAGCACTGATGGGCCGCCTCGGTCGTTCGCCCTTTGGGGTTTTAATGGCTGCCGCCCATCAACACGAAGACCGGCTGACCTCGCTTGGCTATTCTGTCTTTCGGATTCAACTCCTGGCCTACATTTTGTCCGCAAGCCTCGCGGGTGCCTCGGGGGCCATGCACGCACTTCGATTCGGATTTGTCAGTCCCGCACTTTTCTCCTGGCAGGTCTCGGGCATGGCACTGCTGATGGTGCTTCTGGGTGGCCAGCGACGCTTCTACTCGCCCTGGCTCGGTGCCCTCGCGGTCGTCCTCCTTCACGAACTCCTGGCGAGTCATGCCCTTTGGGGAGAGTGGGCCCGGCACTGGGCTGCAGGACTGGGCCTCATCATGATTTTCATCGCACGGAGACCTCTCCCATGAACTGTCCGCTCTGCATGAACACCGAGGGTCACTCGGTCTTTGAAGATGACCTCCTGCGCGTGATCGAAGTGCCTGACGCGGAGCTCCCCGGGAGCCTCCGGGTCATCTGGAAAGCGCATGTCCAAGAGTTCACGGACCTCACTCCTGAGCAGCGATCGCACTGTATGCAAGTGGTCTGCCGCGCGGAGCAGCAGATCCGTGACGAGCTCAACCCCGACAAGATCAATCTCGCGAGCTTCGGGAACCTCGTGCCTCACTTGCACTGGCACATCATGGCCAGATGGAAAACGGACCCATGGTGGCCTCAGCCCACCTGGGCTCCTCGGCGCGACCTTCAAACCTTACCAACGCCCCCTCAGATCAAAGGAGCGAGCAAAGGACAGACATGGGTGGGGCAGCTCGGAGACTGGCAGGCCCTCCAATCCATGGCCGCACCCATTCGCTTCGACGTATTCGTGAAGGAACAGAACGTACCTGAGGAGGAGGAATGGGACCTCGCCGACCGCTACTGTAAGCATGTGGTCATTCATGATCCCCACGAGCCTGACCCCTCTCTCGCGGGGCTCGCGACGGGGAGGCTGCTGCCGGACGGTCGTATTGGGCGTATGGCGGTTCGCCGGGAGGTTCGCCAGTCCGGGCTCGGAGGTTGGGTGCTCCAGAGCCTCCTGCGAGAGGCCAAGCGTCTCGGAATGTCTCAGGTGCTGCTGCATGCACAGGTCCATGCCTTGGGTTTCTACGCGCAGCACGGCTTCACTGCAGAGGGACCCGAGTTTATGGAGTGTGAGATGCCCCATCGACAGATGCGGCGCGACCTAGCCGATCTCTGACGGCCTCCCACTCTGCGCCCTCCGGTAATGCCTCGACCAGAAGCTGGTCAAACCCCTGTGCGTCCCATTCATGCAGTCGAGCGTAAAGCTGCTGAGCAAGCACCTCGGGGCTGCGGGGCAAGAGGACCTGAGTGACCCGAGGGTCGTGAGTGGGCAGAAGCTGACGAACCCAGCACAGCAGCGTCGCAGACCCTGGTTGAGAGAGCCGATTGAGGAGCGTTTGGTGCAGATCCTGACCGGAAAGGACAGCGAGCGGCGTGCGCGGCGCGTAGTGTGATGCAAGGCTTCCAGAGACACGCGGAACGGGCACCAGCCCCGACCCATCGGTGGACCCTGAAGGGGGTTGATGGCCCCTCAGGCTGCTGAGGACCTCGTCAATCGCCGTACGAGAAATTCCGCCTGGCCTCAGGATTCGAACGGGGTCTACCGTGCAGTCCACAATGGTGCTCTCAATGCCCACTCCGCAGGGCCCATCGTCCAAGATGAGGTCACCCGGTTGAAGGTGGTCGCCCAGTGCTTGCATGACATGCTGAGCCATGGAGGGGCTGATCCCCCCAAATCGATTGGCAGACGGCGCTGCAATGGCACCACTGCCCACGGATTCAAATGCCTCTAAAAGGCCCTGGGCGGTCTCCTGGCGAGGCCAGCGAAGTCCAACCGTGGCCTGACCTCCGGTCACCGCATCGGGCACAACGATTGAGCGCCGAACCAACAAAGTCAGTGGGCCGGGCCAGAACGCCTCCGCCAGGATCTGCGCCGAGATCGGCCAGTCTGCGGCGAATTGCTTGGCTGCCTGAAGACTTGCCACATGGACGATGAGGGGATGATCACTCGGCCGTCCTTTGGCCTCAAAGATGCGCCTGAGTGCGGTTGGGTTGAGTGCGTCTGCACCAAGCCCATAAACCGTCTCTGTGGGAAAGGCGACCAGCTTTCCCCTGGCCAGCGCCCGCGCCGCCTCAGCGAGCACATCGCGCGTCGGCGCCAACAGCCTCATGCGGTGAGGGGTTGAGTGATGTGCCCCATCTTGCGGCCTTTGCGCGGCTCCTTCTTACCGTAGAGATGAACCGCTGCCCCATGGCGCGTCCACTCTGACCAGTCAGGTTCTTGTGGGGTGGATGAGGCGGTGAACCAGGCATCGCCCAGCACATTGGTCATGCGAACGGGAAACTTGAGCTCCGTAGACCCCAGAGGCATACCGGTGCAGATGCGGACCTGTTGCTCAAACTGGCTGGTCATGCAGGCCTCGATGGAATAGTGCCCACTGTTGTGAGGACGCGGCGCCATTTCGTTGGCGACGAGTCGATTTCCCTCCAAGACAAAGAACTCTACACAGAGGACCCCCACATATTCCATGGCCGTCACCACCTGCTGCGCTGCATGCCTGGCGGCCTGCTCCAGCTCGGGACTCACCGATGCGGGCACCGTGGTGGTGTGCAGAATGCCATGCACATGGACGTTCTCACCCACGGGGTAGGTCACCACCTCCCCTTGCCGATCGCGAGCGATGATGACGGAAATCTCTTTCAGCAGAGGCATGCGCTGCTCGAGTACGCAGGGCACGCCACCCAGACTCACGAAGGCCTGGATGGCCTCCTCTCGCGTGGCGACACTCACCTGCCCCTTTCCGTCATACCCGAGCCGTGCGGTCTTCAAGATGCCTGGGAAGAGCGTGTCCGGGGCTTCGAGCAGATCTCGCTCAGCGCGAACCGCCGCATGTGGCGCAACGGAAACGCCCGCGTCCACCAGGAACGCTTTTTCAACCAGACGGTCTTGTGCGCGCTCCACACATGCTGCATTGGGAAAGGTGAGACCGTGGCGCTCCAGAAAACGAAGGGCCTCGGCCGGCACGTTCTCAAACTCGGTCGTGAACACGTCTGCTGATTCAGCGAGCTTGGCCAACGCCAAGGGATCATCGTAGGCCCCGACCACCAAGGCATCCGCAATCTGGCCTGCTGGTCCATGGGGGTCAGGGTCCAACACGGTGACCGTATGACCCAGGCGATGTGCAGCCTGAATCATCATGCGGCCCAATTGCCCACCTCCCATCAGACCGATGTTCATACCCGCTTATGCTTCAGGCGCGGCACGGCCAAGATGGGCATTCATGGAGACCGCAGTCTCGGTCTGTTCAGCCCGAAATGCGGCCAGCCGATCCCGCAGGGTTTCATCATCGGTGGCGAGGGTGGCAATGAAGTGCAAAGCTGCATTTGCTGCACCTGCCTCCCCAATCGCGAAGGTTGCGACCGGAATGCCTTTGGGCATCTGCACAATCGAATAGAGCGAATCTTCTCCGCGAAGGTACTTAGAAGGAACCGGCACACCGAATACGGGAACGGTCGTCTTTGCAGCCAGCATGCCGGGCAGGTGCGCTGCACCGCCCGCTCCGGCAATGATGCCCTTGAGACCTCGCGCACAGGCGGCACTGGCGTAGTCATAGAGCTGATCTGGCATTCGGTGCGCCGAGACCACTCGCGCTTCGTGCGGAATGCCAAACCGGTCAAGCACCTCAACGGCATGGCGCATCACCTCCCAGTCAGACTGACTGCCCATCACCACACCCACCACAGGCATGCGTACACCCGCGATGCGAAAGAGCGCCTCTCGATACTTCTGCGCGGTACGCTCAATGACATGAGCGGGCAAGGCCGGGGCCGGTGGCGTCTTGTCCCAATCAAGGGTCTCGAGGTAGTCGCGCACGTACTGCTTGTCAAAGCTGGGTGGGCTGATGCCTTCGGCGTAACCGTCAACAGGCCAGTAGCGGGAGGAGTCGGCCGTGAGCACCTCATCCATGAGGTGCAAAACCCCCGCCTCATCGAGGCCGAATTCAAACTTGGTGTCTGCAATGATGATGCCCTGCTCTCGCGCGTAGTCGGCCGCCTCTGCATACAGGGCCAGGCTGACACGACGGATTTCTTCTGCACGAGCCTGTCCAATCATGTCCACGACCTGAGCAAACGAGATGTTCTCGTCATGCTCGCCCATCTCTGCCTTGTAGGCCGGCGTAAAGAGGGGCTCCTCGAGACGACTGGCCATGTTCAGTCCCTTGGGCAAGGGAATGCCACAGACCGCGCCCGTCTCGCAGTACTCCTTCCAGCCTCCACCAATGAGGTAGCCGCGCACCACGGCCTCCACCGGAATGGGCTTGAGACGCTTGGCCACCACCGCGCGTCCCCGCACCTGTTCCACCTCCGTGGACTTCACAACAGATTCGGGATCGATGCCGGTGAGATGGTTGGGCACGATGTGCGCCAGTTTGGCAAACCAGAACTCCGACATGCGATTCAGCACCACCCCTTTGTCGGGGATGGGGGCATCCATCACCACATCAAAAGCAGAGAGGCGGTCGGTGGCGACCATCAGGAGTTTGTCGTCTCCTACTGCGTAGAGATCGCGAACCTTTCCGCGACCCACGAGGGGAAGGCTGCGAATACGTGTTTGATAAAGGCCGGTCATTGGACAATCTGACCGAGGCCACCCGTTGCGTACTGTTGCGCCATCGACTGCAGAGCCACTGGCTTGATCTTGCTGCCCTGACCTGCGCATCCAAACGCCTCATAGCGGGCCAGACAGATCTGACGGGCCGCTTCACGGGCAGGCTTGAGGTAATCACGGGGGTCGAATTTGGAGGGCTGCTCAGCCAGGTAGCGACGAATGGCAGCTGTCATAGCCAGACGTATATCGGTGTCAATGTTGATCTTGCGAACGCCGTGCTGAATGGCCTCTTGAATCTCGCGCACCGGGACCCCGTAGGTTTCCTTCATGTCGCCGCCAAACTCGCGAATCTCCGCCAACAAGTCTTGCGGAACGGATGAGGAGCCATGCATCACCAGATGGGTGTTGGGGATGCGACGATGGATGGCCTTGATGCGTTCGATGGCGAGAATATCGCCCGTGGGCTCACGCGTGAATTTATAGGCACCATGACTCGTTCCAATGGCAATCGCCAAGGCGTCCAGCTGGGTCTGACGCACGAAATCGGCAGCCTGTTCTGGATCAGTGAGCAGCTGGTCGTGGGTCATCGTGGCCTCAGTCCCATGGCCATCCTCTTTGTCACCCCGCATGGTCTCCAGGCTACCCAGGCAGCCAAGCTCTCCCTCAACAGAGATACCCCGCGCGTGTGCCATTTGGACCACCTGGCGGGTGACCTGCACGTTGTATTCATAACTAGAAATGGTCTTGCCATCGGCCTCGAGAGAACCATCCATCATGACGCTGGAGAACCCCAGATTCATGGCGCCTTCGCAAATGGCAGGGCTCTGGCCGTGGTCCTGGTGCATCACCACCGGAACGTGGGGGTAAGACTCGACGGCTGCCTCAATGAGATGCCGAAGAAACTGCTCTCCTGCATATTTGCGCGCACCCGCACTGGCCTGCATGATGACGGGCGCGTCAATTTCAGCAGCCGCAGACATGATGGCCTGCACCTGCTCGAGGTTGTTCACATTAAATGCCGGAATGCCATAGCCGTGCTCCGCCGCGTGATCGAGCATTTGGCGCAATGAGACCAGAGCCATCGGGTACCCCCTTTATTTCAAGCGAAACGCGTATTTTCGCGCGTCTAGGCGCCTGACGCAAAACCCTGGCCTGCGACGGCCGTGACCCGGACAATTTTCATGGTGTTGGTCCCGCCAGGTTGGCCCACAGGCTCGCCTACGGTGAGGACGATGAGATCGCCCTTGTTGACCGCACCCGCATCCACCAGACTCTGCTCAGCCATGGCCAGCAGTACATCGCGGTCCTCATGAACCCGGTCCATCGCCAATGGCATCACGTCTCGATACAGGGCCATCCGACGACGGCTGCGTTCGCTGGGGGTCAGGGCGTAGACCGGAACCCCAGCGTTGAGGCGGGAGATCCAGAGTGCTGTGGCCCCAGACTCGGTCAGCGCCGCAATGGCATTGACCTGGAGGTGCCGCGCTGTAAACAGCGCAGCCATGGCCACAGACTGATCAATGCGGGTAAAGGTGCGATTCAGAAAATCCGTCTCAAGGGTGGGCTGGTGGAACTTCTCAGCCTCCACACAGACCCGCACCATCGTCTGCACCGTACGCACGGGGAACTGCCCTGCAGCAGTCTCTGCACTGAGCATGACCGCATCTGTTCCGTCGAGCACCGCATTGGCCACATCACTCACCTCAGCGCGAGTGGGGACGGGAGAATGGATCATGGACTCCATCATCTGGGTGGCGGTGATGGTGAGGCGGTTCGCCTCCCGAGCCATGCGAATCATGCGCTTTTGCAGTGCAGGAACCGCCGCATCGCCCACTTCCACGGCCAAATCTCCGCGGGCCACCATCAGGCCATTCGAGGCCTCAATGATCTCCGCGAGGTTGTCGATGGCCTCGACACGTTCAATCTTGGCAATCAGCCAGGCATGTCCACCCGCGGCCTTCAGCAATGCCCGAGCTTCGTGCATGTCCTCTGCACTCTTGGGGAAAGAGACGGCCAGATAGTCCGCCTCGATCTCTGCTGCGACGAGGATATCGGCCTTGTCTTTGTCGGTGAGCGCAGGGGCTGAGAGGCCGCCACCCAAACGATTGATGCCCTTTCGGTCGGAGAGCACGCCCCCCTCGAGCACCACACAGTCGATGTGTGCTTTGCCCACCGCCTCGACGGTCATCGAGATGAGGCCATCATTGAGCAGCAGCGTGTCACCTGGACCGACGTCTCCAATGAGCTCTGGGTAGTCCAGTCCCACGCGAGTCTCATCGCCCGGAGCGGTATCGGTGTCAAACCGAAACTTTGCGCCCGAATCAAGGGTGACCTTGCCTTGCGCAAACTTACCGACTCGAATCTTGGGGCCTTGGAGATCGACCAGCACCGCAACAGAGCGATGCTGAGCAACGGCCTCTGCACGAATGAGACGCGCGCGCTCGCGATGTTCGTCAGCGCTGCCGTGTGAAAAGTTCAGGCGGAACACATCGACACCGGCGGCCACCAGCTCGTGGATGCGCTCAGGACTGCTGGAGGCGGGCCCAATGGTGGCCACGATCTTGGTGGCGCGACTCACAGCAGTCATGCAGTACTCCCTTATTGAATGGCGTTGGCGCTAGGCGCGTGACTCCAAGATGGCCACAGCCGGCAGCGTCTTGCCCTCGAGGAACTCCAAGAAGGCGCCACCACCGGTGGAGATGTAGCCCACATCATCGGTGATCTTGTATTTCGAAATGGCTGCAAGGGTATCTCCACCGCCTGCGATCGAGAAGGCCGGCGAGGCTGCGATGGCACGGGCCAGGCGCTCGGTGCCACCAGCAAACGCGTCAAACTCGAACACACCAACAGGACCATTCCAGACGACGGTTCCCGCCTTTGCAATCATCTCAGCCAGCTGCTCGGCCGTCTGCGGGCCAATATCGAGAATCATGTCGTCTGAGGCCACCTCATGGGCCGGTTTCGTCTCGGCAGGCGCATCGGCTGCAAACTGCTTCGCGGTGACCACATCGACTGGAATGGGCACGGCTGCTCCGCGAGCCTGCATGGAGTCGATGATGGCCTTGGCCTCACCCAGCAGATCAGGCTCCGAGAGTGACTTTCCGATGGGCAGGCCCATCGCAGCCATGAAAGTGTTGGCAATGCCTCCACCCACAATCAACTGGTCCACCTTAGCCGACAGCGACTTCAGGATGGTGAGCTTGGTCGAGACTTTCGACCCGGCCACAATCGCCACCAGGGGGCGTTTGGGTGCGGAGAGGGCCTTGCCCAGAGCGTCGAGCTCTGCGGCCATCAGCGGGCCGGCACAAGCCACCTTGGCATAACGAGCGATGCCGTGAGTGGTGGCTTCTGCCCGATGGGCTGTTCCAAAGGCATCATTGACATAGACGTCACAGAGCAGGGCCATTTTCTGGGCCAGTGCGTCATCGTCCTTCTTCTCGCCTTTGTTCACGCGGCAGTTCTCCAGCAGGATGACCTCACCGGGCTTCAACTCAAACCCACCATCGATCCAATGGGCCACCAAACGCACAGGCTGACCCAGAAGGGCCTCCATCCGCTCGGCCACTGGGGCGAGCGAGTCTTCAGCCCTGAGTTCGCCCTCGGTGGGACGTCCCAGATGAGACGTCACCATCACGGCAGCCCCAGCCTTCAGAGCGGCCTGAATGGCAGGGACCGACGCGCGAATGCGGGTGTCGTCGGTGATGGCACCGGTGTCGTCCTGAGGGACATTCAGGTCCGCACGAATAAACACTCGCTGACCCGCGAGGTCCAGATCGGTCATACGCTTGAACTTCATCTTGACCTCACTTTGCAGACATCAGTGCCACGGTGGTGTCGAGCATGCGGTTTGAGAAGCCCCACTCGTTGTCATACCAAGACAGGATCTTCACGAGCTTGCCGTCGGGCGAGACACGGGTCTGGGTGGCATCGAACACGCTGGAATGTGCGTCGTGGTTAAAGTCGATTGAGACCAAAGGCGCCGTGTTGTAGCCCAGGACGCCCTTGAGCTCGCCTTCGCTGGCCGCCTTGAGCAGTGCGTTCACCTCATCCACCGAGGTGGCCTTCTTTGAGGAAAAGGTGAGATCGACCACAGACACGTTGATGGTCGGCACGCGCATGGCAAAGCCGTCCAACTTGCCATTGAGACTGGGCAGGACAAGCCCCACAGCGGCAGCAGCGCCAGTCTTGGTGGGAATCATGGACATGGTGGCGGAGCGCGCACGGCGCAGGTCCTCGTGATACACATCGGTGAGGACCTGATCGTTGGTGTAGGAGTGAATGGTCGTCATAAGGCCCGACTCCATACCCAAGGCAGCATCCAGAACCTTTGCGACCGGTGCCAAGCAGTTGGTGGTGCAAGAGGCATTTGAGATCACGGTGTCTGTGGACTTGAGCACGGAGTGGTTCACGCCGTAGACCACCGTGGCATCAACATCCTTTCCTCCAGGAGCAGAGATCACGACCTTTTTTGCGCCCCCAGCGAGATGGGCCGAAGCCTTTTCTTTGGAAGTGAAAAAGCCCGTGCACTCGAGCACCACGTCCACGCCCAACTCACCCCAGGGGAGGTCGGCTGGATTGCGATTGGCCAGCACGCGAATGCGGTCGCCATTGACGACCATGTAGTCGCCATCGACCGAGACCTGGCCCGGGAAGCGACCGTGTGCCGTGTCGTACTGTGTCAGATGCGCGTTGGTTTCGGGTTTGCCGAGGTCATTGATGGCCACGATCTCGATGTCGTGGCGCTTGCCGCCCTCATAGTGAGCACGCAGCACATTGCGTCCGATTCGGCCATAGCCGTTGATTGCAACTCGAATGGTCATGATGGATCTCCTTTGAATTATTTTTTGAGGATGATGCGGGCAGTCTTTTCAACCGCCTCAGGGGTGAGCTCGAAGAGGGTGAAGAGTTCGCCGGCCGGTGCAGATTCGCCAAAGCGATCCAGGCCCAATACGGCAGCAGGCTGATATTTCCACCAGCCATCGGTGACCCCCGCCTCAATGACGATACGAGGTACGCCAGCGGGAAGCACCTCGGCCTTGTAGGCCGCCGATTGGCGATCGAAGACCGTGGTGGAGGGCATAGACACCACGCGCACTCGGATCTTCGAGGCCTGGAGAGCCTTGGCAGCCTTCATCACCACCTCGACCTCTGAGCCCGTAGCCATGAGCACCACCTGAGGGCGTGCATCGGTCATCAACACATAGCCCCCGCGCTTGGCCAAGGCTGCGACAGAGGGCTTCGTGATTTGAGGGGCGAGCCCTTGGCGGGAGAGCAGCAGAGCGCTCGGTCGATCGGTGGACTCGAGTGCCACCTGCCAAGCCACCGCAGTCTCCACGGCATCTGCGGGACGCCAGACATCGAGAAAGGGAATCAAACGGAGGCTGGCTGGATGCTCAACGGGTTGGTGGGTAGGACCGTCCTCACCCAGGCCGATCGAGTCGTGGGTGAAGACATGAATGACACGCTGGCGCATGAGTGCAGCCATGCGGATGGCATTGC
>CAMAZF010000004.1 GCA_945862985.1 Bordetella parapertussis | reverse complement strand
GTCGAGTCCTCCAAGGTGTTGCCTGCCCTAGCAAGCCTCAAGATGGACGGCGTGACCGGCCCTATTGCCTTTGATGAAAAAGGCGACATTGTGGGCGGCACACTCACGCTCTTCACCTATAAAGGCGGCAAGCGTGAGCTGGTGAAGGTCATTCAGTAGCGGCGAGCGTCTGCCAGGTATCGACGACAGTATCGGGATTCAGCGAAATCGACTGAATCCCCTGCTCCATCAGCCACCGAGCCAGATCGGGGTGGTCTGATGGGCCCTGGCCACAGATCCCCACGTATTTGCCTCGCGCATTGCAAGCGGTGATCGCCATTTCGAGCAGCTTTTTCACCGCGGCATCACGCTCATCGAATAAGGCTGCCACCAGCCCCGAATCGCGATCGAGCCCAAGGGTCAGCTGGGTGAGATCGTTTGAGCCAATCGAGAAGCCATCAAAATGATCGAGGAAGGCGTCCGCCAGCAGGGCATTGGACGGCAGCTCGCACATCATGATGAGCTTGAGACCACCCTGACCTTGGTCATTTGCCCCACTGCCCCGAGCGAGGCCATGCGCCGCTAACAGCTCGTTGACCTTGCGAGCCTCAGACACCGTTCGAACAAACGGCACCATGATCTCCATGTTGGTGAGGCCCATGTCCTCTCGAACGCGCTTCAGGGCTGTGACCTCCATCTCAAAACAGTCGCGAAAGTCCTCCGCAATATAGCGAGAGGCGCCACGAAACCCCAGCATGGGATTCTCTTCCTCTGGCTCATAACGAGATCCGCCAATCAGCTTGCGGTACTCGTTGGACTTGAAGTCGGACATCCGCACAATCACCGGCTTGGGCCAGAAGGCGGCCGCAATGGTGGCGACGCCCTCCGCAAGTCGGTCGATGAAGAAGTCGCGCGGTGAAGCGTGTCCGCGCGCGATTCGCTCAACCGCCGCTTTCAGGTCGGGGTCTACCGCTGGGTAGTCCAGAATGGCTTTGGGGTGCACGCCAATGTTGTTGTTGATGATGAACTCGAGTCGAGCCAAGCCCACGCCCCCATTGGGAATCGACTGAAAGTCGAACGCCAACTGAGGGTTGCCCACATTCATCATGATCTTCACGGGGATGTCGGGAAGCGCGCCCGTCTCGACCTCTGACACCTCGGTCTCAAGCAGGCCCTCATAAACGTTACCCGTGTCACCCTCAGCACACGAGACCGTGACCAATGCGCCATCACTCACGCGATCGGTCGCATCACCACATCCCACCACCGCGGGAATACCCAGCTCTCGGGCAATGATGGCTGCGTGGCAGGTGCGTCCCCCTCGATTGGTGACGATGGCTGCTGCTCGCTTCATCACGGGTTCCCAATTGGGGTCCGTCATATCGGTGACCAGCACATCTCCGGGCTGAACGCGCTCCATTTCGCTGGCATCTGAAATGACCCGAACGGGGCCTGAGCCAATGCGCTGACCAATGGCTCGGCCTGAGGCCAGGACCTGGCCGTGGCCTTTCAGCTTGAAGCGCTGCTGGCGGTCTGACTTGGACTGCTGAGACTTCACGGTTTCAGGACGGGCCTGCAAAATAAAGAGCTTGCCGTCGCGTCCGTCCAGCCCCCACTCGATGTCCATCGGGCGGCCATAGTGCTTCTCAATGATGACGGCGTATTTGGCCAGCTCGATGGTCTGCTCGTGGGTGAGTGAATACCGGTTACGAGCATCCTGGGGCACATCGACCGTGACCACCGAGCGGCCACTCGATGCCTTCTCCTCGGGCGTGGAGAAAATCATCTTGATGAGCTTGCTGCCAATCTGGCGCCGAATCACAGGGAACTTGCCGGCTGCCAGCATGGGCTTGTGCACATAAAACTCATCTGGGTTCACCGCCCCCTGCACCACCGTCTCTCCAAGACCATACGAGCTGGTGATGAACACGACTTGGTCGAAGCCTGACTCCGTATCCATGGTGAACATCACGCCCGCGGCCCCGAGGTCTGATCGGACCATGCGCTGAATGCCGGCAGACAACGCCACCTCGGCATGGGTAAAGCCCTTATGCACTCGATAGCTGATGGCACGGTCGTTATAGAGCGAGGCAAAGACGTGGCGAATCTTGTCGAGCACATCGTCGATACCCACCACATTCAGGTAGGTCTCTTGCTGCCCTGCGAAGGAGGCATCTGGCAGATCCTCCGCCGTTGCGGAGGATCGAACCGCGAGCGAGAGCCCCGTATCACCCTGAACCATCCGGTCGAAATGTGCGCGGATCTCGGTCTCCAGCGCTGGAGGCAACGGGGTTTCCACAATCCACTGACGGATCTCAGCGCCACAGGCCGTGAGGGCCCGAACGTCCTCTGTATTCAGCCCCTCGAGCCGCTTGGCAATCCGGGCTCCAAGCCCCTCGTGCTGAAGGAATTCACGAAAGGCATGTGCAGTGGTGGCAAAGCCACCAGGCACCTGAACACCGGCTGCAGCCAACTGGCTGATCATCTCGCCGAGCGAGGCATTCTTGCCGCCGACCGAGTCGACATCCGTCATGCGCAGTTCCTCGAAAGGAACCACGAGACGGCCTCCAAGCTGATTCATAGAAACTCCCCTAAGATGTAAAAAATATGTCGGTTAGGGGGATTTTAAATGACCCAGCAGGTTCAGGCGGCTGGACGCACGGCCTTCTTTGTCTCAGATGGGACCGGAATCACGGCTGAGACGCTCGCCTCATCGATTCTCGCCCAGTTTGACCAGCTCAAATTCAAGCTCCGACGGCTCCCTTTCATTGACTCCATTGATAAGGCCGATCAGGCTGCGCTCGTCATTGCACAGCAGGGGGAGGAAGACGGGCGAAAGCCCATCGTCTTTTCGACCCTGGTGAACCCCGCCATCTCCGAGCGCATCAAGCAGGCCAGTGCCTTACATCTCGACCTCTTCCAGACCTTTGTGGTGCCGCTGGAGGCTGAGCTTGGCGTGAAGTCGAGCCACACCATTGGCCGGTTTCATCATGCAACCGATTCTGATGCCTATAAGAACCGGATCGAGGCCATCAACTTCTCACTGGCCCATGACGATGGCCAATCTTCCAGAAACCTCGATCAAGCCGAGGTGATCCTGCTGGGGGTCTCGCGGAGCGGTAAGACGCCGACCAGCCTTTATCTGTCGATGCAATACGGCATCAAAGTGGCTAACTACCCCTTGATTCCGGACGATTTCGAGAGAAACGCCCTCCCTGCTGCGATCACGCCCTACCTTCGCAAGTGTTTCGGACTCACCATTGACCCCATGCGACTCTCCGACATACGCAATGAGCGCCGGCCCGGGTCGAAGTACGCTGCGCTAGAAAACTGCCGATACGAGGTGGATGCAGCCGAGCGCATGATGAAGCGCGAAGCCATCCCCTGGCTCTCCACCACAACCAAGTCGATCGAAGAAATCGCGACCACCATTCTTTCCAGCCTGGCGCTGGGGCGTTAGCGTCTCGACCTCAGGCTTGGCGCTCGGCAAGGGACCGATGCCGAGCGCGCTCGAAGAGGCAAACCCCAGCCGCGACCGTCACATTGAGAGACTCAAGTCCCTCAGCCTGCGGAATGGAAAGGCCCACATAGCGCCCTGAGTCCATCCAAGCCGGATCCAGCCCTGCCCCCTCCTGACCGAGGACCCAGGCCACACCCTGGGGATCACTCAGGGTATGACTCTCCCAGAGCGATTGAGTCTGAGGGACATGGGGAGCCAGAGTCAGTAGGGTCCGTACCGAACGGTCATCCGCCCATGCACGCCAGTCTGAGCGCGCAACGCCCTCCCAAATGGGCAGCAGGAATTGCGCCCCCATCCCGGCGCGCAGAGCCTTGGGAGAAAAAGCCTCCGTCGTCCCCTTCAGCAGCACGGCTCCAGCAACACCGGCGGCTACGGCGGTGCGCAGCAGATTGCCCACATTCCCAGGGTCCTGCAGTCCGTCGAGCACCACCCAGTCCTGCCATGCCCGCGCCCCCGACAAGACAAACTCAACGGAGTGAGCAGGCTCGGGTCTCGACATCACCAGTGCAACCCCCTGGGACTGCTCAACCTGGGACAGGCGAGCCCAGACCCGATGGGAGACCATCGCCTGATGCACCCCCAGGGCTTGCGCCCTCCGGATCAGGTCATGAATCTCTGGCCGCTCGGCGGCATCATCCTGCTCCGTGACGAGCAGGACAGCCTGCATCTCCTCAGCTGTGCCCACAGCGCTTGATTTTGAGATCGAGCGAAGTCCCTCAGCCACCAAGCGAGCGCCTTCGAGCCATATCTCGCATGACTCCCGTCTTGCACGCGCAGACTCGGAGATTCGACGCCAATGCTGCACGCGCGGGTTGTGCTCTGATTCAATCCATTCCATGGGTATCTGCCTTAGCCCTTGAGCAATTGAAAGCTGGTTCGATGAACCGGGCTCGGTCCCAAGGCCCGAATGGCCGTGCGGTGAGCAGCAGTGGGATACCCCGCATGGCGCGCGAATCCGTAGCCGGGGTAAAGACCATCGAGCCGGGCCATTTCGCGATCCCGCGCAGTCTTCGCCAGAATGGAGGCCGCAGAGATCTCTGGCAAGAGCGCATCGCCCCCCACGAGCGTCTGTGTGGGCCATGGCCATTCGAGGGCCTTGAGGTGGCGCGCTGGGTGGACGGATCCGTCCACCATGACCTCTTCGACGGACCCAAGCTGCTGCACACACGCGTGGACGGCTCGATGCATGGCCATGAGCGAAGCCTGAAGAATGTTGTGTGCATCGATCTCTTCGACACTGGCCCAGCCCACTCCCCACGCGCGGGCTTCGGACTGGATGCGCCTCTCCAAGGCCTCTCGTCGTGACGCACTCAGACGCTTTGAATCTGCCAGCCCCCAGCCTGCGACATCCCTTGGTAGCGCAACTGCGGCGGCACAGACTGGACCTGCCAATGGACCACGACCTGCCTCGTCCACGCCGATCAAGAGAGACACTCCTGGAGGACCTCGGCAACGCGATGCGCCGCATGCCTTCGCAGCTGCGTCAGCAAGCCGAGACAGGCCTCCCGGTATTGATCCGCGCGCTGCGGATGGTCCTCCCAAGCCCGCAAGGCCTTCTCGAGGCCAATCGGCTCACAGGCCTGCTGCAAGAGCTCAGGGACCCAGTCATGCTCTAAGAGCAGATTGGGAAGGCTCACCCGCGACACAATGGCTTTGCGGCGCATGAGCCGCTCCGTCAGCCAGGGAACCTGATAGGCCACCACCTGCGGGACTTGATAGAGGGCAGCCTCAAGTGTTGCCGTCCCACTGGCGACGAGCGCCAGATCTGCTGCTTCCAGGGCCAGATGCGAAGCCGGTCGATCTGGATGGGGGCTCTTCGGCCCCACCAAGTGCAGCCCCCGATCGAGGAGCGCTCGATATCCAGAGAGACGCTCGATTTGATGACGCACGGTTGCCGACGGAACCGGCAGGAGAAGCTGATGGGAGCGTGCAAGCCGCAGGGCCGTCTGGATGAAGATCGGCCCAAGTCTTGAAATCTCTCCCTGGCGGGATCCGGGCATCAGCACCAGAACGGGGCGCGGGTCAGACACGGAAAGGCCCAGAAGCATCCTCGCGGCAGGCCGATCCAAGACGTTTGGCACCAGGTCGGCTAAGGGATGCCCCACGTAATGCGCTTTCACGCGAGTGGGCGCATAGAGCGCAGGCTCATGGGGAAAGAGGCACAGCATGTGATCGACCGAGGCTGCAATGCCAGCGAGGCGCTCTGGGCGCCACGCCCAAATGCTGGGGCTCACCAGGTGAGCCGTTCGAATTCCGTGGGATCGCAGCCTGGATTCCAGGGCCAGATTGAAATCAGGCGCGTCCACTCCAAGAAAGAGATGCGGCGGATGAGCGGTCCATCTCTCGGCCAGCGTTCGACGCAGGCGAAGGAGGCCCGGAAGGCGCTGGATAACCTCCACGTAGCCTCTGACTGCAAGCTGTTCGGACGGCGCCCAACAGTCCATGCCCAGCGCCGCAAGTGGTGGACCTCCGACGCCCTCCATCTGAAGTTCAGGTACGGATGACCGAAGCTGGCTCACCGCATCTCGAACAATCAGATCGCCCGAGGCCTCTCCTGTGACGAGCCCAAGCCGTTTCACACTGCTAACGAATGATGCCGCGACCAGGCATCGAGAGGAATTGATGCAAAAGCGCCAGAGAGGGACGCATGGCAGCCTCTGCTGAGAGTGCCAGCAAGGCCTCTGCGAGTGTGCTCCCCGATTTGTAGACCGCTTTGTAGGCCCGTCTCAAGGCCTGGATGTCCTCGTCAGAAAAGCCCCGACGCTTGAGGCCCTCGACATTGATGCCATGGGGGCTGGCCGGATTGCCTGTCGCCATCACATAGGGAGGGAGGTCTTGTATGAGGGTGGTTCCGGCGCCCGTCATGGCGTGTGCGCCCACGCGAACAAACTGATGGACCCCTGTGATCCCTCCCAGAATAGCCCAGTCTCCTACCTGCACATGACCGGCCAGCTGGACGGCATTGGCCATGATGGTGTGGGACCCCACCTGGCAGTCATGGGCAATATGTACATAGGCCATGATCCAGTTGTCGCTTCCCACCTGAGTCACACCAGCATCCTGCACCGTCCCGACATTGACTGTGCAGCATTCTCGAAAGGTGTTTCGATCGCCAATCAACAGACGGGTGGGCTCGCCTTTGTATTTCTTGTCCTGAGGCGGCCCTCCAATCACACAATGGGAGTGAATGATGTTTTCCTGGCCCATCTGTGTGTGGCCCAGCACCTGAGCATAGGGGTGGACCACACACCCAGCGCCCATCGTGACGTGCGGCCCAACGATGGCGAAAGGCCCAATCTCGACCTGGTCGTGGAGCTGCGCTGCCGGGTCTACTAGGGCCGTGGCATGTACCTTAGGCACTCTTGGGAACCTCACGCAGGGCACACATCAGGTCTGCCTCAGCGGCCAACTGGCCGTCGACCATGGCCTTGGTCTTGTACTTCCATATGCCTCGCGCGTGACGCTCGATGCTGACCTCGAGCATGAGCACATCACCTGGCACCACAGGCCGCTTGAAACGACAGTTGTCGATCCCCGCAAAGAAATAAATCTGGCCCTCTTGGGCCTGACTCTGTATGGTCTTGAACGATAAAATGCCGGCCGCTTGCGCAAGCGCCTCAATGATGAGCACTCCGGGCATCACCGAGTAGTTGGGGAAGTGGCCAGTAAAAAAGGGCTCGTTGATGCTGACATTCTTTTGAGCCAACAGGCGCTCTCCTGGCACCACCTCAAGCACACGATCCACCAGTAAAAAGGGATATCGGTGTGGAAGCGTGTCCATGATGGCTTGAATGTCGAGCGCGGGGATGGAGGCAGTCATAGTCTGTGGTCGAGGGTTGGCAAGGCTAGGATTTTGACAGGCGACGCACGCGTGCAGCGCTGCGTTGCCACTCTTTTTCAGGCTGAAGGGGATAGAAGCCCACGTACTTTCCGGGCTCGGTGATGGAGGACATCACAAGGCTCATGGGACCAATGACGGTTCCGTCGGCCACCTCCAGGTGACCCAACACGCCAGCCGCACCCCCAATCTGGCAGAAGGCACCGATGCGAGCGCTTCCCGCGATCCCCACACACGCCGCAATGGCGGTGTGGTCGCCTATCACGACGTTGTGGGCGATCTGGATCTGATTGTCGAGCTTGACGCCATGCCCAATCCGGGTGGCCGTCAGGGCGCCACGGTCGATGGTGGTATTCGCGCCAATCTCGACATCGTCTCCAATCAGCAAGCCACCCGTCTGAGGAATTTTGACCCAGTGACGATCCGCTGTGGGGGCGAAGCCAAACCCATCAGAGCCAAGAACCGCGCCAGGGTGCACGACGGCACGGGCCCCAATTTGAACCCCATGGCACACCGTGACTCGGGCGGCCAACTGGCTGTCTGTGCCAATACAGGCCCCCTCACCCACCACCACGTAGGGGCCAAGATCGCTGCCGCTCCCGATGGTCACATGGGCCTCAATCACCACGCCGGGGCCTATGCGGACCGCTTCTCCAATCTGGGCGCTTGGGTGGACAACAGCTGAGGGATGGATGGTGGTCACCGATGTCTCTTGCCCACGCTGATGACGCGCCAAAAAACCAGCCGCCTGCGCGAAAAAGAGATAGGGGTTATCTGAGAGCACGCGCGCTGAAAACCGCTGGGCCCGAGACGCATGCTCAGGACGAACCACCACAGCGCCCGCAGTCGTCTGCTCGAGTTCAGGCAGATAACGCTCGTGGGCCACAAAGGCCACATCCTGGTCACAGGCAGAGCCCAACGGCGCAAAGCGCCGGAGGACAAAGGTCTCATCGCCCTCAAACCGGGCTCCAAACTGCAGAGCCACCTCTGAGAGCAGCAGACTATTTGGCTGCTGGCCCATTCAAGGCACGAATCACTTTGTCGGTGATGTCGATGCGAGGGGAGGCAAAGACGGCCTCCTGAAAAATGAGGTCGTACTTTTCGGCCTCGGCAATCTGACGAATGGCCTTGTTTGCGCGTTCAACCACCGCAGCAAGCTCCTCGTTGCGACGCTGATTGAGGTCCTCACGGAACTCACGTTGACGGCGCTGAAGATCGCGTTCCATGTCGGCAATCTCGCGTTGACGCTTCGCACGCTCGGATTCGGCCATGGTCGGGGCATCACGCTCCAGCTTCTCAGACAGGCCGCGAAGGCGAGCCACCAGTTCCTGGAGTTCTTTCTCCTTGGAGGCAAACTCCGTTTCCAGCTTTTTCTGAGCAGCCTTCGCAGGCACCGAATCCCGCAGCACACGGTCGGTGCTCACGAATCCGACCTTGGCATCTGCAGCGGTCGCTGGCATGGCAGCCAGCACGAGTCCGGTCGAGGCCACGAGGATCAGAGAACGAAGGGGAGGAAGGCATGTCATGGTTCTAGAGTCCTTGAATTAAACGATCAGAAAGAGTGTCTCACAGGCCTTAAAAGCCGTTGGTGATCTGGAATTGAAACCGTTGGATGGTGTCGGTGGGCTTCTTCTTGAGCGGCGCGCCGAAACTCAGCTTCAGCGGACCCACGGGGGAACGCCAAGTGAGGCCCAGGCCGGCGGAGGCACGGAGGTCATCGAAAGAGGCCTTATCGTCCTCCCCCCAGACACTTCCCACATCGAGATAAGCAAACACACGAATCGACTTGTCGTTGGACATGCCTGGCAGTGGAGAGAGCAGTTCGTTGTTGAGGGTAAAGCGACGATTGCCCCCCACGGCACTTCCGAGCTCATCGCGAGGGCCAATGCCACTGGACTGGAAGGCGCGCACCGAGCCAATACCACCCGCATAAAAGTTCTTAATGACCGGGTAATTCTGGCCGCCCAGTCCGAATCCAAAAGAGGTCTCCAGGTTGGTCGCGTAGGTGATGGTTTTGGTGACGGGCAGGAACCACTGCAGTCCATAACTGCCCTTCACATACTCCAGATCACCCAGTGGGGTGGCGAGCTCCAGGTTTGCGTATTGGTAGTGACCGCGCGTGGGCGCGAGTCCGGAGTCACGCGTGTCGCGAGACCATCCCGCTGTGAGTGAGACCGTATTGGCCTCATTTCCGTAGGCCTCGATGAAAGAGTTCCAATTCGCCGACAGCTGCCCCTCGACCTTGGTGTGCTCTGCAACTGCGCCAAAGAAGACCCGATCATCCTCGGTGTAAGGAACACCAAATCGAACGCCAATTCCTGTGGACTGGAGCTTGTAATCGGCCAAGGCCGTGAGCTCATCCGCATTGAAGGTTCGGGTGTAGAGGTCGATCGACCGCGAGACCCCCTCGTCTGTGTAGTAGGGGTCGCCATAGCTCACCGAAAAGACGCGGCTGACACGGCTGGTATTGACCTCGAGGGCAAGGCTGGTGCCCGAACCCAGGAAGTTCTGTTGGCTAAAGGACCCTGAAAAGACCAGCTTCTCTGTGCTCGAAAATCCTGCGCCAAAGGTGAAGCTGCCCAAGGGAAGCTCCTCCACCTTGACGTTGACATCGACCTGATCGCCTGCACCAGCAACCTGTTCGGTATCGAGCTCGACGTTCTTGAAGTAGCCCAGTCGGTCGATGCGGTTTCGAGAATTCTTCAGGCGTTCACCGTCGTACCAGGAGGACTCCATTTGACGCATTTCACGCCGAATGACCTCGTCCCGCGTCTTGGCGTTCCCCGAGATATTGATGCGGCGAACATAGACCCGACGACCCGGATCCACCTGCAGCAGGAAGTCTGCTGTCTTGGTCTCCCGATTCAACTGAGGAACTGGAGAGACATTGGCAAACGCATAGCCAAGGTCACCCAACCGGTCTGTCATGCGTTTGGTGAGTTCCAGCATCTGCTCGTTGACATAGATCTCACCCTTCTTGAGCTTGATCATGTTCTTGAAGGCTTGGTCTTGGCCCAGCATGTCACCCGTCAGCGAGATCTCACCGAGACGGTAGGGGTCGCCCTCTTGAACCACCAGGGTGATGGTGACTTCCTTACGATCCGGCGAGAGTGAAACCAGGCTCGAATCGATGTTGAACTCGAGGTATCCGCGGTTGAGGTAGAACGCACGGAGGGCCTCCAGGTCGGCCGAGAGCTTCTGGCGAGAATACTGGTCAGACTTGGTGTACCAGCTCAACCAATTCGATGGCGTGAGTTGGAACTCTTTGAGCAGTTCACTCTGCGCAAAGCGCTTGGCACCAACAATGCGAATCTCACGAATGCGGGCGTCCTCGCCCTCGTCGATCACAATCGAGAGAGCGACCCGGTTGCGCTCGAGAGGCGTTGTGGTGGTTTGAACTTGTACGTCGTACTTTCCTCGACCCAGATACTGACGCTTGATCTCTTGCTCGGCGCGCTCCAGAACGGCTCGATCGAAGATACGAGCTTCGGCAATACCCGAGTCAGAGAGCGCCTTCTTGAGGGTCTCGGCATCAAACTCCTTTGCTCCGCTCACCTCCAGAGCCCCAATGGCTGGCCGCTCCTCGACGATGACCACGAGGACCTGTCCCTCGAGAGCCACCTGAACGTCTTTGAAGAATCCGGTGGCATAGAGTGCTCGAACCGCTGCGGCGATGCTGTCCTGGCTCACCCGATCACCCACCTTCACAGGTAGATAGGAGAAGACGGTACCTGGCTCAATGCGCGAGAGCCCCTCAACGCGGACATCTTTGAGCGTCACGCCATCCGACGAGGCGGCAGCAGGAGCCACCACGCTGGGCGCAGGGAGCTGGACCTGAGCCTGTGCAGTAGGAGTGGAGAAGAGCGCGGCAATGGCCAGCGGAAGGGAACTACGAAGCAACAGAGTGGACATGAGCTTAAGTGCCGAAGTAACGAAGCAGGTCGCTGGCCAAGGCCAGACCCGTGAGCGAGAGGATGGCAGCAAGGCCGACCTGCTGACCCATACGCTGTGCGCCTTCTGAAAGCGGACGCCCCCTCACAAACTCGATCGCATAATACAGGAGGTGTCCGCCATCGAGCATGGGCACCGGCAGCAGATTCAGAATGCCAATGCTCACGCTGACGAGTGCGAGGAAACCCAGAAAGGCCACAGCACCCCGATCTGCGCTCTGACCTGCCGCATCTGCAATGGTGGCTGGGCCACTGAGCTGCCTCCAGGACAGATCGCCCGTCAGCATCCGGCCCAGTGCCTTGAGCGAGAGACTCGCCATATCGATGGTTCTGGACATGCCCTCTACAAAGGCGTCAAAAGGGCCCTGCTCGATTCGAACGGTTTGAACCAGAGGAGCCAAGCCGAGGCCAATGCGAACCTGCCCATCAGGACCAACGACGGGAATGAGGCTCACCCTCCGCGCACTTCCCGGCACTTCCTGCAGGGCGCTACCAGGGGCCACGGAAACCAAGTCCAGCACCACTGGCTGGCCGCCGGCCTGCCGCACAGCTTGAATGAGCGCTGCGGGCTGTTCCAGGGGGATTCCATTGAGACCCAGCAGCACCTGCCCAGCTTGAATACCAGCCTGCTCTGCGGGAGATCCCACGAGCACTTGGGTGACACGCACCGCCATGGATTGCAGCTGGATGCCTGAGCGCTGGAGGGTGTCCTCCGGACCTGCATGGGATTGAGTCCGATCCTGAGGCACTTGAAGCGAGACCGTTCGAGGGCTCCCCCCCCGATCCTGTACCGTCAGATTGACGTTCAGATCACCCTGGGTCACGGCCTCTTTGAGCAGTGCCCAACGGAGCGCTTGGTAGTGAGCGATCGGGGCGTCATTCACTGCCAAGACCTCATCGCCAGCCCGAATACCCGCACGTGCAGCGGGTGACTCGAGTGCGGGGGCGGCCAAGATAGCCCGAGGCTCGTCCTTCGGAAGGGCAGCCAACACACCATAGGCTGCCACCGCGAACACAAAGTTTGCCAAGGGACCAGCTGAGACGACCCAAGCTCTCGCACCCAGGCTGGATTGGTCGATGTTGAGCTTGACATATCCGCCCAGTGGCAGGACCGACAGGGCCCACTCACAGCCCCGCCGATCCGTGAGCCGCAGCAGAACTCGACCAAACCCAATCGAGAATCGCTCCACATGGACACCCACGGACCGCGCCGCCAGGTAGTGGCCCATTTCGTGAATGAACACGAGGAGGCCCACCGCCAGTAAAAACCAGAGCATCATCATCTTGCGCTAGCTTGCCCGGACGCGTTTGCGGATGAGCGCTGCCGCAAGTGCGCGGGCCGCTTGATCAATCATGAAGACATCCTCCAGCTGGGTGGGATTCGATAAGGTGGGAGCCAGCTGACTGACTGTCTCCTCAATGGTTTCGACCATCCCCCCGAAGCTCAGTTCAGTGGCCAGAAAGGACGCTACGCACGCTTCATTGGCTGCATTCAGAACGTTGGTGGCAGCCAAGCCCGATTCAAGGCAAGCCCGCGCGAGACGAAGCGCTGGAAATCGAGCAAGGTCGGGCTGTTCGAAATTGAGCTGCTTGAGCTGAGTCCAGTCAAGCGCATTCACCTGGGTGCTCATGCGAGCGGGCCAGGCCATGGCGTGACCAATGGGGGTGCGCATGTCGGGTGAACCGAGTTGCGCCAGGGTCGAGCCATCTTCAAATTCAACCATGGAGTGGATGACGCTCTGGGGGTGCACCACCACCTCAATCTGCTCGCTTGGCATCGCGAAGAGCCAATGCGCCTCGATCAGCTCAAGGCCTTTGTTCATGAGGGAAGCGGAGTCAACAGAGATCTTCTGGCCCATCGACCAGTTAGGGTGCTTGACCGCCTGTGCAGGGGTGGCGTTGCGAATCTGGTCACCAGTCCAGGTTCTGAATGGCCCTCCAGAAGCCGTCAGCAGCAGCCGCCGGACATGCGGGGGCCGCTCGAAACAGCGGTAGTTTGTGCCCAGACATTGGAAAATGGCATTGTGCTCACTGTCAACGGGCAACATCACTGCACGGTTTGCCCGGGCCTGAGCTGCCATCAGACCCCCCGCGCACACCAGGGCCTCCTTGTTGGCAAGCAGGACTGTTTGTCCACATGAGACTGCTGCCCAGACCGAACGAAGGCCAGCCACGCCCACAATCCCCGCGACAACCTGCTGCGGCCCCTCCCCCACAGCGAGGCTGCAGAGCCCCTCCTCGCCCTCGAGGACCTCAAGCCGTCGGAGCTCGAGGTCTGAATGCTGCCGAAGACGCTCCCGAAGCTGAGCAGCGCCCGTTGGGGACGCCATCGCCAAGACCTGGGGACGAAATCGCTCAGCAAGCCTGAGGAGCCCATCTACGTCGCCATTGGCGCTCAGCCCATAGACTCGATAAGAGTCTGGGTGCTGCGCAATCAGATTCAGCGTGCTTTCACCAATGGAGCCAGTCGCTCCGAGTACGGTTATGGTCTGCATGAGCCCTCCCTCGTGCACATGTCGGGGGCTAATAGCCGCCCGTATCTGCCCACCATAATGCCAGCAGGGCCAAGGGCAGAACTGCGAGAAGGGCATCGATGCGATCGAAAACCCCGCCATGCCCTGGCAACAGTCGCCCAGAGTCCTTGACGCCGGCCTGGCGCTTGAGCAGCGACTGATGAAGATCTGCCCAGACGGCCACCAGGGTTATGAGGAGGGTGGCTGCAAAAAGTCCCACCCATCCGGTGTTCCAGCTCAGCGTGTGCGGCCAGCTGTCTGGCCAATACAGAGTCGCCGACACGGCATAGACGAGATTCAAGATCACTGCTCCGACCACGCCGGCCCACGTCTTCCCCGGGCTGATGGACGGAGCGAGTTTGCTGCGGCCGAAGGCCCTGCCCGAGAAGTAGGCACCCGTATCGGCGATCCAGACCAGCAACAGCACGGAGAGAAGGAACCCGAGTCCCTGCAGCCTCGCCTCCCAGAGGCTCACGAACGCTGCGAGGCAAGCCAATAGAGCAAATGCGAGCCCGACCCAACCCCGAGGGGTGCTCACTCGACTGATGCGCCACGGCACCCAGAAGAGCCAAAGGATGGCAGCTGGAATGCACAGCCAAGGAAGGAGATCGGAGGGGAGCATCCAGCCATCCAAGAGCCAAACCAGGCCCCCAACGGCCAAAGCGACAGGAGCCGCCCACTCGGCCCCACTGGGCAATGTAAGCAGCTGGGACCATTCCTTGAGGCACCAGACACAAATCACCAGACAACCGGCGGCAAAGCCCAGAGGACTGGACCAGAGCGCCCAGGGGATCAGTACACCGAGAAGGACAACCGCTGTAATGACGCGGGTGATTAGCATGTACGGGCGGCGACACGGGCCTGCCCTGGTGCACGCCCAAAGCGCCGTTCGCGGCCACGATAGGCCTCAAGGGCCTGCTCAAACTGAGCTTCACCGAATTCGGGCCAAAGGCAGTCGGTGAAGTAGAACTCGGTATACGCCAACTGCCAGAGCATGAAATTGCTGATTCGAGTCTCTCCGCCCGTGCGAATGAAAAGATCCGGCTCGGGGAGATCAGACAGTGCGAGATACGGAGACAGATGTTCCTCGGTGATGGCCCGACCGACTTGGGCAAGCTCGGGCTGCTCATCGAGCATTCGGCGCATGGCAGCGAGCAGGTCCCATCGGCCACCATAGTTGACGGCCACCGACAGCACGAGCCCCGTGTTGTTGGCGGTCTTGGCCTGAGCAGCATCGATGGCATCTCGCAGCTTCTGGCTGAATGCGGTGAAGTCGCCCACGACCCTCAATTGCACATTGGCCGCATGCAGAGAGCGTACTTCTCGCTGAAGCGCCCGAAGAAATAGGCTCATGAGGAAGCTCACCTCTTCCTCTGGCCGGCGCCAATTCTCAGAACTAAAGGCGAAGACGCTGAGCGCCTCAATGCCGCGCTTGGCACAGGCCTCCACCACTGACCTCAGTGCCGCCACGCCCCGCTCGTGCCCGGCCATGCGGGGCAGCAATCGGCTGGTGGCCCACCGGCCATTGCCATCCATGATGACGGCGACGTGCCTGGGCATGTCGCCCACCTCGGGTACGACCAGGGTCGAACTCTGAACTCGGGAACGAGACATGTCCAGCCTACACCGTCATGATTTCGGATTCTTTTTGGGTCACGATCTTATCGATCTCGGCCACGAAACGATCCGTGAGCTTTTGGATGTCTTCCTGGGCGCGACGCTCATCGTCCTCGGAGATGAGCTTGTCTTTCACCCCTTTTTTGAGCTGCTCGTTGGCGTCTCTGCGGATATTTCTGATGGCGACCTTTGCCTCTTCCCCTTCGGACTTCACCACTTTCGTGAGCTCCTTACGTCGCTCTTCCGTGAGTGGGGGCATGGGTACACGAATGAGATCTCCACTATTGGCAGGATTCAATCCCAGATCGGACTCGCGAATGGCCTTCTCGACCACGGCGACCATTTTCTTTTCCCATGGCGCGACACCAATGGTTCGCGCGTCGATCAGGGTCAGGTTGGCGACCTGAGAGAGGGGCGTTGGACTGCCGTAGTAGTCGACCTCAATATTCTCGAGCAGACCCGGATGGGCGCGCCCTGTTCGAATCTTGGAGAGATTGGTCTTTAGGGACTCCAGGCTGCGAGCCATCTTCTGGTCGGCGCCTTGCTTCACTTCTTGCGGGTTCATTCAGTCTTCTCCTCTACAACGCAGTCTACACATGAACCAGGGTGCCCTCAGGCTCCCCGCGAACGGCGGACAATAGGGCCCCAGGCTTGAATACGCTTAACACCCGAATGGGGAGTCTTTGATCTCGACAGAGCGCAAAGGCTGTTGCGTCCATCACCTTGAGGTTACGAGAAATCGCTTCGTCGAAGCTCACTTGATCATAGCGCGTGGCTTGAGGGTCTTTGGCTGGATCGGCCGTGTAAATGCCATCGACCTTGGTGGCCTTCAGCACCACCTCAGCACCAATCTCGGCCCCCCGCAGTGCAGCGGCGGTATCGGTGGTGAAGAAGGGGTTCCCTGTGCCCGCTGCGAAAATGACGATCTTGCCCTCTTCGAGGTAGCGGATGGCCTTCGGGCGAATGTAAGGCTCCACAACCTGGTCAATCCGCAGCGCAGACTGCACCCGAGCCTGGAGACCTTTTTGGCGGATGGCGTCCTGTAATGCGAGCGCATTCATCACGGTCGCAATCATGCCCATGTAATCGGCAGTGGCACGGTCCATGCCCGTGGAGCCCAGCGCGACACCACGAAAAATATTGCCGCCCCCGATCACCACAGCCAGCTGCGTCCCAAACGCAGTGACCTGGGCAAGCTCTTCCACGATGCGATCGAGCGTGCCCTTATCAATGCCGTAGGCCGAATCCCCCATGAGGGCTTCACCAGAGAGCTTCAGCAAAACACGGCGAAAAGGCTGAGCAGACATGAGAACTCCTGAATGAGGGATGGATGCTTTAAGCGCCGCGGGCTGCTGCTGCGACCTCTGCTGCGAAATCAGTCACCTTCTTCTCGATGCCCTCGCCCACGATGTAGAGGGTGAAGCCATGAATCTGCGCTCCCTTAGCCTTGAGGAGCTGCTCGATGGTCTGCTTGCCATCTTCTGCCTTCACAAAGACCTGACCCAGCAGGGTGACGTCCTTGAGAAACTTTGCAACGGCGCCATCCACCATCTTCGCAACGATATCGGCGGGCTTGCCAGACTCGGCTGCCTTCTCTGCCGCGACACGCTTCTCTGACTCAATGAGGGCTGCATCGACGCCACTGGAGTCAAGAGACTTGGGCTTCGAGGCGGCAATGTGCATGGCCAGGTCACGGCCAAGCTGCTCGTCACCACCTTGGAGATCGAGCAACACGCCAATCTTGGAGCCGCCATGAATGTAGCTGGAGAACTGGCCCTTTGCGGTCTGCTTCACAAAGCGACGCAGGGTCATGTTTTCGCCGATTTTGCCCACCAAAGCCGCCCGTACGGACTCCACAGTGCCGTCGCCAAGGGCCAGAGCGGAGACCTCATCGACGCTGGTGACCGCATGCTTCAGGATGAGGCGTGCAACGTTGTCTGCAAAAGCCAGGAAGTCGTCGTTCTTGGCGACGAAATCGGTCTCGCAGTTGATTTCCAGCATAACGCCTTGGTTGCCCTCGATGGCAATGGCCACAATGCCCTCAGCCGCGATGCGCGTGGCAGCCTTTGAGGCCTTGGAACCCAGCCGAACGCGCAGGATTTCCTCAGCTTTGGTCATGTCTCCGTCGGCTTCGGTCAGGGCCTTCTTACATTCCATCATGGGTGCGTCGGTCTTTTCACGCAGCTCCTTGACCATTCCAGCGGTGATCTCAGGCATCTTCTTCTCCAATGTTCAGTTTAAAAAAAAGGGGCCGGTGAGCCCCTCGTGATGCAGTGGGGACTCGGTTATGCCGAGGCCTCCTCGTTGACTTCTACAAACTCTTCAGACTCCTGGACCGCAGCAACCACGTCGGCGACTGCATCGTGACGTCCCTCCAGGATGGCATCGGCGACCGCCCGAGCGTACAAGCGAACCGCACGGCTGGCATCGTCGTTGCCAGGAATGACGTAATCCACGCCTTCGGGGGAGTGATTGGTGTCGACCACGCCGACCACGGGAATGCCCAGCTTGTTGGCTTCCTGAATGGCAATCTTGTGATAGCCCACGTCAACCACGAACAGGGCGTCGGGCAGGCCAGCCATGTCCTTGATTCCACCGAGGGTCTTGTTAAGCTTCTCGAGCTCACGGCTGTGCGAGAGCGCCTCTTTCTTGGACATGCGCTCCAGGCCACCATCCTCTGCCAAGGCCTCCATATCTTTCAGGCGCTTGATGGAGGTTTTGACAGTCTTGAAGTTGGTGAGCATTCCGCCTAACCAGCGCTGATCCACGTAGGGCATACCCGCGCGAGTGGCTTCTTCTTGAATGATCTCGCGGGAGGACCGCTTGGTGCCCACGAACATGATGCTGCCTCGACGCGAGGACAACTGACGCACGAACTTGATGGCGTCCGTCATGTTAGCCACAGTGGCCTCAAGGTTGATGATGTGAATCTTGTTGCGATGGCCGAAAATGAAGGGGGCCATCTTGGGATTCCAGAAACGGGTTTGGTGTCCGAAATGGACTCCAGCTTCCAACATTTCACGCATTGATACTGACGACATGGGTTTTCTCCAGGCAAGGGTTGGATCTAACGCTTTGCGGCTCGGTGCACGGGGGCACACCCTTGCGCCGCAGCGCGTGGCTTAAAAGCGTATGATTTTAACAATTTATGGCCGTTTCAATCAAATCACCTGAAGACATAGAAGGCATGCGCCTTGCCGGACGCCTCGCCAGCGAGGTTCTGGACTCCATTACCCCCCACGTGAAACCGGGAGTCACAACCGAGGCGATCGATCGCCTCTGCCACGACTTCATGGTGAATGTGCAGGGGACCATCCCTGCGCCGCTGAACTATTGCCCACCGGGCTACTCGCCGTATCCCAAATCCATCTGCACCTCAGTGAACCACCAGGTATGCCATGGGGTTCCAGGGTCCAAGCTGCTCAAGAACGGCGACATCCTCAACATCGACATCACGGTCATTAAGAATGGCTATCACGGCGACACCAGTCGGATGTTCATGGTCGGCAGCCCTTCCGTGGCGGCCAAGCGCCTGGTTGAGGTGACTCACGAATGTATGTGGAAGGGCATTGAGCAGGTTGCTCCAGGGAAGACACTGGGCGATATTGGCCATGCCATTCAGAGGCATGCGGAAGGTCACGGGTTCTCGGTGGTCCGTGAATTCTGTGGCCATGGGATTGGCAAGGTCTTTCATGAAGACCCTCAGGTCCTTCACTATGGGAAGCCAGGAACGGGAATGAAGCTGGTGCCAGGCATGACCTTCACCATCGAGCCCATGATCAACGCCGGGCGTGCAGACATTCGGGAGCTGGCAGATGGCTGGACCATTGTGACCAAAGATCACAGCCTCTCGGCCCAATGGGAGCACACGGTGTTGGTCACTGACGCAGGGTTCTCGGTCCTCACCGTTTCGGAAGGCAGCCCCGATCGCGATCGGGCCTAGGCAGCCCCTCCTCTGGCAGCCTCTCCTTTGATGGCCACTCCGCCAACCCGCTCGGCCCTCTCCGCAAAGGCGCGTGTCGCGGACGTACGCGCTCGAAACGCTGCGGGTTGGGAAGCGGGTAAGCCAGCGGGGGCCCTTTTAACAGGGCTTTCGCGAGACATCGACAAGATCATCCTGTCCCTCTGGCCGGGCAAGCGCTTGGCCTCCGTCGGACTGCTGGCCGTCGGAGGGTATGGCCGAGGTGAACTCTCCCCCTACTCCGACATCGACCTGCTCATCCTGCTCCCTCAACCGGGAGAACCCAATGTCGAGGAGCAAGAAGCCATTGGTGAGTTTGTCACGGCCCTGTGGGACTGCGGACTCGATGCGGGTCACAGCGTCAGAAGCCTCGAGGATTGCGCGCAGCAAGCGCGCGATGACCTCACCGTAGCGACAGCCTTGTTGGAGTGTCGGCGACTGGCTGGGCCAACAGACTGTGCGGAGCAAGTCCAGGACCTCTGGCGTCGGACGATTGATCCCGAGACGTTTGCACAAGGCAAGCGCTTGGAGATGCAACAGCGCCACCATCGGTTTCAAGACACCCCCTATGCGCTAGAGCCCCATATCAAGGAGAGCCCTGGGGGCCTTCGTGATCTGCAGGCGGTGCTCTGGATCGCCAAGGGCTATGGACTTGGCGATGATTGGTCCAGTCTGGCGCGAGCCGGCCTCCTGACTCGCCAGGAAGCCGGTCAGCTCAGTCGACAGCAGCACTACCTACAGACACTTCGCGCTTATTTGCACCTTTCCACCGGGCGACGGGAAGACCGTCTGGTCTTTGATCTCCAGAGCACGATTGCCGCGCGGTTTGGATTGGAAGCCAAACCTGGGCGCAGAGTCAGCGAGGTGCTGATGCAGCGCTACTACGTGGCGGCCAAGATTGTCTCGCAGGTCACTTCTCTTCTTCTGGCCAACGTCGAGTCGTTTAGTCAGACTCAGCGGACCCAGCACCCCACAGCGTCTCGGGTACTCGATTCAGAGTTTTGTGAAACTCGTGGCCTTCTTGACATCCAGACCGACGATTTGTTCGAGCGTGAGCCTGGCGCCATTCTTCGAGCCTTTTTCATGATGGCTCGTCACTCCACCCGTCGCGAAATGACCGCAAGGGCCAGACGCGCACTCTGGAATGCTCGCGTTCGGGTGAACAAATCGTTTCGGGAGCAAGCGGAGAATAAGGCTGCATTCCTCGCACTCTTTCAAGAGCCTAAGGGAGTCGTTCATGCCCTGAGACTCATGAACGATCTGGGCATCCTCGGTCGAATGCTTCCCGTTTTCCGGCGCATCATCGGGCAGATGCAGCACGACCTGTTCCATGTGTACACGGTGGATCAGCACATCCTTCAGGTCATTCGCAATTTGCGTCGACTCAGCATGGACGAACACGCCCACGAGTTTCCGGAACTCACCGAGCTGATGTCCGACTTTGGTGCCCCCTGGAAGCTCTATCTCGCCGCGCTGTTTCACGATGTTGCGAAAGGCCGAGGGGGCGATCACTCCCAGCTTGGGGAGCTTGAGGTCCGTCGATTTGCCAGACAGTTCGGACTGGACACCGAGACGGCAGAGCTGCTTCAGTTTCTCGTCGCTGAACACTTGACCATGTCCACGGTCGCGCAAAAGCAGGACCTTGCCGACCCGGAGGTGATCACCCGATTCGCTGCCAAGGTCCAGAGCATTGAGCGACTCCAAGCGCTCTACATCCTCACCGTCGCAGATATTCGTGGCACCAGCCCGAAGGTTTGGAATCACTGGAAGGGCAGATTGCTGGCAGCCCTCTACCGACAGACCCGAGCGGTTCTCGAGACCAATCATGCAGACCATGCCCCTCAGGCGCTACAACAGGCCGCGCTCAAGACCAAGCGCACTGAGGCCCTTCGTCTCATTCAACTAGAGGGCGGAGATCCAGAACGCGCGCAGGCGCTCTGGTCCACCCTCCCTCTGGGGTATTTCCTTCGTCATGAGGCCTCCGACATCGCCTGGCACGCCAGCCGAATTCACAGCGACCGCGAAGCGATTTCAGTCGCAGCCCGATTGGCGGCTGGGGGTGAAGTCATGCAGGTCATGGTCTACGTGCGAGACACCTCCGCCCTGTTTGCCCGTCTCGCCGGGTACTTTCACACCAAGGGTCTTGCTGTACTCGACGCCCAGATTCACACCACGTCCCAGGGCTATGCGCTCGACTCCTTCATGCTGGACGCACGTCACCTCGAAGGCCACCAGCGGCCCATGCTCAGCCTGATCAGTGACGACCTGCGTCGACTCATGGAAGGTCCTGCATCTTTACCAGACCCTCAGCTGGGCAAGCTCTCCCGCCAGTCGCGTAGCTTCCCACTCCCCACCACCGTCCAAATCACGCCCGATGAGAATCAGCAGACCTTTACGCTGAGCCTCACCACCGTTGACCGACCAGGCCTGCTGTATGCCATTGCTTATCAACTCGCACAGTTCGGGGTCGACATTGCCAGCGCGAGAATCACGACATTAGGTGAGCGCGCCGAAGACGTCTTTCTGCTTCAGGGCGGCAATCTCCATCACGACCGAAGCCAGCTCGCCCTGGAGCGTGCATTGCTCGCAGCGCTGAGAACCGAGCCTACGCCCCTTGCGGCTTAGAGAACGGTAGAGCGCAGCCAGGCCTCAAACGCTGCGCCCTCATCTGGGTGGCGACGAGCCAGAGTGACATTCGCCTGCAGATACCCCAACTTAGAGCCGCAGTCGAATCGAGTGCCCTCATAGCGATACGCCAAGATGGGCTCATCCTCGAGCAGCCGAGCAATTCCATCTGTGAGCTGAATCTCTCCACCCTTACCCGGTGGAAGCTTTGACAGGATGTCAAAGAGCCGAGGGGTGAGCAGGTAACGACCCACCACCGCGAGTGTCGAGGGGGCTGTTCCCTGCGCAGGCTTCTCCACAATGGAGGTGATACGTTCTGTGCGCTGCCCCCAAGGGCTGCTCGCCACGATGCCGTACTTGTGGGTCTCTGAGGGCGGCACATCCTGAACCGCCACAATGCTGGCGAGATGTTTTTCGTAGACCTGCACCATCTGGGCCATCACCGAGACCCCCCCCTCCCCGGCATCCATCAGGTCGTCAGCCAAGATGACGGCAAAAGGCTCATCTCCCACCACCGGGCGGGCGCAAAGCACCGCGTGACCGAGGCCAAGGGGCTCTGCCTGACGAATGTAAATGCAGTTGACTCCGGGCGGGGTGACGCTTCGGACCACCTCCAGCAGAGCCTTCTTCCCTTTGGCTTCGAGCTCCGCCTCGAGTTCAGACGCCTTGTCGAAGTGATCCTCAATGGCTCGCTTGGACCGTCCGGTGATGAAAATCATCTCCGTGATGCCTGCAGCCACCGCCTCTTCCACGGCGTATTGAATGAGTGGCTTATCCACGATCGGCAGCATCTCTTTGGGGCTCGCCTTGGTCGCGGGCAGAAAGCGCGTCCCCAGCCCCGCCACCGGAAAGACCGCCTTTCGAACGCGCTTCGGCGCAATCATCGTCATGAGGGATTCCTATGCATCAAAGGGTTGAATGAGATTCATGAAGCTTACTTCGTCCATCACCGGTACGCCAAGCGACTCCGCCTTGCTGAGCTTACTCCCCGCATCTGCACCCGCAATCAGCAGGCTCGTCTTCGCGGAGACCGACCCTGTCACCCGCCCACCGAGGCGCCGCACCCATTCCGCGGCCTCATCACGCGACATCTGGCTGAGCGTCCCGGTGAGCACGACGGTCTTGTCTTGAAACGGCAGGCTCTGTCCAGCCCCGAGTGCAGGGCCCGCTCGAACCTCAGGCTCAAAACGGAGAAAGCTCGCCACCGCGAACGTCTCTGCACGCGTCTGAGGATCACGAAAGAACGAGTGAATCGACTGTGCCACCACCGGGCCCACATCGGGGGCCATCACAAGCTGGTCCACGGAGGCCTCCGCGAGCCGCTCCAGTGATTGAAAGTACAGTGCAAGATCCGCGGCCGTACGCTCGCCCACATGGCGAATGCCCAAACCAAAGAGAAACCGTCCGAGCGTGATGCGTCTGGACCTCTCGATCTGATCCAGCAGATTCTGAGTCGATTTCTCACCCTGACGCTCGAGCGACTCTAACGCCTCGGGGTCTAATCGATACAAATCGGAAAGCCGAGAGATCAGGCCTGCACGGATGAACTGATCGACCCGCTTCTCGCCCAGACCCTCGATATCCATGGCCTTGCGCTGGGCAAAGTGCAGAATGGCCTGGCGCTGCTGGGCTGGACAGGTGAGCCCAGAGATACAGCGAAGCGCCACCTCGCCCTCCCCTCTGAATACGGAGCCTCCACACGAGGGGCACTGGCTGGGCATGACAAAGGGGCTCGCCTCCGTGGGACGCAGGGCCAGGATAGGACCGAGAACCTCCGGAATGACATCGCCAGCCCGCCTGACCCAGACCGTGTCTCCCACTCGAACGTCCTTGCGAAGAATTTCGTCTTGGTTGTGAAGGGTCGCGTTGGTGACCGTCACGCCCCCCACTCGCACAGGCGCGAGTCTGGCCACTGGTGTGAGGGTTCCCGTTCGCCCCACCTGAATCTCGATGTCCAAAAGCAGCGTCGACGCCTCCTCAGCAGGAAACTTGACGGCCACTGCGAATCGAGGGGCCCTGGAGACATATCCTGCCCGGGTCTGAAGCGCGGTCTCCTCAAGCTTGACCACCACTCCATCCACCTCGAAAGGAAGCTCCGCACGGGTCTGTTGGACCGATGCGATGAAGTCCAAAATCTTCATCAAGGGAAGCTCCGCCTGACGGTGGCTGCAGACTGGAAGACCCCAGCGCGCGAAGTCATGGAGCATCCCGGAGTGATGGGTGGGCCAGTTCTGCAGGGTGGCTCCCTCGACTGCTCCGACCCCATAGGCATAAAACGCAAGAGGTCGTTCTGCAGTGATCTGCGGGTCAATCTGCCTGAGACTGCCCGCAGCTGCGTTTCTCGGATTTGCGAAGACCTTCTCGCCGCGGGCGATCTGACGTTGATTCAGGGATTCGAAGTCTGCCTTCGTCATAAAGACCTCCCCGCGAACCTCAAGGACTTGGGGCCAGCCAGCGCCAGACAGCTGGTGAGGAATAGAGGAGATGGTCATGACATTGGCAGTCACATCCTCTCCGACGCTCCCGTCTCCCCGAGTGGCCGCCTGAATCAGCCGGCCTCGCTCATATCGGAGGCTCATCGCGAGCCCGTCAAACTTGAGGTCGGCCGAGAACTTCAGCTCATCGACTCGATCGCTCTGGCCCGTGATGAGCTCCGAGAGGCGACGGCCGAATTGAAGGACCTCCTCTGTCTCAAATGCATTGTTGAGCGAGAGCATGGGAACTGCATGGATCACCGTCCGAAACTCGCGCCTCGGGGCTGCTCCAACAGCCTCAAGCGGCGAGTCTGGCATGGCTTGACGATGCTTGGCCTCGAGGCGGTCGAGCTCTCGAACCAGCGCGTCGTATTGAGCGTCTGAGATCTCAGGGGCATCTTCCTGATGGTAGAGCGCCTGATGCCGCCTGACCTCCTCTCTGAGGCGCAGCAGCGCCTGAAGCTCACTGGCAGGGATGTCGTCAGACATAGATGGCCCTTGCCATCCAGCATCCAGGCTCTAGGCCTGCAGATCGAAGATCCTCTGCCCGCTCTGCCACTTGACGCTCGATGAGGTCTAAATCTTCACGGACCAGCGGACGATTGGATTCGTCCACGATACTTCCCCCGAAGGAGTCCACCGCAGATTGGAGGTCGTCCACCATCTCGCGGTACGCCCTCTCAGGAAGCGAGGTTCGGGGAAGATCCAGGATCGCACTCAATGCTCGACCCTGGTCGCCTGGCCCGAACGAATACTTCACCAGATCCTGGTCATCGAGCCGCGAGAAATGCCGACCCGCACGCGGCTGCAGCCCGACGGAATGGGCCCACCCGGCGATTTGGGCATCCGTCGGGGGCGCAGCCAAAACATGCAAAACCATTTGGCCATCCAATGCATGGAGGCGACGCTCGGCATCACGCGATTGGGCATGGAGCTCCGCAAAGCTGGGAAGGAGCAATTCCTCATCCGCACCGAGCAGCTGGCGCAGTCGAAGTGCGGACGCCACCCAGGCTTCGTAATCGGGCAGAGAGAGTGGACCGAGGCGATTCGCCAAGACCAGACCGAATTGCACGGCTTGGATGGAGTCGGAATCCGATCGGACCACCCGAACTGCAGCGGTCTTGTTGCCCACGCGCACGAGCGAGGACGCCGCCAGGAGAAAATCCTCTGGCAGGCTGCCAACCGGACGTTCGAGCAGGTTCACGCTCGCCATGAGGTTTGGATGAAATGCTGACTGCCGCTCCAGCTGCGCCTGAAGATCTCCCCCCATCGCTGGGCCGGAATGGAGAACAGGCGCGTCACTCAGCGGCTCCATCACAGGCTCTGTCTGGAGCACGCGGCTGCGATGCAGAACCCGTCGCTCCCTCAGATTAAACAGGAGAACCGACAACAGAACCACGACGCCTAACAGCAGCAAAAGCCATGACAGGTCTGAGTCTGCGCCCACCTGAAGCATGCTCTAGACAGCCTGCGCCTCGAGATCGACGGCCACCAGCCGTGACACCCCTTGCTCCTGCATGGTGACCCCGACCAGATGCTCTGCGAGCTCCATGGCGATCTTGTTGTGTGTAATGAAAATAAACTGCGTGGCCGCGGACATCTCTTTGACCAATCGGCAGAGACGCTCCGTGTTGGGGTCATCGAGTGGCGCATCCACTTCATCCAGCAGACAGAAAGGCGCGGGATTGAGCTGAAAGAGCGCGAAGACCAGTGCGGTCGCGGTCAAGGCCTTCTCGCCGCCCGAGAGCAGATGAATGCTGCTGTTCTTTTTTCCCGGAGGTTGGGCCATCACCTGGACACCGGCATCCAGGATCTCGTCACCAGTGAGCACCAGTCGCGCCTCCCCACCACCGAAGAGACTTGGAAAGAGCTTAGAAAAGTTGGAATTCACCGTGTCATAGGTCGATTGCAAGAGCGCTCTGCTCTCGCGATCAATCTTGCGAATGGCATCTTCGAGGGTCTCCACAGCGCTGAGCAGGTCTGCCGCCTGGGACTCAAGAAAACCCTGCCGCTCGCGAGACTGCTCCAGCTCCTGGAGTGCAGCAAGATTGACCGGGCCGAGTGCTTCTATTTCCCGTGTGAGCCGGCTGACATCGGCCGAGACTGTGGACGGCTTGGGCTGCTGCTCTGGCATCTCGAATGCGGGCCAACCCGCAGTCACCGTGTGAAGTTCGAGCCCGAGATCCTGAACCTGTTGATCGATCTGCTCGATGGTCGCCTGCGCACCCGCAATCGCAGCCTCGGCCTGGGCTGACTGCTCGGCCAATGGCATCGCTTCGCGCTCGAGACGAAGGCGAGTCTCGTCCTGTTCACGTACGGCGTGGCCCATTCCATCGGCTGCGTCTCGTGCAGCGGAGAGCTCAGTTTCACGCGCCACACGCTCCTCTAAAAGCCCCTGTAACTGGCTCTCCGATAGACGCAGTTGGGCCTCTGAGGACTCCGCTGCGGCCCGCTCTGCACGAGCACGCGACTCTGCGCACCGAGCCTCCAGCCCCACGCACTCCGCCTTTAATCGAGCCAGCTGCTCCTGCAACGACCGCTCATGTAGTTCGAGGCTCTTTTGAACCTCCTGAGCACGTGCCACGGTCTGTCGACCTGCAGCCCACTCAGACTGTGAAGCCTGCGCCATCTGCTGAGCCTCCGCGAGGCGGGCCTGCCCACTGGACTGCGCCTGCTGAGAAGCGAGACGGGCCTGCTGAAACTCGTTGACACGAGCCTCCGTGGCCTGGAGCTCCGCCACCAGTGCGAGGCGACTGGACTCCAACTCCTGCCCCCGTTGCTTGAGTCTCTCAGTCTTCTCCTGAATACGAACGACCGTGAGTTCAAGCTCATGCGCTCGGGCCTTCGCTCTCGCCTCAGCCTCGCGGAGGCTGACCAGCTGGCGACGAAGACCTTCGAGGCGCTGCTCGGCGGACTGCAGCGCTGCCACCGCCTCATCACGAATGAGGCCAGCAGCTTGCGCCTGACGCTTGAGGTCTTCAACCAAGTCTCTCTGAGACAAAAGGCTGGAGCCATCATTCTGAGACTGGCCATGAAGGCGAACCCAGTTGGGGCCAATCAGATGTCCCTCTTGCGTGACAAAGTACTCCCCAGAGGAGAGTGTGTGGCGCGAAGAGAGCGCACGGCCCCAGTCGTCTGCAGTTCGAGCGCCCGCTAGCCATGCCTGAGCCAGCGAGACCACATCCGCAGGCCCGGAGACCTTTGCAGCGAGTCCACTCGCGGGGGCAGAGAGGGACGGACCCTCTCCTGAAAAGAACACTTGATTCGCTGGAGGGCGGGTCTGAAGGAGGGCCTCAGCGTCCTCCATTCGATCGAGAGAGAGCGCGGAGAGCCGATCAGCCAGCACAGCACCAACCGCCTGCTGCCATCCTGCCTCGACCTTGAGCGCGGCCCAGAGCACGGGCTTTCCGGAGAGCTGATGCTGCTGCAGCCATGGTCCAAGCGCGCCCGGAGACTCGAGTCGACGTAGGACAGCCTGTTGGGCCGAGAGCTCTGAGCTGAGCCGGTCTGCCTCACGGCGGGCGCTGGCCTCCTCTTGCCGGTGCGTTTGAACCTCTTGCTCCGCACGGGAAAGCGCAGCCTGTGCCTGAGCCAATGCCTCTGCAGATTGCGCAGCAAGCACTTCGGCCTCGGCCTGCTGAGCCAACACCCCCGAGAGTGCGGTCGGATCTAATACCTCAAGGGTTCGAATGGACTCGGCGACGCTGGCCAGCCGATCCTGTATGCGCTTCTGCTGCTGCTGCGCATCGAGCAGCCTCGCAGCGAGACCTCGCTCCTCCGCCTCGGCAGCCGAACACACGGCACGTGCCTCAGACAGAGCCTGGTTGGCCTCCTCACTGGCGGTCTCCAGAGGGACCAGCTGTGCAGTGGCTTGCTTCACAGATGCGCGGGCAGCCTCCAGCTCACGCGCGACGCCGGAGAGCGCCGTCTGCGCCTCGGATTGGGTCTGAGCGTTATGTGCAATCTGCTCGGTCAGCGTCGACTCGACCGATTTGGCCTCCTGGACTGCAGCCTGCGCTCGCTCGAGTGCTTGGCGATGCGAGCGATCGTCGGCTTCTTGCCGCGCCACGCGGGTGTTGCACTCGAAGAGCGCAGTTTGTGCCTGCTGGACCTGCTGCTGAGCGGCCTCCCAGGCCTCACGTGACGCTTCGACGGCCTGTCGCGCAGCTGCGGCCTGCGCCATGAGGGCCTCACGCTGAGTGAGCAGGGCCTCTCGATGGCGCCGTTGCTGAGCCAAGCTCACAACCGATTCATGACGCCTGAGCGCAAGGAGCAACGTCTGCCGCTCGGTCTTTCGAGCAACCAGCCCTTGATAGCGCTCCGCCACTTCGGCCTGCGCAGCAAGAGACTCAATCCGCTGGGTGAGCTCAACACGAATATCCTCGACCCGAGAGAGATTCTCTCGGGCATCTTCCAATCGCCCCTCGGTCTCGCGTCGACGCTCACGATACTTGGACACACCAGCAGCCTCCTCCAGGAACACACGGAGCTCCTCTGGTCGTGACTCAATCACCCGCGAGATCATCCCTTGGCCAATGATGGCGTAGGCCCGAGGCCCGAGGCCCGTGCCCATAAAGAGGTCGTAGACGTCTTTGCGGCGCACATGCTGCCCATTGATGTAATAGCTCGACTGGCCGTCTCGAGTCAGCACACGCTTGACCGATAGCTCCCCGAAACGTCCCCAGGGACCTGCCAAGCGGCCCTCGCTGTTATCAAACATCAGCTCAACGCTGGCCCGGCCAGCGGGCTTGCGAGAACCGGATCCGTTGAAGATCACGTCCTGCATGTTTTCGCCGCGAAGCTCAGAGGCTTTGGACTCACCCAGAACCCAGCGGACCGCATCAATCACATTGGACTTGCCACAGCCATTGGGGCCGACAATCCCGACGAGCTGCCGCGAGACCGTCAGGTTGGTGGGATCGACAAAGGACTTAAATCCAGAAAGACGAAGCTGAGTGAGACGCACAGCGGAGAGGCTCCTTAATGAGGCTGCGATATAATAACAGTGCAAAACCTGATGGCTTCTGGCCTCAACTTGCCACTTTTATTAGCCTAAATGCGTCTATTTCGCTTAATTTGCAGAAACTCCCCCGAACATGTCCACTCAACCCTCTCGTGAGCTCCAGACTTTTCCAAATCCTCAGCCCGATCGCGACTATCAAGTCCACATTGAGGTCCCGGAATTCACCTGCCTATGCCCCCTCACCGGCCAGCCCGACTTCGCACACCTCACCATCGACTACATCCCGGATCAAAAGAACGTCGAACTCAAGGCGCTCAAACTCTACATGTGGTCGTATCGTGATCAGGGCGCCTTCCACGAAGCCGTGACCAACTCCATCCTGGACGATCTCGTTCGAGCCTGCGCCCCCCGATTCATGCGCCTGACCGCTCGCTGGTATGTTCGTGGGGGCCTCTTCACCACCGTGGTCGCAGAACACCAAGCCTCGCACTGGACGCCTCAGCCCAGGGTTCAGCTGCATGACTTCCCCATTCAACCTTCGATTCGCTAGGACCTTTTCATGACCTCCATCGCCCAACTCCAGACCTTGATTGACGCAGCCTGGGAAGATCGAGCGCAGCTCAGCCCTAAACAACACCCCGCTGAACTGAAGTCAGCGGTCGAAGAGATCATTGAGCAACTGGACGCCGGTACGCTTCGCGTGGCAAGCAAGGACTCCGGGCAGTGGGTCGTTCACCAGTGGATCAAGAAGGCGGTTTTGCTGAGCTTCAGGCTCCGTGACAATGAGTCCATTGACGCCGGCGACCTTCGGTTCTTCGACAAGGTGCCCACCAAGTTCGGGCACATGTCCCCTGAGGCGATCGCGGCCAGCGGCGTTCGCGTGGTGCCGCCAGCCATGGCCCGTCGGGGCAGCTTTCTCGGCAGGAACGTGGTGCTCATGCCGTCTTACGTCAACATCGGTGCCTATGTAGACGAAGGCACCATGGTAGACACCTGGGCCACGGTCGGCTCATGTGCCCAGATTGGGAAGCATGTGCACCTCTCCGGGGGCGTCGGCATCGGTGGGGTTCTGGAGCCACTTCAGGCGAACCCCACCATCATTGAAGACAACTGCTTTATTGGGGCGCGCTCTGAAGTGGTTGAGGGCGTCATCGTGGAGGAAAACTCTGTCCTTTCGATGGGCGTCTTCATCGGCCAATCGACTCGCATCTATGATCGAGCCAGTGGTGAGGTGTTCATGGGTCGGGTCCCCGCCGGCAGCGTTGTGGTGCCCGGTAGCCTCCCCTCACCCGACGGAAAATACAGCCTGAACTGCGCCGTCATTGTGAAGCGCGTCGATGCCCAGACTCGCGCCAAGACCAGTATCAACGACCTCCTTCGGGGGGACTAAACATTGGCGGAACCCACCGTCTACGGCATTTCTAGCTGCGATCAGGTCAGAGCTGCGCGCCGTTGGCTCAAACAGCATGGCGTTCAATACGACTTTGTCGACCTCAAGCTGAACCCGCCTCATCTGGACAAGCTTCGCGAGTGGCTCAACCGTATTCCTTACGACAGTCTGCTCAATCGAAGGGGGCTCACTTGGCGCGCATTGCCGGAGGATCGTCGAAGAGGTGTGGTTGACCAAGCCTCCGCCCTCGAACTGTTGGCAGAGAATCCTCTGCTGATCAAGCGCCCCGTGCTGGAATGGGAGCAAGAGCTCCTCGTTGGGTTCTCTGAATCCCTCTATGCGGGGCTTGGCCTCGACCGACACCATGACTCCACATCCATCTCCTAACGCCACGCTCTCACTGGCGCAGGCCCTCCTTGCTCGCGCGTCAGTCACCCCGCATGACGAGGGATGCTGCACCCTCATTGCCGATCGTCTGAGACCGCTTGGATTCAATTGCGAGATTCTCCCCTTCGGTGAGGTGACCAATCTGTGGGCGCTGCGCGAAGGCGGCGAGCCAGGCCCCACCCTGGTGCTGGCTGGGCATACGGATGTGGTTCCAACAGGCCCTCTGGAGTCCTGGCAATCGCCCCCCTTTGAGCCGACCCTCACCCCTGCAGGTGAACTGGTCGCACGCGGCGCGGCTGACATGAAATCCTCGCTGGCCGCGTTCGTCACGGCCACTGAAGCCTTCATCGCCGAGCGGCCCCATTTTCGCGGACGACTCGCTTATCTCATCACCTCTGATGAAGAGGGTCCGGCGCTAGATGGAACCGTCCAAGTCTGTAGAGCGCTGGCCCATCGTGGCGAACCTCTCAATTACTGCATCGTGGGTGAGCCCACCTCTGTGCGAACCCTCGGCGATATGGTCAAGAATGGGCGCCGTGGAACCCTCTCGGGTCGGCTCACCTTGTTCGGTAAGCAGGGGCATGTCGCCTACCCACACCTTGCGGACAATCCCATCCATCGCTTTGCGCCTGCGCTGACCGAACTTGCAGCCATGGTCTGGGATGATGGCAGCCAGCATTTCCCTCCCACGACATGGCAGGTCTCGAACCTCCATTCGGGCACCGGTGCAACCAACGTCATTCCGGGCTCGCTGTCTGCAGCCTTTAACTTTCGATTTGGCAGCGTGAGCAGCCCCGAGAGTCTGAAGTCACGGCTGGAAGCGGTTCTGAGCCGTCACAACCTCTCCTATGAGATCGACTGGACGCTGGGTGGCGAGCCCTATCTCACGCTCCCCGGAACGCTGTGCGATGCCATGAGAGCCTCGATTCAGGAGGTCACCGGCGTTGAGGCAGAGCTCTCCACCACAGGAGGGACCTCCGATGGTCGTTTCATCGCCAAGCACTGCGAAGAGGTGATTGAGTTTGGGCCCATCAATGCCACCATTCACCAAGTGAATGAGCGTATTCGGGTGGCAGACCTAGAGCCCCTCAGCGCGGTCTACCTTGGGGCCATGCGTCGTCTCCTTCCCTCCATCACATGAAGGCGCTCGATGAAACCAGTTGGGATGGCACCGCGGCTGCCCTCGAGCTGTTCACACTCTCAGACTGGATACGCGCCTGTGCGAGTGCGTTGGCAGCGTCTGGATCTGTTTTTGGTCAAGGCACCTCGAATGCCCTTGAGGAAGCTCGATGGCTTGTGTTGGGAAGCCTAAAGCTACCGCTCGACCTCGACCACAGCTTCGATCAGGCTCGCCTGTTGCCCCACGAACGCCAGATGCTGGTGAGGCGCATCACCTCGCGGGTGGTGGATCGCCGCCCGACTGCCTACATTCTTGGGGAGGCTTGGCTCATGGGGCTTCGTTTTCGCTCCGATCCAAGAGCGATCATTCCGCGCTCCTATCTCGCAGAGCTCCTTCAGGATGAGATTTTTGGTCTTGATCATCCCCCCGCTCGCATCCTCGATCTCTGCACCGGCTCCGGCTGTCTGGCCATTCAAGCCGGGCTTCGCTGGCCTGAAGCTCAGGTGGTCGCAAGCGATCTTAGTCCAGAGGCTCTCAGCCTCGCGAAGGAGAACGTCATCGACTATGGGCTCGAGGCTCAGATCGACCTCAGATGTTCAGACCTGTTTGACGGGTTTGAACCAGACGAGCGTTTCGACCTGATCCTCTGTAACCCACCTTACGTCCCGATGGCTAAAGTGAGAGCGCTTCCCCCCGAGTTTCTCGCTGAGCCGGAATTGGCGCTCGGATCGGGCGAAGACGGCATGACCTTTATCCGTCGTCTGCTCTCTGAGTTGCCGCTCAGGCTCGCTGAGGGCGGAGTGTTGCTGTGTGAAACCGGCTTTGAGCAGTCCACCTGCGAGATGCTGTTTGAGCAGGATTTCCCCCACCTTCACCCCATTTGGCTTGAGGTGTCTCAAGCCCAAGGGGCAGTCTTCTCCCTCGGAGTTTCGCCATGATTCACCTCTACACCTGGCCCACCCCCAATGGAAAGAAGGTTTCCATCCTGCTCGAAGAGCTGGGGCTTGCATACGAAGCCACACCCATCAACATCGGCAAGGGCGATCAGTTTGATCCCGACTTCCTCAAGATCAGCCCGAACAATAAAATCCCGGCCATCACAGACACCGAAGGGCCTGACGGCAAACCCATCGCTCTCTTCGAGTCTGGAGCCATCCTCATTTACCTCGCAGGCAAAGCGGGAAAACTCATCGGCCAGAGCGATCGCGATCGCTTCGATGTTCTCCAGTGGCTGATGTTCCAGATGGGTGGTCTTGGCCCCATGCTGGGACAGGCACACCATTTTCGCCTCTATGCTCCGGAGCCGGTTCCCTACGGCATTGAGCGCTACTCAAATGAAGCTCAACGCCTTTACGGGGTCCTCAACCGCCAGCTTGAAGCTCATGAGTATCTGGCAGCTGACCAATACACGATTGCGGATATTGCAGCCTGGCCGTGGGTCGCCTCTTACGCCAATCAAGGCATTGACCTTGCGAAGTTCCCTAGCGTGCAGCGCTGGTTCAACTCCATTGAGGCCAGGCCCGCAGTTCAGCGGGGTGTGGCCCTTTTTGCTGACCTGCGCAAGCCGCTCACCAACGCGCCTGCGAAGAACCTGCTGTTTGGACTCAAGGGCTAGTGTTCGCGACCCAAAACGCCAGCCGGAATAGGAAGCGACAAAATCTCAATCCCCTCGTCCCTCAGCGCCTTTGCCTCTTGGACACTCGTGCGTCCCATGATGTTGCGCTCAGGGACTTCAGCGTAATGAATACGCCTAGCCTCATCGGCAAATCCATCCCCCACGTCCTCGCATTGCTGTGCCAGCGCGCGGGCGGCGGCCAAGACCGCCCCCATCGCTTCCTGAACCTGAGTGGCATCGGGCAAAGGTTTGGGTGCCTCCGCCCCCGAGAGGGCCAGACGTGCGGCTGTCGGCATTCTAGAGACCTCATCCGTGTCGCAGATCGGGCAACGAACCAGTCCACGTGCAGATTGCTCATCAAGCGCCTCATGCGAGGCGAACCAGCCCTCGAACCGGTGTCCCAAGCTACATTGCAGGTTGAAAATCTTTCTCGCCATAACTTTGTGAAGACTTGATGAATCCCCGCATTGTAAGCGCACAAGAGGCCCTCGAGCGGCTTGATGACTTCGACAGCATCCTGGATGCCCGCTCTCCCTCGGAGTTCGCCGAGGACCACCTGCCTGGCGCTCGGAGCATGCCGGTGCTCGATGACGAACAGCGAGCCGCGGTGGGCACTCAATACAAGCAAGAGCCCTTTCTCGCCCGACGTATGGGGGCTGCGCTGGTCGCCGAGAATATCGCTCGGCACCTGCAGGGCCCCCTGTCGGAGCACGATCGGGACTGGCAGCCACTGGTTTACTGTTGGCGAGGTGGTCAACGCAGCAACTCACTCGCCACCATCCTGGCCCGTGTGGGCTGGAAGGTGGGTTTGCTGGAAGGCGGCTACAAAGCCTTTCGGGGGCGCCTGCTGGAGGTCCTACCAACCATGGTCGAGCGATTTGACTTCCGAGTGGTCTGTGGCGTCACGGGCTCTGGCAAAACGCGGTTTCTCGATGCGCTGAGTCGCGCGGGCCAACAGATCCTCGACCTCGAAGGTCTCGCCTGCCATCGCGGTTCACTCCTCGGTGCGATGCCGGATGCTCCCCAGCCCTCACAGAAGCACTTTGAAACGCGAATCTGGAATGTCCTGCGCAGACTCGATGCCGAAAGGCCAGTGTATGTGGAATCGGAGAGCAAGAAGGTGGGCAATGTTCAGGTGCCGGATGTGCTCATGCAGCGCATTCGAACCAGCACCTGCGTCACGCTCGAGCTCGGACTCGAGCATCGAGTCGCCCTGCTATGCGAGGAATATGCCCACTTTTTTCAGGCGCGGGATCCGCTTCGTGCCCAGCTACAGAAACTGGTGGCCTTGGTGGGTCATGAACAGGTGGCCAAATGGATTGAGCAGGTGGACAGCGGAGACTGGGCGCAACTGGTGGAGTCTTTGCTCGCTCTGCACTACGACCCGAGCTACTTACGATCCATTGACCGTAACTTCCCTCAGCGTGTGCATGGGCAGGTGATCCGGCTTGAAGGACACCTGCAGATGCACTACGACGCCGCGGCCTCGAGCTTGTCCTTGTAGCGACGGACCTTCAAACGCTCCTCCTGCGACCGCATCCAAAGCTTGAAGGCCAGCTCGGTCTCGGCCTGCTGAAGGAGATTGAAGGCCCCACCAAGGCGCTGCTTCACGGGTGCCGCGTCCACCGAGTCGACTTGCGACGCCTGTAACACCGCCACCAGACTGCCCGCCTGACCCAGGCTGATGACCACGGGCTGGCCGACGGTAAACGTCGGGGAGAGCAGCTTTTCGATGGCCAGCTGCCCAATGGAATCCTGCGGCAGCTTGAGAGACACGGCCGCCGCTGCGGCATCTGCGCGCCGAAGATCAAAGGGCAGCAGACCTCCATCGCTCATCTTGAAGGCTTGAGCGGCTGCCGCTGCAAGCTCCGAGGCCTTCTGGCGGACCCAATCCTCACGGACGGCAGCCTTGACCTGCTCAAAGCCCAGAGGCGCCGCTGGCCGATGAGCCAAAACACGAGCAGAGACGAGCCGCCCACTGGCGATCTCCACCGCGGGCGTGTTGCGCTTCTCCTGGATGGCCTCTCGATCAAAGAGGGCAGCCTGAACACGCGGGTGATTGACCACGGAGCCCTCTGCGCCTGACACCGGCTGCCCCTTTTGGACGCCTTTCACCTCGATGGGCTTCACTCCGAACTGCTGGACCACAGGATCCAGGCTGTCGCTCTGCTCATAGACCAGATTAGAAAACTGCTCTGCCTTCTCTGCTGAGGCATTCTCAAGCAAGACGTAGGCGACATCGATGGACTCTGGGGTCTGGTAGCGTGCGAGCGTGGCTTGATAGTGAGCCTTCAGCTCGTCATCGGTCGCCGAGACCCGCTGAGCGAAATCGGAGGCAGAGAAGCGACGGATCGAGAACGAACGGCGCTCTGTTTCTGACTGACTGATCAGACGCGCAACGCTTCTAGGAGTGATCACGGTGTCAGAGACTGCGCGAGGAAGAAGCTCCGCACTCATGTCCATTCGAAGGTTCTGCTCGAAGCCTTGAGCAGTCAGACCGTTTGCTCGAAGCACCTGATTGGCCTGCTCCAGACTAAACGCGCCGTCCTTCTGAAACTCAGGAACTTGGGCGATCACGGCCTTCAGCGCTGCATCGGAGACACCAATGCGGTGCTCAAGGGTGAGTTGGCGAAGCATAGACTCTGCGATGAGTCGATCCAGAGACGAGATACGGGAGGCAGGTGAGTCGAGCGCACTGAGCGGGACCTGTCCACCGAACTGAGCCGAGAGACGCTCAAGCTGTCTCTGGTGAAACGCATCGAACTCATTCTTTTCAATCTTGCGCCCATTGACCTCGGCCAAGGCGGGTCCCGCCTGAGAAGGTGCGACCAAGTCCCATGCCCCGACAATGACGAAGGAGGGCACGATGAGGATGAGGAGGACCAGCTGCAGCAGACGCCGGTTTTGACGGATGAATTCGAGCATAGAGAGGAAAAGTGGCGGAGCGGACGGGACTCGAACCCGCGACCCCCGGCGTGACAGGCCGGTATTCTAACCGACTGAACTACCGCTCCGCGCTGTAAAACTCGAATTGTAACCTAATGAACCTACTCGTTCGCGACGCTGCGGTGGTGGGTGCTGAGAGGCTCGAACTCCCGACCTACGCCTTGTAAGGGCGCCGCTCTACCAACTGAGCTAAGCACCCGAGCGCTACACGAAAGACCGCGAGTGTAAATAAAAAAAGCGCGTTGAGCAAACGCGCTTTCTTTAAATGGACCTGAGATGAGCTGATGCTTAGTTCAGCGCGTCCTTCAGAGCCTTGCCTGGACGAAACTTAGGGAGCTTCGCAGCCTTGATCTTGATGGTTTCTCCGGTGCGTGGATTCCGTCCGGAGCGAGCCGCGCGCTTGGTCACCGCGAAAGTACCAAAGCCTACCAGCGTGACGGTGCCACCCTTCTTGAGCGTCGTGCGGACACCGCCGACCAATGCATCCAATGCGCGGCCAGCCGCAGCCTTGGAGATATCAGCCTGCTTGGCAATGTGTTCGATGAGATCTGTCTTGTTCACTTCTTATTCCTTGTGAGAGAAAACGGGAAGGCGGTGCCGCGCGGAATCTGTCTCACGCGGGAATTCATTAGACCTTCGGAAAGATAACAGGTCAAGCAAAAGGCTAATGGGTCACGGGCTCGGAGGAACGGTCCGCCTCTGGCTCTGCGGGCTTCACCGCAGGAACCACGGCCTCCGCTTCATCTGCTAGAGGAACGGGGGCGCGAGCCAATGCAAGCTCCAATACCTTGTCGATCCAGCGAACCGGAATGATCTCGAGTGCATTCTTCACGTTCGCAGGAATGTCGGCGAGGTCGCGCAGATTCTGCTCGGGGATCAACACAGTCTTGATCCCTCCACGATGAGCGGCCAGCAGCTTCTCCTTCAAACCCCCGATTTGCAGCACCTCTCCCCGGAGCGTGATTTCTCCGGTCATCGCCACGGATGCCTTGACGGGAATGCCGGTCATGGCCGACACCATTGCAGTGGTCATTGCAATGCCCGCACTGGGGCCATCTTTGGGTGTCGCCCCTTCGGGTGCGTGAATATGAAGGTCCTTCTTTTCGAAGTCCTGGGCAGGAATGCCTAGGGCCTTGGCCCGTGAACGCACCACCGTTCGTGCCGCCTCTACGGATTCCTTCATCACATCACCGAGCGATCCAGTGCGCTGAATGTTTCCTTTTCCTGGCATGACGGCCGCTTCAATCATCAGCAGCTCACCGCCTACCTCAGTCCAGGCGAGGCCTGTCACCTCTCCCACCTGATCGTCCTTCTCCGCGACACCAAAGGTGTAGCGCTTGACGCCAAGAAAATCCTCGATGTTGTCGTCACGAACCTCCACCTGGCCCTCGGCCTTTCCGGTCAGCACCATGCGCGTGACTTTGCGGCAGATCTTGGAGATGTCACGCTCTAGGCCACGCACACCAGCTTCCCGGGTGTAGGAGCGAATGGTCTCTCTCAGAGCCCCCTCGGAGACGGAAATCTCTGATTCTTTGAGGCCAGTGAGCTTGAGCTGCTTGGGCAAGAGGTAACGCTGAGCAATGCTCACCTTTTCGTCTTCGGTGTAGCCAGAGAGTCGAATGACCTCCATACGATCAAGCAACGCCGGAGGGATGTTCAGCGAGTTTGCGGTGGCGACGAACATGACATCGGAGAGGTCGTACTCGACCTCCACGTAGTGATCCGTAAAACTGTTGTTCTGCTCGGGATCGAGCACCTCAAGCAAGGCACTGGCAGGGTCTCCACGGAAATCCATCCCCATCTTGTCGACCTCGTCGAGCAGGAACAGGGGGTTACGAACGCCCGTCTTGGTGAGGCTGGTGAGAATCTTTCCAGGCATCGAGCCAATGTACGTGCGGCGATGACCGCGAATCTCGGATTCGTCCCGAACGCCACCCAAAGCCATTCGAACAAATTTTCGGTTGGTGGCTCTCGCAATAGATTGCCCGAGGGAGGTCTTACCCACTCCAGGAGGACCGACCAGACAGAGAATCGGGGCCTTCACCTTGTCCACTCGCTGCTGAACCGCTAAGGCCTCGAGGATGCGCTCCTTCACCTTTTCTAGTCCGAAGTGCTCCTCTTCAAGCACCTTCTCGGCGGTTTGAAGGTTGGTGTTGACCTTACTCTTCTTCTTCCAGGGCAGCCCCACCAGGGTGTCGATGTAGTTTCTCACCACGGTTGCCTCTGCCGACATGGGTGACATCATCTTGAGCTTCTTGAGTTCGGCCTGCGCCTTGTCCCGTGCCTCCTTGGGCATTCGGGCAGCCTTGATCTTTTTGTCAAGCTCATCCAGCTCGCTGTCCTCACCCTCACCGAGCTCTTTCTGAATGGCCTTCACCTGCTCGTTGAGGTAGTACTCGCGCTGGCTCTTCTCCATCTGACGCTTCACACGGCCGCGAATGCGCTTCTCTACCTGGAGAATGTCGAGCTCCGTTTCGATCTGCGTGAGAAGCTTCTCGAGGCGCTCAAGCACGGAGAGCGTCTCCAGAACCGCCTGTTTCTCTTCGAGCTTCATGGGCAGATGCGCGGCGATCGTATCTGCCAGGCGCCCCGGCTCCTCGATACTCATCAGAGAGTTCAGGATCTCAGCTGGAATCTTTTTGTTGAGCTTGACGAACTGGTCAAACTGCGTGAGCAGCGTACGGCGCATCGCCTCGCTCTCAGGCCCATCACGCTCTTCGAGTTGCAACGGGGTGCACTCGCAAACGAGGTGCTGACCGTTGTCTTGTAGATCGGCCAATCGCGCCCGCTGCGTCCCTTCCACCAACACCTTCACGGTGCCATCAGGAAGCTTGAGCATTTGAAGAATGCTCGCCAGACAGCCGATTTCATAAATGTCTTTGGCAGACGGATCGTCCTGTGTGGGACTTTTCTGGGCGGCTAAGAGGACATGACTACCCGACTCCATGGCACGTTCCATGGCCTTAATGGATTTGGGACGTCCGACAAACAGGGGAATGACCATGTGCGGGAACACAACCACATCCCGCAGGGGAAGCATGGGCAGAACGGTGGGCTCGGAGGGCAGAAGTTCAGTCTTTGACATCACCAGTCTCTCTTTCTTTCAGATGCCCTCTACAGTGGGGGCGATCCGCGGAACTTCAAGCCTTAGGCGTGCTTACTGCCTGCAACCTTGGGGTTATCTTGGTACACCAACAAGGGCTTTCCCTCGCCAGTGACAGTGGGCTCATCCACCACCACCTTGGACACATCCTTCTGACTGGGTAGGTCATACATGGTGTCGAGCAGCACCTGCTCGAGAATAGAGCGCAGACCGCGAGCGCCAGTTCGGCGCTTGATGGCCTTCTCGGCAATGGCTTTGAGCGCAGCGGGACGAATCTCGAGCTCAACGCCTTCCATATCCAGCAACGCCTGATACTGCTTGACGAGCGCATTCTTCGGACCCGTGAGAATCTCGATGAGTGCAACCTCATCCAGCTCATCCAGGGTGGCCACCACGGGCAGGCGTCCCACGAGCTCAGGAATCAGGCCAAATTTAATCAAGTCTTCGGGCTCTGCCTCCTGGAACACCTGGCTCAGCTTGCGCTCCCGGGCCGAACGGACCTCGGCACCAAAGCCGATGGATGTGCGCTCTGTTCGGTCGCGAATGACCTTTTCAAGACCATCAAAGGCACCACCACAGATGAAGAGAATATTCGTGGTGTCGATTTGAACGAAATCCTGGTTGGGGTGCTTTCGCCCGCCCTGCGGAGGAACCGAGGCCACGGTGCCCTCGATCAGCTTGAGCAACGCCTGCTGAACCCCCTCACCTGAGACGTCTCGGGTGATCGACGGGTTATCGGACTTACGAGAAATCTTGTCGATTTCGTCGATGTAGACAATCCCGTGCTGGGCTCGCTCAACCTCGTAATTGCAGTTCTGAAGAAGCTTTTGAATGATGTTCTCAACATCCTCACCCACGTAGCCGGCCTCTGTCAGGGTGGTGGCATCGGCAATCACAAAAGGCACGTTCAAGAGGCGAGCGAGGGTCTGGGCCAGGAGGGTCTTGCCAGAACCCGTGGGTCCAATCAGCAGAATATTGCTCTTGGCGAGCTCAACCTCTTGGGGCTTCGAGCTACTGCGAAGGCGTTTGTAGTGGTTGTAGACGGCCACGGCCAAAGTCTTCTTGGCACGCATCTGACCCACCACGTACTGGTCCAAAATGGAGGCAATCTCAGCCGGGGTGGGAAGCCCGCCCTTGGCGGATTCAGCGTCAGGTGCAGCAGCCTGTTCATCGCGAATGATGTCGTTGCAGAGGTCGATGCACTCGTCGCAGATAAACACCGACGGTCCAGCGATAAGCTTTTTGACCTCATGCTGACTCTTGCCACAGAAAGAGCAATAGAGCAGCTTTTCGCTCGAGCCTTTTTTATCTGCCATAAAGCCCCCTTCAGGCCTCGCGTGAACTCATGACACGGTCCACAAGTCCGTACTGTAGCGCATCGTCTGCGCTCATGAAGTTGTCCCGGTCGGTGTCTCTCGCAATGGTCTCCAGGCTCTGGCCTGTCCGTTCCGCGAGAATGGTATTGAGGCGATCCCGAAGCGAGAGGATTTCGCGCGCGTGAATTTCAATGTCGCTCGCCTGGCCTTGCACGCCGCCAAGGGGCTGATGGATCATGACGCGAGAGTTCGGCAGCGCAAAGCGCTTGCCTTTCTCACCCGCCGCCAACAAGAAAGCACCCATGCTGGCCGCAATGCCCATGCAGAGCGTACTCACCGCGGGCTTGATGAACTGCATGGTGTCGTAGATGGCGAGACCAGCAGACACAGACCCTCCGGGAGAGTTGATGTAGAGCGACACGTCCTTGTCTGGGTTCTCCGACTCGAGAAAGAGCAGCTGAGCAATGACCAAATTGGCCGACTGGTCATTCACCGGTCCCACCAGAAACACCACACGCTCTTTGAGGAGACGGGAGTAGATGTCGTAGGCACGCTCCCCGCGACCGGACTGCTCAATGACCATGGGAACCAGGCCCAGACCTCGAATCTCTTCCACTGAACGATCTCCTTGATGCGGCACGCGCATGGTGTTTTCAATGATCATCGACTACGCAGCCTCTTTCATGAGGTCTTCCACAGAAATGGAGACCGCTTCCACCTGAGCAAGTTCAAGCGCCCAGCTCACCACGTTGTCTTCGATGACCACGGCCTCAGCCTCGGCACGACGCTCCGGATTGGACATCGTCCAACGCACAAACTCCTCGGGCTTCTCATAAGACTCGGCCATTTCGGCCAGAAGCGCATGGACCTGATCTTCGGAAGCATGGAGGGACTGACTGCGAACGACTTCTCCGACGAGCAAGCCCAGACGCACCCGCTTGGTGGCCTGTTCTGTGAAAAGCTCGATGGGAATGGGCGCATCCTTCACGTTCATGCCTCGGGAGGCCATGTCCTGGCGCATCTGATCTGCCAGCCGCTGAGCCTCACTCTGAACCAGCGCCTTGGGCACATCGAAGGATGCGGTGGCAAGCAACGCATCCATCACAGCCTGCTTGGTCTTGGACTTGCAGCGACCTGAGACTTCGCGCTCCAGATTTTTCTGGACATCGGCGCGAAGCTTCTCCAACCCGCCTTCCTGGATACCAAAAGCCTGGGCCAGTGCATCGTCGAGCTCCGGCAGCTTCGGCTCCATCACTTCGTGCACGGTGACTGTGAACTCACCAGTCTTACCGGCGAGCTCCTTGGCCCTGTAGTCTGCAGGGAAATCCAAGGGAAAGGTTTTAGATTCGCCAGCCTGCATGCCAACGACTGCTGAATCAAACTCCGGCAGCATCTGTCCGGCCTGAACAATGAAACGAAAATCCTTTGCGGTGCCTCCCTCAAAAGCCACCCCATCGAGGGTGCCAGCGAAGTCCACGCGCAACTGGTCATCGGCCTGGGCCGCCCGCGAGACGGTCTCATAGGTCACGCGCTGCTTGCGCAGCGTATCGAGCGTCTGGTCCACATCAGACGCCTGCACGGCGCACACCCACTTACGAATGGAGAGAGATGCGCGATCGGGGACGGGCACTTCAGGATAGAGCTCGATCACCGCCTCGAACTGCAGGCTGGTGGCCGCGGGATCTGTGTTTGCACCTTCAACGGGACGGACCTCCGGGGGGCCGGCCGGGCGGAGGTTCTGGGCCATGATGGCCTCTGCGTAGGCATCGCTGACCGCGTCACCGATGGCCTCAGACTGGGCCTGCGCGCCGTAAGTCTGCTGGACCACCTTGAGCGGAACCTTTCCAGGCCGAAAGCCCGGCATCTTCATGGTCTTACCCATTTTCTGGAGCTTGCGCTGCGCAATGACCTCCACGGCGTCAAGTTGAACCGTCAGAGGAATGATTCGCTGCAGGCTGGAAGCTGCAACCGTGAGATTGGAATTAGATTCTGCTGTCATAGGAGTGACGACATTTTCTTTCGGTGGTGCGAAGGGCGGGACTCGAACCCGCACACCTTGCGGCGTCAGGACCTAAACCTGGTGCGTCTACCAATTTCGCCACCTTCGCGTGTGTTCAATAAAACCGGACGTCCGGGACTCAGGTTCCCATTGTATCGAATGGCGTCCCCCTCCCCCGCGGGCCCTACAATGCACTCCATGAACGACCCTGGGCTTGGCCAGGCCCTTCACGGCGGCCATCACTACGAGAATTTTCCGGTCGCGTCTTGGCTACTGCCCAAGCGCATGAGACGCCCCGTGCTGGCGCTCTACACATTTGCCAGAACGGGAGACGACCTGGCTGACGAGGGACACGCGCCAGCCGCCAGCCGCCTTGAAGCACTCGCAGACCTTCGCTCAGGGCTCTCTCTCCAGCCCTCGGAGGCGCTTACCCCCCTCAGTCAGATTGGCGCCGCATTGGCGGCGGCCTGCCGATCTGCTGGACTGCCATCGCAGCCGGCCCAAGACCTGTTGAATGCCTTCTGCTATGACGCGCGCTTTGAACCCTTCGATGATTGGCCCGCATTGTCTCGGTACTGCGCACAATCGGCCAACCCAGTTGGCCGGCTGGTCCTTGGTTTTGCGGGCTTGCCCCATGAGAGTCCCTCGTCCATCTCTGCCATGGAGACAGCCAGTGATGCCGTGTGCTCTGGCCTTCAGCTGGTGAATTTTGCGCAGGATTTTGGTCAGGATCTGGGCCGACATCGACCCACGCTGCCTCGGGTGCTTTGGCCAGAATCCTGGTCTTGGAACACGGATCTGAGAAGCCTCGAAAGCACCGAGTTGCTCAGCCCTGAGCAGCAGGCTGGAATGACTCGCGTGCTGGCGCGCCGGGGGCTGGAGCTGCTCGACTCCGCGCAACATCTGCCAGCCCTCATCCGCCGGTCACGGCTGGCCGGCCGCAACCGGCTCTCCCTTGAAATTTCACTGACAATCGAGGGCGGGCGTGCCATCGCACAGCGGGTGATGGCCTCTCCTCTGGTCCCCTGGACCGCCTCACCTCGCCTTTCCCGGGCCGATATGTTTCGACTCATCCCGCGATCTTTCGGTCTTTGGATGGGCTTTTCAAAAGGGTCGGAATCTTGAGCCCACAGGCGTATTGCGCGCAGCGAGTCGCCCATGCGGGCTCCAGCTTTACCGCTGCCTTTCGCCTGCTTCCCCGTGAGCGCAGGGAGGCCATGGAGGCCCTCTATGCCTTCTGCAGAGAGGTCGACGATGTGGTCGATGACTGCTCCGACCCAACGGTTGCGGGCATCACCCTGGCCTGGTGGAGGCAAGAGATTCGCTGGCTGGCTGAGAGCTCACCCCAAGCGCAGCACCCCATCAGCCGAGCCCTGGCAAACGCCATCGTGTCGTACGACCTTCCCGAGGCCGACTTCCAGGCCATCCTTGATGGCGTCGGATCCGACCTCCATCCGCTCCCCTTGCCGGACTGGAACGCACTGGATCAGTACTGTGATCGAGTGGCCGGGGCAGTGGGTCGCCTTTCTGCGCGCATCTTTGGTCGGGGCGCAGAGCCGGCGGTTCAGGCCTACGCCAGCGATCTCGGACTGGCCCTGCAGTACACCAACATCTTCCGAGACATCGGTGACGATGCCCGTAAAGGCCGGGTTTACTTGCCCGACTGCCTGCTGCGTCGTCATGGGGTGACTCGCGCTGACGTCCTCTCCCTTCGCCCCAGTCCAGCGCTTCTGGCCGTGCTTCGGGAACTCGGAGAAAGGGCACACGCCAAGTACGACCAAGCACTCGACCAACTGCCCGCCGAGGCTCGGTGGGCCCAGCGTCCAGGGCTCGCGATGGCTGCGGTCTATCGAGACCTTCTCAGGGCGATCGAAGAAGACCCTGCCGCGGTGTTCACGCACCGCGTCTCCCTGGGGCCCATTCGTAAGCTTCTGATGGGGGTCCAAGGCGCACTCGGTCGTCTGCCCCGGTGAATCGGATCGCGATTGTTGGGGGTGGATGGTCGGGACTGGCCTGTGCCGAGCATCTTGCGCAAGCTGGTCTGGGCAACCGGATCGACCTGTTTGAATCGGCCCCCCAGTTCGGCGGCCGAGCACGCGGGCTTCTGTGGTCCTCTGAGGGTGACCAAGGGACAAGGCTCGAGGCTCCCATCGATGCGGGGCAGCACCTGCTGATCGAGGCCTACATCGAGACCCTCAACCTGCTGCGACGGGTTGATCCACAGCATCACACGCGCTGGACATCAGGATGGCTTGGATGGAGAAGCCACGAAGTCGAAGGTGAGCGAGTCAGGCACTCAATCTCTTTGATGCATCTTCTGCCCGCACTCTTGCTTGCCCTGCCCCATCTTCGCCGAGTCCCATCGGGGCATGAGACCGTCCAGGGCTGGTTTGAGCGCGGCGCGCTGAGCCCTCAGCTCTGCCAGAGCCTGCTTCGCCCGCTCGCAGAGTCAGCCTTGAACACCGACTGGTCTGAGGCGAGCGCGTGCTGCCTGCATCGGGTGTTCATCGATGCCAGTCAGCGCGGCCCCCTCAGCCTTCGTGCCCTGCACCCGCGTCGTAACCTCAGCCTTGACGCGATCGACCCACTGACACAGTGGCTCCAAGCGGCGGGGGTCTCTTTACTTCCGCGCAGCAGGGTCTGTCACCTTGAGCCCGCTTCCCATGGCGCTTGGCGACTCGAGGGCACCTCTGGCGCGCTTGGAAGTCACTACCAAGACGTGGTGCTTGCGCTCCCTGCTCAGGAGGCCAGACAACTGCTTGGACAGGAGGGCCACCATGGGCAGGAGCAGGCTCTGCAGAGTCGCGCCCTTGGAACCCTTTTTCTGCATCTTCCCTTGGGGCGGCCTGTGCGCTCGGTCACCCAAATCCAGTGCCTGCAGGTCGGAAGCAGGCCAGCCCTTCCGGTGATTGGCCTGGCCCGTCCACCTGGGCCGTGGGGCCAGGTGGTCTCGCTGGTCGTGTCTGCACTCTCGCAAGACCGAGATCGTCATGACTTGGCGCTCGAGGGGGCCTGGGCGGCCGCACGGGCCTGGCTGCACGGAGAAAAGCCCCTGCGCAGCAAATGGATTGTGGATCGGCAAGCCACCTGGGCCGCGACGCCTCAGGCGATTCAGGCTCAAGCCACACAGGAGCCTTATCGTCAGTTCGGTGACGGACGCTGGCAGTGCGGGGATCATCTCGTCTCGGGCTATCCGGCCACGATTGAGTCAGCAGTTCGATCGGGCCGCGCTGCCGCGCAGGCCCTTCTTCGGTCTATCGGGCAAACAAACGATCGAGTGCCTCACTGAGCCTGCGCACGGGCCAGACCTCCAGTCCCTCAATGGGGCGCTTGGGTGCATTGGCCTCAGGAACCAGGGCAAGGGAGAACCCCAGACGAGCGGCCTCTTTCAGCCGCTCCTGGCCCCGCGGAGAGGGGCGCACCTCGCCCGCCAGGCCCAGTTCACCGAAGACCACCATGCCCTCTGGAAGCGGGCGATTGCGCAAAGACGACACCACGGCAGCCAGGAGTGCAAGGTCGGCCGCAGTCTCCTGAACCCGAACCCCACCCACCACGTTGAGAAACACGTCTTGATCTGCGCACGAGATGCCCGCATGACGGTTGAGCACCGCCAGGAGCATGGCAAGTCGTTGGGGATCGAGGCCAACACTCAGACGACGCGGTTGTCCGCTGCTGGCCTGATCGACCAAGGCCTGAACCTCAACCAACAGGGGCCGGCTTCCCTCTTGAGTCACCAAGACACAGGCACCCGAGACTCGAGCGCCACCGCTGCCATGACCGGAAAGGCTCGCCTCTGACAGAAACAAGGCCGACGGATTGCTCACCGCCTTGAGGCCTCGGTCAGTCATGGCAAACACACCGAGCTCATTGACCGTACCGAATCGGTTCTTCACCGCGCGCACGACGCGAAAACTGGCCTGTGCATCACCCTCGAAATAAAGGACTGCATCAACCATGTGTTCCAGAACTCGCGGCCCAGCCAGTGCCCCCTCCTTCGTGACATGGCCGATGATGAAGAGCGCGTTTCCAGTGGTCTTCGCCCAACGCGTGAGCTGCGCAGCGCACTCACGCACCTGCGGAACAGAGCCGGGTGCGGAGCCCAGCGCCTCGCTAAAAAGCGTCTGAATGGAATCGATGACCACCAAGCGTGGGCTTCGAGATTCAAGCAGATCCAGCATGGGCTCGAGCTGGGTTTCAGCCAGAACCTGAATGCGCGAGAGGCTCTGCTCTGAAAGTCCGAGACGTCGCGCGCGAAGTGCGATCTGATCGGCTGACTCCTCACCCGAAATGTAGAGCAAGGTGTCGCCCTCGCGCTGCTGAGCCAGGCTCGCCAGCGCCTGTAGCAGAAGCGTTGACTTTCCAATGCCTGGGTCTCCTCCAAGCAGCACCACGCCGCCAGGGACCATGCCACCGCCGAGCACCCGGTCGAATTCATCGAGGCCCATGCTCCACCGGGGTAAGTCCTGAGCAGCCACCTCCGAGAGCGCCTGCACGCCACTGGTGGTCGAAAAGCCACCGGAGCGCACACGGCCAGCTACGGCGCTACTCTGGCGCTGCTGGACGGGTCCATCGAGGGTGTTCCAGGCACCGCACCCATCGCACTGGCCTTGCCACTTGGCGTGACTGGTGGCGCAGGCTGAGCAGAGGTAGACCTGTTTATCCTTCGCCATCGCCGCCCTCCTCCTCTGAGGGCAGGACAGGAATGGAACGCTTCTGCACACGCTCGGTGACGCCGGTCATCAGCTCATAGGCCACCGTCCCGCAGGCCTTCGCAACCACATCAATCGGCAGCGCTTGGCCCCAGAACTCCACCTCACTGCCCACCCTTGCAGAAGCGTGATCCGTCAGGTCAACCGTCACCATATCCATCGAGACCCGTCCCACCATGGGGCAGATCGCTCCCGCGACCCAGATCGGCATGCCGTCCGGTGCCCCTCGAATGATTCCGTCGGCATAGCCTCCGGCAATCACCCCAATGCGCATGGGCCGCTCAGCACGGTATCGCTCGCCGTACCCCACGGTCTCACCCACCCCCAATTCTTGAATCGCAATCACACGACTCGTGAGGCTCGCGCCTGCGCGAAGACCTAGCGCCTGGGCGGTTTGTGCCGCCGCGACCGGATCCACAAGCGGGCTGGCACCATACAACGCCAAGCCGGGCCGAACCCAGTCTTGATGCGCCGAGGGAACCGTAAAAATCGCTGCTGAATTACAAATGCTGACGGGTTCTTGATTCGGAACTGCAAGCATGGAGAGCGCTTCCCCGAGTCGACGGAGGGGGCGCTGGGTTGAATCCGGCTCCTCGGCCTTGGCGAGATGGGTCATCCAGCCCAGACGATCCGAACCCAGTCGATGACGCAGATCATTCACCCGAGGCGCAAGGCCTGCCCATGTGGAGGGAGCAAACCCAAGTCGGTTCATGCCCGTGTTGATCTTGAACCAGAGTCTCAGTCTTGCGCGTTCCAGACGAGAGAGGCGGGTCTGCAGCCAATCTATCTGATCCGAATGGTGGATCACCAGGTCGAGGTCGAGGTCTGCAGCCACTTGCACGTCGGACGGGTGAAAGCAGCCCTCAAGCAAGAGGATTGGACCCGTCCAACCCAGGTCACGGCAAACGGCCGCCTCCTGCAACTCCAAAACGGCGAGGCCGTCAGACCGGGAAAAACCTCGCACTGCAGCACCCAGTCCATGCCCATAGGCCCGCGCCTTCGCCACTGCCCAGATCTGAGCGCTGGGTGTGCGGTCGCGAACCGCCTGAAGGTTATGGGCCAGAGCGTCCTCGTGGGTGGTCAATAGAACGGGGCGCGCGCGAGGAGGGATCATTCTGGAATTGTAGGGCTTCGTGTTCTAATCCCGCAGGCACTCAGAAAAGAGATCGATGAAACGCGGCTTCTACACCATCATGGCGGCGCAGTTTTTCTCCTCGCTCGCCGACAACGCGTTGCTCATCGCCGCCATTGCGTTGCTCATCGAGATGGCTGCTCCGGAGTGGATGCGGCCTATGCTCAAGCTCTTCTTCACCATTTCGTATGTCCTGCTGGCTCCTTTTGTTGGGGCCTTCGCCGACTCCATGCGCAAGGGTCGAGTCATGCTGGTGACCAACGGCATCAAGGTGATCGGTTGCGCACTAATGTTCTGGCACGTGCATCCCTTGGCTGCATACGCCATCGTGGGACTCGGGGCTGCTGCCTACTCTCCAGCAAAGTACGGAATCCTCACGGAGCTTCTCCCCCCCGAGAAGCTGGTTGCGGCCAACGGCTGGATCGAGGGCACGACCGTCGGTTCCATCATTCTTGGGACCATGTTGGGCGGCGCCCTCATCTCTCCCTCTGTCTCGTCCTTCTTGTTGGCCCTGGATTTTCCAGGCTACGAGACCGGCATCGACACAGCAGCAGAGGCCGCCATCCTGGTGGTCGCTTTTCTGTATGGCTTGGCCGCACTCTTTAATGTCTTCATTCCGGATACGGGGGCCCGCTATGGCCGCCAGCACATCCACCCCATCAAGCTCATCCAGGGCTTCTGGCGCTGCAACGTCGCCCTTTGGAAGGACAAGCTCGGCCAGATTTCACTCGCGGTCACCACCCTGTTCTGGGGTGCGGGCGCCACACTGCAGTTCATTGTTTTGAAGTGGGCAGAGGTTCAGCTTGGCATGTCCCTCGATAAGGCCGCGATTCTTCAAGGCGTCGTTGCGGTTGGCATCGCGGTGGGTGCCGTGGCTGCGGCGCGCTTTGTGAGCCTGAAAGGATCGTGCCGAGTCCTGATCCTAGGCGTCCTGATGGGACTCTTCGTTCCTTTGATGACCCTGGTTCATGCACTCGATGCCGCGCTGCCCTTGCTGGTGCTCATCGGGGGGCTCGCTGGATTCTTTGTGGTTCCCATGAACGCGCTGCTCCAACATCGGGGCCACGTCCTGCTCTCCGCTGGCCACTCGATTGCAGTCCAGAACTTTAATGAAAACCTGAATGTGCTGATCATGCTGGGCCTCTATGCCCTGCTCATCCATCTCGATGTGCACGTCAACTCTGTGATCATTCTGTTTGGCGGGTTCGTGGCGATCACCATGGCTTTGGTGATGGTTCGCTACCGCTACAACAAGACCCATTTCCCTATCGATCAATTGATCGGCGAAGAGAAGGCCGGTGGCCACCACTAACCGAGTTTCAGCTGCCCTTGCTGGCGCAGGGTGCGCCTGAGTTTAGCCAGTTCGTTCCACGCGGCCCGTCGCGCATCCGCCCCCCGCAGCTGCTCGGGTGAGGGAAGCACGACAGAGGATGGGTGTGCCGGGCGCCCAAAGACCAGATCGGCCGCAGGGCCACGCGGCTCGGGCTGGGCGCTGCGCCATTGGATAGACACCTCAGGCGAGAGGCCGAGGGCATCGACCACGGAGCGAACCAACGCTGACACTTCGGCCTCTGATGACCAAGGGCCCTCCACAATGAAGGGCTTGGGCGGTGCAGCTCTCTTTCGCCATCGCGTCTCAATCCCAAAGACAGACAGAGCCTCTCTACGCATGGATTGAGGCTCCAAGCACCAGTGCATCCTCACGACCATCGGGCCCATTGGGGTAATAGCCCTTGCGAACACCGATCTGGGTGAATCCGTTTCTTTGATAGAGACCAAGCGCAGGCCGGTTGGTCGGACGGACCTCCAACAAACATCGAACCAGCCCCTGCCGAGCCCACTCAGACAAAAGGGCCCGAAGCATCCATTGGCCAAGTCCGCGGCGCTGACGAGCTGGAGAGATGGTGAAGTTCAAGAGATGTGCCTCATCAGCGACCACCATCCAGACGCAGTGCCCGACCAATGCGTCTTGGTCAATCAGCCGACGCATCTCGTAGCCCGCTTCCAGAGAATCCAGAAAATTGCCGGACGTCCACGGAAAGGGATAGGCCTGGTTTTCAATCACCATCACACTGGCCAAGTCCTCACGGCGCATCGGCACAAGACGAAGCGCAGCCTGAAGGCGGCGCTCCTCGATGGTCTGTGCCACACGTTCACGAACATAGAGAGGCTGCGCCAGCGCAGCAGGAACCCATTCCTGCGCCACTCCCTCGCTTAAACGACGACAGACACATTCCAATGCACTCCAGGCCAGAGTGATCTGCTCCGGCAACAGAGGGTCAAGCCAGGCACCAGGGCTGGGTTGAGAGACCACCCTTGGGGTTTGTGAGAGGCGGGGCAGCCCAGACTCAGTCCACTCCATGCGGCCCTCGAACCATTCACCCAATCGAGCATCGAGGCAGATCGCAGACGGCCTCGGACTGGGAGCGCTGGTGCCAGAGAGGGCCAAGGCCTCAAAACCCGAGACCAGAGCCACGGGCAGCTCGCGTGATCGAGCGATCCCCTGAACCAGGCCAGCCGCCACGCGCAATCCAGTGAATGAGCCGGGACCATGCACCAGGACAAGGCCCCCGAGTTCCGACCATTGCAGGGATTGGGCATCGAGGAGCCCTTGAGCCAAGGGGAGTAGGTCCGAGGCTTGGGACCGCCCGGAGGCGCCTTGCGCGCCCTGTATAGAGACCCCGTCGAGCGTGAGCGCGACACTCGCCTGCGTGCCAGAGCAGTCAAATGACAACAGCGGGTAACCCCCCCTCATGCTCGGGGGACGAGCACCGCACTGGCCTGAGCAGCGATGCCCTCTTGACGACCTGTAAAGCCGAGGTGCTCGGTGGTGGTGGCTTTGATATTGACCGCCTCGGTCTGCGTATCGGCTTGAATGTTCATCACCATTTGGGCAATGTGTGGCGACATCTTTGGCGCTTGGGCGATGATCGTGGCGTCCAATTGATAGACATCGAATCCCTCTGCGTGGACCCGCTCCACCACCGTTCGGAGCAGGACCCGGCTGTCTGCGCCCTTGTATTGGCTCTCCGTGTCAGGGAAGTGTCGCCCAATATCTCCGAGCCCGGCGGCCCCAAGAATGGCGTCGCTGATCGCGTGTAACAAAACGTCGGCATCAGAGTGGCCCAGCAGGCCTCTTGGATGGTCAATCCGAACCCCCCCAATGATGAGCGGACGGCCCTCCACCAGCGCATGCACATCGAATCCGGTCCCCACCCGCGGCCAGGGGTTTTGACAAGTCAAGGCTTCTCTCTCCTGAAAATCCTCAGGGTAAGTGTATTTGCGATTGGCCCAATCCCCCATGACCAGGCGCGGCTTGGCACCGAGTTGCTCCATGGCGCTTGCCTCATCGGTCACGTCTGTCGCCTGTTTGAGCGCGTGGGCGAGGCGGTGAAGGGGGAACAGTTGTGGCGTCTGCGCCGCCCATAATCCTGCTCGATCCACCGTCTGAACACTTCTGACGGCTTCAGCGGACGCATCGCTCCGCTTGAGCGTGTCTGGAACAGGCAGCGCCAACAGAGCACCATCTGGGCAGGACAGTCCCTCGGCCAGCAGACGACTGAGGGCGGCCGGTCGCAGCCCGGGTCGGGCCGCATCGTGCACCGCAACCCAGTCCTGCTCACTGGGCTCTAGGCTAGAAAGCAGCAAGAGACCCGCGAGAACCGACTCTGCGCGAGTCTCACCCCCGATGGGAGCCACCACGATCGGCACGACATCGCCCCAGTGCTCTCGGAGTCGGGCATCCATTCGATGCTCCATCCAGCCCGTATCGTCGGGAGAGACCACGATCAGGATGCCCGCCGCCTGAGGCGCCTCCAAAAGGGGCCGCAAACTGACAAGCGTCCGAACGAGCATGACCTCGCCATCGAGCCATCGATACTGCTTAGGACCTCCTGGACCTGCCCTGCGGCCCTCTCCAGCAGCTGGCACCACAGCCCAAAGACGACGCTCAGGGGCGGCACCCCGAAGGGCCTGCAGCCGAGCGCGCTGCTCGCGAGCGTCACGCAGAAAGAGGGAGGAGTCATTCACCCTCTAAAATTACCAGATGAATGACCCGAAACGCCCGCACCTCGCCCCAATCGACCTCTACCATCTTCACCAGGCGCGTGCGCCACAAGCCGGCCAGTCCATTGCATTGGCCAGTCCCACGGGCTCTGCAGACGCGCTGCTCTCGGCCCAATGGGTGCGTGCGCTGCCCTCCAAGCCTGCGAGTGAATCCGGGGCCGCTGGCCTCATCATCGCCCATGATGCGGCCCAAGGACAGCGGCTAGAGCAGGAGATCCGGGTTTTTGAGCCTGACCTGCGGGTTCGGTACCTGCCCGACTGGGAGACCCTCGCCTATGAGGCCTTTTCCCCCCATCAAGACCTGATCTCCGATCGACTCCTCACCCTATATGAGGCGTTGACCGGGCAGCTCGACGCGGTGATTGTGGCGGCCCCCACCCTCCTACAAAGGCTCCCACCGCCAGAGTTTCTCGCCGCCAACACCTTCTTCTTTCGCGCTGGCCAGGCCTTGTCAATGGACAGACTGCGTGAGCAGCTCCGTCGAGCAGGCTATAACGCGGTGAGCCAGGTGGTGAGCCCTGGTGAGTATGCTGTTCGCGGGGGAATCCTTGACCTCTTTCCCATGGGATCCGATCTGCCGGTCCGGGTCGAGCTCTTCGATGAGGATGTCGAGGCCATTCGAGTCTTTGACCCCGACACCCAGCGCAGCATTCATCCAGTCAAAGAGATTCGTCTCCTTCCGGGTCGGGAGTATCCAAGGGGCGAGGAGGCTGCATCCAGATTTCGCAGTCGCTGGCGTGAACAGTTCGAGGGCGACCCCTCTCGCTGCAGTCTCTACAAGGACGCTGCAAACGGAGTGTTCGGCGCAGGCATCGAGTACTACCTTCCCCTGCTCTTTGACACCCCGCTGGCGAATCTGACCGATTACATCCACCCCCAGGGGCAGGTGCTCATCCTGGGTCTTCTCGATGAGCCCCTGCAGGAGACCCTGGGCGCCATCAGGGCTCGCTACCAGTTCCTCAAGCATGATCTCGAGCGACCGGTGCTTCCACCCGAATCGCTCTGGCTTTCGCCCGAGGCCGTTCACGATGCCCTGCGACCCTTTGCCAGAACCAGCCTCTCGCGCACCGACGTCAGTCCCACTGCTGGCCTGCCCGACGTGCGGGCAGACCGTCGCGCGGCCCACCCCTTTGGCAGGTTGGTCGAGACGGTAAACACCATCCATGCGAACGACGCCTGGGTGGTGCTGGCAGTCGAATCTCATGGCCGTCGTGAAACACTGCTTCAGCTCCTGCAAGATCAGGCGCTTGGCGTGGAGCCACTCGACGACTGGGCCTCTTTGCAGGCAAGGCTTCAAGGCCAGCAGCCTGCTGCGCCCACCGTGCTCTTGGCCACTCTCCCCGTCCAGCGGGGCTTTGCAGCGCCGTGGTGGCGCCTCACCCTACTCACAGAATCTGAGCTCTTCGCCGATACCGGACGCCGAAGCCCATCCGCTGCACGCCAGCAGGCCACCAATGTCGATACGCTCATTCGTGACCTCTCTGAGCTCAAGCCCGGCGATCCAGTCGTCCATCTTCAGCACGGCATTGGTCGCTACGAGGGGCTCACCCACATGGACCTTGGAGAGGGCCTGAGTGAGTTTCTTCACCTCACCTACTCTGGCGGCAGCACGCTCTATGTTCCGGTCTCGCAGCTCCACTTAATCAGCCGTTACACGGGAGCCAACCCCGATCAGGCACCGCTCCACAGCCTCGGCAGCGGGCAGTGGGAGAAGTCCAAGGCCAAGGCCGCCAAGATGGCGCGGGACACCGCTGCAGAGCTGCTCAACCTGTATGCCCGGCGAGCCAGCCGAACCGGGCATGGCTTCCAGTTTCAGGCGGGCGACTACGAGCGATTCTCCGAAGGCTTTGGCTTTGAAGAGACCCCAGACCAGCTGGCCGCCATCCATGCCGTGGTCCAAGACATGATTCGCGATAAGCCCATGGATCGTCTCGTGTGCGGCGACGTTGGCTTTGGAAAGACGGAGGTCGCGCTGCGTGCAGCCTTCATTGCCGTCATGGATGGCCGACAGGTCGCGGTGCTCTGCCCCACCACACTTTTGGCTGAGCAGCACTTCCAGACGTTCCAGGACCGTTTTTCAAACTGGCCGGTCAAACTCGCAGAGCTGTCTCGCTTTCGCACCGCTAAAGAGAGCGCAGCGGCCTTGAAGGGCATTGCAGCGGGCGAGATCGATATCGTCATTGGTACCCACAAGCTGCTCTCTCGCGACACCCAATTCTCCAGGCTCGGGCTGGTGATCATTGACGAAGAACATCGGTTTGGAGTCCGCCAGAAGGAGGCGCTGAAGGCCCTGCGTGCCGAAGTCGACGTTCTCACCCTCACGGCCACGCCCATTCCTCGCACCCTTGCCATGAGCATGGAGGGGATTCGAGACTTCTCAGTCATCGCGACTGCCCCTCAGAAACGACTGGCGATCAAGACCTTTGTGCGCCGTGAAACCAACGACGCGGTGCGAGAGGCGCTGCTGCGGGAGCTGAAGCGAGGCGGTCAGGCCTATGTGCTGCACAACGAGGTCGAGACCATCCAGAATCGACTGGAGCATCTGGTGGAACTGGTGCCGGAGGCACGAATCGGAGTCGCCCATGGACAGCTGGGCGAGCGAGATCTTGAACGGGTGATGCGCGACTTCAACCAACAGCGCATCAATGTCTTGCTCTGCAGCACCATCATTGAGACGGGCATCAATGTACCGACCGCGAACACGATTGTGATTTATCGGGCCGACAAATTTGGCTTGGCCCAGCTTCACCAGCTTCGGGGTCGTGTGGGTCGCTCCCACCACCAAGCCTATGCTTACCTTCTGGTTCCCGACGAGCAGGCGCTCTCAAAGGACGCCGCCAAGCGCCTCGAGGCCATTCAAGCCATGGAGGAGTTGGGAAGCGGTTTCTTTCTCGCCATGCACGACCTCGAGATTCGGGGCGCTGGAGAGGTGCTTGGAGACAACCAGTCCGGAAACATGACCGAAGTGGGCTTTCAACTCTACAACGACATGCTCACTGAGGCCGTATCTGCGCTGAAAGCTGGCCGGGAGCCCGACATGGACGCCCCGCTGCGCGCCACTGTGGAAATCAATCTTCACCTGCCCGCCCTGCTTCCGGCCGATTTCTGTGGCGACATTCACGAGCGGCTCATGCTCTACAAGCGCTTGGCCAGTGCGGAGGACTTCGAGACCCTCCAGAGCCTGCAAGAGGAGCTCATCGACCGTTTCGGTCAATTGCCAGACCCAGCCCGTGCGCTCATCGAGACTCACAAGCTGAGGCTCAAGGCCAAGCCACTGGGCGTTCAGAAGCTCGATGCAACGCAAGACGGCGTCAGCCTTCAGTTGAGATCCGATGCCCCCATCGATCCGAGCCGGGTGATTGTCCTCATTCAGAAAGACAAGCGATTTAAACTCGCTGGCCAAGACCGCATTCGCTTTATGAGTGAGTCCAAGGATCTCGCTCAACGCCTGATGCAGATCCGAGAAGCACTCTCCCACCTGTTTCCCAACAAGGGTTAACGCATGAACCTGAAACTGCCCCACCGACTCGTGATCAGCCCCGGCGTGAACGAACGTGGCATGGTGGTCAGTCGTCCCGACGCCTTTCAGGCGGAACTAGACGCCCTGATCGCTCGCGCCCTCATCCCTGCCGGACCGGTCTTGCCCGCTCCAGCGCGCGCGCCCCTGCGGGCGATTCCCCTCACCCCCGCTGAGGCGCTCGGCCATGCAGGAACCTTGATCTGGGGACCGGTTCCCGGAGATCTGGCCGCGCGGGCGTTCAAGGCCCTTCGTGAGACCTGTGACCAACAACGATATGACTTGGCCCTCATTCCGGAGGGAGAGGAGCTGGGCGACTTCGCGGTGCTCGCCATGGACATGGACTCCACCGTCATCACCATTGAGTGCATTGATGAGCTCGCAGCCTTCGCGGGGAAGAAGGCCGAGGTCGCGGCCATCACCGAGGCTGCCATGCGTGGAGAGATTGCGGACTATGCCGAGAGCCTTCGGCAGCGCGTGGCGCTGCTCAAAGGAGTCCCGGTGGAGGCCGCTCAGGAAGTGATTGATCAGGCGCTTCGCCTGACGCCTGGCGCGCGTCAGCTGGTGGAGGCCGCCAATTCCGCAGGCCTCACTACCCTTCTGGTGTCTGGTGGATTCACCTTATTCACCTCCCCGGTCAGTGCACTCCTCGGTTTTCAAGAAGTTCGCTCCAATGTGCTCGAGGTCGAGGATGGCCTTCTCACGGGCCACCTCGTCGGTGAAATCGTGGACGGTGCGGTGAAGGCAGCCACACTCACGCGAGTCTGCAGCGAGCGCGGCGTGGCGACCAACAAGGCCATTGCGATTGGAGACGGGGCAAACGATCTTCCCATGATGGCCCTCGCGGGCCTGAGCGTGGCCCATCGCGCCAAACCAGCCGTGCGCAGCAAGGCCATGCGGGCGATTCAGCACAGCCGTCTCGACAGCCTCTTGTTGGGCTGGAAGTCTCTAAGCTGAAACGATCTTGATGGTGGGCCGCTTGGCGGCCTTGACCAATCTCTCGGAGAGGTCAGACCAGAGCCGCTGGGCGATCTCAGCATAGAGCTTGGCCTCAGGGCCCTCCGGGAAAGCCGCCACCGTGGGGACGCCCTTGTCGGACTGCTCCATGATGCTGGCCACCAACGGAAGGCTGCCCAAGAGGGGAACTCCCGTCTGGTCTGCAAGCTGCTGGCCCCCGCCCTGTCCAAAGAGGTGCGACACCCCTTTGCAGCAAGGACAGGCAAAGACCGCCATATTCTCAACGATGCCCAGCACGGGCACGGAGACCCTCTCAAACATGCGCAGGCCCTTCAGGGCATCAGCCAATGCCATCCGCTGCGGGGTGGTCACAATCACAGCGCCTTGCAATGGAATCTGTTGGGCCAAGGTGAGGTGGACATCGCCGGTACCGGGAGGCATATCAATGAGAAGGACGTCGAGGTGGTCCCAGGCCGTCTGTTTCACGATCTGCTGAAGCGCCCCCGAAGCCATGGGCCCTCTCCAGGCCACTGCCTGATCTGGTGGGACCAAAAAGCCGATGGAGTTGACCTGAAGGCCGAGCTTTCGCAGCGGCAGCATCCGCTTGTCCTCGGTGATCTCAGGCTTGTCATGGAGATCGAGCAAGGTGGGAAGGCTAGGACCGTAGATGTCCGCATCGGCCACGCCGACGCGCAAGCCCATCTGAGAGAGTGCAAGCGCCAGGTTGATGGTGGTGGTCGACTTGCCTACGCCGCCCTTACCGGAGGCCACAGCCACCACGGCCTTCACACCCGATACGGGCTCTTGAGCAGCGGCCATGCCTAGACCTCCAGCCCTTGGCTGGTCAGAAACTCATCATAAGTTCCTTTAAAATCAATTACTTTTCCATCACCCTTCATGTAAAAAATTCGATTGGCGACCGCGTTGACGAACTCCCGGTCATGGGAGACGACGAGCAAAGTCCCCTCGTACTTCTCCAGGGCCATTTGAAGGGACTCAATGGATTCCATGTCGAGGTGATTGGTAGGCTCGTCCATGATGAGCACATTGGGGCGCTCCAGCATGAGACGCCCGAAGGTCATCCGGTGCTTCTCCCCTCCGGACAAGACACGGACGGGCTTATGCACCTCATCCCCTGAGAACAACAATCGGCCCAGAATCGAGCGCAGTGCCTGATCGTCATCTCCCTCTTGGGAAAATCGCTGAAGCCAGGTGGTGAGGCTACTGTCTTGCTCGAAGTCTGGATAGACGTCCTGAGCCATGTAGCCAATCTGCGCATTCTCAGCCCACTTCACCAGCCCCCCGTCTACACCATAGCCACTGAGGGCCTCACCCACCATGGTCTTCACCAGCGTGGACTTACCCGCTCCGTTCGCTCCCACAATGGCAATCTTCTCTCCGGCCTCAATCATGAGGGAGACCTTGTCGAGCACCTTTTGGCCCTCAAACCCTTTCTCAACACTCTGAAGGTGAACGGCCTGACGGTAGAGCTGCTTGGTCTGCTCAAACCGGATGTAGGGGTTCTGTCTGGAGGATGGTCGAACCTCTACGGCATCCGCTTGAATCTTCTCAATGAGCTTGCGTCGAGAGGTCGCCTGCTTTGCTTTGGATTTGTTTGCTGAGAATCGGCGAACAAAGTCTTGCAGTTCGGCCACCCGCTCTTTTCCCTTGGCGTTCGCTGCCATCAGGCGCGCCCGGGATTCTGTGGCGGCCAGCATGTAGTCGTCGTAATTTCCCGGGTAGATGCGAATTTCTCCGTAGTCCACGTCGGCCATATGGGTACAGACGGAATTGAGGAAATGACGGTCGTGGGAGATGATGATCATGGTGCTGTCACGCTCGTTGAGCAGATCTTCGAGCCAGCGAATGGTGTCGATGTCAAGGTTGTTGGTGGGCTCATCAAGTAAGAGCACGTCCGGATTAGAGAACATGGCCTGCGCCAGCAAGACCCGTAGCTTCCAGCCCGGGGCAATCTCGCTCATCGGACCATTGTGCTGCTCCAAGGGAATCCCTGCCCCGAGCAAGAGCTCGCCCGCGCGCGCCTCTGCGGTATAGCCATCGAATTCAGCAAACCTGGCCTCCAGGTCTGCCGCCTTCATGTAGTCCTCTTCGGTCGCATCTGGATTGGCGTAAATCGCGTCACGCTCCGTCATGGCGGCCCACATCTCCTCGTGCCCCATCATGACCACATCCAGCACCCGAACATCCTCATAGGCGAATTGATCCTGACGAAGCTTTCCGAGGCGAACGCCTGGCTCTGTCATCACCACGCCGTTGGTTTGCTCTAGGTCCCCCCCGAGGATCTTCATAAAGGTGGACTTACCACAGCCATTGGCACCAATGAGGCCGTACCGATTTCCGTCCGTGAACTTCACCGATACGTTTTCAAACAGGGGCTTTGCCCCAAATTGCATGGTGATATTTGCAGTCGACAACATAGTTATTGAACCCAGTCGTAAGCGTTGCGGAACATCTGAAGCCAGGGCGACCCATCGCCATGTTCAGACCAGTCCTTGGGAGCCCAAGAGAGCTGTACCCTTCGGAAGGTACGCTCTGGATGTGGCATGAGTATGGTGACCCGACCGTCTTGGTTGGTCAGGCCGGTGACGCCATCGGGCGAGCCGTTTGGGTTCTGTGGATACCGACCTGCGGGCTGCCCATCGGGTTGGATGAATCGAAGGGCAACATGCGCCTGTGCGAGCCGCTGCTGCCCGAGTGGCCCCGCGCCAAAGTCTGCCCGTCCTTCTCCGTGGGAGACCACCACCGGCAGGCGGGCCCCCTGCATGCCCTGAAAGAAAATCGATGCCGAGGGCTGTATCTCGACCAGGCTCAAGCGCGCTTCAAACTGCTCGGAGCGATTGCGCTCGAACACCGGCCAATCCTGAGCGCCCGGAATGATGGGCGCGAGGGTGCTCATCATCTGGCAGCCATTACACACCCCCAGCGCAAACCGAGAGGTGTCAGCAAAAAAGGCGGAAAAGGCGTCTCGGAGCCGAGGCTGATAAAGGATGGACCGAGCCCATCCTCGACCCGCGCCTAAGACATCGCCATAGGAGAAGCCGCCACAGGCTGCAAGGCCAACAAACGAATCGAGACTGACCCGGCCTTCCGCGAGGTCGGACATGTGGACATCCCAGGGCTCAAAGCCGGCCGCGTGAAACGCTGCAGCCATCTCGACCTGACCATTGACCCCTTGCTCTCTCAGAATGGCCACTCGAGGTCTGATGGACTTGAGAACCTGAGGCGCGCTGAGGGCCGCTGACAAAGCCGGAGGAACCACGGTGGGCATTGGGTCTGATGCGAGGCGCAGATCACTGAAGGCCTGCTCGACACACTCGGGATGATCTCGACCCAGGGCCACCTGCATGGAGGCGTCAGACCAAGCCTGCTGGAGATCCGCTCGAGCGAGACTGAGGATGCATTTGGCATCGCGATAGAGTTCAATCACGTCACGCGGATTGAGCGAGGCGATTTCATGGGCCCGAGCGGAGAGCCCATGACGACGAAGCACATCCATCAGTTCCGTCCTTCGGGCCTTCGAGACCTGCAGGACCACACCGAGCTCCTCTGCAAAGAGGGCCTTGAGCGTGAGCTCATGGCGTTGAACCGAGACCTGCTCAGGACGAATCTTGAAGTCTCCCCAATCGGCTGCGACCGGATCAATGGTGAGCAGATCGAGATTGATGGTGAGACCACAGCGCCCAGCAAAGGCCATCTCGGCTAGGCAAGCCCACAGCCCGCCATCGGAGCGGTCGTGATAGGCCTGAACCAGATTTCCTAACTCATGCAGTTCATGGAGTGCCGCATGCAGCTGACGCAACATCGATGGATCGTCCAGATCTGGAGGGGCTCCGCCGAACACGCCTTGGGTCTGGGCAAGGATCGACCCGCCCAGTCGGTTTTTGCCCCCACCGAGATCGATCAACACCAAAATGCCATCGGCCTGGTCCCGGTTGATCTGTGGCGTCCAGCATCGGCGAACGTCTGCGACCGGCGCTACAGCGGTGAGGTTGAGGCTCACGGGGGAGATCACGGACTGCTCCCCGGTGGCGTCCTCCCAACGGGTGCGCATGCTCAGGGAGTCTTTGCCCACAGGGATGGATAGCCCCAAGGAAGGGCAGGCCTCCATGGCCAAGGCATGAACAGCCTCGTACAGGGCCGCATCTTGGCCTGGCTCACCACAGGCCGCCATCCAGTTCGCGCAGAGCTTGATCTGGTCAAGGGCCGGCAGTTGAACGGCAAACAGATTGGTGAGGGCCTCCCCCAAAGCGAGGCGCACTGAGGCAGCTGGACTCACGATGGCCACGGGCGGGCGCTCGCCAAGGGCCATCGCCTGGCCGCCAAAGCCTTGATAATCCCAGAGCGTAAGCGCCACGTCAGAGACGGGCGTTTGCCAGGGCCCAACCATCTGATCGCGAGCTGAGAGGCCCCCAACCGTTCGGTCGCCGATGGTGATGAGGAATTCTTTGCTGCCCACGGTGGGGTGCTTGAGCACCTCCAACACAGCAGACTCCAGTTCTATGGTGGTGAGATCGATCTGACCGGCATCCACGGGTTGGCGGACCACATCGCGGTGCATCTTAGGTGGCTTGCCAAGTAAAACACTGATGGGCATGTCGACCGGCTGCTGGGTATTAAGGTCGGTTTGGGGATCGGCCACCACCAAACGGTCCTCAGCGACTGCGCGCCCGACCACCGCGAATGGGCACCGCTCCCGTCGGCAGAGGGCTTCAAAACGGGAGAGATCGACCGGGCGAATCGCGAGCACGTAGCGCTCCTGCGACTCGTTACACCAGATCTCTGCCGGCGAGAGTCCCTCTTCGTCGAGCAGAATGTCTCTCAGACTAAAACGCCCTCCAAGGTCCGCTCCGTGGACCAGCTCGGGGAAGGCATTGGAGAGCCCACCCGCACCGACGTCATGGATGGAGATGATGGGATTCTCAGGTCCAAGGGCCACACAGGCATCGATGACCTCCTGAGCCCGTCGCTGCATTTCTGGATTTCCCCGCTGGACAGAGTCAAAGTCGAGCGCTTCGTCGTTATGCCCCGTCTGAAGCGAGGATGCTGCCCCACCGCCCATGCCAATCCTCATCCCTGGGCCACCCAACTGAATGAGCAAGGCCTCCTCTGGGATGAGGTCCTTCTGGACCATGGCGCCTTCGATGGCTCCCACACCACCTGCCAGCATGATGGGCTTGTGATAGCCCCAGCGCTGGCCGTTGTGGGTCAGCTCAAACGCACGAAAGTATCCCAGCAGGCCTGGACGGCCGAATTCGTTGTTGAACGCCGCAGCACCCAGCGGCCCTTCCGTCATGATGGACAGCGCCGAGGCAATGCGACTGGGCGCCTGCGGACGCCCCGAAAAGTCCAGATGGGAGACTGTGAAGCCCGTCAAGCCTGCACGAGGTTCTGCACCTCGGCCCGTTGCGCCCTCGTCACGAATCTCACCGCCAGCCCCCGTTGCAGCACCTGGGAAGGGCGAGATCGCCGTGGGGTGGTTGTGCGTCTCAGCTTTGAGCACGGTGTGTAGATCGGTGTGGCGCACTGCGTATGGCCCCGGCTCGCCGGGAGCGGGAACCAGGCGCGCGGCAGTAGCCCCTTGCAAGACTGCCGCGTTGTCGGAGTACGCCGAGAGGGTGAACTGCGGCGTGACGCCATGGGTATGCCGAATCATGCCGAACAGCGACTGAGGCTGTGCCTCGCCATTGATTGTGAAACTGGCATTAAAAATCTTGTGCCGGCAATGCTCAGAATTGGCCTGCGCGAACATGAGCAGCTCGACATCGGTCGGGTCACGACCCAGACGGTCATATGCCTCGCGAAGGTAGTCGAGCTCCTCGGTCGAGAGCGCAAGGCCGAGACTGCGATTGGCCAACGCCAACTGACTTCGGTCAACCTGTGTCAAAGGCTGAACGTCGCGCGATTCGAAGAGCCCCAGCGGAGGCTCCCCGACAAAGACCTGCTCGACCATTCGATCAAACAATAGGCCAAGCAGAGGCCCAACACGATCTTCCGAGAGCGGAATGTCGAAACATTGTCCGCGCTCAATGCGATCGAGCCCGGTCACCCCGCAGGACAGCAGAATATCGGAAGCCTTGGAAGACCATGGACTTCGAGTGCCCTGCCTCGGAAAGACCCAGATGCGGGTGCTGCCTCGACGACTCTCGGGCCACTCCGTTCCTGAAAGATCGAGCAGCTCTTTGAGCTCGCGAGGAAGCTCACCCTTGGACATCCAGTCAGCAGAGCCCGAGAGCAGATAAGCCCAACGCACACCAAGTGACTGGGCATCAAGCCGAAGGCTCGGGACCCGAGCGTGGAATTGAGAGAGGAGGCGAGCCTTGCGAAAATCGGAGAGCGCCTGCAGGCCCGGCAGGCAACGAAGTTGGCGCATCTCTCTATTATACGAGGCGCCCTGCTCTCAGTTCGATTCGGTGATGGCAACGACTGGCCAGGTCTGGGTCATGCGTCACGATCATGACCGTGGTCCCAAGGCTAGCCTGGAGTTCAAAGATGAGTTCCATCACCCTTGCGCCGCTCGCTGAGTCAAGGCTACCCGTGGGCTCGTCTGCAAACAGAATCTTGGGCGAGAGGGCAAAGGCCCGTGCCACAGCCACCCGCTGCTGCTCCCCACCAGACAGGGTGGCGGGAAAATGCCCAAGCCGACCACCCAGCCCAACGGCCTCAAGCATGGCCTTGGCGACTGGCTCGGGCTCCACGTGACCTGCCAACTCAAGCGGGAGCATGACATTCTCTAAAGCATTGAGCTGCGGCATGAGCTGAAAGGACTGAAACACGAATCCAAGCGTTCCGTTTCTCCTCTGCGCACGCGCCTCCTCCGACAGTGCAGAAATCTCCTCGCCCGACCATCGAACCGCACCCGAGGTGGGGACATCCAGGCCAGCCAGAAGGCCAAGCAGGGTAGACTTTCCACACCCCGACGGCCCCCAAATGGCCATCGACTCGCCCTCTGGAAGGCAGAGGCTCACGTGGTCCAGAATGGTCAGGGCCTCATCGCCATCCGAAACCTGCTTAACCAAATTTACGGCCTCAATTGCACAGCTCACATTCTCACTCCTTGATGGTCAGACGACAGGTCCTACTCAGCGTGTTGGGACTGGTCTTCAGCCCAACCGCCTTGGCGAACTCGGGTGCATCAGCACAGGCGCAGCGCCCTATTGTGATGGTTTACGGAGACAGTCTATCGGCTGCCTATGGCCTGCCCACCTCTCAAGGCTGGGCCGCCCTTCTTCAGAAGCGACTGGAGGAGGAGAAGTTCCCACATCAGGTGATCAACCGAAGCCTGTCTGGTGAGACCAGCTTTGGAGGCCTCCAACGACTGCCAGCAGCGCTCAAGCGCCAACGCCCTGCGGTCACCCTGCTCGCGCTTGGGGCAAATGACGGGCTGCGTGGACTCTCCATGGTTGAAACCCAGAGGAATCTGGACCAGATGATTCAAGCCCTCCAAAACGCGGGGTCGAAGGTCGTGCTCATGGGCATTCGGCTTCCACCCAACTATGGCCCCGAGAGCGCCAAGGACTTCGAGCGCCTATACCGCTCACTCGCACGTAAACACAACACGGCGCTGGTGCCGCTGCTCTTGGCGGGCTTTGAGACAGACGAGACACTCTTTCAAGCCGACCGCATTCACCCCAACGCGAACGCCCAGCCCCGAATACTGGAGAACCTATGGCCCACGCTACGCCCCTTGCTCAGATCCTCTCAAGCCTCGCGCTAGCGCTCTGCCTCGCCACGGTCGCTCAAGCTCAGACGCAGAGCGGACTCGACTTTGAGCACATTGCCCGTGAGGGCGAGATGAAGTTCTTTGCGGAGCGGCCTGACCCGAATGGCTATCGATATGAATCGAACGTCTTCATTGACGAAAACAGCCTTCGCACAGGCATTGTGAGCTTATCGACCTGTCACTTTCAGCTCGACCCGATCCGAAAAGTAGTGATCGCCTTCAATCGGAACCGGCTGATCTCCCTCTCGGTGGTCTCTCACAAAGGCATGGCGTCCGTGCAGAACGACGGGCAGCACATCACCATGGAGGGCGTTGAGCGCGGGGCTGAAATCTGTATCAACCTGGAATCAAAGGCGCTAGACACGTCCAATGACGAGGAATGGAAGCTGTATGCAGGACCCTTGATGCGCCGGTACCTCGACGGTTATCTGCCGATGCAGGCCGACCTGCGGGTCTTCTGGCCGTCGGGGTTGCTCAAACTGAAAGACTCCAGCCCTAAGACTCAATCTGGGGTGATCGTGGAATCACACCCCGACGGAGCGCTGATGCGTCTGATCTTCGCGGGACGATTTGCCGGGCACTTCATCCTCAACCGGGCGAAAACCCCATAACCCCGACGCACCACTATTTAAATTTGTAGAAGGTGTCGTTGAGGTAGCGAGAGACGCTCACAATCTCTTCCTCAAGCCAGCCACTGTTCGTGCGGTTGGCGCAGAAGTCGACCATCCCGCGAAGCTGGACTGCGGTCTTCATCTTTCGATTGAACTCGTCATAGAGCTCATCGCCCTTGTTGCCGGGCATCATGGAGTTATGACAGGACACGCATTTCGCCTGGTGCAAGGACTGACCCTGTTGAAGATTACCTTTGGCGAATGGATTGGCGGCGGCTCCCGAGAGCGGGGCAAGAGACAGGGCGAATGTGAGGGCGAGGACGTTCAGTGAGCTGGGCTTCATGCGGGTCTCCATGAAAAAAGGCGCTGAGACTTTTCTGCCCCAGCGCCCTGATGCTAACCCAAACCTACAACGGATTTAAGCGATCCCAACATTTCCCTTCACACCAATCAGGCGTGGCGTGTTGAGCTTACGGGGGGTGACACGCTTTTTGTCCTTGAGCCAGGTCTCCACGACATCCCACACTGGCTCCCCAGTCGCGCCTTCCGCCACGGGAGCCCAGCCGGCAACCTTGTACTTCTTGCCAGCCTCAATGGGCTTGCCCTTCAGGCGCATGTCCTGAATGCGGCTTCCCATCTTCTCGCCGGGTGCGCAGGCATACTCCAGACCGCCCACGCGAACCATATCTCCGCCCTGCTGGTAGTAGGGGTCGGGATTGAAGAGGTTGTCGCAGACATCCTCTAGCACCGTCTTGATCATCTCTCCCGTCATTTCGGTGAGCGTGCTGTATGAGTAGGTGGTCGCCGTCTGGTCCATCACATGCTCACGCGTGATGGCCTGACCAGGCAACAGGGAGGTCCCCCAGCGGAATCCGGGTGAGAAGGCCAGATCTGCGCCTTTCACGTCCATCAGAGCATCGACGATCAGCTGGTCGAAAGTGCCGTTGAAGTTTCCACGGCGATAGAGCATGCCGTCGGTGATGGCCAGCTTCTCTTCAAGCTTGTCCTTGTATGGCGCGCGCACCTTATCGATAAAGGCCTGCATCTCGGCATCTGCGGGGAGCATGTTGGCAAATACGGGGAGAAGCTTGTAGCGATAATCCGCAACCTTCCCGTTCTTCACGTCGAAGTCAAGCACGCCCAGGAACTTGGTGTTTGATCCTGCGTTCGTGACGAGCGTGATGCCACCCGCATTCTTGACCTTGATGGGCTGGATGACGCCGTCGTGGGTGTGCCCACCCAGAATCGCATCGATGCCGCGCACACGTGAGGCCATCTTAAGATCAACGTCCATGCCATTGTGAGAGATCACCACCACGACCTGGGCCCCTTTGGCGCGGCATTCGTCGACCATCTTCTGCATGTTGTCGTCCTGGATGCCGAAGCTCCAGTCGGGCACAAAGTAGCGGGGGTTTGCGATGGGGGTGTAAGGAAAGGCCTGCCCAATCACCGCGACGGGAATGCCATTTTGCTGGCGAATCACATAAGGCTTGAAGACTGGGTCACCGAAGTCGGTGGTCTTCACGTTCTGCGCCAGAAACTCGATTTTTCCAGCGAGCTCCTTTTGCACGATCTCCATGACTCGATCGGCACCGTACGTGAACTCCCAGTGTGGGCACATCATGTCTACGCCCAATAGCTTGGTTGCATCCACCATGTCTTGCCCCTTGGTCCAGAGCGCAGTGGCAGAACCCTGCCAGGTGTCGCCGCCGTCTACCAGGAATGCATGCGGGCGTGCAGCTCGCATCATTTTGACCAGCGTGGCCATGTGGGCGAATCCACCGACCTTGCCGTAGGTCTGAGCGGCTTTCTCAAAATTGAGGTACGTGTAGGCGTGGGCCAGCGGGGAATTCTTGGGAATGCCATACATCTTGAGCAACTGCTCGCCCACGATGTGAGGGACTTGCCCCTGCATGCTGCCAATACCTAAATTCACATTGGGCTCGCGGAAGTACACGGGCATCAACTGCGCATGGCAGTCTGTGAAATGCAGGAAGCTCACATTTCCAAACTTCGGGACTTCATAAAGCTTGGATCCTTTGGCGGCGGCCATTGCAGCGTCTCCCCAGCTGCCGAACAACCCAGCAGCTGCGCCCGCAGCCATCACGCCCATAAACTCGCGACGATTCAGTTCCATTTGTTTATACCTATTGATGAATATGGTGAAAACCAAAAAAGCCTCTTCCTTGGAAAGAGGCTTTTTGGGGACATCATTCGATGATCAACGCAGATTAATCCTTGTTGACTGGCGAATTGGGGTCGAACAGGTAGGCCATCAGGTCCTTCAGCTGCTGCTCTGTGAGCAGGTTCTTATGGCCCATCCGGGGCATGTTGGAACATGCGTTATAAGCCTTTGCGTTGTAAAGCTTGCCCCAGGTGTACTTCACAATGTCATCTGAGGAACCGCGAAGCTTGCCGTATTGATAGAGGCTCGGCCCAATGTTCCCGTACGAAAGCTCTTTCTTGGTGATCTGATGGCAGTTGTAACAGTTTCCACCGTTAGGCGTACCCGCCTTCAGCTTTTTCCAAGTGTGGCCATCGCCGCTCTGAGCAATCTTCTCAGCCTTGGTCCAGTCTCCAAAGAATTTCCCGTCAGCAGGAAACTTGATGGTGGCCATCTCTGCAGCCTCGAGCTTCTTACGAAGAGCGGCGTCAAGATCTTTGCCGCTCATTTCTGCCTCAGAGCAAGCGGCCTGAAGTGCGTCCTGATTGAGACGATCAACAGTGGCGATATGCTTGTCCTCAAACGACGCCTTCAGGACGTCTAATGTCATCTTGTTGTAGTCGGGTTGACCGATCGCGCACCCGCCGGCAATCATCGATACAAACGCCAGGGAAATCAGTTTTTTCATCATAGTCTCCTTGACATTAACGCTTGATGGTGGGGGCTTGAGAAGGAACACCCTTGCCGTTCACACCCATGTAGACCGACAAGGCGACGGTCACTTCAGAACCAAACTTGGGATGAGGGAAACGCTGGAGGCGATAGCAGTCATTGATGCGCTTCTGCATGGGCCAGAGCTGAGAGTTGCTGACACGGTAGGCAGGCCAAGAGGTCGCAGCCTTTCCAGCAGGCTCATTCTTCGTCAGGTTGGGAAGGCCCTGCAAGCGAATGCGTTGCCCATCAGCGTTATGGCAGGTCGCGCAAGAGTAGTCCATAGGACCGGCACGGAAATAAAAGGCGCGCTTCCCAATCTCATACATCCGTTTCTCTTCTGGATGCCCCTGGGGAACCATCAGCGGAGTGCCCTTCGACTGGGTCACGATGTACGTTGACAGGGCAATGACTTTCTTGTGGTCAGCCTTGTTGTAGTCCATCACCTTCACATCAATGCCCTGAATCGTCTTCATGCAATGTGCGATGCGCATCTCCAGGTCCTGGACCGCTCCAGCGTCAGCAAAATAACGCGGGAGTTGCGCATAGGCCCCTTTTAATACGCCGGCACCCAGGCCAAGGTCACACTGCTCTAGGGAGGCGTTCTTCGGACCGGCCTTCTTCTTCCAGAGCTCCTCACCTTCCATCTCCCACAGCTCGGCAGGGTTACCGTCCGCAATCAGCTCGCGGTATTTGTCAATCGCCTGCTCAGATTCGGATTTTGCAAATGCGGCTCCGGCAAGGGCCATGGAAGCAAGCACTGAAAAAAAAGCCTTGCCCCATATCGATGTTGTCGTCATGTCTCTCTCCTTGGCTGACGTTCTGCGAACATGTGGTTCCCTACATGTCCGAGTATAAAAAACGACGGAGCCGCTGGGGCTCCGTGTTTTCACCCATCTTTAGGCGATGGCGGCCTCGTCGGTACGGCTCTCACCCTTATTGTCTTTCCAGGTGATGGTCACTTTGTCGCCGGCCTTGGCACCCTTGACCTTGAACTGGAGGTAAGGATTCTTGGACACAGCGGGACCCCACTGGGCGGTCATGACGGTTTTGCCATTGTGCTGCGCTTCAACGGTCTGGATGAACCAAGCAGGAACAAGCTTGCCATCTGAACCTTTACGCTGACCGCTCTCCATCTCGTGAGCCATCAGGACGCGAACGTCAGCCACATCACCCTGTGCTTTCGCACGAATACGCATTGGACTTGCCATTTTTTAACTCCTTAATTCGTTGAATGTGTTCGTCGGAAGGCGTCGATTAGCCGCCGCAGCCGCCGAGGGTGACCTTGACTTCTTTCTTGGCCATGAAGAACTTGCCGTCGGCCTTGACCAGCGCGTAGACATCAGAGCTCTGGCCCATCTTGACGCGCATAGAGATATCGGCGTCAGCGTTGGCAGAGAACTCATAGAAGCCGGCCATCATGGCGGGGTTCTTTTCAACCATGACCGCAATCATCTCGGTCTTGGCGATTTTAGAGGTCACGCCCACAGGAACCACAGCACCGTTCTCAGCGATGTCGGGCGACGTGATGGACACGTCTGCGGAGTTCGCAGCATTGGCAACGCCCATGGCCTTCAGGGTGTCAGCAATAGAGCGAGTCTCGAACCACTCTTTTTTGTAGGCGTTGGCCAAAGCGGGGTTGGCTGCGAAGAAGCCCATGGAGGCCAGCGCGGAATAGACCGCTGCGCCACCACCTGCCTTCAGTACGTCACGACGATTGATGCTCATCTTGTGCTCCTCTTCTTTACTGGTTGAATGCAAGGTTAATTGCTCTTGGGCTTGCTGGTGTCCAAACCCCGGGTTGGCCCGATCGGGCGGTTTTGCTCGATGAGATTGCCATGGCTATCTACGGCCGAGCCGGGCAAGAAAGAGGTGATGGTCACTTCTTTCTTGCAGTTCTTCATGCAAGCGACATTCTTAACGTCTGGCTTGCCCTTCAACTCCCACAGACCGTGGTTGGTGTTCATGCCATTGCGGTTGGGCATTTTGGCCTGCACCTCGGCAATATTCTTGTCCGACAAAACAAAGTCTGCTGGAAGAATATCGCCCATGTGAAGGATGTATGCAACCACGGAATACACGTCCTCCGTGCTCAGCGATTTGGGACTGGTCCAGGGCATGGCCCGGTTGATGTAATCCCAGAGCGTCGAAACAGTGGCCACTTTCATCAGGGTGGTGCGCTGAGGATAGTCAAGGCGCTTGAGGTTCGCGACCTTGCCCGTCTTGATGTCCTCTAACGACGTTCCACCCACGATGGGCGTGAAGACCTCTCCACTCTCACCAAAAATGCCGTGGCAGGAAGCGCACTGGGTTTCCCAGACATCCTGCCCTTTGGCAACTGAACCAGAGCCTGCAGGCAGTCCCTTGAAGTCTGGACGAACATCAATGTCCCATGCCTTGACCTCTGCTGGAGTGGCCGTGCGGCCAATGCCCGAGAACTTTGAGGCAGGAGCCGCCTGCACCATGCCCATGGCCAACACGCTGGCCAGAACAACAAACGATTTAGCTAACTTGGACATTGCTCACCTCTCCGGACTCAGCCACTTTCCAGGACTGGATCATGTTGTTGTGATAGATGGAACGGGTGCCACGCACAGCGCGAAGCTGTTGCACCGTGGGCTGAACGTAACCAGTCTCGTCAATACAACGCGACTGAAGAATGGCAGGGGCGCCATCCCAGACCCAATCGATGTTAAAGCGCGTAAAGGCCTTCGGCAAAACAGGGCCCTCAAGGCGCGCAGTGCGCCAGTTCTTGCCGCCATCAGCCGAGACATCCACGCGCTTGATGCGTCCTCGGCCAGACCAAGCAAGACCTGTCACGTTATAGAACCCTTTATCGAGCAGAAGCTGCCCGCCGGAAGGGCTGGTAATGACCGATTTGGCCTCTTGCATGCCGCTGTACTGACGATGCGAACCATCAGGCATCAAGTCAATGTAGTGAACCGCCTCGTCTTTCGTCGCCCATTTCTGATCACCCACCTCGATGCGGCGCAGCCACTTCACCCAGGAGACACCCTGGATACCAGGCACCACCAAGCGCAAGGGATAACCGTTTTCGGGACGAAGCATTTCACCGTTCATCCCATACGCCACAATCACGTCGTCCAGCGCACGGTCCATGGCAATGGTGCGGGTCATGGACGATCCATCTGCGCCCTCGCCCAAGACGAACTTACCGTTTTTCTTGTCGTAGCCGCAGTCCTCGAGCAGCACCGACAAAGGCACACCCGTGAACTCGGAGCACGACACCATTCCATGGGTGTACTGCACGGTTGGAACGGCCACATTGCCCCACTCCATGGCCGTGTTCGCACCGCACTCAATGAAGTGGATGCGAGACACGCTGGGCAGGCGCATGAGATCGTCCATGGTGTAAACCTTGGGGTTCTTCACCAGGCCATTGATCATCAGGCGATGCTTGGAGGGATCGATGTCCCACCAGCCTTGGTGATGACGTTCAAAGTGCAGGCCGCTCGGCGTGATCATGCCGAATGTGCCTTGCAGCGGCGTAAACGCGACTGAAGCCGCAGAAACGCGGGTGAGGCCAGGGCTCTCGCGACGCTGAAGACCCTTTTCAAACTGCGAGGGCACTCCGTAGCCATTCGCAGCAACAGGCATCCCAAGACCCTTGGTGTGATCGGGCAGCGTGAGGATATTGGGATCCCCCTGACCGGTCACTGGGTTGGACGCTGCAGATGCCGCCGTGGCGATCGCTGCTCCAGCCGTAGCAGCTGAGGCTGCCAGGAACTTACGACGCATCTGAGCCGGCGTCTTGGCATCTTCCTTCGAGAGGAAGTTCTCAGGCGCCTTCACCAGACGCCCGAGGGTCTTTTGCAAACGTGTCACTCTATTTCTCCCCAATCGGACCACACTTGGAAACCCAAAAACCACATTCGAACCACACCGCCTCTAAGGGCAGTTTAGGAACGCTCTCCTGCAAGCCGCACACAAACCGAGCGGCACAGATCCGTCAGCAACGGATCTGAAATTCGATAAAACACGAATGTCCCCTCACGGCGACGCGACAACACACCCGCCCGGTACAGCAGACTTAAATGGCGAGACACATTGGGCTGAGGCAACTCGGTGAGTGCAACCACATCCTGCACGCTGCGCTCTTCGTTGCAGACCGCCTGAATGATGCGAAGGCGAGCTGGCTCAGACAGCAGTGCAAAGTACTGAGCCGCACGGTCAAAAATGAACGCGAGTTCGTCGCGGTCGTGCGCCTCGAGATCGACAATTCCGGGCGCGACGGCCTGAAAATGCGTTTCGTCTGACTGGCTGATTGCAGATATTTTGGACATAGGGCGTGAAAATATTCCTATAGAGGCATATAGTCAAGAACGAGATGTGACGCGACGCACAAGCCGATTCCTCTACTCATGCCCACTCACCCCCTACTCTCCCCCCCGTCAGACTGGCCGAGGCTGCGAGGGCACGCCCTCTCAGCCAAGGGGGCACTCATTCCATTGGTGCTGGTGACGCTCGAGCACTGCCCCTACTGCAAGCTGCTCATTCGCGAGCAGCTCGTGCCCCGTATCCGAGAGGGTCGGCCCGAGGTGCGCGTCTTGGAATTCGACCTTGGCGACAGCACAGCGATCGAGCCCCGAGGTGCCTTCGCCAAGATTTCTCCCCGGCAATGGGGCCGGGAGTATCGGTATCGCCTGGCGCCCACTGTCGTTGCCGTCACCCCTGAGCTCAAGCCCTTGGGCGAGCCGCTTCTGGGCTATAGTTCGCGAGACTTTTATAGTGCTTATCTTGAGGACCTCATCGTGGCTGCGCAGGCAGCCTGGCGCCAGAATCCATGAGCTTTAACCCTGACCACCCAGACCGCGACCTGCTGCATCAGGAGGTTCATGCCAGGCCCCCCATCGCCTTGTGGCCTGACGAGCGTGTGATCAGTCAATCCCTGCTGCTCTCTCGTCCCGGAGAGCGGGAGAGCCAGCGCGAGTGGATCGATGCCATTTGTCGGGCGCTCCGCATCATTCCGCATCCCCAGCATGGGCAGTCGGTTCGGGTGGTCGAACTGGCCCCCGCCCCAGCGAGGATTCTCCTCAAATGGGAGCTCCACGGAGAGTTCTGCGCCATTACGCTCTACTTTCAGCAAGTCTGGGCCATTCACGAGACCTTCTCAGACTCACGAGCGCAATGCTGGATGCGCTTCACGGATCGCCTTCACGAGATTGGGGTTCGGCCTTGGAGTCCCCAGGCTGGTCAACGCATGAGCGCCATTGATCTGGTCATTCAATCTGCCCCCCCCACGGACGACGCCGGCAGAATCGCCAGCCGATTCAATGGGAACACACTCATCGGGTCATCTATTCTCTCCTCCCAACGGGCACAGATCTGGACAGACTTTCAAACCGACGATGAGGGGTTTATCCGCTTTCTGGTGACGCATCAGGGGATGGGTTCTCGGCAGGCAGGCCGCGTCGCTCAGCGCGTGATCGACATGGATACCTACCGCATGATGGCTATGCTCGCCTTCCCCAAGGCGAAGTCCCTCGGGGAATCCTTGCGACATGCAGAACGCGAGCTTGCGCAGATTTCATCCGATATGGCCGACACCCTTCAGGCAGAGCGAGCCGGACAGGCCGACATCTCCACCGATGAACGTCTGCTCAAGGGGGTCTCCAGTCTGGCGGCCCGGGTCGAACAGTGGGTGAGCGGACTCGGACTCCGATTCACGGCGAGCGAGGCCTACAGCGAACTTTCCCGACGCGCCATCCAAGAACTCCGAGAGCAAACCATTCCCGGCGTTCAAACCCTGACCGAGTTCATGGATCGCCGGTTTGAACCTGCGATGCGAACCTGCCAATGGACGCGCCGCAGACTCAGCGAGCTTTCCGATCGAATCTCACGAACCACCCAGATTCTTCGCACCCGCATCGAGTTCATCAATGAACGCCAAACGCAGTCGCTCTTGGCCAGCATGGATCGACGAGCCAAGCTCCAGCTTCGTCTTCAGCAGACGGTGGAAGGGCTGTCACTGGTCGTGTTGACCTACTACGGGGTCGGATTGGTGAGTGCGCTGGCCAAGGGCCTGAAGGACATGGGCGTGCCCATGTCACCAGAGATCGTCTCTGCTGTCTCTATTCCAGTGATTGCCGGTTCGCTGGCCCTCGGCATCCGTCGAGCGCGCAAAAAACTTACGGGAGAAACGACTCCCGCTCAGCCCAAGCGCCCGTGAAATCGGCGTCTCGAAAGTAGACCGAACGAACCACGAGGCAGCGAAGCCCCGCGCCTCGAGCTGCTGCAAGCCCGTTTGGAGCATCCTCGACAGCCACGCAGTCATACGCACCGAGCCCGAGACGGGCCAGCGCTTGGACATAGGCCTCTGGGTGAGGCTTCTTGTCGGTGACATCCTCTCCACACACGATGACGCTTGGATGAGGAACCCCTCTCGGTGAGAGCGCATGATCGAACAGGGCATCGAAATTCGACCGGCTGGTTGTGGTTACCACGCCCCACGGAATCCCCTGATCCGCAAGGTCTTGGATACAGTCCACAACACCGGGGCGAGGGGCGACCAGTCCATTGGATACGCGCTGGGCATAGAGCCGATTCTTGAGCTGATGCGCAGCGCGGAGCCGCTCCGCGCCGGGTTCCTCTAGCCATTGACCTTGGCCGACGTGCGCTGCGTAGACCCGCATTCGCTCTAAGCCTCCGGTTGTCTTGAGAAGCCAGGCATAGTCCGAGTCCGACCAGACCCAAGGAATCTGGAGCGACTCAAAGGCCTCATTAAAGGCGGGCAGGTGCCCCTCCTGTTCGGTCTCAGCGAGGGTCCCGTCCACATCGAACAGGACCGCCTTCACACCGATTGGAAAGAGGGACTGACCTGCCTGCATCACGACTGAACCACTGCCTTGAGCTCGCCCTTGGCGTACTTTGCCGCCATCGTATCCATGGGGGTCACCCGAATGTGCGAAGCACGGCCCGCACAGCCGAAGGCCTCAAATCGAGCCTTACAGATGCCCTTGGCCGCAGCGGTTGCCACCTTAAAGAACGCACGGGGATCAAACTCCTCAGGCTTTTGAGCCATCAGCTGGCGCATCGCGCCGGTCATGGCCAAACGAATGTCCGTATCGATGTTGACCTTGCGGACTCCGTGCTTGATACCTTCAACAATCTCCTCGACCGGCACACCGTAGGTCTCCTTGATGTCGCCGCCGTACTTACGAATGACCTCCAGCCACTCCTGAGGAACACTGGACGATCCATGCATGACCAAGTGTGTATTGGGAATGCGTGCGTGAATCTCCTTGATACGGGCAATGGCCAAGGTATCGCCCGTGGGGGGGCGACTAAACTTGTAAGCACCGTGGCTGGTGCCGATGGCGATGGCCAGTGCGTCAACCTGCGTCTGAGCCACAAAGTCGGCAGCCTCATCCGGATCTGTGAGCAGCTGGGAGTGATCCAGTACACCCTCCGCGCCGACACCATCCTCCTCCCCAGCGGTGCCCGTTTCGAGCGAACCGAGGCAGCCCAACTCACCCTCAACCGAGACGCCCACAGCGTGCGCCATATCCACCACTCTGCGTGTGACTTCCACGTTGTAGGCATAGTCGGACGGCGTCTTCATATCTTCCTTGAGCGATCCATCCATCATGACGCTGGAAAAGCCGCTGCGAATCGAGGCCTGGCAGACTGCCGGGGAGCTTCCGTGGTCTTGGTGCATACAGACGGGAATGTGCGGGTACTGCTCAATGGCAGCCTCAACAAGCTTGCGTAAGAAGGGCTCACCCGCGTACTTACGGGCACCTGCGGATGCCTGAAGAATGACGGGGCTATCGACCTCATGGGCGGCCTGCATGATCGCGTGGATCTGCTCCATGTTGTTGACGTTGAATGCGGGCAGGCCATAGGCGTGCTCCGCGGCGTGATCGAGCAATTGGCGTAGAGAAATCAGTGCCATGGTGGGTCTCCTCCTGAGGGTTGTCGTTGTTTTAGAAAGTTATTGAAGCGCGGTGAAGTAACTGGCGACAGGTCGAATGTCGTCCACAATTCGGTCGGGATCCGCTTGGGAGATAGGCCGACCATGGTTGTATCCATAAGGCACAGCCCAGCACATCACCCCAGCAGCCTTCGCAGTTGCGACGTCAATCTCTGAGTCCCCTACGAAAAGGGTGGTTCCCTCACTCTCGCCCAGGGTTGCCATGAGGTGATGGATACCGCCCGGGTGAGGCTTTTTGGTGGGGAGGGAGTCTCCAGAGATGATGCTCACAAACTGTCCCTGATCGAGACCGTGCGCGCTGATCACGCGCTCTGTGAAACGCCCCTCTTTGTTGGTCAGGATCGCGCACTGAACACCCAGGGCCTTGAGCTTCTGAAGGGTTTCCATGACGAAGGGATAAGGATGACTCTGAGTGCCTGCGGTCTCAAAGTAATGATGAATAAACCTCGCCATCACCTGATCCCAGTTCGTCTGGTCGGGGTCTCCGACCTTGTCAGACCAGGCTTGCTTCATGAGCCAGCCCGTCCCGTGGCCAATCCAGCGCCGAATATCTGCATCTGGAACCGTGCCTGCGTCGAACTCTGCAAGGGTTCGGTTCACGGCAAGACCAATCTCCCCCGCAGTCTCAATGAGGGTACCGTCAAGATCAAAAATGACCAGGCTCATGGCCTCTCCTTCGCCGCTTAGGCGCGTCGCTTTAGGTCCATGAGTCGAAGAATCATGGGCGTGAAAATCAGTTGCATGGCAAGCCCCATCTTTCCACCAGGAATGACCAGCGTGTTGGGACGCGTCATCCAAGAGTCGTGCAGCATGGAGAGTAGATAGGGAAAGTCGATCCCCTTGGGATTGGCGAAGCGGATCACCACCATGCTTTCATCGGGAGAGGGGATGTCTTTGGCAATAAAGGGGTTGGAGGTATCCACCGTTGGAACGCGTTGGAAGTTCACATGGGTGCGAGAGAACTGCGGCATGATGTGATTGATGTAGTCCGGCATGCGGCGAAGAATGGTGTCCACCACGGCCTCCTGCGAGTATCCACGGAGCTTCTGGTCTCGCTGGAGCTTCTGAATCCACTCCAGGTTCACAATCGGGACCACTCCAACGAGCAGATCCACATGCTTTGAGACATCGACCTCACCCGATGCCCAGCCGCCATGCAGACCCTCGTAGAACATCAGGTCTGTTCCCTGCTCAATGTCCTTCCATGGGGTGAAGGTGCCAGGGTCTTGTTGATAGGGCGCAGCCTCCTCCGCATCATGAAGATACCGACGAACCTGTCCTGTCCCAGTCTCACCATACTGCTTGAACATGGTCTCAAGTTCATTCAAGAGATTGGCCTCAGGGCCGAAGTGGCTGAAATGTCGGTTGCCTGCGGCTTCCATTTCCTTCATCTTGGCGCGCATCTCGAGACGATTGAAGCGATGCATGGAGTCGCCCTCGACAATCTGAGCACTGATGCCCTCTCGGCGAAAGATGTGTTTAAAGCTGCTCATGACAGTCGTGGTGCCAGCACCGGATGAACCTGTGATCGCAACAATGGGATGCTTGATAGACATGGCTGAGGTCTCCCTTTTTTATGATTGATTTATGCGTTGTAGAGCGAGCGCTCTTTGAAGAGCGGAGAGCTGTACTTTTGGTCCTCTCCGCGGTCATGCTCCGCGTGGTAGCGCTGCACCCGCTCCACCTCGTTGCGAGAGCCAACGATCACGGGGACGCGCTGATGGACATGCTCTGGCTGCACCTCAAGAATGCGGCCACGGCCTGTCGATGCGGCCCCGCCAGCCTGCTCAATCACGAAGCCCATGGGATTGGCCTCGTACATCAGACGCAGGCGCCCAGGTTTACTTGGATCTTTGGTGTCTTTGGGATACATAAACACGCCACCCCGCATGAGGATTCGATGAACATCCGCCACCATGCTGGCAATCCAGCGCATGTTGAAATCTCGTCCACGCTCGCCTGACTTGCCCTGCTTACACTCCTCAACGTAACGCGCCACCGGGGGCTCCCAGAATCGCTCATTGCTCGCGTTGATGGCGAACTCGCTGGTGTCCTCAGGGATTTGAATATTGGGGTGAGTCAGGACAAAGTTGCCCACCTCACGGTCGAGCGTGAAGCCATGCGTACCCTTGCCTACTGTGAGCACCAGCATGGTGGATGGACCGTAAATGGCGTAGCCAGCCGCCACCTGCTCCACACCAGGCCTTAAGAAGCTTGAGGCGTCAAGCGCCGTGCCCTTCGGCGCACGCAGGATGGAGAAGATCGAGCCAACAGAGACATTGACATCAATATTGCTCGAGCCATCGAGGGGATCGAAAACCGCAAGATACTCGGCCTCACCAGCACGATCGGGAAAGAGGATGGGGTCATCGTTCTCTTCGGAGGCCAGCCCAGCCACCAGCCCACCCAGAGAGAAGGTGTTGATGAAGGCTTGGTCACTGAGCACGTCGAGCTTCTTCTGAGTTTCACCCTGCACGTTCTGGGTCTCAAGACTTCCTAATACTCCGCCCAAGGCTCCCTTCGCGGTCATGGAGGAGATCGCCTTCACCGCTGCAGCAATATCGACCAACAGCGCAGAGAGGTCTGGGTGATGCGATTTGTCTTTGGTCTGCTGAATCAGAAACTTCGAAAGTGTTGTCCGTCCGAGGTGCATGGCCTCTTCTCCCTTTGTTATGAATTGAAATTACGCAGTATGCGGTTGGCTATCGAGCCCGCCCATGAAAACGCGAGAGGCTCTGATATCTGCCTCCGTGATGGTGCTCAGCAGAGTCGCATCTGCCTTCGCCTGACCGCTGGCCGCCAACTGGAAGACCCGATTTGCCTGACGTAGGCGAGCTCTGTCGAGGGCATTGCGGACCGAGCGGGCATTGGCAAAATGCGGCTGAGACTTACGAAGCGCGATGTACTCGGACATGGCCTGCTTGGCACCCTCGTCGAGGGAGTAGTGCATCTGCCCCACCATGGTTTCTGCAATCTGCAGCAACTCACCGTCTTGGTAGTCTGGAAAGTCGATGTGATGGGCAATACGCGAGCTCATGCCTGGATTCGACTTGAAAAAGGTGTCCATCCGATCTTTGTAGCCCGCCAGGATGACAACCAGGTCTTCTCGATTGTTTTCCATGACCTGCAGAAGAATCTCGATCGCCTCTTGACCGTAGTCGCGCTCGTTCTCTGGGCGGTAGAGGTAATACGCCTCATCGATGAACAGCACCCCGCCCATGGCCTTCTTGAGCATGTCCTTGGTCTTGGGGGCCGTGTGCCCAATGTATTGACCGACGAGATCGTCTCGCGTCACGCTCACCACGTGACCTTTGCGGACATAACCCAGGCGATGCAGGATGGTGGCCATCTTCATGGCTACCGTGGTCTTGCCAGTGCCCGGGTTGCCGGTAAAGCACATATGCAGTGATGGGGTTGCGGCCTCGAGCCCAAGCTTTTCGCGTGCTCGTGTCACCACCAGAAAGGCGGCAGTCTCGCGAATCCTCTGCTTGACAGGCTTTAACCCGACGAGCTCTCGATCGAGCTCGTCGAGAACCGTCATGACTTGCGCCTCCTCCAGGATGGCCTGGAGGTCCACCTGATCGGGCTGCTCGCTCATGACGGCGTCTCCTTAGTAACGCTGTCCGACAGGCTTGTCAGTCGCGTAAGAGTGGGTGGTGTAACGAATCATGCGACCCGCAGCCTCTTGACGCACCAGACCGAAGCCGGGCTCTTCCGCAGGACGATTGACCAGGTAAGACATCACAATCGACTCGACACCGCGGGTGTTGTCAAAGGCGTTCACGCGAATGTAATTGGCTCCATGCGCCTTACGACAAGCATTGACCTCAAACAGCACAGCCGCGCCATCTTTGATCTCAAACATGGGGATACCCCACATGTGCCAGTACGTATTGCGAGGATGGGGATCATCGGTCCACTCCACCGAGAGCGCCCAGCCCTTGCTGATGGCGTATTCCACTTGAAGACGAATTTCCTCGTCTGTGAGGTCGGGCAGGAAGGAAAACTGACCTTGTGTAATTCTCATGTTGATTCTCCTGATTCGTTGAGCTTAAGACGCAGTCGGGGTGACAGCAAAGTCGGGCGAGTCGGTTGAGGTGTAGTTGAACTCAACACCCTTCCACGTCTCAAGTGCGGTCTCAAGCGGCTTACAGGTCTTTGCTGCAGCACGCAGAATGTCCGGACCCTCGGCCATGATGTCTTTGCCTTCGTTGCGGGCCTTGACCATGCACTCCAAGCCCACGCGGTTTGCAATGGCACCTGCCTGAATGCCCTCGGGGTGACCAATCGTGCCGCCACCGAACTGCAGCACCACGTCGTCGCCAAACAGCGAGATGAGCTGGTGCATTTGACCCACGTGAATGCCACCAGAGGCAACAGGGAGCACCTTGCGGAGATCTGCCCAGTCCTGGTCAAAGAACAATCCACGGGAGAGATCCTGCTTGGTGTAGGTGTCACGACAGACGTTGTAGTAACCCTGAACCGTCATGGGATCGCCCTCAAGTTTGCCCACAGCCGTTCCGGTGTGAAGGTGATCGACACCGGCGAGGCGGAGCCACTTCGCGATGACACGGAAAGACACGCCGTGATTACGTTGGCGGGTGTAGGTGCCATGGCCTGCGCGGTGCATGTGCAGAATCATGTCGTTTGCACGACACCAGGTGCTCATAGACTGAATCGCCGTCCAGCCAATTACCAAGTCAATCATGACAATGTTGGAGCCGAGATCACGCGCAAATTCGGCGCGGGCATACATCTCCTCCATAGTTGCAGCAGTCACATTGAGGTAGTGGCCCTTGACTTCACCCGTGTTGGCCTGTGCCTTATTCACCGCATCCATGCAGTAAAGGAACCGGTCGCGCCAGTGCATAAAGGCCTGACTGTTGATGTTCTCGTCGTCCTTCGTGAAGTCCAGACCGCCGGTCAAGCCCTCATAAACCACTCGACCATAGTTACGGCCCGAGAGTCCAAGCTTGGGCTTCATGGTGGCACCCAGCAGCGGACGGCCGTACTTGTCGAGGCGCTCGCGCTCAACAATGATGCCGGTGGGAGGGCCCTTGAACGTCTTCACATAAGCAACCGGAATCTGGATGTCCTCAAGACGAGCAGCCTTCAAAGGCTTGAACGAGAAGACGTTACCAATCAGGGATGCCGTCATGTTCGCGATGGACCCGTCTTCAAACAGAATCAGGTCATACGCCACATATGCAAAATACTGTTGCTCGGTGTTGGTGCCTGGCCCTGTGTTGGGCACTTTGTCCACGCGGAAGGCCTTGGCCTGATAGCTTTCGTGCGCCGTGAGCAAATCTGTCCAAACCACGGTCCAGGTGGCCGTAGAAGATTCGCCTGCCACCGCAGCAGCAGCCTCCTCTGGATCCACCCCTTCTTGCGGCGTGATGCGGAAAAGGCAAACGGTGTCCGTTGCACTGGGCTCATAGTCTGGGCGCCAGTATCCCATCTGCTTGTACTTCAGCACGCCCCCCTTGTAGCGCTCTTTGATGTCTGTGACGCGTCCTTCTGCTGCCATGCTGTTCTCCTTTGTTGTCAGCGAAATACTGATAAGGACTGTAGAAAAGGGCACCAGTAAGGTAAAGTCACTTTTGCTGACCAAAACCATAAGCTGCACTTATGCAGCAGGCAGGAGGAGACCTCATGAAGAATTTGTCCTTGCGACAACTGCGGATCTTTGTGTCCGCCGCCCGTCACAGCAGCTTCGCCCGTGCGGCGGATGAAATGCACCTGACCGCTCCCGCGGTCTCCATGCAGATGCGGGATCTCGAGGAAGACCTGGGCATTCCCCTCTTCATGAAACAGGGGCGGGGCGTGGCCCTGACCAGTGCGGGCGAATACTTCTTGGTGTACGCGAGAAGGGTCTTAGGGGCCCTCAAGGAAGCCGAGGACATGATGAGTAAGCTCCAAGGCGTGCAGACAGGAAATCTCGTCATTGGCCTGGTCAGTACTGCAAAATACATCCTGCCCCGCCTGCTCGCCGCCTTTCGTGAGGAGCATCCTGGCATTCAGGTGGTCATTCAGGTTCGCAACCGAGAGGAGCTGATCAAACTCCTTCGGGCAGGGGACATCGATGTTGCGATCATGGGCAAGCCCCCCAGAGACTTGGACGTTCGGGCTGAACCCTTTGCAGACCATCCTCACGGATTCATTGCAGCCCCGAACCACCGCCTGGTGGGTCAGGGTCCAACGCCCATTCACATGCTGGACCAGGAGGAAATCATGGTGCGCGAGCCTGGATCTGGAACACGCGCGGTGATGGAGGCCTTCTTTGAGGCCCATCGGTTTCGCCCCCTATCCACCATCGAAATGTCCTCGAACGAAACGATCAAGCAGGCCGTCATGGCCGGACTGGGAATCTCTTTCGTCTCACTTCACACAGTGGGCCTGGAGACGACGCATGGTGAGCTGGCGGTGCTCCGGGTGGCCGACACGCCAGTGGTGCGAATCTGGCATGTCGTCAACCGAAGTGGAAAGACCATGTCTCTCGCTGCAGAGGCTTTCCGCTACTTCGTGCTGGAGCAGGGAAAGTCTCTGTTGGACTCCATGTTTCCGCAGCTCAGGCAGAAGGCCCCTGATTGGGGGCCCGGCACGTCCGAAAGCCCAACAAGGAGTACGCAGGGCAACTCCCCAAAGCAGCGGTCACAATAGGAACGATACCGATGTATGCCCACGCACCCAGTGACTCGGAGGCTGCAGCGGCGACCAGGGCAAGCCCCGCGACGATGCGAATGATCCGATCAAGACTACCCATATTTTTCTGAAACATACCGGCTCCTTTCTAGAGCTGATTGAGGGGAATTTTGAGATAGCGTTGGCCATTCGACTCCGCTGGCGGCAGCTTGCCTGCGCGCAGATTCACTTGGATGGCTGGAAGGATGAGCGTCGGCATGGAGAGCGTTTGATCCCGTGTGGTTCGCATCTCCACGAAGGCCGATTCGGTCGTTCCTTCCCGTACATGAATGTTGGAGCTCAGCTGATCTCCAACGGTACAGCTGTCACTGATCGGTCGATCATCCCCCGGTGGGTAGTCGTGGCAGAAGTAAAGGCGAGTTTCGCGAGGCAATTGCAGGATGCGCTGGATGGAGCGCCAAAGCTGCTGCGCGCTGCCACCCGGGAAATCACATCGTGCAGTTCCCACATCGGGCATGAAAAGGCTGTCGCCGACGAACAGGTTCCCATCGAAGAGATACGCCCCGTCGGCTGGTGTATGACCTGGGATATGCCAGAAAGTCAGCGGGTGTGCGCCAAGCTCTAGAACATCGCCATCTTGGAGAAGCCGATCAAAATCTGACCCGTCGGTGGAGAAGCTGGAGTCGAAGTTATAGATGCGCTTAAAGGCCTCTTGGACCTCACAAATGGCCGCGCTGATCGCGACCTTCCCGCCCAGTTCTTCCCGAAGCAATGCGGCCGCAGACAGATGATCCGCATGCGCGTGAGTCTCAAGAATCCAGTCCAGGGTGAGGCCCTGCTGCTGAAGGAAACGAACCACCTTATCGACACTGTGACGGCTGGTGCGGCCGGATCGAGGATCGAAATCAAGCACCGCATCCAAGACGGCTGCGCGCCTGGAGGGGAGATCAGCCAGCACGTAGCTAAACGTGCTGGTCTGTGGATCAAAGAAGCTCTGAACCAGTGTCTGGATTGGATTGGTCATGGCCTGCCTGTCGGTTTATTTACTTATAGATTATTTGAAAATAGAATAACCGAACCATGGACCAAGATCTTGACTTCAGTCAACTCCGCGAATCCGCCGGACAGGCCTGCTCTCTTCTTCGGCTCCTCGCCAATGAGGACCGCCTCATGTTGCTCTGCCAGCTCTCGCAGGGAGAGGCGAACGTCGGCCACCTGGAATCGCTTACAGGCATCCGTCAGCCAACCCTCTCCCAACAACTTGGGGTGCTCCGCAGAGAGGGCGTGGTGAGCACTCGGCGCGACGGAAAACAGATTTATTATTCATTGCACCACTTGGCCGCCGCCACCGTTCTTGAAACGCTCTACGGTCTCTACTGTGGTCAGGCCTGCCACCCACCCCACGCTGAGGAAATCGCATGACTTTTGCACACCGCTGGCTTACTCCCAAACTCGCTGTTGCGCCACAGGTCACACCAGACGACATCGCCGCCATCAAAGCTGCGGGGTTCCAGTCCGTGATCTGTAACCGCCCAGATCATGAGGACGGCCCTGGCAGCGGACAGCCCACCCAGTCCGATATTGCAGCCGCGCTCATGGCACAGGGCATCCGGTTCGCCTACCATCCAGTCTCGTCCGGTGGACATACGGACGACCAAGCCATTGAGATGGGACGCCTCATGAAGGAGCTTCCCACACCCATGCTGGCCTACTGTCGCTCCGGCAATCGGTGTATTGGTCTGATCTCCTTGGCCAAATCTCTCGGCCAAGACGTCCCCGAGTAGACAAGGACTCAACCGTCCGTGGCCGCCTGGTTCGCCCCTTGGCGACAGGAGCAGTCCTGGCGGACGGCCCTCGCGGGGGATCTTCCCGCCGCCCTGCTGGTCACGCTGATGCTCATTCCGCAGAGCCTGGCCTATGCTCTGCTCGCGGGGGTGCCTGCCCACATCGGACTGGCCGCGAGCATCTTTCCGCTGCTCGCCTATGCAGCCTTCGGACGCAGCCCGGCACTGGCAGTCGGACCAGTCGCCATTGCATCGGCCATGACCATGAGTGCTCTGAGCCCGGTGGCGAGTCCAGGAAGCCCCGAGTGGATTGCGCTGGCCGCCCTACTGGCAGTGCTCTCTGGGGTGATGCTTTTCGTCATGGGCCTTTTTCGCCTTGGCTTCATTGCGAGCCTCTTGAGCCATCCCGTCATGAGCGGGTTTATATCCGGCGCGGCCATTCTCATCATGCTCGGTCAGATGGGCAGCCTCAGTGGTGTACGAGTAACAGGAGACCATGCGTTAGCACTCATCGGCGCACTGGCGCAGAACCTCCCATCCATCAATCCCCCTACCCTCCTTTTGGGTTTCATCTGCCTCATCCTGCTGCTCTTGAGTCGACGCTATGCGGGCAGCATCGTGAGGGGGCTTGGCATGCAGGGACTCTGGCGAGACCTCCTCACAAAGGCTGCTCCCCTATTCGTCCTTCTCTTTGCTGCCATCGCAGCCCCCTGGATCGACCCCGCAGGAACCATTCAGGTGGTGGGCACCATTCCAACGGGGCTCTCGCAACTCGGGGTCACCATGCAACAGGTCCTCACCTGGCCTGATCATGCCTTGGCCTTGTTCTCCTCTGCACTGCTGATTGCCCTCGTCGGATTCATCGAGAGTGTCTCGATGGCCCGAGCCATTGCTGAGCGACGCCCCACCCAGGTAGACCCCAATGCTGAGCTGCTCGGGTTGGGCGCAGCAAACCTCGCCTCCGGCTTGAGCGGCGCCTTCCCAGTCACGGGAGGTCTCTCGCGTTCGGTGGTCAACCTCGAAGGTGGCGCCCAGACCCCCATGGCAGGGGTCTACTCGGCCGGCCTCATGCTCTTGGTTCTCGTTGGGCTCGGCCAAATTTTAGACAGCCTTCCACTCACCGCGTTGTCGGCGCTTGTGATGGTGGCTGTGGCGACCCTCATTGACGCAAAATCGCTTCCGAGGCTTCTGCAATATGACAGGGTAGACGCCCTCAGCTGGATTCTGACCTTCGTCGGTGTGCTCATTTTGGGCGTGGAGACAGGGATCATCGCAGGGATTGCAGTCTCCATCCTGGGGCTGCTGTGGCGCCAGAGCCGGCCGCACATCGCAGTCATCGGACGCATCCCAGGTACCGAGCATTTTCGGAATCTCAGCCGTCACCAAGTTGAGACACGGCCGGGGCTATTGATGGTCCGTATTGATGCAAACCTCTTTTTTGGCAACTGGGATCGCATCCATGACGAACTGATCAGGCATCTCGGCGAACAAGTCCATGCCCCTCGCGTGCTGGTGCTCAGCATGGCGAGCGTGAGCGACATCGATGCCACGGCCTTGGATGGGCTCATCAAACTGAAAATGCGGCTCCAGAGCCAAGCGGTGGAACTCGCATTGGCGGAGCTCAAAGGTCCTGTGCAAGACAAGCTCCGAAAGGCACAGGCCCTCCAGGGGTGGACGATCTACCTCTCAAACCAAGAGGCTTTTCAAGACGCTTCGCTGGTTTGAGTAGCCGGTGGAGGGATGGTGCCCGGAGCGGGAATCGAACCCGCACGCCTTGCGGCTCGGGATTTTAAGTCCCGTACGTCTACCTATTTCGTCATCCGGGCGGGATGAGCATTAGATCTCAATGAGCTTCTGAGGGTCAAAGTGAGCATTCTCCCAGACCAAGTCCGCTGGCGTTTTTGCACGCTTTAGACCCCCTGCATAGCTCCCAGGGTTCGCAACCACCCTGCACTTGCCGACACGATAATCGAAACTGTCGTGAACGTGTCCGTGTATCCAGGCATCGGCCTGCTCGACCAGAGGGGTGAGATCCGAGATAAAGCCAGGATTACACGGATTCCCCTCGAATCGCTCATGAATACTGCCGGGGTGTGGCCCGTGATGGGTGATGACCACGGTTGACCCCGCAAAGGGCAAGGCCAACTGCTCAGCAAGCCACCGTCGGTCACGTTCATGCAAGGCAAGCGCGCGCTCGGCGGAAAACCGCTCGCCGACTTTGTGTACGCCCTTGATCTTCCGGTGATCCGCAAGCCCAGCCTCACAGGCCATCATGGCGCGTGTTTTGCCGCCACGGGAACCCATGAGCTCGTAATCGGTCCATAAGGTACACCCGAGAAACCGAACCCCCTCGTAAGTCACGGCGTCTCTTGAAAGGACCCGAACCGATGTCCCCTCCGCACAGGATCTCAACGCATCAATCGCAGGTTCAATGGCCTGGTCAAAGAACTCATGGTTACCCAGCACATAGAAAACAGGCAAGGGCCAGTCTTTAAACAGCGTGATGGTCTCTGTTCCGTTATGAATGTCTCCCGCCAGCACAAGCACATCAGCCCACGGCGCATGCAGGCGATCAATCCGAAGGTAACTCGGGAACTGCCGGTGTAGAAACTCGAGGTGCAGGTCAGACGCCACATGAATTCGCATGGTTCGAGTTTACAATCCAGACCACACTTCCCAAAGGAGCACAGATCACTATGGCCGGTGCAACAACCTCAGTAGCACTCAGCCACACCACCGAGGTGGTAGCGGCAGTCCTATTTGCAATCGCGGTATTGCACACTTTTTCGACCAAGTACTTCGAGAAGCTCAGCCATAAGTTCCCCAGCCATCATGGGCTCTTTCACTTACTCGCAGAGGTCGAGGCCGTTTTCGGATTCTGGTCCATCGTCCTGTTTAGCTGGATCATGTTCTCGGAAGGATTCGGCCAGGCCACGGGCTATGCAGATTCTCGTAACTACACCGAACCCCTGTTTGTCTTCGCCATCATGGTGATTGCGGCGAGCCGCCCAGTCATGGTGTTCGCGCAGCAGATCACGGAGACCCTCACCAAGGCCATTCCTGGCAACTACGCCTTGGTGAACTATTTCCTCCTGCTCACGCTGGTGCCCGTCCTAGGATCCTTCATCACCGAGCCAGCCGCCATGACCTTGGCGGCGCTCTTGCTCGCGCAGAAATACTTCAGGTCCGAAGCGCCGAATGCGTTCAAGTACGGCACCATCGGTGTGTTGTTCGTCAACATCTCCATTGGTGGAACCTTCACCCACTTTGCAGCGCCACCCGTGCTCATGGTGGCTGCGAAATGGGGCTGGGACACGCCATTTATGTTCACGCATTTTGGCTGGAAGGCTTTGATTGCAGTGCTCATCAACGCCGCCATCGTCACCTATCTTTTCCGAGGCTACCTCAAAGGCGTGGGAGAAGCGATCCGCTCGGGTGCCATGTCGGTGGACTCGACCCCGAAAGTGCCCTTTGGTCTCACCCTCATTCACCTCGCGCTGATCGCTGGGGTCGTGGTGTTTGCACACCACCCCCCCGTGTTCCTGGGGATCTTCCTCGTCTTCATGGGCATTGCAACCGCCTATAACGAGCACCAAGACCGTCTCATCCTTCGGGAGGGTCTCTTGGTGGCCTTCTTCCTGGCTGGCCTGGTGTTCCTGGGTGGCCTGCAGGCCTGGTGGCTGCAGCCTCTGCTCACGCAAATGAGCCCCACCACGGTCTACTACGGTGCCACGGCGCTCACTGCGATCACTGACAACGCGGCACTCACCTATCTGGCCTCGCTGGTGGATGGACTCTCGCCGGAGTTCAAGTATGCAGTGGTTGCAGGTGCGGTCACGGGTGGAGGCTTAACGCTCATTGCGAATGCGCCGAACCCGGCCGGAGCGTCCGTTCTGAAGCGCTACTTCGACGGAGAGACCATCAGTCCAGGGGCTTTATTCCTGGCCGCACTGGGCCCCACCATCGTGACGATCCTTGCGTTCCAGCTGCTGGGCGACCTATAACCCACTAGATCCGAAACGCCAGTTGCACAGAGTGACGCAGGTTTGACAGATGGGCGAGAGCCTCTGTCAGCTGCGTCACCTCGTGAAAGCTCAAGGCATCAAGGTCAATGACGTTGTCTGCACCCACCGGGTCCAGCTGCGCCCTCAGCCGGAAGCGCTGAACGCGATCAAAGGCCTCTCGAACCACCTGCACCTCACTCAGCTGCATCCGTCCACTCATGTGCAGGCCCGCCAGACGGCCATCAGTGGACACATCTTGCACGCCAGCGAGAAAAGCCAATGCCCGAGACCAGGCCACGACAGGCGCAGTGCCAATTCGCTTGATATCCACCATCCGCGGTGACATCCACTCCACTTTGAGGCCGCGCCGTCTCAGCCAGCGTGCCAATCCGGTAAGCAGCAGCAAAGAGGGCAAGGGGCTCACACTGGAGCGAAGCGAGTCTTCTGCCAGAACCCGCAGGAAGCGGCCCTGACTTGAGACCTCCGAGAGAAACCACTGCCGAAGTTGATCTGACAGCCCTACATCGCCATAGAGCGCACGAAAGTCCAAGAAGGTGTGTGAGTCTAGGACTGCCTCTGGCTCAGGTCGCCTCATCCAGCCCTCGATCGCGGCCTTCCATTCCTCGAGACTTCGGCACCACTTCGCGTTTCGGGCCATGACTCCGCCTTTACAGAGCGGAAAGCCAATAAACCCCAGCGCATCATTGATCCGACCCGCAAGCTGCATGAATCGGTCACGGTAGACCTCACCCTCTCCAACGAAGACGATGGCGTTGTCTTGATCCGTTGCAATGGTCTGTTCCTCGCGGCCCTCCGAACCCAGAGCAAGCCATGCCCAGGGAGGAAGGGGCTCCGCATTTGCCATTCCTTTGGCGAGCTCCAGATCGATGACACGACGCGTCATTGCATCGTTCAGGTGGCTCACCAATCGGGCGAGCGAAGTCGCCGACAGCCCCTGCCCCAAAAGGCGGCCAGCTAAGCAGCGGACTCGGTCTGAGACGCCTCTGAGATCTTCTAGGCTCTGGGCCCGTTCAATCGATGCAGAAAGACTGGGCAGACTGGTGCGGTGAAAGGCAACCAGATCACGCTCAGACACCATGCCCACCAAGACGCCTGACTCCTGCACGGGAAGATGTCGAACCCCCAGCTTGGCCATCATGAGCATGGCGTCGATCACCAAGGCCTGCGCGTCCACGCAATGCACACCGCGACTCATGATGGCCGAGATGGGCGTGCACAAATCGAGCTGAGGGACCAAAACGCGGCTAATCAAATCGTATCGTGTGAGAATGCCTAAGGGTTTCCCCCCCTCCGTCACCACGATAGAACCAACACCGGACTTGTGCATTTGCACAAACACTTGACTCAGCGCAGCGTCAGGAGAAGTTGTCACAATGCCGCGTCGAATCAAGCTTCCGACCGGAAGATTGAGGTCCAATTCACTCAAATCGTGCTGCAGCGCAAAAGACATCCTCTAGTTCTCCCCCGATGACAACTCATATTTCCCATGTTATCAATGCGCCTGCAGTACATATTCATTAAATAACGAGGAGAGGAGATCTCATGGATCAGACCAGTGCACAGGGTTATTGGAAGGCAACCCTGAACCTGATCACGAAAGTGCTTGTGATCTGGTTTCTGTGCTCCTTTGGTGCCGGCATTATCTTTGCCCAAGCACTCAACGGTGTGCAGTTAGGCGGATATCCCTTGGGCTTTTGGTTCGCCCACCAGGGTTCCATTTATATCTTCGTGGCCCTCATCTTTTGGTACGCCAAAGAGATGAACCGGATCGACCGCGAATTTGACGTTCACGAAGAATAAGGAGCCCATTCATGGATCTTCAAACCACCATTTACCTGGTCGTAGGGCTGACCTTCTCGCTCTACATCGGCATCGCCATCTGGGCACGTGCTGATTCGGCGAGCGAGTTCTACGCAGCAGGCGGCCAGGTCAACCCCGTGCTGAACGGGATGGCCACCGCAGCAGACTGGATGTCTGCAGCCTCCTTCATCTCCATGGCCGGCCTCATCGCCTACATGGGATACGGCGGCGGCCTGTTCCTGATGGGCTGGACGGGCGGCTATGTGCTGCTGGCCTGCTTACTGGCTCCCTACCTTCGCAAGTTCGGCAAGTTCACGGTGCCCCAGTTCATCGGAGATCGCTTTTACTCCCAAGGCGCTTCAACTGTTGCAGTGATCTGCTTGCTGGTGGCCTCCATCACCTACATCATTGGCCAGATGACCGGCGTGGGTGTAGCGTTCTCGCGCTTCCTGGGTGTTTCTAGCGAGACCGGAATTTATGTCGGTATGGGCATTGTGTTCGCCTATGCAGTGTTCGGCGGCATGAAAGGCATTACCTACACGCAGGTGGCCCAGTACATCGTGCTGATCTTCGCTTACGTGATCCCTGCGATCTTCATCTCGATCACTCTGACCGGCAACCCCATCCCTCAGCTGGGCTTGGGCTCCGACATGACGGGTACCGACAAATCCCTGCTGCTCACGCTCAACCAGATCGTGAACGACCTCGGATTTGGCGCTTACACCACATCCGTTCCTGGCAGCACGCTCAACATGTTCGTCTACACCGTGTCGCTCATGATCGGTACGGCAGGCCTGCCCCACGTGATCATGCGCTTCTTTACCGTGCCGAACGTCGCTGCTGCGCGTTCATCAGCAGGCTGGGCGCTGGTCTTCATCGCCATTCTGTACACCACAGCCCCTGCAGTGGCCGCCATGGCCCGTATGAACCTGCATGCCACCATCACCCCCGTGGTGAAAACTGGCGGTGACGTGTTTGCAGCAGAGTCCTCCATCAAGGCAGAAGAGCGTCCTGACTGGATGAAGCGCTGGGAAGCCACTGGTCTGCTGAAGTTCACCGACAAGAACGGTGATGGCCGCATCCAGTACTACAACGACAAGTCGAAGAACACCGAGTTCCTGGCCAAAGCCGAGGCGGCTGGCTGGAAGGGCAACGAGCTCACCGTGAACAACGACATCATCGTGCTGGCCAACCCCGAGATTGCGCTGCTGCCCAACTGGGTGATTGCGCTGGTCGCGGCTGGTGGTCTGGCTGCTGCACTCTCCACGGCTGCGGGTCTGTTGATGGCGATCTCCTCAGCCATCTCTCATGACCTGGTCAAAGGCATCTTCGCCCCCAATATCAGTGAGAAGGGTGAAGTGATGGCCGGTAAGATCTCGATGGCGGTTGCCATTGTGATTGCGGGCTATCTGGGTCTGAACCCCCCAGGCTTTGCAGCAGGAACCGTGGCCCTGGCCTTTGGTATTGCAGCCTCCACGCTCTTCCCTGCCATCATGATGGGCATCTTCTCGAAGAAGATGAACAAAGAGGGCGCCATGGCCGGCATGATCGTGGGCCTCTTGGTCACGCTCTTCTACGTGTTTGCACACAAGGGCGTCTTCTTCATCAAGGGCACGGAGTACCTCGACGTCATCGGTGGCGCCAACAGCTTCTTCGGAATCACGCCTGAGGCCTTCGGTGCAATCGGCGCATTGGCCAACTTCATCGTGGCCTTCGCAGTAGATAAGGTCACCCCGGAGCCCCCCGAGCACATTCAGCACATGGTCGAAAATGTGCGGATTCCTCGCGGCTCCAAAGCCGTTGACGGAGCGCACTAAGCTCAACAGCGGTTCAGTCTGAACTCAAGCCCCACCGGTTACACTGGTGGGGCTTTTTTATTGGGAGAAGCGTCTGATGATGTTCGACATGAGCGTGGCTCTGAACTGGATTCTGTTCATTGCCCTTTTCCCCATCACCTATTTCTGGTCCAGGGCCGCTTACAAAATTCTGATCAAGCGTGATGTCTCGGATGTGGCGCTCAAAAATGGAGAGCCGCCGGAGAATCAGGCGAAGTTTGCGCCGTTCTCGGCTGTGGTGAACCTGGTGGGCGCAGGCATTCTTGGATGGGTCATCTTCGGGATCATCTTTGCGGGGATGCCCTTTGACAGCTGGACGGCGGTTGCGGGCTCAACGATCTGGATGAAGATGATCCTGGACTTCTTACTTCGTCGACATGCTCACTTCAAAGTGAAGCCGCGCAAAGGCAGCGAGACTAAAGACCCACAGGCTTGAGGCCATCGCCCTCTGAGGCGGAGCCTCCCATGCGGGCGATGACATGGTCTAGATGCCCCTCAAGCTGCAAAATGGAGGCCTGAGGCATTTCAGTCAGCGCATTCACCAGCACCCCGGCTTTGGGCTCTGGCACCCGCGCGAGCAGCTCTCGGCCTCTGTCTGTGCAGGTCAGTTCAAAGGCGCGCGCGTCGTCCAGATTTCGCTCTCGCACCACGTAGCCTTGGGCCACCAGGTGTCGAACAATGTTGCTCGCCGTAGACTGGTGCATGGCAAGGCGTTCCGTGAGCTCTCCTGGGCGAATGCCCTTGAACTCCTGTATCAGCGCCAGCGCCCACACTTGAGACCCTGACAAACCTGTCACACGCTCCACCCGGCGGTAGTGTTCTTTCACCGAACGAAAGATCACACGGAACTGCTTGAGCACCCGAACCGCGTTCTCAGAAACCTGCGTTGGCACCTTTCCACTCCCTAGGCAAGAAAGCGAAAGGCTAGCACTTTTACAGGGGAACAGAGAGATTGAGAGAGACGATTCGGCCCTGCCCTGGCGTCAGATATGCATCACCCAAGAACTCAGAGGCATCGGCCCAATAGCGACGATCCAGCAGATTCTGGACCGCGATCTGGACCCGAAGATGACGACCCGTCCAGGCTGTCGGGAGGCTCATGCCCGCGTCCAGCCGCACATGCCCTGGGAGTCGAATGCCCTCTCCACGGTTGGCCCATCGTGGGGAAACGACGGTCGACGCAAGCTGTAGGCCAGGAGTGTCCTCTGTCTCGGTGCGACTCATCTGCAGGCGGGTGCGAAGACGAGGCAGATTAGAAACCTCGGTCCCATCGAGCCAGTTCAGACCCGTCTCGGTGATGCGAGAGGTGATCCAACTGCCCGTCCATTCAAGCATCCAGGCCGATGTCAGCTCAGTCTGCGTCACCCATTCGAAGCCTGTGCGCGATTCCCGACCTCGACGAAGATAGGGCCCTGGCCAGGGCGCAAGTGGGCTTTCATCCAGTCGAAGGTCATAGGGCCGCTCGCTGTGAAAAACGGTGAGTGACAGTCGATTTGCGCCAGCGCCACGCCATTTGTAGCCCAGCTCCAGCGCTTGCAACACCCGAGGCGCAAGCAATTCGCCATCATTCGCGGCCGTGACCGGCACGCGCTGACCCGCTTCCAGATCTTCGCGCCAGCTGATGCTCCAGCGCTGATGGTCGCTCGGAGAAACGCTCAGCCCGATTGCCCCAAGCAGCCGGGACTCCGACACAGATGTCCAAGGTCTCGGTGTCCAGAATGCACTCTCATAGCCCTGCTTGAGCGTGACCGATCTCAGGGTGAGGCTGGGCTGCGGGAGCAGGCCGCCGCGACCTCGACCGGTCCAGGAGAGCCATGCTGAGCGCTGCTGCACCACCGAGCGGAAGGCATCCACAGATGCCGCGGGAAGTGGCGAACCGGACCATTGTTCGGCGAATACATTTCCGGTGTCCACATACCCCGCGTCCGTTGGCTGCCAGCGATAGCTCGGCAGGTGCGTAGATCGACGCAAAGCAGCGAGGCCGGTGCTGGCTTGTCCTGGCCACCCCAAGACCCTCAGAGGGCCATAGGCAATCGCTTGTGCGCCATTCACTGAACGACGCTCATTCAGGCTGGCATAGTCCCAGAGGGTGAAGTCCCCATTCGAACAGAAGAGATAGTAAGGATCGGTGCCATTTGAGCAGCCCCAGGGGAAGCTGCTCCGGTCGTCTGTTCGCACCTCATGACGCGAGAGTCCCCATTGCGTTCGCCAGCCTGCGGCAAGCTCCGGGAGGGGTCGAGAGAGTCGGATCTGCGCGAGGTCTGAGTGGAAGGTGGTGGGCTCAGACCAGGCTGAATATCCAAGCACCAGGTCTGGATTCAGTGGTGCAAGCGATTGTCCGCCCAAAAGCTGTGAACCAGGCTGCGTGATCTGGGACTGCCTGCGATGTTGGAGGTCGCCCTCAAACTCCCATGCACCCAGGCTGCCATCTACGCTCAGCGAGGCACCCTGAGCATTGCCTCGAGCCGCCTGAGCCTCTGGCCGCAGTCGTGCATTCTCCAGGACGAGCCGAGCTGACGCCCCACCAGACAAGCGCCAACTGCCATCCAGGGCTACAGAGGACCCGCCATGGTTCTGCGCCTGCACCTCCAGAACTCGGTCTGCCCCTGGTCGCAAGGTCACCAGGTTGATGAGCCCTCCCCCGGCGCCGGCACCCAGCCAAGCACCTACAGGTCCTCGTACGAACTCGAGGGTGTCGTAGGTGCGCATCCAGAACGGCATCTCACCGACGACGGGCAGTCCGTTCACCCGATAACCGAGCACGGGATCTACGGCAAATCCCCGCACCTGAAGACTCTCGTAGTAGCCCAAGGGCGCATAGTTCAGCTCGACCGACGGGTCCCGTTGCATCAGATCGACCATGCGCTGCGCACCCAGGGCCTTGCCCTCTCGAACGTTGATCACCGAGAGGCTGCTGGGCTGACGGAGCCAGTCAGACCCCGTGATGGGAGCGAGCAGGTCGGAGACGCGTGCGAGCCCCCTGCCCCGGTCTCCCACAATCTCGACCTCCTGCACGTCTCTTGCAACAGGCGTTGCGCCAACAGCCGACGAGCATGCGGCCAGCGCGCAACAGAGGCTGAATCTCATCAGCCTTTCGAGTGGAAGATCTGAAGCCATGGCCATGTGTGCTCTCCAATAAATGAGGGAGGCAGAGGCCGAGGGACAGGGTCAGAACGAACGGTCTCCGCTTCCCTGCGCAAGTCTTAACTCGATCAGGTTCAAAGGGTATGTCTCACCCGCCTCGTACAAGGACCGCAACTGCGGCTTTTCGGGACCCCTAGCGACGTACGAAGTTTAGTCGCTCAATGGCCGCAGAAGCAAGCAAGACCCGCTGCCGCCCAAGGCCATGTACCTCTGCGACGAGCCCTGGAAAATCCACTCCAAGCGCAGCGCGCAGTGCAGCTTGTGCGCGAGCTCGATACGCTTCACCGTCCCTCTGGCCCGGATCAGGAATCCACGGAAGGTCATCGGAACAGACCAGCGTCAGGTCGTACCGACCCTGCCATTGCAATGCCTGGTGAAGCAGACTGTCGTCGGAGAAATAAACCTGGCTATAAACCGCCGTCATGAGCGGGCCAGAGTCCACCAACACCAGCCTGGCCTCTGCTGAGCGGGCACGCTCAATGGCCCGGCGCTCTTGCTCACACTGAGTGTCAAAGAGTGCCTCTTGCTCGTGCTGATGGGGCGCACGACCCATCCGCTCTACCCATGCACGAAGCGTTTCTTCAAAGGTCAGCCCAAGATGACGCTCAGCCAGGGCATGGCAGAGCTCGGTCTTGCCGGTACATTCGCCGCCCAACACGGAGACAAGCCACGGCCGCACCAACATCGACTCACAACGCCACAGAGGGGCTTCTCATCGCCCTCCAGCGCATCAGGCCCACACCAGAGAGCACTGCCTGAACCGCGTACAAGCCCACCGTGGGCCAGAGCGACTGCGAGCCGTAGAGACCCATCGACAGCAGATTGACCACCAGCCAGAGCAGCCAGCAGGCCTCATGTTTACGAGCGGTCCAAACCATGGCCCAGAGGCTCAGCGCTGCAATGCCAGCATCAAGCGTCGGATCGGCAGAGCCGCTCTGCTCCAGCACGCCCGAAAAAACAAAGGCCAACAACAAGGTCGTAGAGATGGAGAACCAGATCGCGCCGCGAGATGGAATGACCGTTTTCAGAGTGGAGTCTTGTCCCCATCTCAGATAGCCCCAGATGGAAATGCCCGTAAAGGCCGCCATGACGAGGGTCTGACCAAAGAGTGCCCAATGCCAGGTGAGGCCCAGGTAGAGCACGCTCGAGATCAGCCAAGCAAGCCAGGTGGAGCGACGCTGTTGAAAGCCCAGAATCACGCCAAGTAGACCGAGCCCAGCGGCCGCCCACTCGAGACCAACGAGCAGCACGGTCTAGAGTGCCCCCAAGGCGTAAAAGGTATCCAGCATGACGGCATGAGAGACGGCGCCATGGAGGACCTGCTGGCGGTCCTCGCACTGGATCACAAAGGTGGGAACGCCCGAGACTCCATGTTCGCGCCATTCATCTGCAATGTGGCGCACCCGCTTGACCAACAAGGCATCCGCAAGGGCCGCCTCTGCACGAGCCCGATCGAAGCCGGCCGTCTCGCAGACGTCAAGCAAGACCTCTCGCTTGGAGATGTCTCGCCCTTCTACAAAAAACGCCTCAAACAAGTGGTCCGTCAACGCATGGCCCTGATCGCCTGCTGCAGCCACCAGCACATGCGCGTCTAGCGAATTGGGCTGGACCTGAATCAGGTCAAGTCGCAGCGGCAGCCCAGCGTTCTGCGCCGCCGCCTGAACCCTCCCGAAGCGCTCCAGACTGGTGGTGCCGAACTTCCCCATGAGGTAGTCCGTGCGAGGAATACCCTGTGAGGGCAGATCGGGGTTGAGCATGTAGGGACTCCACTGCACGCGAACTCGCTCGCTCATCCCCGGCTGACGCTGCTCGGCATGGGCAATCGCTTGACGCAGATTCGCCAATCCCACATAGCACCAAGGGCAGACGACGTCTGAGATGATTTCAATCGAAATGTTCTGCATCATGCGTCCATGGTTTCAAAACGATCACTGCGATGGAGAGAGGGTCAGACCTCCGCTGGGGAGGACATCCTACCCGAGGAGGCCCAAGACTGCCCGCTCTGCGGACGTGAACTGGTGCGTGGGCCCACCATCGATGAGCATCATCTCGTTCCGAGATCCCAAGGGGGCAAGGAGAAGTACCTGGTCCATAAAGTCTGTCATCAGAAGATTCATCAGGCCCTCAAGCCCCGTGAACTCGCTCGAAGCTACAACAGCTGGGAGGCCTTACGCGCACACCCCGAAATAGACAAGTTCATCCAGTGGGTGCGCAAGCGCCCGCCAGAGTTTCTCGGGTGATACGCTTTCCATATGAGAACGCTCGACGACTTTCAGCCCGGTGATGTCATACGGCTCGGCCACCGCTCCATAGACGCCGAGGAGATCATCGCGTTCGGGCAGGCCTACGATTCACAGTATTTTCACACCGATCCCGAAGCCGCAAAAGACAGCATCTTCGGAGGGCTCATTGCCAGCGGCTGGCAGACCGCCGGCATCTGCATGCGCCTCATCTGCGACGCATTCATGCTTGAGACCGCCAGCATGGGAAGCCCCGGCATACAAGACCTCAAGTGGCTCAAACCCGTTCGCCCGGGCGACACCCTGACGGGCTACGTGAAGGTACTGGACCAAATTCCCTCAAAGTCCAAGCCCGATCGCGGGGCCAGCAAACAGCTCTGGGTGCTTGAGAACCAGAACGCTGAGGTGGTCTTCTCTGCGGAAGTCACCGTTCTGATGAAAAGAAAAGAGGCGTAACCATGGTGATTGGCTGGATTCTCATTTTCGCCTTCGGCTTTCTGGCCGGCTGGGTGGTCGGCCGAAAGCGTCGATAAAGCCAGACCTCCCTCAAGAGGCCTTTTTCTTCAGTCGCCAGGCATGCAGCAAAGGCTCGGTGTAGCCACTGGGCTGCTCCTTGCCCTTGAAGACGAGATCGGTTGCTGCCTGGTAAGCCATGCTCTGTTCAAAACGGCCTGACATTTTTTCATAGAGCGGATCACCCGCATTCTGCTGATCCACCACAGCGGCCATCCGCTCAAAGGTCTCACGCACCTCTTGCTCGCTGACCACCCCGTGGTGCAGCCAGTTCGCCATGTGCTGGGAGGAAATGCGCAGGGTTGCGCGGTCTTCCATGAGACCCACATTGTGGATGTCGGGCACCTTGGAACAGCCAACGCCTTGGTCGATCCAACGCACCACGTAGCCCAGAATCCCCTGGGCATTGTTCTCGAGCTCCTGCCGTTTTTCCTCTGCTGTCCAGTTGGGATTGGCAACCACCGGCACCGTGAGCAGCCCAGCCAGCAAGCTCTCACGCTCAGCATCCGCATCAATGGACTCCATCTGCTGCTGAACCTGAGAGACATTGACCTGGTGATAGTGCAAGGCATGCAGGGTGGCCGCAGTTGGACTGGGTACCCAAGCCGTATTGGCGCCCGCCTTGGGGTGTGCGGCCTTCTGCGACAGCATCGCAGCCATTAAGTCCGGCATGGCCCACATCCCTTTGCCAATCTGTGCGCGCCCCCTCAAGCCACAGGAGAGACCCACGAGCACGTTGTTTCGCTCGTAGGATTGAATCCAGGCACTGGACTTCATATCGCCCTTACGCAGCATCGGGCCGGCCATCATGGCCGTGTGCATCTCGTCGCCCGTTCGGTCGAGAAAGCCAGTGTTGATGAACGCCACTCGGCTACTTGCCGCCGCAATACAAGCCTTCAGGTTCACGCTCGTGCGCCGCTCCTCGTCCATGATGCCAAGCTTGACCGTGCTATTGGGCAGACCGAGCAGCTGCTCCACCCGGTCGAAGAGCTCTGTTGCAAACGCCACTTCCTCAGGCCCGTGCATCTTGGGCTTGACGATGTAGACGCTGCCTGCGCGACTGTTTCGCACCGACTCCCCTGTGGGCAGTCGCCCATGACCTTGAAGGTCGTGAAGGGCGATGAGCGTGGTGATTACAGCATCCATGATGCCCTCAGGGATTTCGAGCGTCTGACCGTCTGAACCTGTCAAGAGGATGGCAGGATTGGTCATGAGGTGTCCCACATTTCGTACGAACATCAGGGAGCGCCCGTGCATCCGCAGCTCACCGCCTTGAGGCCGCATGTAGAGTCGATCTGGATTCAGTCCACGCGTGAACGTCTTCCCTCCTTTGTTGACCTGCTCGGTGAGCGTGCCTTTTAGGATGCCCAGCCAGTTTCGATAGGCCAGGACCTTGTCCTGCGCATCCACAACCGCAACCGAATCCTCGAGATCGAGAATGGTCGAGAGCGCAGACTCCATGATGAGGTCAGACACGCCAGCGGGATCGCTCCGCCCAATCGGGGTCTCGCGATTGATCACCAGCTCGAAATGAATGCCATGGTGGGCAAACAAAATCCCCGATGGAGCGTCAGTGCTTCCGGTGTAGCCAGCAAACTGCGCAGGGTCCTTCAATCCAACCCTTGACCCGTTCGATAGCGTCACCTGGAGTGCTCCGGCCTCCACCGCATAGCCCGTCGAATGTGCGTGCGAGCCGTCCGCCAATGGGGCGGATTCGTCCAAGAACTGCCGTACGAAGGCAATGACTCGCTGGCCACGTTGCGGGTTGTAGCTTGAGCCACGCTCACAGCCATCAGTCTCCGGTATGGCATCTGTCCCATAGAGGGCGTCGTACAAGCTCCCCCAGCGGGCGTTCGCGGCATTCAGCGCATAACGAGCATTGAGAATAGGAACCACCAGCTGCGGGCCAGCCTGCTGAGCCAGCTCTGCGTCTACATGGGACGTGGTGGCTTGGACCTTGGCTGGTGTAGGCACCAGGTACCCAATCTGTTCAAGAAACGCTTTGTATGCAGCGGCGTCCTGTACTGGGCCCGGATGGGCTGCGTGCCACTGATCCAGTTGGGACTGAAGGGCATCACGCTTGGCCAACAGCGCCTTGTTCTTGGGTGCGAGGTCTGCAACGAGGGCGTCAAAGCCCTGCCAGAACTCAGGGGCAGACAGCCCCGTCCCAGGCAGTGCCTCTGCCTCGATGAATCGATGAAGGTCTTCAGCAACTTGTAAACGATGGCACTGCACGCGAGTGGTGGACATACAAACTCTCTTGAGGAAGTGATGGGAATGCTCTGATTTTATCGAACCTCAGAATTCGATATCGGGACTACACCCAATGCCCCTCCAGGACAACTGTCGATTCAATGGACTCATTTCTTCCTAGGAGGTCACGCCTGTGATTACGCTTACCGTGAACGGAAAGACCCGCAAGGTCAATGCAGACCCCAATACCCCACTGCTCTGGGCACTCAGAGATCACCTCGCGCTCACGGGCACCAAGTATGGCTGCGGCATTGCCCAGTGCGGAGCTTGCACCGTGCTGATCAACGGAGAGCCTGTTCGCAGCTGCTCGCTCCCCCTGTCGGCGGCGGCCGGCAAGAAAGTGACCACCATCGAGGGACTCGCGAAAGGCGGGCAGCTCACGAAAGTACAGAAGGCCTGGGTAGAGCTCGATGTGCCACAGTGTGGCTTCTGCCAGAGCGGAATGATCATGGCTGCGACAGCCCTGCTCAACAAGAACCCCGACCCCAGCGATGCGGACATTGACGCCGCCATGACCAACATCTGTCGCTGCGGCACCTTTCAAGAAGTTCGCCGAGCCATTCACACCGCTGCAAAGGCTTAAGGAGCTGACCATGACCCTTCGTAACGCATCACGCAGACATTTCGTCATCGGCGCAGCCAGCATGGGACCGGGGCTGGCCCTTGGCCTGAGCCTCGGCAGTTCAGCCCAGGCAGCCAAGTCCTCTGCCTCCACACAGACGGCTTCCAAGCCAGAGATTGGAGCCTGGGTGGTCGTACAGCCCAATGACACCGTCTCCATTCGAGTGGTTCGCTCTGAGATGGGCCAGGGAACCATCACCGGTCTGGCCCAGCTGGTCGCAGAGGAGCTGGAGTGCGACTGGTCACGCGTTCAAGTGGAATATCCCACCCCGGGCGAGAGCCTCAAACGCGATCGCGTTTGGGGAGCCTTCTCCACAGGCGGCAGCCGCGGCATTCGGACCTCTCACGACTACGTCCGTAAGGGCGGAGCGGCAGCCCGCATCATGCTGGTCCAGGCTGCGGCCAACCGTTGGAAGGTGCCGGCTCAAGAGTGCGTAGCACGCAAGAGCCTCGTCACTCACATGCCATCTGGCCGAAGCTTCCGGTTCGGTGACCTGGCCGCGGACGCTGCCAAGCTCCCTGTTCCAGATCAAAAGTCGATCGTGCTCAAGGACCCTAAGACCTGGACCATCATCGGCAAATCGGTTCCCCGACTCGACACCCTCGATAAGGTCACCGGCGCTCAGGTCTACGGCATTGATCTTCAGATGAAGGGCATGCTCACCGCCACCATCACCCAGTGCCCCGTGTTCGGGGGCAAGCTCAAGTCGTTTGACGACAGCCAGGCCAAAAAGATGCCCGGTGTGGTGCGTGTGGTCTCCGTCGGAGACAACGCTGTCGCAGTGGTCGCGAAGACGTTCTGGCAGGCCAAGACCGCCATGGACAAGGTCAAGATCGAGTGGAACAAGGGACCCAACGCCAAGATTCAACAGGCAGACATCCTCAAGTCTCTCGAAGAGGGGCTCTCCGCTCAGCAGGCCTTCGTCGGGAACACGCAGGGCGACATTGCGAACGCGGCCAAAGGTGCGGCAAAGACCATCGAATCGACCTATTTCTATCCTTTCCTCAATCACGCGCCGATGGAGCCGATGAACGCAACCGCGCTCTTCACACCTGAGCGTTGTGAGGCATGGGTGCCCACCCAGGACGGCGAGGCCTCTTTCGCCGCGGTGATGGCTGCCTCAGGCCTTCCGGCCAACAAATGTGATGTGCACAAGGTGCTTCTGGGTGGAGGATTTGGCCGCCGTGGCGCGTTTCAAGACTATGTGACGCAGGCTGTGCTCATTGCCAAACAAATGCCGGGCACGCCCATCAAGCTCATCTGGACGCGCGAAGAGGACATGCTTCACGGCCACTATCACCCCATCATGATGGCCAAGATGAAGGGGCACCTCGATGCGCAGGGCAAGCTGCTGGGCGTGGACATGAGGCTGTCTGGGCAGTCCAT